>JAJDED010000053.1 GCA_029259915.1 Planctomycetota bacterium | reverse complement strand
GGCTGATGTGAGGGCAGAGGCGCGAGGGGCGGCCCCCTCTGTCGAGCCCGAGCGGAGGTTCTACGTTCGCGAGCCAACATGTGAAGGTGTGGGCTAAGTTCGAGATGCCTAAATCAACTACCTTGGGAAACATACAAGAGGAGACGTTCCCATGCCAGGCAGGACGTACAACCCCCACTATCAAGCTGAATGTTCAGAAAGGCTTCGCAACCATGATGATGAAGTCTGGAGCAGTTTTCACAGGCACTGGGTTGCTTTCAACGCACTTTACAATGTATCGAGGGGGCAAGAGCGAAACAGAGTTCGAAGCACAATCACTAAATTCATGGCAGAATGTGTAGATAAAGAATGGATCGACAAACTTACTGAGGATATTCCGGATCCTCCACCTGGAAATACTCGGTACGAGTCCAGCAACGAAGAATTTCGTAAAAAGTCTTTCGAGGAGGTCAAAAAAGCGAAAGATACCACGCAGCCTTCATCACACAGATTAGCTTCGATAATGGTTCTTGTTTATCAAGTACGTTGCAGTTTAGTCCACGGAAACAAGAATCCTGACTGGGATAGAGATAACGTTCTAGTGGAATGGGGAGATACTGCGCTTAGAGACGTACTCCCAAAGCTCGAAAGAGCAATGTCTGAGTGGGACGGTTGAGAGCACCCCATGTCCGAATACGACTTTCGCGACAATTTGGTGACGATTGCTCGGTTTGGGACGCCGTTGGAAGCTTCGTTGGCGCTGGCTCGGTTAGAGCAGGCGGGGATTGTTGCGCGTGTTGAAAATGCTGAGACGGCGAATTGGATGAATCACGTCGGTTCGAGCTTGATCGGTGCTGAATTGTCGGTCAAGCAGCGAGATCTCGAACATGCCAAGCGCGTGCTTGCCGAAGTGAGCGACCACCGTGAGACGCGTGACGAATCGGCAGACGACGAAGAGGATTGGTTGGGCGAGGATTGGGCGGATGACGACTACGATGAGTATGACGACACCGACGATGATGATGACTATGAACCATACTCAGAAGCGCCGCCCGTCACGCCGCCGCTGACCAGGGCATTTCGTGCGGCAGTGATCGGTATCATCTTATTGCCGCCACTGTTGAACATGTATTCCATCGCCCTGATCGTGTATCATGAACTTTGGAAACCGTTGCCTGGAAAAACGCATGTCGACTGGCGGCTGCCAATGACGCTGGTTTGCAATGTCTTCAGCCTACTGGTGGCCCGCTGGCTCTATTATTTTGTCTTCGTTGAGTAACTTTGTTGGATAGCCATCATGAATTTCGTTTACTTCATTTTGATCGGGATTGTGGCAGGGTGGCTGGCCGGTCAGTTCATGAAGGGGGGCGGATTCGGTTTATTGGGAGACCTGGTGCTTGGTGTGATCGGCGCGGTGGTGGGCGGATTCGTGTTTGGGTTGCTGGGGCTTTCGTCGACAGGACTTCTCGGCAACCTGGTCACCGCCACGGTGGGTGCGATCATCTTTATTGCCCTGTTGCGCGTGGTCAAACAGGCATAAATGTCCCAACCGCTTTTGAATGATAGGTGAACCTGTGATGGAAGATTTACACGCACCCCCTAGAAAACCACTCTGGCCTAAAATTGCTATCCCACTCGCGATCGTGTTGGCCATTCTTGTCATCAGCACCATCGTCGGGGGCGAATACACGACGGAGCAAACGGCCAACCGTAGTTTTACGATCGACGACAATTTTACCAACGTCCGCAAGATTATGGTTCGCACCAATGCCGCCAAAGAGATCGTCACGATGGGTGGCGATAGCGAGTTTGTCGAACAGCAGTGGGAAGGGGGCGACGTCGACCCGGGCGGCGAAAAACTGGGCGAAGCGCTGCTGAAAAACATGCTGTCGAGCAAACCCGACTGGAAGTTGGAGCTCCACGGCACATTGCAGGTTCGCACGCTTGACGAGTACATCGGCGAGGAAGTGATTACGCTCGATCAGCAGGTAACGATCGACCCCGACGCGATTCTTTCAGTAACAAACATGAAAGAAGGTTCGGAGCGATTGCAAGGCTACGCGATGACCACCAGTTTGAAGCGAGAAGGCGAGCAAACGCAAGTTGACTTGCAACTCACACAAAAAATAAAAACCGACGCTCCCTGGTTTGCCCAAGGCATTGCCGACCGGCGGGTGCGTGCATCGGCCGCGCGGGCACTCGAGAATCAAGAAGGGGCCATGCGGCGGCTGATCTCCGAAAACGCCGACAAGGCGGGGCTCTTCCCGCTGCGCTAACCCTTCGGTGCTGGCAGATTCTGATGCTAGCTTGGATTTTTAACCACAGAGTCACGGAGAACACGGAGATACTGAATTAGGGATGAAGAAAACTAGGAATAGGAGGAAAGAAGAAAATTCTTTTCCCAGTACCCTTCTATTTCTCAGTGTTCTCCGTGACTCTGTGGTGAAATCTAGTCCAGTTACAGTCGCGTACTGAGCTTGCCCAGCCGGGGGAAATTGCTATTCTTCGCAGGATTCATACCCTGTCTTGCGTTAGGAAACCCCATGTCCAATAGTACCGCCGATCCACAATGTTGTGGCACAATGCCTGTCCCGATGCTCGACGTCAACCGTCAGAACGAGCCGTTGCGAGCGGAAATCGACGCGGCGATAGCAGACGTATGCCGTAGCGGAGCTTTTGTCCACGGCCCCGCTTGTCGGGAATTGGAATCGGCGATGGCCGACTATTGTGGATCGAAGCATGCGGTCGGCTGTGCTTCGGGGAGCGACGCGCTGTTGCTGTCGCTAATGGCCCTTGACGTGGGGCCGGGTGACGAAGTGATCATTCCCAGTTTTACGTTTTTTGCCACGGCAGGGGCGGTTTGGCGGCTCGGCGCGAAGCCGGTGTTTGCCGACATCTTGCCTGAAACGTTCAATATTGACCCAACGGACGTGGCACGAAAGATTTCGCCCGCCACCAAAGCGATCATTCCCGTGCATCTTTTCGGACAGGCGGTCGACATGCAAGGTTTGACCGCCGTCGCAGGCGAGTTGCCAATCGTCGAAGATGCCGCGCAAGCGATTGGCGCTGAGTACCAAGGCCAGCGGTCTGGTTCACTCGGCAAGTTGGGATGTTTTTCCTTTTACCCGACCAAGAACCTCGGTGGTTTCGGTGACGGTGGGATGATTACGACCGACGACCAGCAGTTGGCCGACCGGCTGCGCATTTTGCGAGATCACGGACAACATCCTCGCTACCATCACCACGTGGTTGGTGTGAATAGTCGGCTCGACACGCTGCAGGCTGCTGTGCTGAACGTGAAAATTCGACACCTGGATGCTTCGGCAGCGGGTCGAAAGCACAATGCTATGCGATACTTTGAAGAATTCAACCGAATTGGTTTGCATGATGCGTTGGGGATTCCCGGCGAGGCGGAACATTGCCAGAGCGCGTGGAACCAGTACACGATTCGTGTACCAGACGGAAGACGTGACGAGCTGCAAAGTCATTTGGCAGCACAAAAAATTGGCTCGGCAGTTTACTATCCCGTGCCACTGCACTTGCAGGAATGTTTTTCTGAATTGGGCTATGAACCTGGCAGCTTGCCCCATACTGAAAAAGCGGCTGAGGAAGTTTTGAGTTTGCCCATCTATGCCGAGCTGAGTTCCGCGGAACAAGACTGCGTGGTGCAAGCCATCGCGGAAGTTTTTGGCATCGCCTATCTAGCGGACGCCGCCGACTGTGCCGCGTAGCAGAATTTTCTGCCGCTAAGTCGCCTTCATTCAATCGGCCTGCTTCGCGGGCTTAAAGTCTTTCTTGCGTCCGCTAGGCCGTAGCGCGCTGAGTGAGCCGAGAATCAGGCAGAGTAGGATGATACCCCAGGCCATGGCAGGACTTTCCTTGCGAAATGAGAAATGGTAACACCTCCAGTCTAATCGGAAGGCACATGAAAGTCGACCGGCGTTTGGATTACTTTCTTTGCGCCATAGCTCATTTGCAGTGCTATGAGCAATAGATTTACCACAGAGACACGGAGGACACGGAGAAAAGAACACTCATCTGCACTTATCTTCGCTGATCTGAAGATTCGTGAATGCAAGTGCAAAAAAACGTTCTTCAATTTTCTCTCTGTGCCCTCCGTGTCTCTGCGGTTTTATAAAAAACTAGGACAAAATTATTGATTCGTACCCAGGAGGTGGGCTTCGGGTTGAGCCCCAAGAATTGCGTCAAAAGGAAAAGCTGCCTGGCGGAAGAGCCGGTTCGGCATAGAAACTGTTTGCCAACGTGCAGAGAGGGGCCGTGCGAACTGGATGTAATCTGCCACGCGAACTGCAAGAAACGCGTACGACCGATCGCGAAATTCGAATAGCCGCGCAGGTTCCACCGGCGAGCGCTGGCCCACCACGTGAAAAGCAAACACCAGCAGCGCACAACTTCCCAGTTTGTCCTGCCAGCGTGCGAGACTTTCCAGGTCGTCCCAAGTCGACCAGTTTCGCCAGTACTGTTTGTGGCGTTGCCCCGAGGGAAAACGTCGCCCTTTGATGTCGACGGGGAGCGAAACCGAATCGCTGGGCGAGACGATGAAATCAAGATTCTTAAGAGAACCTTTCCCGATGAGACTATTTCCAATAAGACTGCGCCGCTGCTCGTCGACAGCGACGTACGCCACGCGATGCTGCCGCAGGTAATTTTCAAACGCCGCTTCGTAGTGATTGCTGCGCTTGGTCATGGAGGAGAGTTGAGAGGTCAGAGGACAGAAGGTTTTAGGGATTGGACATGCCAATGAATGATTGAACCACAAAGACACGACGGACACGAAGAATATATTTATGATTTCTGATTGCTGAATGCCGATTGCTGAATGATGGCAGACTGCGATAGCCTCTCAACTCATCACTCAGCAATCATAAATCAGCAATCCGAACCATCCTATGGTAATGGGGCAGAATTCAATGTGGAATCTCAGATAGGCCCATTTTTGTGACAGCCTGTTGTCACTCATGAGCCCAAAAGTGGGCGGATTTCAGCGATTAGGGCCAGTGCTTCGTCGTCCAGGGCAACGGTTTGGCTCTCGCCTGTGGTGAGGTTTTTTAGTTGGGCCTCGTTCGCGGCGAATTCGTCTTCCCCGATGATCACAGCTACTTGAAAACCGCGTCGATCGGCATATTGAAGCTGCTTGCCGAGTTTTTTTGCTTCGGGGTAGAGTTCTACATCCAGGCCTGCGGCTCGCAGTTGGGTTGCCAAATGCAAGTAATCGTTTCTTCGCTTGGCGATAAACAACGGGAGGAAGACTTGCGCTGAGGTTTGGATGTCCGCCAGCCGGTCGAGTTCTTCCAGGGCCGCCAGCAAACGATCGAGTCCCAGCGAAGCCCCAACGCCCGGGTGACGTTGTTTGCTGTAGAGTTCAGCCAAATTGTCGTATCGGCCACCGCTGCAAACGCTACCGATCCCTGGCAACTCGTCGAGAAACGTTTCCACGACCATGCCTGTGTAATAATCGAGTCCTCGGGCAATCGACAGGTCCAGCTTCAGTCGCTCGGCGGGGACTTGTGCCGCGGCAACCGCCTCGGTCAACTCCGTAAGTTGGTCCAAGCCGCGTTTGCCCGTTTCGTTGTCAGCAACTAGTGGTTCGAGTTGGGCGAGGATTTCCGCGTTGCTGCCGGTAAGCTCCGAAAGCTGCAACACGGCATCGGCTTGTTGTGGAGTTGCTCCTGCTGTAGAGGTCAATTCAGCCGCCACTTTTTCCGCGCCAATCTTGGGCAACTTGTCCAAGGCTCGCAGCACAGCCGTCGATTGATCGACCAAGTCGAGTTTTTCCAGCAAGCCGGTAAGCACCTGACGATTGTTCACGCGAATTGTGAATTGCTCGAAGCCAATGGCTTCGAGCAATGCGTTGATGACCAATACAGTTTCGATGTCTGCCGTCGTGCTAGTGGTGCCAATCGTGTCGAAGTCGCACTGCATGAATTCGCGATAGCGACCACGTTGTGTGTTCTCGCCGCGCCAGACGTTGGCAATCTGATACCGTTTGAAGGGTGTGCCAAGGTCTTGAATGTGCTGGGCGACAAACCGGGCCAGCGGCACCGTCAGATCGAATCGCAAGCCGACCGACCGGCCGCCATGATCTTCAAACCGATAAAGCTGCTTGTCGGTTTCGTCGCTTCCCTTGCCGGTGAGGATCTCCAGATGCTCCAGCGCTGGCGTGTCCATGGGACGAAAGCCGAACGATCGGTACACACGTCGTGCGATCTCGACGAGCTGCTCGCGCGGAATCATCTTCTCCGGAGGATAATCACGAAAACCTTTTAGTGTGCGTGGCGTGATGCGGTCCGACATAATTGATGGTTAGAAGGAAGAAGTTAGAAGGCAGAAGGTTGAAATGATCTGCTTTTGTTTTAGATCACGGCCAAAAGTTCTGGTTTGCGGCTGCGGATCGACTTGCCTTTGGGTTGGATGATTGCTTCGGTGTACTCGCCCACCTGCTCAGCCGTCTCCAGGTAGAATTCGTAGGTCCAGTCGTCTTCGTATTCGCAATTTTTGGTGGTGTAATCACGGCAAATTTGCGGACGCGTATCGTAGATGCCGCACATATTGTCTTCTTGCAGATGTTTGCACTTGGTATGCACGAGCAGATACCAATCGTCGTCTTCTTTGAAGATTGTGGCCCGATCGTGCAACATGTACCAGCGGATGTATTCGAAATCCTCGAAGTCCTCCGGAGTTTCGATCGGCAAGGCGAAGTACCGACAGCACTTGGCCGTGCAGTATTCGCAAAGTACCTGGCCCGCGGGCAGATCTTCGCGGCTGATTTTCTTCGTTCCAAATCCAGCAGACATGTGGTTTTGTTCCCCTCAATTGATAGTCCAACTTCAACACTACAAGGCAGTGACCAGCGATTGATCTATCGCAATAAGATATCACGCATTTACCGGGTTGAGAAGATACTCAACCATTGATCATTTGGTCATGCAGTTGCTGGGGATTCGACTTCTAGCGAATTTTCCAGGCTACCCAAGAAAGCAGGAGAGCATCCTTTGATCCAAAAAAGATCACGTCCTTGTTTGATGATTTTAAGCGGGGAAGAAAATAGAATGCCGACTATAAGGCCTCCCCATAAAAGAAATGGAGACAGGACCACTGATGCCACAGCATAATTTCCCTTTTCAGCGATCATGAAGCAGAAAGGAGCAACCATTGTTGCCAGGAGAATTACACCCACGGAAAGCTTTCTTATTGAGTAGCGAAGATGGATTGATCGCGATAAGCCGGCCTTTATGCGACAACGGTGACGCACCGCAAAGGGCAAAAAAATCAGCAGAAGTGGGAAGAATATCATGGAGGCCTTCGCCCACCCTGGGATCCATGGCAGATCGTACGATCGATATTCATTGTCCGTCACAGGTTGGTTGGTGAGAATACATCGCTGCGGTAAGGCGGTCCTATCCGCCAAGACAATGTAGTGGCCATCAACGGCATCAGAAAGATTTGACATAAGTTGTTCCATTAGAAATAAGGATATTTATTGCGGTTCAATAACTACACAGGCTCTCCGCCAAGCGGCCCGGCCTTGCGTAGCATGCGCAGCACGCTTTCTTCGTCGGTTGCTTCGAGAACCTCGTCATGCGTAAACCACCGCAGGTCGTGCGATTCGTCGCTGAGGATTAGTTTTTGGCCCGCCGCAGCCACGACCAAAAAACGAATGTCGTGGTGTTCATGGGCATCTTCCACGACGTGGCCTGATGTATCGGTGCGAGCTGGAATACAATGGACATCGATGTCCAACGGCATCAGATGTTCTTCGGAGCCGACCAGCTCCAAGTCTTGCAGTCCGGACTCTTCGCGGACTTCGCGCAGCGCAACCTCGGCGATGTCGGCCTGACCATCGGCGTGGCCGCCCGGTTGTAGCCAGCGATTTAGTTTGCGGTGGTGGACCAGCAAACAGTGGCGTCGATCGTGCGACAATACCCAAGCCGAACCGGTGATGTGCCCCGGTCGGCAAGTGCGCTTAAAGCAATCGGCCGAGGTGTGGACCAATCGTTCGATGCGTTGGACCGTTTCCACTTCGCCCGGATAGTGGGTCGTGTAATGTTCAAGCATTCCCAGCAAGGGTCGGCGGTGCATGGTAAATGCTCCCATTGGTTATTGCTAAACGTAAACCGCCAAGGACGCCAAGAGCGCCAAGGAAATTGTTGAAAGGAGCAGGATGCAGGACGAGGGAATGCAGAATTCGGATTGCGAATTGCAGAATTTCCCAGCCCCTAGATCCTAGCCCCTTCTTAACATCTTTGGCGGTTCACTTCTTAGTTCTGAGTTTCTTAAGGCGATGGGTGTGAGGTATATTTCTCGGCGACCAACTGCGCAAGACGTTCTTGCGGCCAATTGGTAAGTTGCTTGTGAGCTCCCCAGATTTTGACAAGTGACGTTTCCAACTCGTCGCGCTTCAATGGCAAATTGGTCACAAACTCTGCGTGGCTTCGATCGTAACGATAGTTGGGTTGACGTGCGGGCATTGCGAGTAGGCGACCAAAGAGCTCCAGCGGGAAATCATAGAGCAGTGTGCCATGGTAAAGTAGATGATTACGTTTCAAGCGGAGTGCGTTGCCGGATATTTTTTTGAAGCCTTCTCCCGGAGAAGATTCCGCCTCGTTGGCTGGGAAACTGGGGACCGCCAGGTCGCTGATCCCCGCGATGGCCACGCCTTGCACCAGTGGGGCGAGTGCCTCGACAAAGCGATTCAGGACGAAGCGGTGTGCCGCGTCGATAGCCCGCAGTTGGGGGTGCGTTTGAAAATCGAGCACAACGGCATACATGAGGCACCCTGGTCCGGCAACAACAGTGCAGCCGCCGCTGGGGCGGCGAAACACGGGCACTCCCTCGCGTTGGCACGCAGCAAGGTTTACTTCAGCTTTGGGGTCTGTCGAGCGGCCTAGAACCACATACACCTCCGGTGATTCCCATACACGCAGCACGTTGCCGGCAATCTCCCCGGCCTCGCAGGCGTCGAGCAGTGCTTCGTCGAGAGCCACATTCTCGGCGGGCGTCGGAAGTGTCAGCGGCAAGAAGTACATTGGAAGAAATTAGGGGGCAGGTGCGGCTTCGGGCCTCGTCCAGAGTGCATGACTCTGTTAATCTGGCCAAATGGGTTTCACACTTCCCGCGGAGGGAAGGAACCTGTTTGTGTTCAATTAGTGCATCATCTTCCCACGAACCGCAATGTCTTCCAACCCTGTCGACCCTAATTCGCTTCCCGCGCAGTCAATTCCTGACGGCGGCTCGATTCAACCTGACGAGCTATTGCCGCCGGTTGAGCCGCCCAATGCGGGATTCCTGCTCCAGTTGTTCGTGGTCCCGGCAGTGATTGTGCTGTTTGTCGTGATGGTTTGGCTGCTGGTCACGACCTTGGCAACCCGTGGGCAGCAAGACCCCCAGCATATCGTCACGGCGCTGCGCAGCTCGAATCAGTCGCGCTGGCAAAAAGCCAAGGAGCTGGCCGATATGCTGCGCATCGAAGCCCGTTACCCGGAGCTCAAGCAGAATACCGATTTAGCCACGCAATTGGCCCAATTGCTGGACGAAGAAATCGATGCCGCCGGCGAGGACGACAACTCGGTGGAGTTGCGATACTTTTTGTGCCGCGTACTGGGCGAGTTCCGCGTGGACAATGGCTTGGCTGTGTTGCTCAAGGCGGCTAGCAAGGATGTCGAGCGCGACGTCCGCCGCGAGGCGATCAATGCCTTGGCCGTGTTGGCGCATTCTTTCCACTCGATGGATCCACCAGGGCGGCTCGAACATCCCGACTTGGTCGCGACACTGATCCAGCTGGCAAACGAGCAGGACGACTTGATACGCTCGCAAGTGGCCTACGCGTTGGGCGTTTTTACTTTGGGAGACGATTCAGATAAATCGTTGGTGGCGGAATTAGAAAAGTTGGCTGACGACCTTTACCCCGACGCGCGATTCAATGCTGCGTTGGCCTTGGCCCGGCAGGGCAACCTGCGGGCGGTTGAAGCGGTGGTCGAAATGTTCGACCGCGACGCGACGACCATTAGCGTTTCGCGCGAGCCCTCGCCGGCTCTACAGACCTACAAGCGCAACACGATTCTGCGTAATGCACTCGACGCGGCCCAGGCGCTTCTGGAAAAGAATCCAGACATTCGCTTGCCGGAACTGACCGATGCGATTCGTCGGTTTGTGGAAACAGCATCCGACTGGAAAGACCTGGGCGAGATCCCTGAGCCGCTGCTCGCCAAAGCGCGGGAACTGCTGCAGGATCACGCCGACGCGGAGTAGCGCAGACCGGCCAGGATAGCAGCCTAATCATCGTCAGGAACAGTTTTTTGGGTTCCGCATAAATGTTTTTCCGATGCGTGGGTTCCTGTAACGGGAACCGAGGCAACGGTGTGTCCTGACGATTCCTGACGTTGGCGCATCTCTCTCGCCAGCCTGGTTAGGTCCCCACCGCATTCGTCGTGGAGTTGCCGACGTATTGCGTGGAGTTCTTCTAGTATTGGATCAGAAGTGCAGTCGAGATTGCTCATCCTTCATCTCCGAAAAACTCTTGTGGGGTACAGATTAGTGGCTTTGAAACACCCATCTCTTCCAGCGCCTGATAAATTTTAGGCAGCATGTGAGCATTGGCAATATGCCGACAGTTCAACGTCAACAGATATTCTACTCCACCGACGGCGGCCGCAGCAACGTGTAACGCGTCCACAGAAGCCTTTTCAGGCAATAACGAGCGAACCAATAGTTCTTTTGCCACATTTATGACAGCGTCTGTAATGGGAATAACAGGGAGTTTCTCGATCATCCGAAGTCGCTCTTGAGCAGCCTTATCATCACCTTTGGAAGCTTCATCAAGGACTGCTTGTGAAATGAACAGCCTATATCGATTCGAGTATTCCACCCACCATCGTTTAGCATCATCCTGGCGGACGAGAACATGCGGATCGCTTGAAAGTCGCGCCGTAGCGTAACTAATTATAGAAGTTTCGATGTAAATTGTTGACACAACAAGCTCGTCAAACTAGGAAAGGAAGCATGCGGAAGCATTCTAATCCATTGCACGATCGATAGGCAAATTGAGTGAGGAGTAAATTTGGCACGCTTCTGCCAACTTGAAGGAACGAGCCCTTACGAATACCGAAATTAGTGTGTTTCCCCCCAAGCGTCTGTTGACCAATAGTAAACCTTTTTTTCTCCCATTTACAGGCTCGACTTTGATACAATGGCCGCACTCGTGATCGTAGGAGCGATCCGCTCGTCAGCCGCAGGAGAAGGCATAGGATCATTTCACCAACGGAAAGTCCCCTCCATGAATCGACCGCTCTTTGATTCAACGCCTATCTTGTTAGCCGCTTTGATTGCTGTCTCTGGAACTTCTTCGTTGTTGGCTGCTGTTCCTGCCGAGTATCAGCCAAATTACGATCAGGGTTACGACTCAGGTTACGTGTTTGGCTACGATACTGGGATTTTCACTGGAAAAATTCGAGGAGAAGAAGAGGGCACTTCGGAAGGACACACTGAAGGTTACGATGTCGGTTGGAAAGAAGCCTACTGGCCTGCCTACGATTGGGCGTACGAAAACCATTTTTCGCTGGGACTGGATGAAGGGTTCGCGGAAGGGGTTAACGAAGGCTTTGCCGACGGCTACACCTGGGCATTTGAAACGGTTGCTGCGATATTGTCTGCTGTCGATCTCTACAGCGGAAATGTGAGTTTGAATGATTGGGATTGGAGTAATTTAACACTTCGAGAACCGCGTGGAGGATCCGGTAACCTCACTGTATGGGCATCAGTTGGGAACTATGCTCTGGATTTGACGACATATTATTTCCATGAAGGTTACGACGATGGCAAGTCAGCAGGGTACCCGATCGGTTTCGAGAAAGGTTACGACCTGACCTACCCGGCAGCATTTGCCGTAGCTTACGAAGTTGGCTATTCGGAAGGTACCGAAATTGGTCATCAAGAAGGCACTGATGTCGGAACCGAAGAGGGGCTTTCCGATGGGTGGGATGAAGGGTACGACCAAGGCCACCCGGCAGGATTTTCTGCAGGAGTCCAATACGCTTTGTACGGCACCTTTGAAGTCCCTGAACGTGCTGCTGCTCTAACGGTTGTCCCGGAACCAGCGTCTGTCGCGCTGGCGGCTATGGCTGGGATTCTCTTTCTCGTGCGAAGTCCAAGGCAATGCATCCAACGGGTGTCACGTCCTTCATAATCCAGCCATCTGTAAAGCTGTACCGATTGTGCCGGCTGTAACGGCTCCGCGGTGCAATTTTCTTTCCTGCGGGATATTCGCCCATTGAGATGTGTTGCTAGCTTGCTCAAATAGAATTGGGCAGTGATAGATATGCGATACGCTGGCAGCAGAATCTCTGCAACGTTGGTGCATTTTTGCAACGTCTGCTAGCGACAGTTTTTTGGCCAAAGATTTGCCGCGCGCACGTTTATCCGCAACACTGTAGATAGAGGAAAACAGTATTAGAGGAAAACTGTAAAAGAGGGCCTTTTCAGGCGGACGCTTTCGCGAGGGCGGTAGCGTCGTTTATCTTTTCAAACAATTTGTCAGGGGTTATTTCCATGAACAGCTTGGGCTGTTGGCGGTCGGTTGCCATGTTGGCGATGGTCATTGGGTTTTTCGCACCGAAACACGCAGTTGCACAGTGCGCCGTGTGTGCTCAGCCGGCTTACGGTGTTGTGTGCCAAACGGTTTACGAACAACGGCAAGTGACCGCGTTTCGTCTTGTGGAAGAAATCGTCTGCGAAGAGCAACAGGTGACGCGCCAGGTTCCCGTTTGGGAAACGCAATCGCGCGAGCGACGTTATACCGTCACGCGACCGGTCCGTGAAACCAATGTCCGCGAAGAGCGGTATACGGTTCAGCGCCCCGTGTGGGAAACACAGGTTCGCGACTGCAGTTACAATCGTGTTCGCCACGTGACGGAAACTTCCCAGCGCGAAGAGCGATACACGGTTCAGCGCCCCGTGTGGGAAACCTCCGAACGCGAGGAGTGCTATACCGTCATGAGGCCTGTCACGGAAACCATCGAACAAGAGCGCCGTGTGACGGTGATGCGGCCGGTGACGACCTACCAAACGCGCTACGCCGACCAAGGTTGCTACGTCGATCAAGTTTCTTATGTTCCTTCTGCCCCGGTACGCCGGGGACTGACGTGGATGCCGGCAACACCTGTGCTGAATCCTGTCACCGGCACCGTGCAATATCAAAGGCCGGGGCTGGTATGGGCCAACGTGCAAGCGCCGCCGCAACAAGTGGTTCAAAAAGTGTGGAAGCCGAACGTCGTGGCCCAACAGGTCCCGGTGACGCAGTATTGCCCGCAGGAAGTCGTCCAACGCGTGCCAGTAAAGGTGTGCCGACTCGTGCCGCAACAGATGGTGCGCAAAGTGCCGGTGCGCACTTGCCGGATGGTTACCGAAGAGCGGGTGCGAATGGTGCCGCATACCACGTGCCGACAGGTTGTCGAACGCGTCGAACGCAAAGTGCCGGTGCGTGTGTGCCGGATGGTCGCCGAGGAGCGCGTGCGTCAGGTGCCGGTTACGGTTTGCCGCTATGTGCAGGAAGAGCGCGTGGAGCCCTGCGAAGTGCGTGTGTGCCGCATGGTCGCGAAGCAGGAAACGATCCGAGTTTCTCGCAAAGTGTGTCGCAAGGTGCCGGTGACGTACACCTACCGCGTGCCGCGAACGATCATGATGCGAGTTCCGCTTGCTCAGCCCTGTTGCCATCAGTCGGCCCAGGCAACTTCGCAATTGGACGGGCAGCCCCAATTGATCGCGGCCAGCCAGCCTTGATTTTTAGCGGTGGTTATTGCGGCCAAATTGGCCCACGTTGACAGCCGCCCGCTGGTGCCGGAGACTACGTAATTCATCTCGTAGTCTAACCCGTGCCCAAGAATCTCAAAATGGCTGCACCCCCACAATCGGCAGTAGAACTGAGTGCGAATGAAGCGCCTACACTTGCGGGCGAGCGCATTGCTTTCGTCGGCAAATTGGCGGGGATGTCGCGCCGTGAAGTGAGCGAATTGGTGCTCGCCCGGGGTGCGACGATTGTTTCTGATGAAGCTGACGTGGCAACGATTGTAGTTCTTGGTGACGGTCAGCCTGATCTGGCGGTTGCATTGCAGAGCGACTCTTCCGCTTCTCGGCGGATTGCCGACGATGTAGCCGACGGCCGGGCGACGTTGCTGCGCGAAGCAGATTTCTGGCAGCGTCTCGGGTTGGTGGATCAGCCGCAGGGAGTGCAGCGTCATTACACTCCGGCGATGTTGGCCGATTTGCTGGACGTGCCGGTGGCTGCGATTCGTCGTTGGCATCGTAACGGCGTGTTGGTGGCGTGCCGGAATGTTCGGCGGCTTCCCTACTTCGATTTTCCTGAGGTTGCGGTAGCGCGACATTTGGCGGCATTACTGCACGCGGGTTGCTCGTTGCGGATGATCGATCGCCGTTTGAACGAGCTAAAAAAAGTGATGCCCGATTCGCCCCGACCATTGGCCGACCCGGCGGTGATTGTCTCGGGCCGGCGATTGGTTTTGCGTCGCGGTGACGAACTTGCCGAGCCAAGCGGTCAGTTGTTAATTGATTTTGATAAGCCGGACGACGCCGACGACCAGCAGTTGGTTTTACAGGTCCATAGCAGTGCTGAATTCGATTTGGGCGCGGATGCTGCTAACCGTGAAGCAGTCACCACTCCTTCGACACTTGAGCAATTGCAGCAAACAGCATTGGAGTGGGAAGATTTGGGCGAGTTGGCCCGTGCGGCGGAGGCTTATCGCACGATGTTGGTGGCGGGGGGGCCTTCGGCGGATATTCAATTTTCATTGGCCGATTTGTTATATCGCCAAGGCGATTTGTCGGCCGCCCGAGAACGTTTTTATGCGGCGATAGAATTGGACGAAGAATACGTCGAAGCGCGCGCCAACTTGGGCTGCGTGTTGGCAGAAAACAACGAATTGGAACTCGCGGTGGCCGCCTTTCAGGGGGCGTTGGCCTATCATCCTGAATATGCAGACGTGCATTATCATTTGGCCAATTCGCTGGATCGACTTTCGCAACCTGCGGAAGCAGAAATGCACTGGAAAACTTTTTTGGCTTTGACCCCGGAAAGTCCTTGGGCCGAAATGGCTCGTACCCGGTTGGGAGAGGAAACCGACCACCCCACAACCACATCTTTACCAGCGAAGTAGATCGAGTTTGCAGGTTGCACTTGGCCATGAAACGCTTATCTTGATGGAAATGTTAAACATTTCTTGAAAACAGTTCAGGTGCGTTACCTGCCCATCGGCACAAAAAAACGCTTGCCCGCATAAATCTTGCATGCCAGATATTCTCTTTCATTACGAGCGAGTGAACCCCACCAGTTGGGCGTATTTGTCGTCGCTATTGATGGTGGCGCTGTTCTTCAAATTCAACCGCGTTTGGAGCGTGCGCAACTTCGACCTGCTGCTCTTGATCTCTTTGGCCCCTGGGCTTTTGCTTGTTCAATGGGCTTGGGAGAATCTGGGAATCGCCGAGAACGCGTTGGAGATCGAGCATCTCGGATTTCTGTGGCTGTTTGCCGCTGGCGGGCTGCTTCTCGTGCGATTGCTTTTAGACTCGGCAATGGTCCGTCGGCCATTGCTTGAACCCAATTTGAATGCCGCGGGGCTGATGTGTTTGGGGGGTTCGCTGCTGTTCTTTTTGATGGCCAATGTGGTCACGGGAAAACCAAGTCCCGGCGATCTTTCCCCCGCGCGGCAAGCAGAGGTAATCCGAGCCGAGGGGGAATCCGAAGCGGAAAGCGACGAGACCCAAACTAACAGCTTTGCTACGGATGGCCCGGGATTTTGGTTGCTGTACAGCCAGCCGCGCATTCTGACCCAGAAAATTATCGCCGGCGCACCGTCGGAAGAACTTGACACGCCCGCACAACGGGATGAGCAGGAATATCGTATCCGCGAGGCCACGACACGCGTGATGGCAATCCTCTCTCATACGATGATCGTTGCTGGGTTGATTGTAGTTGGCCATTGGCACTTCAGTAGTATTACCGCAGGCATCGCTGCCGCCACGATGTACTTGATGTTGCCGTATACTGCCTTGTGGACTGGAAGCCCCCAGCACGCGCTGCCGGCGTCACTCTTAGTTTGGGCGATTGTGTTTTATCGCTATCCTCTGCTCGCAGGAATGATGGTCGGCTTGGCCTCGGGCACTATTTACTATCCTGCGTTTTTGCTGCCTTTGTGGTGCAGCTTTTATTGGCATCGGGGTGTCAAGCGATTTGTCACCGGTTTTTTGCTGATGATTGTCATATTGGTAATAACACTCGCTTTTACTTCAACAAGTAGCGAAATGTTCTTTGATCATCTGCTGCAAATGTTTGGTTTGCGGCTACCAGCAACGGCCGACCTGGGAGGCGTTTGGAAGACGTGGAGCCCCGTTTATCGGTTTCCGATCCTGGCCGCGTTTGTCGCCTTGTCGATCAGTTTCGCAATTTGGCCTTTGCAGAAGAACTTGGGCGCACTGATTTCCGGTTCCGCAGCCATCATGTTGGGCGCCCAATTTTGGCACGCTTACAATGGCGGCGTGTTTATCGCCTGGTATCTGCCGTTGTTGCTGCTCACGATCTTCCGGCCTAATTTGGAAGATAGCGTCGCACTCACGAGAGTTGCCGAAGGCTGGTGGTCCGCCCGAAGTCGGGCGAAAAGCCAGGCTGGGCAGACTTAGAGCCTAACCAAGAAGAACGTACCTTCGTGCCGTTGGGCTGTGTACCGTACTCACGGAACGCCACAGAGGGCGTTCCCTACAGAGCTCAAAACTCAACAGTGCCACCCGACGTTAGATTTCAATTGCACCGATCACTAACTAGCGACGTTGATCTCGCACGGCAAACGCACCGACAATCAACAACCACGTACCCTCCTAACTTTGCAGTTGCATTCAACCGCAAGCACTCATCCCCATGTCTTCTCCCCCAACCATAGCAACCTACTTGCCGGTGTGGAATCGGACAAGGGAGATTAGGATGAGTGCCATCGCTGTCGACAAAATCGACGAAGGCTCAGGTATTAGGTGGTAAATATACGCCCGATTATTGCCACCAACAATCATCAAATTTCCCCTAAACTCAATCGCGGAAGCAAAGCCTTGAGAGCCGGGAGGTGGGGAGATTGTTTCAAGTAACACGGGGTTCATGACGTCATCAACATTGTGAACGTGCATTGCAGAACCCCCGGTACTGATAACCGAGACTCCATCGCTGAGTTGTACCTCACTTCCGAAACCGGTGCCAATTCCAAACTCGTGCTGAGCAATACTATTCCAATTGCTAAAGTCGAATGCCCACACTGCGCCGCGGGATGCACCCGGGAGGTCGTCAGGTCCAGGATCGGAACTAACGCTCACTAAAGCCCGCGTACCATCAATGGCAACGTTCCGACTGAATGCACGGTGGTTTGGGGCATCGGTCGCACGCAGCACCCTTTGTCGATTATTTGCAAGATCAAATAAGTGAGCTGCGCCAGAAAAGGGAAACTGCGTCGATTCGCTAATGTGCCCAACAATAGCAAAGTCGCCTTCAATGTCGACCTGCTCTGCGAAGTTGCCGCCCACTGAGCCTGGAGCCGCAAGTAGCTTACGTTGCTGAATATTATCTGGATCACTGAAATCAAGAACATAAGCTGCAGCTGGTAGCGTACTTGTTGAAAAGGATGGTGCTGCTACTATTAGCCGATTTCCGCTCACCGATAAGTCGAACCCAAAATTGTTGCGTACGGCGCTGTCAAATGCTGTGATTTTTCGCTCTGTAATGTTGTTCGGATCACTTATATCGTACATATAGACTGCGCCGCGGTCTCCATCGGTACCCCACGCTCCTACAAATACGTAGTGATCGGTTACCGCAACACTGTCACCAAACTCGTTTCCGGGTTGATTGTCCGATGCCCTAAGTTCAGCAATTTCTACTGGGCTTCCCGGATTCGAAATGTCGTAGACGAAGGCACGCCCTTCATCTTCTCCCTGGCGGAAGATTCCGGCACCAACCACCGCATGATTACGGAATATGTCAATATTCTCATCTCTGGAAGCGTACGACACACCGGTCGGCAACGGGCCTGGAGTCAGTTCGCCCACTAATGAGAATAATGGCGACGATTGCGCACCCAAACACGCACTAGAGAAAACACCTACTGTCAAGATACCGACGGCGACAATAAAACGTCTCATTAGCGAATTCCCTACAGTAATGATTTCTGACTGCTAAGTTCTAAAATGATATCATCTATGCCTACTGTACGTCAAATTCACTCCCGAATTTGCTCATGTTCTGCTTTAAGATTTCTGACTAGTGCTAACCCGCTCTTGCTTTTTCTTGAAGCATCCGCTTTCAAGTTTTCAACTGGTTTCAAGGCTGCTTTAACGGTATCGACATAGTTGTCAAAATGCATGCCCAACAGCAGAAACGGCAATTAGCTAACTGCAGTCAGCGTGACTTACTTAACGGCAGTTCCGAATCAACACAAGATTCATTGTCCTGTGCATCTATGAATGATTCAAAAACGTCCGTTTTGGGACTGCTCCAATGTTGAGCAGGATTAATCCAAATCATGCGGGCTCATGCCCACCCCTACGATGCTGCACGCGACAATCGGTTCCAAGCCTGCTGCGCGGGCCTTCTCGACAAGTGCATCGCTTTCGCTTCCCGGGTTCAACCACAGCTCGTCGCATCCTTTTGCAGCGATTTCTTCAATCAGGGAAAGTCCCACGGTGGGGGGCACGTAAAGGCTGACGCGATCAAGCTTTTCGGCGGGCACGTCCGAGAGGTTTTGGTAGACCTGCAGACCCTCGATCTCGCCTCCTTTTGGGTTCACGGGAAACACTTGATAGCCCTGGGCCACGTGGGCACGTACCGACTTGTTGCCAAACTTTGTGCGATCGCTGCTAGCGCCGATAATCGCGACAGTTTTCTGGGACATGATTTTCCTCGTCGGCTTGAATGATTTTTACCACGGAGTCACGGAGAACACGGAGTTAGGATTTATTATTGATAATACCTTGGCGTTCTTGGCGCCCATGGCGGTTTATTCTAATCGAACTCGATTATCAGTTGTCGCGGCGGGCGTCGACGTCGGTGAGCTCCTGCTGGTTGACAAACCACCGCCTCCAGGCGTTTTCGTTGAATTCAAAATCCTGCCCCCCCGAGAGTTCGACGAGCGCCCGGCGGGCTCCGATGTTGCGTTGGTCCACCGAGATCACCTTCTTCCCGCCGCCACCAAAAGTAAATCCTCCGCCGCTGCTGTTGGGGCCTTGCGTGAAAGTGGCGTTGATCTCTTCCGGTGCCGATTCAGGATTGTCGTATTTGTGTGTGGTGGCGAGCGCGTCGATCAATGGGCTAAGTGCGGCGGGATTGCCGATGCGTTCGAGTGCTTCCGCCGCTTGATTGACGACCGCGTTATCTTTGTCACGCAGTGCATTGAGATACGGTAATAAACTGATTGGCTGGTACAATCGCAGCAAATAATCGAGGCACTGTTGGCGCACCTCATGGTCAAACTCGTAAATTGAAAGCGAGACCAGTTTCTGCACAGCAGCCGGATGGCGCAACTCGCCTAAGGTTTCAATATAAAGGCTGCGCACCTTGGGATCATCTTCGCGGTCGAGAAGTTTGATGAGTGCGTTGGCAGCATACGGGTCGCGGATAGCAGCGATGTTCTGAGCGGCTTCGGTCGATCGTTGATCATCCAGCCAGCGTCGCCAGCCACGGATTTTCCGGAACCAATCGGTCTCGGCTTGTTCTCGATGTTTCTGTTGCTCGCGCAGTGCAATGTCTTGGGAAGTGCGGTAGGCGCCTTCGAAATGGTGCATGCCACGCTGTTCCATAATTTGCTCCCGAGTGAACCATCGACCGTGGTGTTTTTGAAACCCCAAACTTTGTCTTGCCTGGGGGTCGTTGGGATCCAGCTGGAGAATGCGCTGCAGATGATGGTCGGCCATTTCCCCCAACCCTTGTCGCTTGCACCATTGGGCCAACTCGTGATGTGCCTCGACTGTATCGGGCAGGGCACGGCTGCGCTGTTCGTATTCCAGCGAATTGTCGTCTTGGGTTACGCGTTTGCGTACCTGCGAGTGGTCGAGCGTCACTAGCGCCCCGCCATCGGTGCGGATCACGTATTGATCGTTTTTATTTTGTTCGGCTTTGTCTTGTTCGATCAATACTCCCGAGATGCGTCCCCCCTCTTTTAACTCGAAAACATCTGCCCGACCGATGCCGCTTGGAGCAAGCAGCATGATGATTAGATGCAGTGGCAGGATGTGAATGAGTTTCATCGGCAAGAGGGGCACTTACAAAGCGCCTGTTGATTCGCGTGGGTACCTATGTTCAATTATACCGTAGCTTCGCGATGTGCGAGGCTCTGTTTCCTCAGGAAAACGGCTGAAAAGACGGCAGAAAATGACAGACTCCTACCACAGCGAATCGGCAACAGAGCATCGTCGGCATGGCCCCGAGAGTGTGTGTGGCGCGATTATTACCGTTAGCGATACTCGAACTCTGGAAAATGACAAAAGCGGCCAGACAGTTTTCGAACTTCTGCAAGCGAAGGGGCATTCTGTGGCGGAGCGTATTGTCATTCCCGATGAGCCTTCGCACATTGAAGAGCACGTATGCCGCCTTGTTCAGGCTGACGGAGTCGACATTGTGTTGATCACCGGGGGCACAGGCATCGCTCCACGCGATCAGACGCCCGATGTGGTGGGCAAACTGTTTACCAAAGAACTGCCTGGCTACGGCGAGTTGTTGCGATCGCTAAGCTATCAAGAGATTGGCCCGGCAGCGATGCTCAGCCGTGCCTGCGGGGGGTTGGTGGATCAAACCGTGGTGTTGACGATGCCCGGTTCCACAGCCGCGGTGCGGCTAGCTATGGAGAAACTCATTCTCCCCGAGATGGGCCACATGGTCTCGCTAGCCAAAGGGTAGGTAGGGGCCAAGTCCGGTATATTTACAAACAAAAAACCCCACAATGCGAAGTGCATTGCGGGGTGGTGCTGTTTTCTGTTGAAAAAAGTTCGCTAATCGAGAAATCCTGAGAGTTCTTGGCTGCGGCTCGGTTGTTGCAGTTTGCGAACGGCCTTGGCCTCAATTTGGCGAATACGCTCGCGGGTCACTTTGAAAATGTGGCCCACTTCTTCGAGCGTGTAACTATACCCATCGCCCAGACCGTAGCGAAGCTTGATGATTTCGCGTTCGCGGTAGCTGAGTGTTTTGAGTACCTTGGAAATCCGCGTTCGCAGCATTTCTTGGGCTGCACCGATGGCTGGGCTTTCGGCCCCCGAGTCGGGCAGGAGATCGCCAAAGTGGCTGTCTTCGCTGTTGCCTACCGGTCGGTCGAGACTAATCGGGTAGCGACTCATCGCCAATACCCGGCGAGCTTCTTCGACCGAACAGCCAGCCGCCCGTGCGGTTTCTTCCATGGTCGGTTCGCGACCGAGGCGTTGCAACAACGCACGCGATACGTTTCGCACGCGGCTCATGGTTTCGACCATATGCACGGGAATTCGGATAGTTCGGCTTTGGTCTGCAACGGCACGGGTGATCGCTTGACGGATCCACCATGTGGCATACGTACAGAACTTGAAGCCGCGACGATACTCAAATTTATCGACAGCCCGCATCAACCCGGCATTGCCTTCCTGAATCAAATCCAGAAAACTTAGGCCACGGTTGCGATACTTCTTTGCGATCGACACGACCAAACGCAGGTTGCCCTCGGACAAACCTCGCTTGGCGCGTTGATAGCGGGAATAAATCCTCTTGAGGCCGTCGACGCGGTTGCGAAGGCTGGTGGGGGTTTCCTGCGTCATGCGGAGGATATTGCGATATTCGATCTGCAAAGGTTTTCGCTGCTCGGCGGGAGCGCGATTTTTCTTCATCTTCTGAAGCTGCTGCTTCAACTCGTCGACGCGCTCGCTGAAGTCCTCAAGGGCAGCGATCATGGGCTCAATGCGCTGGGTGCGGAGTCCCAATTCTTCGATCAACATCACCGCACGTCGGCGTCGCTGAGCCAAACGGGCCCAAGCTTGGCGGCGGGTCGACATTTTTTCGCTCTTGCTGGTCGCCAAACGATAATCTTCCTCGTTACGCTGCAGCAAGATTTCCAGGGTGCGCAAATTGTGAGGCAGACGGCCAAGAATCTGTTCCTTTTCCAACCGATCGGTTACAGAAACCTGTACCGTGCGGTCGAAAGGCAATTCACCCCGATGGACTCGACTCAGCACCTTATAGGCGGCGCGAATCACAAAATCGCAGGCCAACAAGCGTCGGCGAAACGCGGTTCGCGTCGTTTCGATCCGTCGAGCGAGGTTGATTTCCTCCTGTCGGGTGAGCAAAGGAATCTCGCCCATTTGGGTCAGATACATCCGCACCGGGTCGTCGGACCAAGATTCAACATCGGGAGTTTCCTCATCAGTGTCAGAGGAGGCGTCGGGCGAAGCGTCGTCCTTCGCATTGGCATCGAGGCCGATAGACAGGCTGTTGCCCGTATCGTCCCCCTCTTCGTTATTATTTCCGCGGTTCTTGGAACTCAACTCCGCTTCGGCAGCGGAATCTTCGTCCAATTCGTGATCTATAAGTGTGTCGTACAAGGTCAACACTCCTCAACAATATTAGTGGTTCGAAAAACTGTTACGAGGTCACCTCAAATGGGTGCATCTCAAACGGGTGACATGACATAACAAGCGGTTGACTAATCGGTTTGCCGAGGAGACTTCGCGCAGAACCCCATGGGGCCGGCGCCGGCGCTAGCCGATAGCAATCGGGAGCACAACGTGACGCACTTTCAAATTCGCAGGAAGGCGCCTGAAATCGCAGGCGAACCGACACAATCCGAAATAGTTTAACCGCTAGGATGAACAAGATTTACCTCTGAAAAAATGGGCACAGACAACTAATTCTAACACCAAGTCGCCGTGTGGTTTTATGCTTTCGACATTTGGAAAAAGATTACGTTTAAGCAGGAAACTTCGCCGCCAGACTTATCTTACCCAAGACATACAACTCCTCGGCAAAGCTCCAGCAGAACTCAGCAACGTCCATTGCGGGTAGACAAAACGATACCGGACAGGGAATCCGCACGCACCTGCCCACGCAACAACTCTCCAGAACGAGCTCCAGTCGACCTAGTGCTTTGTCAGCTTCAACCCATCAATTCAACATAGTCAAAGCACTAGTTCCAATCTGCCCAACCCAGGCCAGCCAATTCAGTTGGCCCTATTTCAGTTGTCCTAGTCAGATAGATCTGCCGTTAGGCAAAGGGGCCACTTCGTTTCGCACAACCCATTGCTGCGTTATCAGAAAGGGGAGTGTGAAGGGGGTAACGAAGTCGAACCACCGGGGGTGCGCGCGTCTGACTTTTGCAACTGCCGAGAGGGGGAGAATCTACTTGTTTTACAGCCTTTTAATTTTATTCACTGCTTCAACGCGGTCTATAGAAAAAATGCTAAAATCGTTTTGATCGTTTTCACCTGAATGTTAGCTCTAGGTCGCTGTGGATGGGATATTGTCCAAGCCCAGCAACCTATCATTTGGCCACGCAAGCAGTTACGTCCACCAAGCCGACTTCACAAGATTCCTGTCGGCTAAGCCAAAGAGTGGACTGTCGGTACACTTTTTATTTTTGGACTTGGCGTTCTCAACGCAGAAGTTCGTCCCGAGCCGTCCCCGTGGCGGGTGTCCAGAGCGAAGCCCATTTTCCCGATGTGGCGAGATGTCTGATGGTCAGCGACTCCTTGTCCACGACGATCAGCAATCGCTTCATCAGACGCTCCGACTGGGCAATATATGCCTGCTGGGTTTCGGCAAGCCGCCACCGCCTCCAGCGGTCCAGGCCCTTATGCTCGCCCAAAATCCATGCCAGCCGGGGGTCATTTGCACGGATCTTCGTCAACTGTCGGCAGGCGTCGCAACCTTTTTCCTGCCAGACCGATTGGCTCACCCGCTGACGGCACATCGGACAAATGGCGAACTCATCGCTCAGTGCAGGTCGTCCCGAGACGGGACAGAGTTCGGTAAATTCTTCCAGCACGTGCCTGCCGGTTACGCAGCAAGTGACCAGCTCCTGGACCAAAACACGCCGTCCCGAACACTCGCAGGGTACTATCTGATCGACCGCGTCGATGCGGCCATCGTCGGTTGCGCCGAGGTGAAAACTGCTGGCACCCGAAGTTTTCGACACATAAGGCTGCGCCTCGATCAATTTCGCCCAACCGGAAAAAGGGTGCTCAATCGTCGTGCCACCCACGGTGAACAGTAGTTTGCCACTGACGTGTTTGACCCAGACAATCGCAGCTACCAGCGGTTCGGCGACCGTTGCCGAGGGATCACGAACAGAAGACTTCTTGGCGGCGATGCGCCGTCCCGCGGCAAGCAGCGTGTTGATCGTAATATGGTCGATTCGAGGCTGCGATTTGTGGATCGGCTCCAATTCGAGCAAACCGAGATTCAGTGCAAGATCATCCGAAACGGAGGATCCGTCGTGCGCAACAAATACATGCCGAACTGAGGGACGACCCTTCTCGCTGGCAGCAAAACTAAGACGGAGAAATGGAAAATCTTCAAGTTGACACCCACCCAGGTGAACCTGTCCTCCATCCACACGGTAGGCGGCCAGAAGTTTGCTGGCAACGTCGTTGACTGCAGCCGGTTGAAACCGTGGCTGCGTAGGCACTGCCGGGCCTGCGGAGCGCAATTTCTCGAGCAGCCAATGGCCAAAGCGACTTTGAACGTCGATCGGTTCCCACGAGCTACCTGTCGGCGCTGATCTCCAGGCTAGCCGCAGCTCCGACTGGCCTTCGAATACTTCCCGATCGGCTTCGTCAAGCGAAAATCGCGCACCATCGGCATCCTCGGCATACGAGATGCCCAACTGAGCGAGAGCCCAGCGCACGAAATCAACATGTTCCTCACAGTGGCTTGATTCGGGAACCAGCGCATTGTCCACAGAAGATGGGGAGGTGTTCACAAGCGACTACTCAAAACGGCGTGTTATTTATGGATGACCAGCAACGATTTTTTGCTCGGATGAGGGATTTCTCATGACCAGCAAAAATCTCGACTTCGTTAATTCTCATCGGGATTGGTCCCGTTGCGAAGACCTACTTAGAACGCTTTCTAAGAACATAGACCACGTCTTCGGTCTGGGGGCTGAGTTGGATCGGGCAATTAATGTCGTAACTAAAGTCGTAGACAGCAGTTATCTCAAATTCCGCAATATCGCTAAGCAGCTTCGCCATTTGCCGCAGGGTGTAGGTGCGGAAGACGGTTTGGTCTTCGATCCGGGTTTGTCGGGTGGGAGTGTAGATGTCGAAGCTCATTCCGACCGTTTCGCGACGTTTTTTGAGGTCGCAATCCGTGACCCACATACGCGATAGAACGGCAAGATTGCCCCGTCGGGCCGACCAACTTTCTTCCTGAATCGGTACTCCCACTGTGGGAGTCAAATGCAAACCTAGTACATAAATACCACCTATGCGCAACGACCGCGCGACGCACTGCAAGTGACTGCGGGCCTGTGCTTCGGTGGCCAGATGGCGGAAGCTGTTGATCGTGTTGAACGCAGCGTCAACGCGTTTCGGCAAACGGAAATCGGTCATGTCGCCCACGACTGCCGAGGCCTGAAAACCGTGGCGTGTGAGCCGTTGGTTGCAATACTCGACCGCGCGGGGATTGAGGTCCAATCCGTTTACGTCGAAGCCTTTCGCGGCAAACCTGGCCAGCAGACGCCCCGTACCGCAGGCGGGCTCGAAGAGTTTCCACACTTCGACGTACGCATGTTTGTCGAAACAGGCGCAAAGAAAATCAAATTCGGCTTTCCAGTCCGATCCGTAGACCAAGTCGTAATACTTCGGATAGTCGTAAAGATTGCCCTGAATAGTTTTTTGTAGGCTGTGATTTTGCATGATGCGACAAGTTTACAGGTGCTTGTCAGCAAATGAAAGAGATTTTTCGAGGGAGTCGACAAGGCGAATCACTAATCAAGTTCAGATTTCCCTGGTTGGGACTGCCTCGTTATCTCGTTTGGACCGTCCGAATCACGTAGCTGCTAAGACGCGATTATTGACATTGCACGACGACTCAACGACACGAATGGAACGGAGCCTCTTGTCTTCAGATCGGTGCATGCGAAGCTTCTCGATGATCATCCAGGTTAACCGTCGTCCTTTGCGGAGCAATGTTGCCCCATCTTTAGTAATGACATCGTCGTGAAGAATCATTCCTTCTTGGAGATCGCAAATCGCTATGTCTAGCGCCCTTTGTTCATCGTATCCAAGATCAACGGCTAGCAAAATATCCTCAAGCTGAGGAAGTAATTTCGGCAGACATAGCTTGAGTTCTATTAGGGCGGCATCGTTACTCATGCCGCTTCTAGTCAAACAATTCCAATGCACAGCAATTCGCAGTAGCGTGGCTCCAAGGTGCACGATATCGCTCTCAGACGTCGGGCAAATACAACAAATGTTTCCGTCAATGCCGTCTTGGTTGCCAATAATTTGTGCAACGGATCGAAGACGAGGAATTCGCTCCATCACCCTGCATGCTATCGATGCCGCGCGCAGAAATATTGCTTGGGAGTTTTGGTCTGACGGCAAGGCATATTCAAAACTCAATCGCTCTTGTTCGGGCAGAAGAGCGAATCCAAGCAAGCCGAGACGGGCCGAGAGCTTGTATTCCCAGCGATCTTCGATATCCAATCCGGATCGCAACTCTCTCACAATTTGCTCAATCTTCGGAGCCTGGCTAAAGACCTCGGGTTGAGCTATCTCTAAAACGTCGGTCAATACGCTTACCGCGCCCACAAAGGTCTGATGGAGCAATTCTTTTTCGCCTGCAACCAATTGATATTGGCGCAAGCCTGCGTCAAGAGCTTGCTTGATGGCTTGGCTCTCACACGGTTTGTTCAAAAAGCGGAACACTTGACCATCGTTCACAGCCTGTGTTGCCGTGGCCAAATCCTGATTGCCGGTCAGCATGATATAGACGGTATCAGGTGCGATTTTGCGTGCATTTTCAATGAATTGAATTCCGTCCATTTGCGGCATGCGCATATCCGTTACGGCAACGGCAAAGGGACCATTCTCTTCAATTTCGCGAAGCGCCTCCTCTCCAGACGAAGCGGTCACAAGATCGAATTCCAAACCCAAACGCCGTTGGATTCCGTTTAATAGCGCCTGTTCATCATCCACAAAGAGTATGCGTTCGGCCATTGGTTTGCTTTCGTAAAAATGTTATTAGTTGCCACACATGTGTTGGGTGCCTTTGGTGCGCTGATGCGATCTTTGGCCCATTTATTATGAAGTAATCAGAGGTTGTTCCACGAGATCTTCTCGCTCGATATCTTGCGACCCCTCTTGCAGATTATCTGTTGAAGGTGAGATCGGCAATCGGACGATAAATGTGGTGCCCTCTCCTGGAGTGCTCAGTACCTCGAGTGTCCCATTGTGTTTGTTGACGATCACGTCGCGCGAAATCGCTAGCCCTTGCCCCGTTCCTTTGCCGACATCCTTGGTGGTAAAAAATGGGTCGAAGACACGATCTACGATCTCGTCGGGAATACCACAGCCCGTGTCTTCGACTTCTATAACCACTGAGTCCGAATCGTTTCTCGTACGGACTGTGATCATTCCTTTCTGATTGCCTTGCTCGCCTTGTTTCTCGGCGATCGCGTCACTCGCGTTGACCATTAAGTTCAACAACACCTGGTTCAGTGCGGCAGTAAGCACCATCGCCTCGGTCAGGTCGGGGTCCAACTCCAACTCTAATTCGGCCACGTACTTCCAACGGTTCTTGGTAATGGTCGCCGTATTACGGATGGCGTCGTTGATGTTGGAAAGCACTTTCTTAGAACTGCCTGGATGGGAGAATTGCTTCATTGCCCGCACAATGTGAATCACGCGCTCGACGCCCTCGAGGCTTTCTTGAATCGCTTGGGGAACCTGTTCGCGTATGCTGTCAAATTTGCAACGCTTTTTGACATCGCTCAACTCTTGTATGCGATGTTCCCATGGTTGGGCAGTTGCTTTGTCCTCAAGTCTTTGTTGATAGGTGTCCACGACTTCAAGGAGATTGTTCATGCACTCGTCGAGAAACTCCAAGTTGTCGCCGATGTACTGCATCGGCGTGTTGATTTCATGGGCAACGCCAGCTGACAATTGCCCAATCGATTCCAGCTTCTGTGCCTGGGATAGTTCCCTCTCCAATTGTTTGCGTTCCGTCAGGTCGTGAAGAACTCCTGTGAAAATTCTTCTTTGAGAGAATTTGACTTCACTGACGGCAAGGTGAATAGGGAAAATCGATCCGTCCTTGCGTTTCCCATTTACGTCTTGGCCGCCAGTTCCAATTATTTTGGCTTGCCCGGAGCGTAAGTATCTGGCGAGGTACTCATCGTGCTGCTCGGCATCGGGAGACGGCAGGAGCATGGAAACATTTCTGCCCACGACTTCCTCCTCAAGGTACTGAAACATCTTGGCGGCAGCGCCATTTATTGATTCTACGATCCCTTGCTCGTCGATGACGACGATTCCCTCGGCAGCCGATTCAACAATGGCGCGGGTTCTGGCTTCGTTGTTGCGCAAAGCCTCTTCCACATTGCTTCGTTCTTTGATTTCGTTCGTCAGGTCGGCGGTTCGATGTTCTACTAATCGTTCCAATTCTCGGGAGGATCGACGATTGCGCCGTAAAACATTCGTTATGCACAACACACCTAGCAACGACAGCCCTGCGATGAGAAAAGTGAATTCCCTCGTGTCGGCATTTGCGCGAAGAGTTGCCGCATCCAATGGCACGGAAACTTCTAAGACACCGCGCAGATCACCCACTTTCCAATCGTTCTTTGGCGTGTCGGGGTGATTATTATGGCAATCAATACAGGAGCTCTGCATGATGTCTGCAGTCGCATACCGAAGAATCGGTTTCCCGTCGATTTCTTCAATACTGAAGAAAGGTGTATCGGGATCACGTTCGAGAGCGGTCCAAGCATCTCGAGAAAAATAGTCATGCAATCCTCCCGGCTCACGATTTGAGGGAAATGGATAAGGGCTATAGAGCTGGACACGTCCGCCACCTTCGTTATCAGCCAACTGATTTCCCAGGAGCTTGGTCAACGTTATCGGCAAAGGGATGGCGCCTTTCACACCCTCGAAATCGCTTACAATTTTGAGGCCATGTTCTTGAGCCGTTGAGACGACAGTCGACGCATACAACCTTCGAAATCTCTTAAGCGACTTGCTGTACTGGGTGGCCTGTTGCAGTGCGTTTTCCCTGATAAGATTCGATTGCATGTGGCGTTGAACCAGAACAAGCGCAAAGAATGCGATGGAGAAAAGAAATATCTGGGTGATAAGCGCTAAGTGTCCCGAGCCTGGTGATAGTGACGTTTGGATTCGGGTTGTGAAGCGTTTCCAGGTACCCCGAAGAACACTTATTTTTTCAGTTGCCATTGGATGCACCTAGTTTTCGTCACCATGTTCAGGAGATACTGGATTGCTCAGCAACTGGGCAGACGACTTGCGAATGGCAACCCAAAGCTTAGCGATAGATGTATCTACGACGCAGAAGAATGCAGGTCAAGAAAATACCACGCGGCACTTCAGCGGCGCAATAAACTGCAGTTCGATGGTGTATTATGTGATGAGCTTTGCAACGTTAAGTCTTACGCAGTCGTGGTTGAAAGACCCTACAACTCGTGGCAGCTTCCCCCGATGAAGAGTGTGCGAAAACGACACTACCCCGACTGATGCAGTTGCACCAGACGGGGTAGTGGTGAGAAAGGTTGTCGAGCTTAACTCGTTTAGTAGTTGTACTCGACGCCAGCTTGCAGGCCGTGGAGGATCATGGAGCCGCTCGAGGCAATGTTGCCGACCTGTCCGGGCGTAATGAACGCCGTGGGGATTTGGTCGGTAGCTAAGGCAACACCCGAAAGTCCGAGCACACGCCAACCACTGTAAACTCTCCAGTTGTTGTTGACCTGGTAGCTGCTGCCGAGGCGTAGTTCGGCAATGATAGCGACGTCGTCCTTGTCGGTTTGGCTGTTGAAGTTCGCTTGAGTGCCATTGGCATATCGAACCACGCCACCGGTGGGTGCATCCATCCGTTGACTTACTTCGATGTGATTGCCGTAGACGCCGACAGCCGAGCTGCATTGGACCGCAAAACGACCGGTGCATCCGAGATGGTAGACACCATTGCACCCCATCTGAACACCGTACAAATCGTTGTCGATTTCCACGTTGTAGGCCAAGAAGCCGAGGGCATTGGTATCCATCCGCTGATAATCAGTGCGGAACAGAAAATCTTCGTCCAGCCGCATGTAGCGGCCACCGACGAACGTGGTCATTTCGTAGCGAGATTGCGAGTTTCCACAACCACCGCAGGCTACTGGCAATCGCAGCAGATTCAACTCCAAGTTTTGTGCTGAGAATGTGCTACGGGTTGTGAAGCTGCGTACTTCCACGTCGTAAGGCGCGCTGTTATCGACGGTGGGTGGCCCGTTGTCGAACCAGACGTTGACTGACCGATAGTCAGCAGGAAGCCCAGTGGGGCTGTATTCGAGTCCCCGGAAATCCATCATGCCGTAAGTGCGAAATGCGTCGGCCGTAATATCGGTGACAACGCTGGTGGCATCGTCTTCGAAGATACCCCAGTAGACGGCTTCCCAAGCGTGGGTTGGGCCACAACCACAAGAGGAGGCACACGAGCCGCCTCCGCACGAATCGCAGCTAGCGCCGGCATATCCGCCGCCACGGCGTCCGCCCAAGGTTGCTCCCAATCGGAACTCCACACCACCCTGGAAGTCGATATCGACATTACGTGTGGTGAGCGCGATTTCCGTGTCGGTGGGGTAGTAGGGTGGGGCATTGGCAGTTGACGAAACGAAAGCCAGCGGGACGCGGCTGGCGTTGTCGCGTTCCATCAGTAATCCATAAACGCCGCCGAACCAGCGTCGGCCACTACCGCAATTGGCGGCACCTAGCGTGCCACACTGATTGCCGTAACCCTGTCGCCCGTAGCCATAGCCACCGCCGCTGTCGAAGGTGTTGTAGCCAATGTCGCAGGTTCCACATCCGGCCGCATAGCCCACGGCACTCGGTACGGCAGCAGGAGCCGCATAGTTTTCTACGGACGTTTGCTGCGCTGGCAGCTTGCTCGGGTCAAGCGATTCAACCAATTGCCGGCTATCGCTACCTTGGAATGCCATGGCCGTGTATCGCGGCTGAGCTTGCTGCTGCGGCTGAGTTTGCAGAGCTTGTTGTTGAGCATAACCAGGCTGCTGCTGGGCATAGCTAGGTTGTTGCTGAGCTGGTTGCTGTTGTGCGTAGCTGGGTTGTTGAGCTTGCTGTTGTGCAAAGCCCGTTTGTTGTTGAGCATAGCCCGCCTGTTGCTGGGCATAGCTGGGCTGTGCGTAGCCCTGCCACTGGGGCTGGGCGGCGGCTTGCTGCTGAGGCTGTGCCGAACTGGTATAAGGCGAAAATTGGCCGTAAGCGCCGTTGGTGCCAAGCACCAAAACGGCGGTGGACAGCGCCAGTAGTCCACATCCCTGGGTCCACGAAACTCGCATTCGCTCGGTCTCCTGTAAGTTGTGTTGCCCCCATACTTGGAAGCAAAAGGCCTTTGCATTTGGGCGCTTGGTTGGATGGAATCCAATTTCGCACCTGGGTTGCACAGGCAAATTGGTTGGTTCATGCGCGATGGACGAGTAGATTCGTCCTTAGATGCCAATCGACCAATACGACCGCAACGCATTGGTCAGGGTAGCAGGCGGCACAAATGTTTTTCCTGCAGCGAGCGGATCAACCGGAGCAATCGGAAAAGCTTCGCAGACAAGGTTCACCAAGCCGTCAAACTTTGCCATGTCGGAAAAGTTTAACCAGAAAGAAAGGGCCAACTTTGAAAGCGTTTCAGGCGGCAAGTCGGTCGGCAGACCGCTCCGATGGCGATGTGTCGGCTAAGCCGGCATAGAGCGCTAGCACTTCGTAGGCCAAGGCGTGGTAATCTTCTGCCCCAGCTGATTGGGGCGAGTACTGGAAAATCGACTGTTCGTAGCTGGGGGCCTCGGCCAGGCGGATATTGCGGCGGACGCGAGCCTTGAACAAATGGACCTGCTTCCAGGCCGAATTCTCGTTGCGAGCTTCGCTGAAAAACGTCTCTACGTCTGCCGACACCTCTGCTGCCAAACGGGTTCCCGATTCGTACAGGCAGAACACCACCCCCGCGAGCCGCAGCCGGCTGTTGAGTCGTCGAGCAACCAGATCGATCGTCTGCAACAGTTTGCTCAAGCCGTGCAATGCCAGATAGTGTGGCTGCAAGGGTAGAAATACGTCGTCCACAGCCGCCAGGGCGTTGATGGTGAGAATTCCCAGCGAAGGCGGGCAATCGATCAACAGGTAATCAAACTGATCGCGCGCCTCCTCCAGCTTGTCGCGCAAAATCACCTCGCGGCCCACGACGCCAGCCAGTTCGACTTCCGCGGCTGCCAGATCGATGTGCGATGGTGCGACCATGAGATTTTCGCCAGTTGGCTGCCAGATGTCGGCAAGTTTTGCGTCGCCGGTGAGCAAGTCGTACACGGTGGGCATCTGCCCCGTCGGGCTAAGCCCCAAGTGCAATGAAGCATGTGCCTGGGGATCGAGGTCCACAAGCCCGACGCGCAAACCGCTTGCCGCCAAAGCAGCACTTAGGTTCACTGCCGTAGTGGTTTTGCCGACGCCACCTTTTTGGTTGATAATTGCGATCGAACGCATGATGCTCACAAGCCTTTTTAATGATTCTCGCTTTGGCCGAGGTCGCGAAGTATAGAGATTGCCACCAGGCCACCCCAGAGCATTCTCGCGAAGTGCTAGCAAGAGAAAAGCCAGACAGTGGCACCCGTCAATTCTGGTCGGAAGGCCCACCCAACTCTATAGATTGAAAATACTGGCGTAGCGTGGCTGCCATCGGGCGGCAGGATACGATATACACCTCTCCGCGGGAATCGACCTTTCCGAGCATTGAAAAATCGTCCGACAGGGCGATGCGCACCTGTGTGTTGTCCCGATGGAAGCGTAGCACCCAATGCCAACGTACAGACTCCGCGGCAGGTTTTTCTTGCCACAGATAATTGCTGTCGCTAAACAGTGCGTGCCGGAGGTGGACTAGTCCTGGGGCGTCAGTCAGATCCTTCGACCCGGTGATCCGATACGGTTGTTGCTGCCCTAGTGTGAGCAGCAAATCGTCTTGAGGGCCATTGTTCACTTTCGTTTGCTGGAGAAAAAGCACTTCCAGCCCAGCCGGTTGGGCAATCAAGGGCCCGGCCTCCTTGCCCCAAAACTGTGTGGCGCGATGCGATGCCTCGTAACGAGTCCACCACGACCCAACCCCTGCAATCAACGCTAAACCTGCAAGCCCAACGACTAGCCTGGTTCCCGACTGATCCATAAACCCCTCGACATTTGCACCACCACGGCTTTTCTCTCACGCTCTGGCCAGTATACTGAGTTTTTTGCCGACAGATAGAACAGGAACTTACGATGCCGGACGCATTTGATCCTTATCGCGAAGCGCTGGTGGTCGAGACCTCAACCGTCTGGCCGGAAGAGTACGACCTGGACCCCCGCAAGCGCAACCAGTTGGAGGTGCGCCTGCACGAGAAGCCTTCGGAAGCGGCTCATCTTGAGTATGTCCGTATGCACACGGGATTTTGCCGACAGATTGTCGTGACTGACGAAGATGTCCAACGCGTTTCGTCTTGAAACAGCCGAGATGATTTTCGTTCTTATTTAACTAAACTGAAAACCGCCAAGGATTTTTTTCGATTCCTTATAACATTGGATATCAGTCGTTTATCGGAGACGGTGTATCTGTAGGGCAATGAGTTTCCACCGCATTTCTTGGCGTACTTGGCGCTCTTGGCGGTTCATTTTTTAGTTTAAGTCATTTAAGGTACGCCTGTGGCTCAGAATGGTGACATTACCCGTGTCGAATTGGCGGAGCGCAGCTACGACATCGAAATCGGCGGCGGGAATCTAGCAGGCTTGGCACATTTTCTGCGCGAGCGCAGCCGTTCGTCTCATGCGGTAATCATCACCGACACCAACGTCGACACCCTCTATGCCGACAAACTTGGCGATCTGCTGGTTGACGCCCACTGGGAAGTCCATCTGCTGGTGGTCGACGCGGGTGAGCGCAGTAAACTGCCCGAGGTGGCGTTCGATCTTTGGGAAACGATGCTCGAGGAAGGATCCGATCGGCAATCGATTGTCGTTGCCGTGGGTGGCGGAGTGGTGGGCGATTTGGCCGGTTTTGTTGCAGCCACTTTTGCCCGCGGGCTCGATTTCTTTCAAGTCCCTACAACACTGCTGGCCCAGGTCGATAGCTCGGTGGGTGGCAAGGTGGGGATCAATCTGCCGGGCGCGAAAAACATGGTCGGCGCGTTCTGGCAACCGCAGGGTGTGCTTGTTGACGTCGACGTACTTTCAACGTTGCCCGAGCGCGAATACCGCGCTGGACTTGCGGAAGTGGTCAAGTATGGGGTAATTCTCGACGCTGATTTTTTTGCCTATCTCGAGCAGCACATCGACGAGATCAATACCAAGGATGCTGGCGCGCTTCGGCATATGGTCGAGCGTTGTTGCCGCCTGAAGGCGGACGTAGTCGAACAAGACGAACGCGAAATCTCCGGCTTACGGGCAGTGCTTAACTACGGGCACACGTTTGCCCATGCTTTTGAGGCGGCCAGCGGATACGACCAAATGCTGCACGGCGAAGCGGTTTCGATCGGCATGATGTGTGCCGCGCGGCTGGCGATGTGCATGGGCCGGGTCGACGAGGCATTTGTTGCGCGACAACAGACGCTGCTCGAATCGCTCAAGCTTCCGATTACTGTCCCCGCATTTGACGCCGACGACTTGGTCGATTTGATGCGCCGCGACAAGAAGGTCGACGACGGTCAGCTCCGTTTTGTACTGCCCGACCGGATGGGGCATGTCGAATTGGTCAAGGACGTTCGTATTGATGATGTCGTAGCATCGCTAGGCAGATAGCGGTGCAGAAACGATTCAGCACGGCCAGCGCCATAATCAAAAGACAATAGCCACAAGAAACACAAAGAGACACAAAAAAGGGAGTATTGGATACGTTTCGGCAAAGCGATTTCTTTGTGACTTTTTGTGTTTTTTGTGGCTATTAGGAAGATTGCGCTGGGCGAAATTGAATCATCCGTAGCACAGATAGAGTCCTTATTTTCGTGGCCGATTCTAAATTGCAAATCTCGAATGTCGACCAACTCCGCGAGGAATTGCGGCTTGCGCTTATTTCTGGAGTGGGACCGCTCATACGCCGCAAATTGCTTATGCAATTCGGCTCGGCCGCTGGAGTTTTGGCGGCAGGCGTGGGAGAACTGCAAAGCGTATCGGGCGTGGGGCCGACGTTGGCCAGACGCATTGTCGACTCGTGCGACGAAGTGGATGTCGACGCACAGCTTGAAATCGCTCGCGAAAACAATCTTCAGGTTTTGCTCGAATCCAACGACGCATATCCGCCCCTATTAAAAGAGATCCACGACCCGCCGAGCGTGCTGTTTGTGCGCGGGACGTTTTTGCCTGGAGATTCGTTAGCGGTGGCGATTGTCGGCACGCGACATGCCAGCCGCTATGGTTTGAAACAAGCGTCGGCACTGGCCACTAGTTTGGCTCGGGCGGGGATTACCGTGGTTAGCGGCATGGCCCGTGGCATCGACACCGCCGCCCACCGTGCCGCGCTCGCTGCTGGTGGGCGCACGATTGCCGTTTTGGCTAGCGGTGTGCTCGCACCCTATCCGCCGGAGAATGTCGGCTTAGCCGACGAGATTGCCGCACAGGGATGCCTGATGAGCGAAGCGGCTCCCACGATGCCGCCCATCAGCGGAATGTTTCCGCAGCGCAACCGGATCATCAGTGGACTTACGATCGGCACGATTGTCGTGGAAGCCGCCGACCGTTCGGGCGCGCTGATCACGGCTCGCCACGCGTGGGAGCAAAACCGCGAAGTGTTTGCCGTGCCGGGTGCGATCGACAGCCGACTTTCGCAGGGCCCGCATCGCTTGATCCGCGATGGTGCGAAGCTCGTTTCTTCGATCGACGACGTGTTGGAAGAATTGGGCCCCATGGCTCACGAAGCCCCGCGCGACGACGGCATCACGATCCGCGTTCCTGCGGAAGTCACACTAAACGACATCGAACAAAAAGTGTTGCAGTCGATCGACACCCAGGGATCATTGATCGACGACGTCACCCAAACCAGCGGCCTGCCCGTGCACCGTGTGCTTTCGACGATCCACGTTCTCGAGATGCGCAGTCTGGTCCGCCGTGTGAGTGGTAACCGGGTGGCGCGGATATAAATTCTTGCAGAGAAATCTTCTCTTGATGCGGGACAAAGGCTATAATTGGGTGTATGTCTGACGTCGTTACCACGAATACGAATATCCTCGGGGGCACGCCCGTTTTTACTGGGACGCGTGTGCCAGTGGAGTCGTTGTTCGACTACCTCAAGCGAGGTAGGAGCATCCCTTACTTTCTGGAGCAGTTTCCAACGGTAAGTCAAAAGCAAGTCGAAGAATTGCTCGATGATGCAAAGACGAAGACACTCTCGCAACGCGTGACACCATGAAGCTACTACTCGATGAGAATCTACCTCATCAGCTTCGTCACGAAATATCTGGCCACACATGTATCACTGTGGCTTATATGGGGTGGAGTGGTAAAGAGAATGGCGAGTTATTGAGCCTTGCCGAGTCGGAGGGATTTGATGCACTTTTGACCAAGGACTCCAACCTTCAGTACGAACAGAATCTCGTGGACTTGCCGATCGGGGTTATCGTTTTGCGAGCTGCTTCGAATGACATTGACGACATCCGACCGCTGCTGCCGGAGTTGTTTCGGGCATTAACGGTCCGGCCGTCGAAGCAGGTCGTTCACGTTCCGTGAGTGCTCGCGATCGTCCCATTCTTCACTTGCTGTATTGTTTGATGGTGCGTCGCGCGCATCTGAAATGTCCTCGCTGGCGTTTGGCTCGTGCGAGATGGTAATCAAAAAGGTGAGATACGGCGGTAGATTTCCTGGGACCCACATATGCAACTGTGGGTCACCCGCGACTGGCCAGTAGCTTGGTTTCGGCGGTCGTTGGGCGGAAAACTTTTTTGCCTAGCCGGTCAAATCGACATGGCCGTTTGCGGATGGGGGCATTTTCCCCAGTGAGAATCCTTTGATTGTGGTGCCACAGAGATCACCGAGACAGTGGGCGTCGTCGTCGCAAGAGGCAACGCAAAGAGGGTTGCAAGCCTCCAGTGCAGCCTCTCATCGGTAGGCTAGCCAACTGGTGTCACTCGCGAACTTTGAAGATCAAGAAAATCTTTGATCTTGGAACACGTACGGGATAGAATCGAGACGATGAAATGAGGCATTGCTCAATGTAGTGCGACTAAGACTCCTGTCAGAAAGAAAGTGAGGATAGGAATGCGAGTGAAAGAGAAACCGTCGATCGCAGCGGTGTTACTTGTTGGAGTCTGTTTGTTCGTAGAACCGTCAGTAGCTAGCTCGATTACTTTTGATTTTGGCGCAGATGGCATCGGCCCAGACTTCTCGATGTTCCAGCAGCGTCCTTTCTGGACGATTACGACCGACCTTACGGGGTTGCGAATTTCTAAGCCTGCCGATAATGGCTCATCCTTCACTGTTCCCGATACTCGATCGGATGCGGGGTTGATCGCAAACTTTACCATGAACGGCGACTTCAACGCTATCATCGACTTTTCGTGGAACCAGACCGCCACTCCGACTTTCAGCGCTGGCGATAACTCAGCCTCGTTCATACTCACTTCTGTAGCCGACCCGTCATACTCAATCGCCATTTCTAGTGTCACACTTTGGAATGGGACACAGCGTGTGGATGTTAACTATTCCGGTCCAGTGTCGCCTTTGCTACCGCCAGCTGCAACTGATCCCAACACACCGCTATTGAGCACCCTCCAATTCACGAGAGTCGGCTCTACGCTCAGTCTGACTTGGGGTTCAACTCCCCTTGACACAGTACTCCTTCCAGCCGAGCTACAAGGTGAAGTCTTCCTCACCATTGACGCACACCAGGGCCAGGGCTCGCTTCATCCCACTTTCACTGGAGTCGACCCGCGCGATCCAATGGACGTCAGTTTCAGTACCCTTTCCATTGATGCAGATGATATCAAGGGACTAGTTCCTGAGCCATCGCCTCTTGTCCTCGCCGCACTGTTCGGACCATGCATCACTCGCCGAAGGAGGGAAGGTGAGTGGGCGCGGAGATGAATGCGGGTGGCACCTTACGCCATTAACCCTTTTCTATGGGGAATAAAAAGGTCTCGATGTGACAGCGATTTTCGCCGCAAATCGGAAGAGTAGGTGGTTCCGCAGTCGACGGGTAAAGAGAGGTACGCGAAGCGTGTTAGGCAATCGGCTTGTCTGGAGGTGGCAACAACTGCTGGCTGCCATGGCGGAATTTAAGAATACGAACCACCGCCAATTCTTCGTCCACTGTATAGAGGAACAGACAACGATCGACGATCAGCATCCGATCGTCAACTGCTCGGACTCGTTTTCGGGGGCGTAAGGACAGCGTTGCGGCATGTGGTCGAGCGAAAAAATTTTCTTGATCGCCTTATCCCACCATCGCACAGCGGTCAGTGGTGCTCCTTGCTCGTCGGCAATGTAATTGAGATACTTTTCAACGCCTGCGAGGGCCTCATCAGAGATCGTGACACGATACTTCTTCATGTGGGCGTATCATCGCCGAACCTGTGGCCGAGCTCGGTTAGGGCTTCGTGGGCATCCCGGCCGCCTTCAACCTTCATCCGTTCATTGATCCTATTGCAGTCGGCGGCACTTTGACGAAGTTCTTTATCGCTCATGCCGCAACGAGCATCAAAGGCAGCATCTTCCGCCAAGGCCTCAACATAGGCAGCGACATTTTCAAAGCCAGCAGCAGCGGCTTGCTCGCTGAGTAACTGATATTTCTCATCGGGAATATGGATCATATGCATACCTCAATTATGACACACTCTGCCAGGAATGGCCAAAAGCAAATGGGGGCGACGCCAGGGGCAAGTCATTGCCCACCCGTTCGATTCCGCACGGTTTGTATCAGAATTGATCACACATTCTCCCGGTTTGGGATACGCGGATTGTCATTCTCGGCCCTGAAATTGCAAAAATGGCAGTCGGGGATTCGTCGGATATTTTAGTGAACCAAACTACCCCTTGTATTCGTAAAGGGTTAGCTCACTGGCAGTTCGGAACCTGCTAGCAATAGGGTTTGGGCAAACTTGGCTCGGGCTCGGCATGAAACTTGCTTTTCTACGCAGCGTCGGCTTAGGCCGACAAATTCCGCGACCCATGGATGCGCACATGTTAAAATGCGAGGGTCGGCGGATTTCCACTTGGACGGCAGGGAGAATGGAACTTCTCCTGGTATGCGTCGAACTCTCTTCAAGAGGAGTTCGTAGAGATGTTAGAGCAAAACACGGAAGCACGAAAAACGGAATCGCGTATTCGGAATCAGAAGCCCACTGCTGAGCCAACGAATCTTAGTGATTCGAAGCTTAGCGATGAGCAACTCTTTGAAGAATATCGTCAGGCGCAAGACGCAACTCTATTTGCCGAATTGGTCTCACGCTATCAGCGTGAGTTGTACAATTACCTACGTAAGTTTTTGGCCGACGGAGCGTTGGCTGAGGACGTTTTCCAAAACACGTTTCTCCAAGTACATGTGAAGCGAGATTTGTTTGAGTTGGGTCGACGGTTTCGGCCTTGGCTCTACACCATCGCAACGAATCAGGCAATCGACGCCCAGCGCCGCAATCGTCGCCATCGTCGGTTGAGTTTGGATCAGGCACATCGGACCAATGGCGAAGAGTTGCCAACGCTGATGGAAGTGGTGTCGTCCCCAGAGTTGGGGCCGCATGAAGCCGCGGATCGTGGAGAACAGGCCGATTGGGTGCGTGGCGCAGTCGACAACTTGCCCGATCCGTTACAAAAAGCTGTGAAGCTGGTTTATTTCCGGGGGCTGAAGTACCGTGATGCTGCAAAGATTCTGTCGGTGCCGGTGGGTACTGTCAAAAGCCGGTTGCACTCGGCCATCCAACGACTTGGTCGGACGCGACGCGATGTACAATCGCACGTATCTGTTTGACCGACTGTGCTTAACGCTGTCTCAGGCAAGGATCGCGTTTCTCGCCCGTTGGTTTATCCTCGACAACAATTGCACGCCTGCCATCGCGATGGCAGACGTGCCTTTTGTTCCAGTAAGAGGGCAGCGCAATGCGTGACGACTTACTGGCCTATCTGCTCGATGATGTCGACCCCGATCAGCGAAGACGGATCGAGCAGCGCCTTGATTCCGATCCCATCTGGCAACGTGAACTCGAACGTCTTCGTGCTTGCCTAGAAGCTCAATCTACAGGTCCCCCATCGGTTGGCTGTCCCCCTAACGATCTTGTTGAAAAGACTTGTTCGCTTGTAGACAGCGCCGTGCTGGAAGCAAGAAAGAGTTGCCCGAACCGGCTTTCCGAAGCATCGGAATTTGGTTCGCACACGCGTCGGTGGTCGATTGCCGACTGGACCGTCGGTGGGGGCATTGTTGCGGTGGTGGTTATGCTGCTGTTTCCCGCTCTCCACGAGAGCCGCGACTCCGCCCGCCGAATGAAGTGCCAAGACAACCTCCGCGAGCTCGGTGCGGGGTTGGTGGACTATGCCGAGCGGGGTCGGCAAGGGTTGCCCCATGTCGGCTATCATCAAAACGCGGGCATATTCGTAGTGGAACTTGCCGAAGGCAGTCGGCTTTCTCGCAAGCAACTTGCTGAGTTGCTAGTTTGTCCCGGCAGTCAGCTGGCCGATGATGTGTTCAGCGGGAAGATCGTGATGCACATCCCGACGCGCGACGAGCTCAACGCCGCTACCGAGCAGCAACTTCTGGAGTTACAGAAACACATGTCCGGTAGCTTTGCTTACCAGTTCGGCTACGTTGATGCGAAGGGGAATTATTGTCACATGAAATTTGTCGGTCGTAGCGATGCACCGATGCTCGCCGATGCCCCTAGCTATTCCGTCGAAGGTTTTCAAAGTGCCAACCATGGCGGCTGCGGGCAAAACGTCATTTTCCAGGATCTGAGCAGTCGGTATTGCAGCCAGTGCGTTTACGAAAATGGCGACAAGCACCTGTTCCTCAATACCGCCGGCCAGCATGCAGCAGGACGAACCCCACTGGACTATGTGCTTGGCCGTAGCGAAGCGACTCCTGCCGGGAATCTACAGTCGGCTCGGCAATGAGTTCCGGTGAAGCTTTGCAACGATCTCACTGCGGAAATGTTGCATTCTCGCACCATCAAACCAAAAACTTAGGTACTTCCCCGTGCCAAAGAATTGGCGCTAACCCCTTTAATTACAGAGAATTTGGGTTACCGCTAGGTTGTATTGAAAGTGAATGGCACACCAAATGCTTTTCCTTCCCGTCAGCTTCATAGCACCCCCCCCTCCGTCACCCATTAGACCGCGTGCGAAAGCCTTGTCCCCTCTGGCTTTCCGCGCGGTCTTGTGGTGTTTGTTATGTAGTGGCATGTTCGGATCTTCTATAATGATCGCGGAGTTATTTCCCCCCGCCGCCACCCCCTGAAACTTGCACGCGGTGCGTCGTAGCATTGAGCACATAGGCAGCACCGTTGGTGGGATTCACTGGTATCCCTTCTGGGAAGTAGTCGGTATCGGCGCTGATATCGCTCAAGTTGTTGGCTGGCCATACGCCCTTGTCGATGTAATAGCGTTCGACGGCCGCGTTGATTTCTGCGCGGTTCATCTTGTCCACTGAGGTCTTCGCTTTTCCAGCCGAGGTAGTCACTCGAGGGACGAGTATTAGCGCCAGCGTTCCTAAAATCGCTATTACTGCAATAAGTTCCAGCAAGGAAAATGCCCGGCAAGTGGAGTGACGGTTTTTGATTGCGTATGGGGTGTGGAATCTTCGACCTAGACAATACCCAATCCACTGCTGCAGTGATCTCGCTTTTGAGACACCAGGTAAGATCAATGCGAGAGAAAGCATACTCAAGCAGACCACTGACACCCAATCGCCCAAGCGCACGTATACGCTCGTTCTGGAATCGAGAGGCAGTGGGTCAAGAAACTGGGGCTTGCCTTCCGAATCGTGTTCACTTGATTGGAAGAATCGGCCATTGGCGTCTATTAACCCGGAGAAGCCCAGATGTGTATTGCGGACGATTGGTCGTCGGGTTTCGATTGCCCGCAGCTTGGCCATCCGTAACAACATGCTCGACATGTGGCCGGTCTGGTCCGCAGCTTCGCTGCCGCACTGGACAAAGAAATCGACGGGGCCACTGGCCATCAAATTGCGATAATGCTCTGAGAATGTGACGTCAAAGCAAAGCGAACATCCGAATCGGTACTCTTTGCCCTTGTCGTTTGAGCGGAGTACAAACGGGGCTGCGTCTTGCCCGTGCTGATAATTTTTGCGGCTGGAAATTTGCAACCACTTCGCATTTGCGGGTTGAAATTCTGTGAATGGAACCAAGTGCTGTTTGTCATAACAGTTTAACTGCCCCGAAACAGGGTCAGCATATGCCAGGCAATTGTAGCGCTGCACTTGGTTTTGAACGACGTCGAAACGCTCGCATCCCATCAAGAATCCAGCTTGGTGTACAAGAGCCGCTTCAGCCAGCATGTTACTTAACGGTTCTTGATGTGTATGTTTCTGGACGTGGTCGGGAAGACCCTGCTTTGACTTTTCGCTTTGGGATTCCAGCATTGCCTGGTCATAGGCAAGTTCTGGCCAGACGAACAGTAATGGGAGATTTGTTGCAAGGCCCGACTTTGACGAAAGTACATTTGCTCGTGTTGGAATCTGTTCGGGCAGATCGCTTTTTTCCATCAGACAAACGACGGGCCCAGGCGCTTGGTTGCTGTGAGCTAGTTGAACAGTTCCGTAGGCGACGACGGCCAAAAAACCAAGCGGAACGATCGATAAACTAGCAGCGTGAATCCACCGTCGGGGACTCTTTCGGACCGACGTTAACCAAACTATAGTTTCGTAAAAGAATCCGTTACCTGCCGCGATCACCAGGCCAATCAATCCTTCACCACCCAAATCGGCGATCTGGACGACCAGCAATTGATCGACTTGGGTGCTGGCAAGACTTAGCCAAGGTGCACCGGTTTGATCGACAAGTACCGTAGCGTACTTTCGCAAAAACTCGAAACCGACCCAAACTAACGGAAGGACGATCCCTACCGGCAGCTTTGCCGAGAGGGTTGCACGTCGGCCCACGGCTACCATGATGCAAAACAATAATGCTCCGAGTTGCCCCGTGATGAGCCACGCGTGTACGTACTCGCCCTGGAGGCCGACGCCACCGTACAGAGTGCGCATCCAATCCAAGATCCAAAGATGATAGACAAGCCCGGCCAGATACACGCCCGACCAGCAGTGCTTAGTCATTTTCGGACGTGTAAGAACCAATCCCAACGGGACCAGTGCGACCCAGGCCAAAAACCACGCATCCGTGGGAGGGTAGCAGAGGGCCAACAGAATACCGCTAAGCAATGCGCACACCGATGTCCAGTTCTGCTTCATCTTTTCCGGGTCAGGGGGATACATGGCAGCGGTCTGGGTTTAGTACGAAAATCAGGGAAATTCCACGAAAATGTACGTCGCCGCTTCATAATCACGACAATAAGCCACTGGAAACTTGTTACATCTGGCGACGAACAAATTCGGTGGTCCGACTATAAGGATTTTGACGCTAAGAAGCAGAATCCTAGACAGATCGAGATTGCAGGCTCGTGCTACTGAGGCTGATAGATATCGGTCTCGGGATAGAAAGCCGACCAGGCGAACCAGAAAGAGTAGGTCCACTCGAGACCCTCGTCGGCTGAGGTGATTCGTAGCGAACGATGCTCGGGTGAGTAAGAGAGGGTGAGCTGCCTGCCATCGAGCTGGTCGCCGAACGTTCCGCCGGGCGTATTTTCGAAGCTTGCTAACGAGTAAGCCCGGTGGGTTGTTCCGCTGGTAATGCCCAAGACGGGAGTCTTTGGCGGCAGGCGATTGTCCAGAGGCTCGACAGGAAACATGAGTCGCGGCGACGAAAAGTAATTGCCATAGGCGCCGCCGCTGTAGTTGCGTTGGTGACCGGTGTCGGTCGACAACACCAGCGTTTGCGGATAGCGCGTTTTCCAATCTTTCCACGAGGTGACTTCCAAAGGCAGCCGGCGCAGCGCTTGCCCGCTTTTTGCACTGGTAACCGCAGCCGACGCCATTTGCGACCACAAACTTTCCGGTCCGGTTTTGGCACGATCGTAAAGCAGCACATTGCTGTTGAATAACAGACCGGAGATGCCGAACTCGTGCACCTGGCCACCGAATTGCCGATCGAATACCGTGGAAGAATCGCATAACGGGCAATAGGTCGCGGTGATATCTTGCCCGCCCACGCGGTCGTTGACCGCTTCGTGATAATCGAGAATCTTATGGGGATAGGCCTTGGCTTCATTGCCAATTGCCACGCCGATGACGCGGTCATCATCGTTCATAAAATGCGCCTCGGCGACAGTGGCAAACTTGGCGTCGGTGAGCGCGGGGATGCCGTCCTTGGGTGGGCCCCCTCGCATAACTTTGTCCACGGGAATTGTTGCGTGGCTCATGTCGAAATTGGGCGCTGAAGGTGCCGGGCCTGGACCGCGTGCATGGAGGGGATGAGCACGCTGTGCATCGGCTAACTGCTGCCAGATAAACCAGCCTGTGATGGCGATCACCACCACCGCCAGACTCCCGACAAGATTGCGCGGGCGAGATTTTTTTGACACACTTGGCGATTGCTGTTCTTCAGCCATGGGACCCTCCAAAAGTGAGTTTACCTCGAACGCCAATTGTGTCGGTGAGATCACATACACTCGGCCAAGAATGATGCTTACGAAGCTGCGTTTGCTGCCCGACGCTCTTTGCGTTGGGCAACCAGCTTGCGGATGTGATCGAGATCGTCGTTTGGGGTGGCACTGATCAATCGCCGGGTATAGTCCTCGCGCGGGTCCGCATAGATGGCCTGCGAGGGGCCAAATTCGACGATTTTGCCGTCGTTCATTACGGCCATCATGTCGGCCATGAATTTAACCACGCTCAGATCGTGGCTAATGAAGATATAGGTCAGGCCACGCTTGTCTTGGAGTTCGTTCAGTAAATTCAAAACTTGTGCTTGCACCGAAACGTCGAGCGCGGAGACTGACTCGTCGCAAATGATGAATTCGGGCTCTACGGCGATTGCCCTAGCGATGCAGATGCGCTGCCGTTGGCCGCCGGAAAATTCGTGGGGGTAACGGCGTAAGTGGATAGCACTCATGCCGACTTCTTCCAACAGGGCAGCCGCCCGATCGCGGCGATCTTTTCGCGACCCGCCGATGCGCTGAATGACCATCGGCTCGGTCAGCGCCGATTCGATCGTCATCCGAGGATTGAGCGATCCGTAAGGGTCTTGGAAAATGACCTGCATACGGCTGCGAATTTTTCGCAATTCTCTGGAACCGAGTTTTGCCAAATCGATAGAATCGAAGCGGACCGTGCCTGATGTCGGTTCGATCAGTCGGAGGATAGCCCTGCCGGCGGTCGTTTTTCCGCATCCCGATTCGCCGACCAGACCGAGGGTTTGCCCGCGATAGACACGAAAGCTGATGCCGTCGACCGCGCGCACGTGGTCGACCACCCGCGCGAGGACCCCACGCCGCACGGGAAAATGAACTTTGAGATTTTCGACTTCCAAGAGCGGCGTTGTTCCTTCTTCAACCGCGGTGGTGTCGCTTGCGCGTGGGGTGGCTTCCCAGGGATGCCCCATCGCGGCCAACTCCGATTGTGAATGCAGCAAGCGACCGCGACCCGACTCGGCCAATTCTTTGAGCCGGGCGTCGTCCATTTTCTTTTCAATAATTTGCAGCTGACCCTCGACTTGTTTGACGGTCATAAAATCGTCGACCGTCGGCAGGCGGCGATACGTGCTGTCGAGCCTCGGTCGGCAGGCCAACAGTCCCTTGGTGTAGGGGTGCTTGGGCTCTGAAAAAATATCGAGCACCGGGCCGTATTCGACCATTTCGCCCTGATACATCACCATCACTTCGTCGGCAATCTCGGCGATCACTGCCAGGTCGTGGGTGATAAACAGGATGGCCATACCGCGCTCGTCGCGCAGTTTGCGGAGCATTTCTAGTATCTGTGCCTGGATCGTCACGTCGAGCGCAGTGGTGGGTTCGTCGGCAATCAACAGCTTGGGATTGCACGAAAGGGCCATCGCGATCATCACCCGCTGCTTCTGGCCGCCCGACATTTGATGGGGATAAGAATCGACCCTCTGCTCAGGGTTGGGAATGCCCACTTCGCGGAACAGTTCAATTGTGCGTCGCCGGGCTTCTTGTTTGGCCACGCGCTGATGGATAACAATTGCCTCGATCACCTGGGCGCCGACCGTGAACACGGGATTGAGCGATGTCATCGGCTCTTGGAAGATCATGCTGACATCCTTGCCGCGGATGTCACGCATTTCGGGCTCGGGGAGTCCGACCAGGTCTTTTCCTAGGAGCGCGATCTTGCCCGACTCAATTTTTGCCGAGGAGGCCAGCAGTTGCATGACCGAGAGTGAAGTGACCGACTTGCCGGAGCCACTTTCGCCGACGATGCCAAGCGTGTGCCCTTCGTCGATGCGAAAGGTCACTCCATCCACAGCGCGCACCACGCCCTCGTCGGTATGGAAAAAGGTGCGCAGGTCGGTGATATCTAAAACGGCTTCAGTCATAGGAATTCAGTTTTGTTTCTAGTCTGGAACCACGGATTTCACTGATATCTCGGATGAAATTATCGAACAACACGTTTCCATTTTAGTGAGGCGTGTTTGAAATTTACCAATAATGCCAGATCCAAACCAGTGATGGTGAGGTAACCAATTATTTGTGCTACGTGAGCGTCGTTAAATTCGGTAACGACTTTAGTGTCGACGATAATTCGATTGTTTACGATCAAGTCAGGTATTAAAGTCCCAACCAGTTGCTCTCGATACTTCACAGGAAATCGAGTTTGTTGCTTTACCTCGAGGCCCATGTGCTCAAGTTCAATGACTAGTGCATTTTCATAGACCTTTTCGTCTAATCCTGGTCTCAACATATTGTGCACTTGCATCGCTGCGCCAATTACCTTGCCGCTTAACTCCTCGTGAATCAACTTGGAAGTCATCGTAGAAACCCTTGAAGATAATACAACCAAGACCCTCTATCTTTTTCAATCCGTGCACATCTATGTAATCTGTGGTTCATTTTATTGGTTAATGGCTATCCTGCCGTAGCCTGGGATCGGTTGCTTCTTGGAGGCCTTCGCCGATGAGGTTGTAGGCCAGTACGGTGAGAAAAATTGCCGTGCCGGGGAATACGATTAGCCACCAGGTTTGTTGGATGGTGCTGCGGCCACTTTTGAGCAGTGTGCCCCAACTGGGGTTGGGAGGTGAGGCGCCGAAACCGAGGTAGCTTAGCCCGCTTTCGATCAGGATTGCCGCGGCAATGCCGAAGGTGATCGGCACCAACACCGGCGCTAGCGCGTTGCGCAGCACGTACCGAAACATGATCCGCCAGCGGCTTGCGCCCAGCGCACGGGCAGCGGTGATGAATTCCATCTGCTTGAGCTTCATAAACTCCGCGCGTGCCAGTCGGGCAATGCCGGTCCAGCTGGTGCAACCGACGATTGCCATCAGATGAAAATTGTTGACGTTATCAAGCATTGCCACCAGCGCGAGAATTAAAACGAGCGCAGGAATGCACATCACCAGCTCGATGAATCGGCTTAGTAGTGTGTCGACCCAGCCTCCCAAATAACCGGCCAGCGCGCCAATCGTAATGCCAATCACGCCGGCAATGCCCATCGACACGAACCCGACGCTCAGCGCGATTTGCGTTCCGTGGACCATTTGGGCAAACACATCAAACCCTTGCTGATTGGTGCCGAACAGGTTGATGCGGTTTGGTGCACCGTTGGTCCCTGAGGGGTTTCCCTGGCGGTCTTTCCATTCGCCTTTTCGCACCCGGCGGTAGGGGTCTTGATAAACCAGTGGCCAAACTGCCCAACTCTCGGGATCCTTTTTCTTGAGATTTATAGTGTAGCGGTTGCGGAAACGATCTTTGCGGAAGACCGGATTTTCCCAACTGTTTTTGTAATAGCCAAGACAAGGAAAATAGAGGTTGCCTTTATATTTGCAGACGATTGGTTTAGTGCCGACAATCATCGGGGCAAACAGTGCGGTAAAGCACAACAACACGACAAACCACAGCGCAATCATCGCCAACTTGCGACGCCGGAAGCGTTGCCACGCCTCGCCCCAAAAACCGACGGACGGCGGGGCGTCTGTGGCATTGGTCGAATTATTGGGCGAGTTGGTCATGGTGTTGGTTTGTTAAAGACTAAGATTTGGAACCGCCAAGGACGCCAAGAGCGCCAAGGAATTGTTTTTTTAAGGCATCAAAATTGAATTCCAGTTGTTTGTGGGATGTAGTTTATTTGCCTGGGAGATGCATTACTTTGTATTCCTTGGCGTCCTTGGCGGTTCATCATTTTTTGTTTGAGTTAATGGTAAGTCACTCGCGGGTCGACGACCGCGTAAAGGATGTCGGCCAGCAGTTGTCCCAGCAGCGTGAGTACGGAGAACATCAGGGTGAGACCCATGATTGTGTCGTAATCGCGTCGACCAATCGCCTCGAAGTAGAGGCGGCCCATGCCGGGCCAAGTAAAGATCTGCTCCAGGATGACCGCCCCGCTCAACAGGCTGGGCAGCGTGAGTCCAATAAGCGTTAACAGTGGGATCAGCGTATTGCGGAACGCATGACGCCAAACCACTTGGCCCGGCGGCACGCCCTTGGCCCGAGCCGTGCGAATATAATCTTGTCGCACTACCTCCTGCATGTTGGCCCGGATAAACCGCGAGTAATAGGCCAAGCTGCCATACGTAAAGCAGACAATCGGCAGGAAAGCATGTTGGGAAACATCCCATACTTTGCCCATCAAGGAGAGCGATTCATAACCGTCGGAGGTCATGCCAAACAGGGGCAGCCACCCCAGTTTTACGGCCAGAAGAATTTGTAGAAACAGTGCTGCCACGAACGACGGCAGCGAATAAAGCATATAGAGCAGCGTGCTGACCGTGCGCTCGGCGGGGGTGCCCGACTTCACGGTGGACCACAATCCTAGCGGGATAGAGAGCAGGTAGGTAAGCACCAAGGAACTGATTGAAAGCAAGAGCGTTGCCGGCACACGCTGAGCAATCAGTTTCGTCACAGGGGCATTGTTCTGGCTAATAGATCGACCCAGATCGAGCTGCACAACATTTTCGAGCCAATGGAAGTAGGCGACATACCACGGCTTGTCGAGCCCGTAAAGTCGATTCAGGCGATCGATTTCTTCGGCGCTGATTTGCTTGCTGGGATCCATCATCGACGGATCGGCCGTGAGCGGCGTGCCCGGCATGTGGCGAATCAGCGCGTAGACCACAAACGTGATCAACAGCAACGTCAACAGAGCCAGGGCCACTCGGCGGATCAGGTAGCTAAACATTGTCTCGAAGGGCACTCGGCGGGAGTTTGAGAATTACCAACTTCGGCACGCGATGGTCATCGGCGTCTTGCTACGGTACGTCCACGGGCATATAGAAGCTGTCGAATCCCGGGCCATAATGGAATGGCCCGCGAGGGCTGAAGTTGTAACCACGCAAACGCTTATTGAATCCATAGAAAGAATTGCGCCAGAACAGCCAAGTGTAAGGTTGATCCTCCCACAAAGCAGAATGAATTTCTCCGTAAATGGCGTTGCGTTTCTCTTCGTCAAATTCATGTCGAGCTTGCTCGAACAGAGCATCGACGTGTGGATTCGAGTAGGAACCGTAATTTCGCCCTGCGTTGGTTCCCCAAATATTGGTGTTTGTGTCAGGATCGGCACCGGTGCCCCAACCTGCAAAGGCTGCTTGAAACTTGCGGTCCCGCATGACTTGCATTAGTACGGTAAATTCAGTCGGCTTCACATGGCATGTGATGCCAATCGACTCGAGACATTCTTTCATTAAAGTCGCGGTCTTGACGCGATCTTCGAAATTGACCACTAGCATCGTGAATTCGAAAGGTACCAAGCGGCCATCGATTGTTTTATCGCGGATGCCATCGCCGTCGCTGTCTGCCCAACCTGCTTCGTCAAGCAGCTTCTCCGCCTTGTCGAAGTCCTGCTGATAAGGCTCGTTTCCATCCTGGGGAAACATTTTCGAGGTCTCATGGAAGTTGCCTCGACAAGGAGAATAGATTCCGTAGAGAATTGTGTCTAACAACTCCTGGTAATCCATCGCATACGACATGGCCTGGCGTACACGCTTGTCTTCGAAATACGGTGCTTTGAGATTCCAGCAGAAATGAAACGACGTCCATTCCATGCCGCTGCCCTTGGTGTTGTGACGATAAAAATCATTATCGTCTGTTTGTCCGTTCCATTGTTCCGCATTGAGTGTCATTGACTGCAAATCGCCCGCTTTTAGAGCCAGCAGAGCAGTGTTCAAGTCTTCAATTACTTTGAAGCGAACTGTCTTAAAATAGGGTTTGTCGCGCACCTGCCGGCCATTGTGCATGTAGTACGATTCTCGGCGCTCCAGTACAAATTCTTGCCCACGGTTACGCTTCGTTAGCGTGTAAGCACCTCCCACAACGGGGTCGTCTTCCAGACGCGAGTGGGCTTCGCTCCGTGCTAAGGAAGGATCGTCGGGGATGGTGTGTTCGTACTTGTGTTTCGGAATGATGTAAAAATTAAGGTTACTGTCATTGGTCGATAACGCCTGCTTGTGAAAGAACACCACCGTTTGATCATCGTACGCTTCTGCCCAACGAATTTTGTCTGTGCCCTGCCGGAGAGCAGGAACAATCACTTCGTCGGTCATAATAGCGCGAAAGGTAAAGGCCACATCGTGGGCTGTGATCGGCATACCGTCCGACCAGGTAAGATCGTCTCGCAAAACGATTTTATCAATCATCCGATCTTCACTCGTTTGCCAAGATGCGACCGACCCACTCGACGCGAATTTTTCAAAATCCTTGTCGAAACCGAACAAACCAAAGACCGTCAGCCCATGGTAGTCTGATTCAACGACGCTACTGGTTAGCAGTGGATTGGTACTCTTCAAATCTGCGTCGGCCATTAGGGTGATTTTTGCTTCGTAATCAACGCCATCGCCGCTCTCGGGGGCGAGTCGGCCCAGGGTGTCGAGAAGCAATTCGTTGTTTTCCGGAGAGTCGTTTCGGAGCGCAAGAGCCTCCTTGGCGCTAAGTTTGGGCGGAGGGAGTTCAGCTTGGAATTGCCGCATCCGTTGCATGGAGTCGACCACCGGCCGATCGATCCACTTGTGGCCGGCCAACAGCTTTTCTAGCGGTGGGGGATCGAACGGTTCGAGCAAGTTGCCCAATACGACGGGGCCCGAGGGCTTGGCAGGTGACTCGGCGTCGGCTTCAGAATCGCCGCCGGTGGGGTTCGCAGGCGGGTCGGAGGATTCCGACGAGCAGCCAACGGCAAGCGGCAGAATCAACAGCGCGATAGCAATGCGTCTATGGAAACCGTTTTGCCAGCATTGGGCATTCATGGCGGGGAGCTTTCTGTCAAAATGAGCTATTCTCGGCGGACCAACGAGTTTAGGCAATTTGCCCAGGCGCGAATCCTAGCCCAATTCGTCCGCGCGGGTCAATGACACTGTCGGGACAGCAGAGAGCCGAGAGCGGAGGGCTAAGAGCCAGAAGTAATGAGCCTCACCTTCGGCTCTTAGCCATTCCGGAGTGGCAAAAAATCTTTTCTTGCCAATTGCTAGCACTGCCAACCTCTGTTGCTGGGAACATTCCCGGGGGGGTACATTTTCTCGCGTCCGGGCAGTTGATGCTCGAGAGTTGACGATTTCACTAACGGATGTGTGAGGGTGCCATGAGGGCTATCGCTGAAAATGCGCGCGATGCGAGGTTTATTCTTTTCGGTGTTTCCATTCTTCTGGGATGGATGACGGCATTGCCCCTTGGGGGGGTGACCACCGTCGAGGGCGTCACCGGCGATTCAGGTGGGGCACAATGGATTTGGACGCCCGCGCACAAAAAAAACGAAGCGCCGGTTGGGGACTGTTTCTTTCGTAAGTCGTTCAAGCTGAAAGAGCCCGAGTTTGGCGAAATCCAGATTACGGCCGACAACCGTTTTCAGCTATTTGTCAACGGGCAACCGGTGGGCGAAAGCGAAGATTGGCGGCAGCTTCAGGTTGTCGACGTTTCGAAATTCCTGCGCGACGGTTTGAATACGGTGGCGGTGCAGGTGACCAATACCGATGCGGGTTCGGCAGGGTTGGTGGCACGGGTGTTGGTCAAGGAGCGGGGCGGCACGTTTGCCAGCCATTCGACCGACGCGACTTGGAAAACGAGCGTACGCCATTATCAGAACTGGACCTCCGCGAAATTCCCCGAGAGCGAATGGATTGCTGCCGCCAGTTACGGGGCGTTGGGTGCGACGCTTCCTTGGGGGGACGAAGTGGTGTCCGCAGGCAAAGGGGCCCGATTCCAAATCCCCGACGAGTTCACGATCGAACGGCTGATGCGCGACGAGGAGGTTGGTTCGCTGATTGCGATGGCATTCGATTCGCGTGGAAATATCCTCGCGTCGCGCGAAGGGGGTTCGCTGTTGCTGCTAACCGATAGCGACGACAACGGAATCCACGACACGGTTGGCGTGTATTGCGATCAGATCACCAATACGCAGGGCCTGTTGGCTTTGGGGACGCGCGTGTTTGCCGTGGGCGATGGGCCCGAGGGAGTGGCGCTTTACAAACTGCGCGATGCCGACCGCGACGGCGTGGCGGAAGAAATCACGATGTTGGTTCCGGTGCGTGGTTCCAAAGGCGAACATGACGCGCATGCGGTGCGGTTGGGTCCCGACGGGTTGATTTACGTGATCTTGGGTAATCACACGAAGGTCGGTGTGCCACTCAGTTTACACAGTCCATACCGCAATGCTTACGAGGGCGATTTGGTGCAACCCCGTCAGGAAGACCCGCGGGGCCATGCGGTGGGAATTCCGGCGCCGGGCGGCACGATTTTTCGTACCGACGCTCGCGGGAGCTTTGTGGAAGTGGTCGCGGGCGGTTTTCGGAATTGCTACGACTTTGCATTCACTGCTGATGGTGAAATTCTTACCTATGATTCCGACATGGAATGGGACATCGGTGCTCCTTGGTATCGGCCCACGCGCGTGATGCACGCGACCGCCGGTGCCGAGCTTGGCTGGCGTGGCGGTTGGGCTAAATGGCCCGCGTATTATCTCGACAGCTTACCTGCGCTGGTGGATATGGGACCGGGATCGCCCACGGGCGTCGAGTTTTACGAGCACACCGCGTACCCCGAGATCTATCGCGGTGCGATGTTCGCTTGCGATTGGGCGACGGGTCGGATTCATGTGGTGCGGATCGATCGCCACGGTGCGACCTATCGCGCGGAGAACGAAGTTTTTGTCTCGGGCCGGCCGTTGAATGCTACGGACATTTCGGTCGGGCCTGACGGGGCACTTTATTTTTGCACCGGTGGACGCGGCACCGATGGCGGTGTGTACCGTGTGCGCTATACGGGCGAATTGGCTCGCGATGTGGTGGCCGAGCAACGTGCGATCGATCGCGCTTTGCGCCAACCACAAATCGACGCCGATTGGGCCCGCGCGCGGATTGCCGGGGTGAAAGTCGCGTTAGGAGACAATTGGGGAACGGAACTCGATGCCGCGGCTCGCGATACGTCGCACACCCTTTCGGAGCGATTGCAGGCGCTGAAGCTGATGATGTTTTTTGGGCCACGTCCCAGCGAGCAATTGCTGGTGGACCTTTCGCAAGACAAGAGCACCGAAGTGCGCGCGCAGGCGGCCCGATTGATGTTTATGCAGACGGGCGAATCAAGCCAGCAGCGGTTAGTCGCGCTGCTTGAAGACAAAGATCCCTTCGTGCGGCGGGTGGCGTGTGAATCGCTGGCCCGAGCCGATGCGCCGCAGGGGCTTGATGCCGTGGTGAATCTGCTGGCTGATGAAGATCGATTTGTTGCGTTTGCTGCGCGACGGACCTTGGAAAAATTCCCAGCGGAACAATGGGCCGAGCGAGTGCTTCAGCATCGCGACGTTGCGGGGTTTTGTTACGGAGCCGTAGCACTTTTGACGCAACGGGCCGAAAAGGAAACGGCTCGCGCGGTGCTTGATCGGTGCCAATCGTGGCTCAAAGATCACAAATCGGACTCCGCACCTCTCCAGTCGGTCGATCTATTGCGGGTGGTCCAGCTTGCGTTGATTCATGGCCAGCTTTCCACCGCGGATGTTCCGGAACTCGGCAGTGCGCTATTGGCCAGGTATCCCAGCGGCAATGCAGGGGAGAATCGCGAATTGGTTCGCATGCTAGTCCATTTGCAAGTGCCCGGTGCGGCTGATAAATTTGCGGCCCAACTCGTAGCAGAAACGCCGATTGAAGAAAAGCTACAAATCTGTTCGTACGCCTCCCGACTCGAACAGGGCTGGGATACCGATTCCAAATTGGCACTAATGAAATTTTACGAAGAGGCACGCTCGGTAAGTGGTGGATACAGTGTTAGCGCCTATTTGGAAAGTTTTGCCAGAGAATTTTTCACGAAGCTTTCGCTGCGCGAACGGCAACATATCCTGGCTGCTGGAGAGCGCTGGCCTACGTCCGCTTTGTCGGTGCTGGCCAGGCTTCCTGTCGATCCTGGCGCAGAATCGCTGGCAGAATTGCGTAAACTTGATCAACGCGTGCGACCTTTGTGTGCCGATGACGACCGGTTTCGTCGTCTGCGGGTTGGAATCATTGCTGTTTTGGGTCGTAGTGGCGAGGTGGCCTCGCTGGATTATTTGCGCAACGTGTACCGTGACGAGCCCGATCAGCGCACCACGGTCGCCATGAGCCTGACTCAGCATCCCGAGGGAGAATCGTGGCCCTATCTTGTCGAATCGTTAAAAACTGTTGATGGCGTTGCTGGGCGCGAAGTCGTAGCTGCGTTGACAAAAGTACCACAACGGCCGCGGGAGCCGGAACCGTATCGGCAGGTGATTCTGCTGGGACTTCGGCTTGACGAGCATGGTGCGGACGAGGCACTTACGTTGCTTGCGCATTGGTCGGGCCAATCGAAGTCCGATCAGGCCGAGGATTCTCAACAGGGGTTGGCACAATGGCAGACGTGGTATGCCGAAAACTTCCCCGATGCTCCGCCGGCAGAGTTGCCTGTCGATTCAGGAACAGATAAATGGAGCTACGAAGAACTGCTTACCTACTTAGAAAGTAGCGATGCCGCCAATGCCGATCCCCAGCGTGGGAACGAAGCGTTCACGACGGCGCAGTGCGTGAAGTGCCACCGTTGCGGCGATCAGGGAGAAACGTTGGGGCCCGATCTGACGACAGTGGCCCAACGATTCCAGAAAAAGGAGATTCTCGAATCGATCGTCTATCCTTCCCACGACATCTCCGATCAATACGCGAGCCGAAGCGTTGTTTCCAACGGTCGCACTTATTCTGGATTGGTTAGTCCTCGGGACGAGCAAGGGGTGACCGTGTTAACCTCCGACGGAGAAAAAATCGAACTGGATCACGAAGAGATCGAGCAAATCGTTCCCAACTCCGCTTCGGTGATGCCTGCTGGTTTGCTCAATACGTTGTCGCTCAGGCAGGTAGCCGAATTGTTTGCCTTTTTTGAGCAAGCAGACCGGCCCCAGGTTGCCGAAAAAAGGCAACGTGGAAAACGCTAACCCCCGGTCCGTGCGACACGTCGTTATTTGACCGAGAACGTGAACTCCGAGAGAAGGATTTCGGAGATGATCGAATTTTTCAGCATGCGATTAACTCGCAAGAGCATTCGACGACGAAGTCGGTGGAGATCGGGTTCTCGGAATTCAGTGGTCTCGGCAGTACGCGCCGCAACGATGACCTGACTTCGCAGTCGATGTTTCCAGAGCTCGAGTTGTTCGACGAGGTCCTTACTGCCTGCGGGAGATATCTTTAGATGGATTGCAAAGGTAGTTTCTAGTGTCTCGTTCCGGGTGGGACGCAACTCTTTGATGGAGAATCGCCCCAGGTCGAGGGTGAGAGGAGCATCTTCTTCCGCGGCTGATTCTGCTTGTGAATCGACATCTGCGACATTCTGTGCCAAAGCCCCACGAGTCCCAAGTGCCCCTAAGGCAGTCAGCATTGCGAACAGTGTTCGTGTCCAGAACCGGGAATTCCTAGTCCACAGCGACATTTGGTGGAGTCGGATTTGTACTTTCCATGGCACAGAATTTTTTCTGAGGTCGCGGTCCATTAGATAGGCTCCCAAGTGTAATCGTCGACCACAATTTGTCTGACGCGTTCGCTACCCAAAATGGGTCGAGTAGAATCCGAGAGCCGCGACTTAATGGTTGCCCAACGCGGATCGCTCAGTTCGTCGAGCGAAGCGTTACGGAAGATTTTTATCACCGTATCATCAAACATGCCTCGGTGACGCTCGTAAGCCGCTAGAATCGCGGACTCATTTTCTGGCGTAGCAATAACGTACAGCTTGAAATTGATCTGCATCCAGGCGGGCTTGGATTTGTGTTTCGATGGATCCTCGTGGCGAGGCACGCTCGAGATACGAAATGTTCCAAGAGGCACTTCTTTGAGCGACTCCAGCGGTGTATTGAACTCGAGTTCCTCTAAATAATCGTCCAGCATCGGCATGTCGGGCCCCGAGCAGCCGGGGAGTGCGACAAACAGAGCTGTAGCCGACATGACGGTCAGAATACCACGACGTATGCTTCTGGTTGAAGAGCGGCATTTCATTGGCATATCGACAAACTCCCTGTGATCGGTGGTGGCTCCGATGCACACCTCCCGCTAGGAAAACATACGCCAATCCTAGCAGCCAATTGCGACCTATATTTGCCTGGGGACTCTGCGCCTTTTACCCTGAATGACTGATTGTACCACTTGTAACGCTTTCGACGGTCTACAAGATATTTAGTGGCCCATCAAATCAAACGACCATGATTTGTTCCAGCAACAATTCGAACTTTGCGAGTGCCAACTCACCAGAGAAGAATCGGATTCCAAGCCGGCTTGGCTGCTGGCTATTGTTGCTTGTGAGTACGATCCAGGTTGGTTGTTTTGATGCCGATGTAATAATCGCATCTCGACGGGCAATTGCCATTCGGGCACGACTGGAAGAAGTTGATCTTGGCGAGTACCGAGTGACATTGCCACAGTTTGCGGAGCTTAGTGATCCGGCCCAGCTTAATTTCCACGTCTTTGGGCATGTCGCCAATCGCGACCTGAAAGCCGTGAAAAAAGCTCTCGAAGATTATGGTCCAGAGATTCATCATCAACTGATCTTGGAGGCTCGAAGTCTTAGCGAGCAAGAGTTAGAGGATCCTCTACTCACTTCATTGCGAGAAGACATTGCCAAGGTCGTGAACGAAACACTTGAGGGCAACCCCGTGCAGTCGGTTGGTTTCTACCAATTTAGTTACTCAAGTTTCTAGGTCGATCTCGACCCGCAAATCAAGTTTGTCTGTAGATTTGCCGGCTAAGCCGCTAGCGGCTGGCCGCTTGCGGCTTAACGCCTTAAGCGGGTACAATCGCAACTCCACAATCCACCGGTAGTCTAGTAGTTTGATGCGCGTTTTCCACCGCGCATCGACTGCTCAGGTTGTCGCAATGAACCACAATGTTGAGGCAAGGGTGTAGAAAGATGAAAAAGCAACAACACGACGTAACCAGGCGAGAGTTTATCCATAAGAGCGCTTCAGGTGCTGCAGCGCTTGGGGCGGCTGCGAGTGTGTTGGCCGCGCCTGCTGGTGTACGTGCGGCGGGGGCAAACGAACGCTTGCGCATCGGTTTCATTGGCCCGGGCGGTCGCGGTTTTGATGGGCATGTGAAGCCCTTAGCAAAACTGCGTAAGGCGGGTGCTCCGATCGACCTTGTGGCCGTCAACGATGTTTACACGCACAATGCAGATAAGGCGGCCGATCATATTCGTACAGAAACGGGCAGTGCGCCTACCATGTACGCCAACTATCGCGAACTGCTGGCCGACGAAAGCATTGATGCGGTGTGCATCGGGACGCCCGACCATTGGCATGCCAAGCAAACTATTGATGCACTCCAGGCCGGCAAGCACGTTTATTGCGAAAAGCCGATGACGCATACGATTGACGAAGCGTTTGATGTGGTCCGAGCTTGGAAGACTTCCGGCAAAGTGATGCAGGTAGGTGTGCAGTCAACAGCACTTCCGGTCTGGGGTAAGGCAAACGAGTTGTTGCGATCTGGCAAGCTGGGAAAAGTTTTAATGTACCAGACGGAATATTTCCGCAATTCGGTGATGGGGCAATGGCGCTACTATAAGTTGACGCGAGATATGTCCCCCAAGACCATCGATTGGAAGCAATGGCTCGGCGTCGACGAGGGCTTGGCACCCGATGTGCCTTTCGATCGGGCCATCTATGCCCAGTGGCGTCGGTTCTGGCCTTTCGGTTCGGGGATGTATACTGACTTGTTTGTCCACCGTACCACGTCGATGCTTAAAGCGACCGGTTTGCGATTCCCTCGTCGCGTGGTAGGCGCAGGCGGAATTTTTATGGAATACGATGGCCGCCAAGTGCCCGACGTGGCCACCGTTGTAGCCGACTATGACGAAGGTGTGCAGGGCCTCATTACCGCGACGATGTGTAGCCAGGTAACTCCCATCCGTCAACTGATCCGTGGACACAATGGGTCGATCGATTTTGGAACGGGCGAAGAATTTTCTGGTTTTGATTTCAAAGCCGAGCGACCCCAGGTCACTCTGGACAGCTCGATCAAGGATAAACATTTTGAGGTTGGAAAGGTCCACGACTCGACCTACGCGCATCAGAAGAATTTCGTGGACTGCTGTCTGGCAGGCACTCCCGACAAGGTGAATTGTTCACCCAACTTAGGTGCTGCGGCAATCGTCACGGTCAATCTTGGCTCGCGTAGTTATCGCGAAGGCAAAGTTTTCCATTTCGACGCTGAAACGCAAACCGTAGGCGATGCCGATGCCAGTTGGGCCAAACAATGGGAAGATAAGTCAAAGTCCCGCAGCAAACCCAATCACATCGCGGGTTGGAATGCCGGGGATACTGGAAGCTTGTTGCAAGATCCCCCTTACCAAAGTCTGGAAGGCCCCTGGGTGGATGGCAGAGACCCGGCCGTTTGACGCTGGTAGTCAACGATCGTCTGGGTGCGGTGGGGGAAAACGCGGGCGTTCCGGGGGATGGTCGGAACGAGAGCCGTTGCGACGATCATGTCGTCGGGGCCCTGGTCCTCTTCCGCGCCGATCGAACTCTGCACTAAGTGGCGGTCGATCGGAAAAGGGTCGCGTATGCTGGCTTCCGTGGGGTTGCCAATCCCATACGGGCAGATTCCTTCGGATCATTCGCAATAGCTGTTGTTGCATTTCGTCGCGCGGCAAAGCCAACAGGCGTTCCTTGGTTGCCGCATCCACTTCTTCAACAAAAAACTCTTCGAGTTGTTCCTCGGTTGGTTCAATTCTCCTACGCCGCTGTCCTGGCCTGCGATTCGAGGCTTCCGACCACATCGCCTGTTGCATCCATCCAAAAAACCGTTCGCGCTGTTCGCCAGGAGACAGCTTTTCGAACTGCTCTCGCTTCGAATCAGGCAAAGCATCGCGAATGATGCGATGGAGTTGCTCGCGGTGAGTCGGCGAACTCGTGCCAAACTTTCTGATTAGATGCCAACCCTTTCTCTCTGGGGGGGCGTTTTCGAAGGCCCGTCGCTCCCCGGGCGACATATTTTGGATCATCTCCTCCTTCAACCCGTTGAGCCGAGGCCGAACGGTTCGGAGGAATGTGTCAAGCTCTTCTGGTGAGAGTTCTAGCGAATCCATAAGGGTCTGCTGATCAATCATTCGAGAAATTCTGTGTACACGATCATTAACCGAGAGTTCGCGCAGCTCGAATTGCTCGCTTGGTGGCAACCCATTCAGCCAATGCTGGTATTGAAGCATCGTCTTCTGTAGCTCAACAGCGTCGGGTGAGATTGCAACCGTTTCCTGCAATTCCCGGAGGTTCGCCTGTTGTTTCTCAGAGAGCGCTCGAAACCGATTGGCTTTGGCCTTCAAGGCAATCCGATCGTCGGGTGGTAGATCGTTTAGCCATTGGTGACGGCTCTCGGGAGTAGCAACAAGCTGGAATTGTTTCACTCGCTGCTGCAGTTCCTCAGATTCCAAATCGTTTGGCCAATTCTTTGATGCTAACACGTGGCTGAGGAGCCGTAGGAATTCGACATCACGAAACTGGGAATAGACGTCGATATATTGCACGACCGGCAAATTGGCGAGGAGTGCGTCGTTGGGATTCTCCCAAGCCAATCGGTACACCAATACCCCGAGCAATAGAGATGCGGTTGTCAGTAGAAAAGTCGACAAACGTTTTTTGCGACGTTGGATTGGCAAAGCGAGTGTTTGTGCGTCGATGTCACTACGGGCAACGTCGACTACCATTTCCATTGTGGTTTTGGCAAAGTTATCGTCGACGCTCACGGCGGGCAATTCGTCCAAAGCCTGCCAGGTGCGCTGCAACCCCTGCAACTGTCGCCGATATTGCTCGTCGGCAGCGAGTTGCTGTTCCACCTGCGCACTCTCCGCGGGCGACAGTTCGCCGTCGAGATAAGCAACTATCTCTTCCCAGCGGTGGGAGAAGTCGTCGGTGGAATTGGTTGGTTTCATGGTTTTAACATTTCGAACTATGTTTACTCAACTAAGTAAAACGGATTAACCACAAAGACACAGAGGCACGAAGATAATTTAAAAATAGGAATGATTAAAAGGAACTGTGCTATTAGAGATCGAGCAATCCTTTTCGCTTACGACATTCTTCTTTCCTTTGTGCCTTCGTGTCTTTGCGGTTCAATATTCACGGGGTTTTTCTCCTTGGTCCAGATAGGGTTCGAGTATCTCGCGCAAGTTTGTCCGGGCGCGCGAAAGTAGCGATTTCACTGCGGTGGGGCCAAGTTGCATGACTTCCGCGATTTCGTCGTAACTCAGGTGTTCGAATTTGTTGAGCAGCACGGCCATCCGTTGCCGGTCGTTGAGCGTGGCGACCGCAAGTTTGACGACTTCCCGAAGTTCCGATCTATCAAGTTGCCGGGTGGGCATCAAGCCGCTGGCAGCGAGGGCGACCGCATCGAGCGGATTTCCTCGGAGTTCTCCACTCTTGCCATTGTTCAAGTTCACTTCTTTACGCCGCGCTAACCCGCGCAGTGCATTGGAAGCTACATTGTTTGCAATCGTATAAAGCCACGTGGAAAACTTCGAGCCCGGCACATACCGCTTGCGTGCCCGATACACGCGCAAGAAAATATCTTGTGCCAAGTCTTCTGCCATGTCGCGGCGTCCCACCAGATGGGTCATCAACGAAACCACGCGGTGCTGGTAGCGCTGCATCAATTCTTCAAACGCACCCGCGTTGTCGTCGCACACCTGGAGCATCAGCCGCACGTCGGGGTCTTGCGCCGTAAACCGTTGGGCGGTGGATTCGCTAATGGTCAACCGTCTTCTCCGCGGGGGCCGTCGATGGAGGCCAGAACCCCTTTAGTCTATGCCTGGGCTGCTCGGCTTACCAGTGATAGCGGCGACGTCATCAATGGAATGCGCGCAGCGGCCCCTCGAATAATAAACCTCGCAAAGACCAGAAAGTTTCGGAGAAAATTCGTAGGGGCTAAAGATTTCCCAATACCAGCTTCTCCATTCCACGCGGCTCGAATTCCATGGAAAACTTCGGCGGAATCATTACAACAGGCTTTCGAGCAGCAGACGCAACTTTCGCAGTTCCGCGCGGTGTTCGAGCCCTTCGATCGGTGGCATGTGAACGGTGAGTGCTCGGTCGTATTTTTCGTGGGCCAACTGAGAAACCAAGCGACCGTAGTCGACTTCGCCTTTGCCGACGCGTACGTGCATTTCGTTCTTAGTCGAATCGCGCAACTGCACATGCGATACGTAAGGCATCACCTTGGAGAAATCGCGCCCTTGCCGCGGGCCGGTGATGTAGTGGCTAGGGTCGAGCGAGAGTCCCAATCCTTTGACGTTGTCGCACAACACGGTGGCGGTGTCGGGGTCTTCGGTCATACAGCCGATTTGCGTTTTCAGTGCTACCAAGCATCCTTCCATCGAGGCGATTCGCACCAGTTCGCGTAAGCGTTCGATTTCGGCATTGAAAGGGGTACCCAATTCGGCAGCCGGCACAATCAGCGGCACGACTTTCAGCGATTTGGCCATTTTCGCACAGGCTGTAAACTCTTCGTAGTAGCGGTCACCCTCGGACTGTTGCTCGATACTGAAGGCCCCTATGCTCAGCCGTTGCGTACTGCGACACGCATCCAACGCAAGATCGGGTTGGGAAAGCACGACCGACGGCTTGACCCAACTAGTGCCTTGTTCGTGTAGCGGTAATTCGACCGAGGTGAATTCCAAATCTACGATCGTGGGCAGCACCTCCTCTCGAGGTTGACCAGGGAAACTCTCTATCGATACGCAGACGATCAACTTGTCTCTCCTTCATCGGCCAGGCCGATGGATGGGGGGATTTGCATAAATTAACCAATAGCCGGCGACGGCCACTGGGATGGGAATACGCGTACTTTAGCTACCATAGCGGCCAAGTGGCAACACCATGCGCGAAACGCTTCTGCTGGTCGTTGTCGTTGTCCTGAAAGCCTTGCCCGGTAGAATGGCGGGGGTGAGAACGTTCCCCCCTGTAAATTCCTAGAAAGAATTGCCTTGGGACCGCTAGCAAGCGAGTACCAAGATTCTTTCACAACATAAATCCCCTCCCCGGAGCCCATTGCGATGTCGAGCGTCCCCCCCTCCCAAAATCCCTCAGAACGCCCCGCGCCCTCCGCGAGCTCGCCTCCCCCGCCTGCCCCACAAATTATTGTTCAGCAACAAGCGACCGCTTTGGGCCGCTATGGCAAGTTGTTGCTCGTGCTGCTGATAGTGTCTGTGATGAGTCTGGTGGGACTCGCATCACGTTATCAGGGCTATTTCAGCCCCCCTGGCGGTCCGCAGGAGAAATACCACTCGCTAAGCGAAGAGGCCCTGAAGAAAATCGCCGTGATCAAAGTGGCCGGCACGATCCTTGAGGGCAACAGTTTCGTCAAAAAACAGATCGATTACGTGCGGAAAGACGACGACGTGGTAGCAGTCGTGCTGCGCATCGACTCTCCCGGCGGAACAGTCACCGGTAGCGATTATCTGTACCACCATCTTCGCGAGTTATGCGACGATCGTGAATTGCCCCTGGTGGTGAGCATGGGCAGCATTTGTGCCAGTGGCGGCTACTACATTGCCATGGCTGTCGACAATCAGGAGGATGCCATCTTTGCCGAGCCGACAACCTGGACCGGCTCGATTGGCGTGGTGATTCCCCATTACGATTTTTCCGGGCTCTTGGCCAGCTACGACGTGAAAGACGATTCGGTCGCCAGTCACAAGTACAAACTGATGGGCAGCCCCACCCGGCAGCTTGATGCCAAAGAACGGGCCGAAGAGCGCAAATTGCTCCAGGAATTGGTCGATTTGAGTTTTTCGCGGTTCAAAAATATCGTCCGTGCCGGCAGGCCCAAGTTGGCGGACGATGAGAAAACGCTTGAGCAAGTTGCCACCGGGCAAATTTTTACCGCGATACAGGCTAAGGAACATGGTCTGGTCGACCGGATCGACTTTATCGAAGCCGCCATTGAGCGTGCGGCAGAACTGGCGGGGTACGATCCCGACGATCTGCGGTGCGTCCGCTACGAAGAACCGCCCGCCTCGATTGCCACACTGCTGAATGCCGAGACCCGACAGCCAAGCATATTGGGCGCCGACTTGCGCACGTTTTTAGATCTTACTGCACCACGAGCCTACTATCTCTGCACGTGGTTGCCTTCGGTGCTTTCTAATCACAAACCGTAACGCAAACGAGCTGGGAGGAATTTGATTATGAATACAAAAGCAGAACCGAGTGGAATCGGGGGATGGTTGATCCTTCCCGGGTTGGGATTGTTAGCAGCGCCCATAGTTTTTGGGTGGGCATTGCTTAATACCTATGCCCCACTCTTCTCCAATGGGGCATGGGAGGCCTTAACGACTCCTGGAACTGACGCCTATCATCAACTTTGGGCACCGTTGTTGATCTTCGAGATTTTTGGCAACACGGCTTTCTTGGTTTTCGCAGTGATTCTCCTGTTTCTGTTTTTTCAGATGCACTACTCGCTGCCGAAATGGATGATTGTTTACTATTTGGCGAGTCTAATATTCGTAACAGTCGACTTCTTTGCAGCCGACTTGATTCCTGCTGTTGCAGCTCAACCCGATCCAGAATCACAAAGACAATTGGGCCGATCTGTAATCGCGGCCGCGATTTGGGTCCCTTACTTCATGAAATCTGTGCGGGTTCGCAATACCTTTACAAAAGGGCGTGTTGAAGAAGAGCAAGCAGTTGAAGCTGCTGATGAGGGCATGAACATACGTTAGCGTGAAATTTTCGGATTGCATGTGACATGTGGAAACGAGTTGAATTGACAGGTCATGGACAGCCAAATCGTTGAATTTAATATCGCCTTTACATCGAAGACACAGGAATTTCTTCGTATGGCATTTGAGGAAATAGGATTTAAGTTCGATCTCGGCGATAAAGATTCTGATCTCACAAAAATAGAGCAGATGTATCAATGCGATGGGGGAGGTTTCTGGCTTCTTATTGAAGAATCTGGTGATGTTATCGGTTGTATCGCATTGCGAAAGCTAGGCCGCGAATCACTGGAACTGAAAAGGTTTTTTGTTTCAAAGTCCCATCAAGGCCATGGGTGCGGAGCTCGATTGCTTGGGAGCGCAATTTCTCATGCGGCAACATCCGGTTGCAAGAGAATTCGTCTAGACACTAGCTCATTATCACAAGCTGCCCTTCACCTTTTCAAGAAGTTCGGCTTTTACGAAATTGACCGTTACAACGACGATCCATATGCTGAAATCTTCATGGAACGAATTGTTGAAAGTGATCCAATATCGTAGGAGAAAATAGTTATGACTTACGCAGAAAATATCTTGCCAGAGTTTGATCAGGAAATGGCGAATACGCGTAAAGTGTTAGAGTGCATTCCTGAAGACAAATTCGATTGGCGTGCGCACCCCGAGTCGAACACGATTGGTTGGAATGCCAATCATTTGGCGGAGATTCCTGATTGGGTTGAAGGTACAATCGCCGAGACGTCGTTCGATATGGCCCCCGAGGGTGGCCCTCGGTACGAGTCGCCGAAGCTCACGACTCGGCAAGAGATTCTCGATCTGTTTGATCGCAACGTCGCAACAGCGCGCAAAGCCCTGGCGGCTGCGAGGGACGAAGAAATGGGCGTCATGTGGTCGTTGCTCGAAGGGGGAAAGCCGATTGTTACGATGCCGCGTGCGGCAGTGATCCGCAGCTTTGTGCTTAATCACGCGATCCACCATCGCGCGATTCTATGCGTTTACCTGCGTCTCAACGACATCCCGGTACCCGGAATGTATGGCCCCTCGGGCGACGAAGCGGCGTCCTAATGCCACATCGATATGTTTAACCACAACGGCACAACGGTCACGACGTAGTGCTCGTTGTGTCGTCGTGGTTCAATTAGCTAAGCACATTTCTTGAGCACGGCGTACATGTTGTCGCTCAAGGGGAATTTGTCTTTTAGGTTCTGTCGAGCGACGGTGTAGCCGGCTTCTTCGGCGAGCCTTTGCAGCGTTTGCGGCGTGAAGTAGTTGACGTGGTCTGGGTAGCGGAAGCCGCACCATTTGCGTCCGCGGAAGATGCGATTCCAGCAGGAGAAATTTGGGACCTTCAAAACCACGGCACCGTTTGCGCGCAGGATGGGGTGCAGGCGTTTAAGCAGATTGAGCGGTCGGCTTTCGTGTTCTAAAAACGAAGACATGACTGCCACGTCAATGCTGGAGGTTTCCAGGTCGGCAGTTCCTTCGACCGCGCTGGCAGAAACAACTTTTCCGCCCAGCGGGGAAACTTTTTCCTCGGAATGCAAAGCGAGCTGCTTGGAAACTTCGATACCAAAGAGTGCGATCTTCCGACCAGCTTGGGAAAATCGGCGATGGAGTTCCACCATCAGATCACCCGCCCCGCAGCCGACGTCAAGAAGCTGAATCGGTTCGGCGGGGTTTTTGTTTTGTGTTGCCGCGAGTGTTAGCGCAGCGATCTTGTTTCGCTTGGGAGCGATAAGTGCTTTCGCCCGTTTGGCAAGCGTGGACAATCGCGAAATCCAGGGCTGCGCTTGTTGGCGTCGGTTTCTTTCCGTGGCAGCCGATTTTTCCCAGGCAAACTCGGTTTCCAGCTGGGAATAGTCGGGCGGGTTGCTGAGAAAGACAAACCCGGTTTCGCTGCATCGCACAACGGACCACGGATCGCTGCAAAAGTCTGTTTGGTCGACTATCGTGGGCCGTTCAAGAATCGGACAAATACATTCCATTTCTTTTCTTCTCCCTCGCATCGCGCCTTCTCGGGCAATATGGCGAATGATCCATCTTTTGGTGGCTGTCATTTACCAAATGCGTGAAAATAGCGGAAGGGTAGAATGTACGCCCTGAGTGTCGAGATAGCGGTGTTAGAGGGCGAGAATCTGCGGAATTCTGCAAGGTGGCGTCTCCAACGAGTTGCGTCACCCGGGTGTGAGACGCTAGGCTATGCTAACCGCTTTGCCTGCGTTTTCACTCGAACTATTTGTCGACACAGGGTCAAGATCGCCGAGATCCGTCGGAACGTGTATTTCGTCATCTCGCTCGGCAGCAAAGTTTTCCTTTGAACAAGCGAGCGGCAACGGTTTACCCTTCGACGTTGGGGTCCTTGGGCAATTTTTCTCCTCGTGTCTATTGCGCTATGCCTGGCATTTTCTCAGATAACGGTCGAGGTCTGATGACCTTAACCGATGTGTTAAGCGAGCGCGCTCGACAGGTCCCTGACCGAGTGGCGTTTGTCTTTGAGGGAGAGAATCTTCAGACCGAGCAGTGGACTTATAGCGAGCTCGACCAACGTGCTCGGACGGTTGCTGCGTGGCTCGAGCAGCAAGCGGAGGTCGACGATCGGGCGCTGCTGGTTTTTCCGGCGGGGCTAGAATTTATCGCGGCCTATTTCGGCTGTATTTATGCCGGAGTACTTCCCGTGCCGGCCACCTATCCGAAGCCACGGCGTCCTTTGCCAAGGCTCGATGCGATTGTGGCCGACTGCCAGCCGCGTCTGGCGCTGACGCATAGTTCGGTGCTTGAAGGTTTGAGCCTGGAACAACAATCTGCCGCCGTGGCATCTCTCACTTGGACGGCCACGGACGAGTTGACTGCCGATGCGGCCGATTATTGTCCCGTCGAGCGCGGCAGCGACGACTTGGCATTTTTGCAGTACACGTCCGGATCGACTTCCGAACCGCGGGGGGTGATGGTTACCCATGGAAATCTGCTCAGCAATCTGGAAGCGATTCGCACCGGGTTTCAAATTCTTCCGGAAGAACAATCGGGAAGGTTTCCGTTGGGTGTGTTTTGGTTGCCTGCTTATCACGACATGGGACTCATCGGCAGCATCTTGACTCCGATTTACGTCGCGGGGACAAGCACCTTGTTGGCACCCACGACATTTTTGCGGCACCCGAAGCGCTGGCTTGAGTTGATTTCAGAACGACGCGCGGACATCAGTGGCGCGCCAAATTTTGGTTATAAAATGGTGGCGGAGAAAACCACTCCGGCCGAGCGTGCCGAGTTTGATCTGTGCGATTGGAATCTAGCGTTTTGTGGTGCAGAACCGATCAATCCGCGAACACTCACTCAGTTTGCCGAGGCCTTTGCCGAGTCAGGATTTCGTGCCGACGCCTTTTATCCTTGCTATGGATTGGCGGAAGTCACGCTGCTGGTCACCGGTGGCGACGGTGCGGGCGAACCGCGCGTGTTGCACGTCGATCGCAATCGGCTTGCCCATCACCAAGCGGTGCGTGTCGACCAAGCAGACGCACAGGCCCTGCCGTTGGTCAGTTGTGGTTCGCCCCGAAAAGGCATTTGCGTCGAGATCGTTGATCCGCAGTCTCGTGTGGCTTGTGATGATGGGCAGATTGGCGAGATCTGGATCCGCGGCGGTTCTGTTGCCCGTGGATACTGGAACCAAGACCAGATCAACCAAGAGCTCTTCGGTGCCTGTCTGTCGAATGGTGACGAAAGCTCAAGCGAGTCAGGGCACTTTTTTCGGACTGGAGATCTGGGATTTTTGCACGAGGGTCAGTTGTATGTTACCGGGCGACTAAAAGATGTGATCATCATCCGTGGCCGCAACTATTACCCTCATGATATCGAGCGCACGGCTGAAGAATCGCATGCGGCGGTAGATATGGGCGCGGCATTTTCCGTAGAACTGGGCGATCAAGAGCGGCTGGTGGTCGTACATCAGATTCGCCGAGAGCATCGTCGCGCCGATCCAGACGAAGTGCTTCGGGCCATTCGCGCGGCGATTGTCGACGAGCATGAAATCGATCCGCATGCGATTCTTTTGATCCGCCCAGTGAGCTTGCCAATCACCTCCAGCGGAAAAGTCCAGCGGTTGCGTTGTCGAGAGCTCTATGAATCGCAGGAATTGCCAGTGGTTGCCCAGTGGACCAATTCACTTGGGGAAGGCTCCGACTCCGAGGACGCGAAGAAATTTCTCCGAGCACGTCCGCCATTCTTGGACAAGTTAGCAGATGCTCGACCGGATACGTTGTCTGTTGAAATTCAACCTTGGCTCATTGCCTGGCTGACGCAACGGGCCAATTTGATGGCGGAAACGATGGAGCCGACAACCCCCTTCGCGGAGCTCGGCATCGATTCGCTCACTGCGGTCGAGATAAGCCAGGAACTGGATCAAATCCTGGAGTTGCAATTGCCGCCGATGGGTATTTGGAGTTGCCCTACGGCAGAATCGCTTTCTGAATACTTGTCGGAGCAATTGATTGCGTCGACCGTTGAATCGCCGGTGGCCGATTGACCCGGGGATAAGAGTAAAACTTCGGGTCTTCAACGCCGAAGGTGTTTTACAACATAGCCTAGGGTCGCGTAGCGCACCCTAGGTACCAAAAACACCACGAATCGCTTATCCTGAAGGGATTAAACACGGCTTCCCCGGGAATGTTCATGTGTAATCCCTTCAGGGTAAACGGATCTATGGACACGCCAACCCAGGGTGCGCCGCTACGTGTCGACCTTGGGCTACGGTGTTCAACGCCTTCGGCGTAATGCCTCAGGTCATCACTGTAGCCAGGTAGCGATTGTCTACACGTCTTAACGTGGCTCGACTGCTGGCAATTTTTGCAGTGTGGCTGGCTCTTCGTGGCTTGCGGGCGTTACTTTCGGAGACTCGGCTTTGTTGCTGCCGAGTGAGATGGCCAAGGCTTGCATTGCGGCGGCGGAGTGTCCAAGAGATTGGTTTTCAGCAGTTTGGATGCTGGGGATCGGCTCAGCGCTAATTTGTGGAGGTTTCGCCTCGGTTTCCGATTGCGTTTGCTCGTCAGCCTTTTGTTGCGCATCTGAATACTCCAGCGACGGGACTTTATCGAGCCGCTGTTCATACGGGCCGTGGCTTACCCGCGGGGCCTGTGCCGAGGCGTAGTTGAGCGGGCGGCGCTTTCCGCGTCGTTGCTTGCGTTCGGCGGCATCTTGATAGGCTAGCGCCGGCCAACCGCCTTCGCTCAAGTAAACGCCGTCGTAGTCAAGCAATGTGCCTTTGGCGAAATGGACATTCTTAACGGCGACCGCATACTCAGCCAGCGAACGGTGATGACGGCTCTCGGCATCGGCCAGTCGCCGCTGGGCGTCTAGGAGCAAATCGAGCGGCGCTTTGTCGGCTTCGAAGGCCGCGGTGACGGCTGCGAGTTGTTCGCGGGCCGCATCGAGTCGATTGAACGTGGTTTGCGAAACGGCAAAGGCACGGTGCATATCGGCGACTGCTGAAGCGACCTCGTGAAGCACATGATGTTCCTGTTCGCGCAACACAGCGCGGGTGCGGCAAAGTTGCAGCTCGGCGTTGCGTGCGGCAGAGAATGCTCGGCGATAGCCGAGGGGGACACTCAACTCGAGTCCCACTTGCCATTCCTGAAAATCGCCGCCGGTAAGGTTTTCGTAAGCGTTGTCGAAGGGCGGATTGTTGCTGTCGTCGTCGAGCAGGTCACTTCCAAACCCACGCCACCGGTATCGGCCAATCGCATCAAACCGCGGCAGCAGGTGATTTTTGCTGGCGATCCATTCGAGTTCACGCCGGCGTGTTTCGAAACGTTGCCGACGCAGTTCGGCGCGACGTATTACGGATTCTTGAGTGATTTCGGACCAATCGAATTGCACGGGTGCGGTTAACGGCTGGTCGGCGGGGCGAATGAGTCGTCCGTCGCTGGGCGGGAGTCCCATCAGCAGTCGCAGACGCCGTTCGGCAACATGCACGCCACCGTTAGGCCGAAATGTGCCGCCGCCGCTGCCGTTGCCCGTGCGGGTTCCGTCGATCAGTCGACCGCTCAAGGCATTTTGCACTTCTTCCTGGAAGCGAAAGAACTGTTCGCGGGCTTGGGCCTCTTTTTCGGCTTCGCCGCCACGCCGTTTGGCTTGATACAGTGCGTGGATGCGCCGCCAGGTGTCGAGCGAAGCATCGCGTGCGACAACTTTGGCGTCGAGGTCGCGATAGGCGAAGTAGAGGTCCCAGTAGGCGTTTTCGATGTTGCTAATCAGATCGCGCACCGCCATTTCAAAATCGGCAAGTTCGACGTCGGTGTTGATTCGGGCGATCAACACACCGCCATAAATTCCCGGCACTCGGCTGGGACCTGCAATCCGATTGAACAACATGCCGTTGCCTTGGAGCAAAGGCTGCCGGAATTCCGATTCGAGGTTCACGTTCCATGCACTAGGAAACTGGTTGCTGGGCGCGTTGTTTGCGTCGTAATCGATGTTTTGACGAAGAGTAAACTCGGTGCCGGTGACGGCGCGTTTGGTCAACTGCGATTGGAGTACCAGGGCATCTTGCCGCAGGAGGCGCGTTCCGCCGCCGAAGAATTCGTTGTTCAGCGCTTTATCGTTCTTTTCGCCGAACACACTCGTCGAAAATTGGGCGTCGAATGCGCTGAGCGCCGCCGCGATGCCGAAACGTGGATCGGTCTCTGCCAGGGCCGGGTCCCAGAATGTTTCTGCCGACGAGGGCGATCGCAGCACCGCTCCTCCCAGATCGCGCAACACTTTCGATTGTGCCAATGAAATCTGCACCACTTCCTGGAGTGGGATATCCCAGTATTCTGGTTCCTCGGTGCTAGCTAGCGTAATAGGCTCGAGGCTGGCCCAATCGGAATCGACCGCACAGCATTGACGTACCTGCGGATACTCGATTTGTGTGGCAAAGGCGTGATAGCAATCGCTCGAACACGACTTGAATTCTGTCTGCCGGCCCCAACGACAGCCGCCCGCACTGGCCAAAACAAGGCAGAGCGTGGCGACAATCAGAACGCGGACGGGCGAAGCAGGGTGCATAGGAGTTGGCCGGAGTGAAAAAGGCTGTTGCGTGGTGGGACAGCGTTCGTGAGTGCATATTTCTAGGGTCTCGGAGTCGTATTCGGCGTGTTAGAGGTGTTAGAACCACGATTTTCACTACAAGCGGCAGAGCTTGCGTAAATTGCCAAGACTGCCTTTGCGGATTGTCGGTGCCAAGTTTCCGCCTGCAAAGTGGCAGCTGGCGCCAATGAATCGCGGGGCCTGGATATACTGAAAACTGTGATGTCCTCTACAGAAAAGCAAGAATCTGCCGATCCGGCTTGGCAGCAGTTGGAGCATTTTGTTGGCCAACTGCATGAGGCCGCGCGTGCGCCGATCACACCGGCAGATTTCTATCGGCAATTGTTGACCGGCTGTGTCGCTGCGCTTGCTGCCGAAGGGGGAGCGGTATGGCAAGGCGATCGGCGAGGGCGCTGGTCTGCGATCCATCAAATCCATCTCGACCGGCTTGTCGATTCCAGCGATCCAGCGATTGAAGCGGCGCACCAACAATTGCTTGGGCGCGCAGCAACATTTGGCGAAGCACGACTTATTCCACCCCGCGGTGGGACCGATCAAACCTTGGAGAATCCGTCCGACGCGGCGATGCTGCTGGCAAGAGTTGCCTGGGCACCAGAAGCGAACGAGTCTTCCGCGGCCGAATCGCCGATAGTGATCGAGCTGTTCATGCGATCGGGTCGAAGTCCGGCTGTCGAACAGGGTTGGCAAGATTTTTTGACGACCGTGTGCCAGATTGCGGGCGATTTTCACGCATTCGACAACACTCGCCGAATTTGCACAGAACGAGATTGGCATAGCCGTTCGGCGGCATTATTGCGCCGTCTGCAAGGAGCGAGCGATCTCCGCCGGGTGGCCTTTGAACTGGCCAACGAAGGGCGTCGGCTGGTCGACGTCGACCGTTTGAGTGTGTTGGTTTGCCGTGGTCAAAAGTGGCGGCTTCTTTCCAGCAGCGGCATCGATCGCGTGGAATCGCGCGTCGATACGACGAAGAATCTTGAATCGCTTGCCGACTGGGCGGTGCGTTGGGGAGACCCGATTGAGTATGGGGATGATGTTTCCACGGATAACGAAAGCGATAATTTTCCTCCGCCGTTGACAGAGTTGCTTGAGAACCACATCGACCGATCGCAAGTGCGGCGGTTGGTGGCTGTGCCGATGCACTTTGCAAATTCTGCGAATGGCGAATCGGCACGGAGCAGCCCTGTTGATTCTGCTCAAGCGGTTTTGATTGGCGAAAATTTCGATCGAGCTGAGACAAATTTCTCGCGGCACCGATTGATCGAGTTGGCATATCTTGCCGAGCCCGCTATGCGCAGTGCTGTGCGTCTCGATGGTTTTCCGCTGCGCACTGTTTTGCGATGGTCTGACGGGTGGTCGGGCGTAAAAGCATCGTGGGGTGTGAGTCGGTTGGCGTTGGCTGGAATCATTGCGACTGCATTAATTGCACTGTTGATTTTCTTGCCTTGTGATTATGAAGTGTCGGCTCCCGCGAAGCTTGTGCCGTTGGTGGAGCGCGATGTATTTGCCAGTGCTGATGGCACCATTTCTGAGATTACGGTTGCCCATGGAGACCGGGTTCAGCCGGGCGACGTACTGGCGGTGCTCGACGCTCCGCAATTGGTTTTGGAAAGCCAGCGTGTGCGGGGCGAAATGGAAACAGTGGCCAAACGGCTGGAGGCGATTGCCGTGGTGCGGACCGATCGTCAGGTTCGCGAAGAGGTAGATCGACAGCAGTTGCCGCTGTCGGCCGAAGCGCAGCAATTGGAGCGGCGTTTGGAAAGCCTCCGGCAACAGCAGAAGATTCTTGCCCAGCAGCGCGCCGCACTGACACTCCGCAGCCCCATCGCTGGGTCGGTACTGACGCTGGATGTTCAGCATTTGCTGCAGGCGCGGCCCGTGGCCCGGGGACAAGTGTTGTTTACCGTGGCTGATACGGATGCCGGCTGGCGACTGGTGGCTGAGGTTCCGCAAGACCGGATTGGCGCGGTCGTGGCTGCACAACTTGAGGAACAGAAAAAACTTCCCGTCCGTTTTCGGTTGGCAGGAAATTTGGAGCAGACGTATTCGGGATTTGTAGACTCGGTTACGGAGACGGCGGTGTTCGACACGGATGCACTCGACGAAGTCCCGCCGCCGGTGCGTGTACATGTGGCGGTCGACGAAAAACTTCTCGCGGCGGCTCGGCCGGGTATGCAGGCCGAGGTGCGTATCCATTGCGGGAGCCGTTCACTCGGCTATGTATGGTTCCACGACGTTTGGGAAACGGTAACCAGATGGATGGCTTTTTGATGCAATTTTTTGGCAGAGACAAACGGCAGTGGTTGGTGTTCGCGACAATCTGTTCGTGGTGCGCAACATTGAGCTACGCCCAAGAGGGTGCATCGTTGCGGATCGAGTCGGTCGTGCTACGGGCACTTGCGGTGGCGGAAGTGCCGGCGCAGCAGACGGGGGTACTCGAATTGATTGTTGTCGGCGAGGGGGAATTAGTTGCCGAGGGCCAGTTGCTTGCGTCACTCGATGCCCGACAGGCGGAATTGGCCGTGGTGAAGGCAGAACTGGAAACCTCCCAAGCGAAAGAGCGCGCAAACAATTTGGTCCGTATCCAGTATGCTGCCAAAGCGTTAGAGGTGGCCAAGGCGGAATTGCAGCGGTCGCGCGAATCGATCGAAAAATTTGCCAAAAGCATTTCACAATCGCAATTGGACGTCGAACGGCTGACCGTCGAGAAGCTTACGCTCGAACACCAACAGGCCGAGCATGAACGGACGATCGATCAGTTTCAACTGCAACTGAAAGAAACCGATTTGGCGGCAGCCCGCTTGCAGTTGGAACAGCACCAAGTGCGTGCCCCATTTGCTGGAGTGGTGGTTTTGGTGCGAGGGCGCGTGGGGGAATGGATCGAAGTGGGCGAGCCGTTGTTGAGGTTGGTGGCCACCAAGAAATTGCGTGCTGAAGGATTTCTGGCTGCCGAGGAGGCGTCGGCTGCGGAAGTGGGGGGGCAAGTTACGTTTGTCTCGGGAAGTGGCGATCAAGGTGCATCCGTTACAGGAGTTTTGCGGTTTATCAGCCCGGAAATGGATCCGGTGACACGGCAAGTGCGCGTGTGGGCGGAAATCGACAATAGCAGTGGCGGTTTGCGTCCCGGCGAGCAAGGATCGCTATTGATTGAGCATGAATGATGACTTTCGCAAGTAATCCATCGCTGTCGACACTTGACCGTCCGCTGACGCTCAGTACGCGCCGCGATATTCAGATAACGCCGGTCTCGTACTCTGGTCAAATGTCGTATGTGTTGAAGGATCCCATGACGTTGGAGTTCGCATACTTGACCGCCGAAGAGTTTTTTCTATTCGAGCAACTGCGCGAACCAACGACGCTCGGTCAATTGCGTCGCGAGTTTGAAAAACAATTTGCACCACAGCAGATTTCTCCCGAAGCGTTGCAGCACGGCGTCAACCAACTGTACCGGCAAGGACTTTTGGTGAGCGAAACGGCGGGGCAAGGGCGGGAGCTGGTTGAGCGAGGTGCCGAACGTCGCCGAGCGGAACGTTGGCAAAGCCTGGTGCGGCTGTTGTCGATTCGCCTGGGTAGTGTTGACGCGACCAACATTGTCGACGGGTTGTACGCCCGGTTGCGCTGGATTTTTTCCACGCCAGTGGCATTGTTGGCCCTTACGATTTTGGTTTACGCGGCTTGGATTCTCCTCGGGCAAGGGCGGGAAGTAGTTTCCCGCCTGCCAAGCATTGTGCACTTAACCCAACCGCGATTTCTGCTGCTTTGGGTGGGGACCATTGCCGGGGTGAAAGTGATTCACGAACTGGCCCACGCGCTCGCATGTAAACACCTGGGTGGCCGATGCCATGAGCTGGGCGTGTTGCTGTTGGCGTTTATGCCTTGTTTATACTGCGATGTTTCGGACGCTTGGCGTTTGGTCAGCAAATGGCAGCGGATTGCCGTCTCGGCGGCGGGCATGGCAGTGGAGTTGATTATCGCAGCGGCGGCGCTGATCGCCTGGTGGCATACTGAACCGGGACTGTTGAATACCTGGTGCTTGGGCATCGTGATTATATGCTCGGTCGGCACGTTGTTGGTCAACGCGAATCCACTCCTGCGATACGATGGCTATTACATCCTGGCCGATCTGTGGGAGGTTCCCAACCTCTCGGGAAGATCGCAGGGCTTGTTGGCCGGGAAGTTTCGCCGATGGTTGCTCGACGAACCTGCGGAAGAAGATCCGCTATTGGGTCCGGGAAAGAGGCGTAGTTTACTGTTTTATGCCATGGCCGCGAAGTTGTATCTTGCGATTTTAATAGTAAGCATCTTTGCTGGGCTGTTAGCGCTGGCCCGGCCATACCGCGCTGAGAATATGGTTTTCACACTTGCTGCGATCACGCTGGCGGGGATGTTGTGGGGGCCGGCGAGAAGTCTTTGGCGAATGTGGCATAACCCGCTCACGCGGTCTCGCGTTCGTCGGCCGCGTTTGGCGGTTGCGGTCGGTTTGCTTGCGGCTGTTACGGGCTTGGTGTTTCTTTATCCTGTGGGACACACAGTTTCGGGCCCCGTGGTTTTTGTGCCGGTCGAAAGCCAAGCGGTTTACGCCGCAACTGCGGGTGAGCTTCGTTGGGCAGCGGCCCCCGGTACGCGGGTCGAACAGGGCGACGTGGTGGCGCGACTGGCCAACCCGGGCATCGAACTAGCGCTTGCAAAGCAGCGGGGCGAAACCGAAGTTCGCCGGGTACGCACCGAGCAACTCCAGTCGCTGCGCAGTTGGAATTCCCGCGCGAACGAGCAACTGCCGACGGCGCATGCGGCGCTTGCCGACGCTCGCAATTTACTCGCCGAACAGAGCCGACAGGCGGAACAACTCGTGTTGACCGCCCCGGCGGCAGGTGTTGTCATTGCGCCGCCCGATGTTCCTGACGACAATGCTGATCCAGCACGTTTGCCGAATTGGTCTGGTTCGCCACTGGAAGTACGAAATCTCGGCTGCTGGCTTGAGTCGGGTACCATTCTTTGCACGGTTGTCGAACCAGGACCACTGGCAGCGCTGGTGGCAATCGACGAAGCGAACGTATCCGAGATCAAGCGGGGGCAAAGCGTCAGTATTCTCATGGCATCCACACCTGTGCGCATCCTGCGAGGCGAGATTACCGAGGTTGCCCAGCGTGGCGTCCTACGCGCGGATGCACCGGCAGCGCTTCAGTCGGGAAGAGTTCACATAGCCAAAGTGGTTTTTGAAACGCAAGATTCGCAGCTCTTGGTAGGATCGCGCGGCACGGCAAAAATCGCCGTCCATCGGCGCACGCTTGGATCGATCGTTGCCGATTATCTGCGGCACGTGTTTCGTTTGCCATGGTAGCCGCGATTCTACGAATCGCAGGCCCCCGCGATCTGTAAAATCGCGGTTAGCGCCGGTTATTGCTGTGGCGCAGACGGTTTGTTGGTCGCGGGGTTTGGCGAGGAGGGGGGCGCGAGCCGGATGCCCAGGCGGCGATTGTTCAAATAGATCACTCCCTGGTAAGAAACGGTGGAATCGCCGTCACCGAGCATCATGTTCGGCACAGCTTCGGTGCCGGCAATCACCAGTGGTCGACGGCTTGGATCGATGATGAGCATCTGGCGGCCGATCAGCCGTTGGAAGAACGCATCGTTGGTGATGTCGCATGCCTCGTTGCCATCGCTGTCGATCAGCCGCAAGCGGCCTACTCGGTCGGCCAGCTGGGTGGGATCGTTCGAGATGGCCCGTTTGAATCCCAGTTCCGCTAGCGGTTTAGTGGGTTCCTGTTGATCAACGATAGTTAGGCTTTCGCAGACGATATCTTTCGCTACGACGCGCTGCAAGATTTTGTCTCGCACCGCTGCACCCAGGGCGAAAAACAGCAGAGGATAAATAATCCAACGTTCGCGTTCCGACATGGTTTTTCTCCCAATTTTTCTTTCGCAGGAAAAAGCGTGAGCTTACCTGAAATGATTGAACCGCCAAGGTCGCCAAGAGCGCCAAGCAGATATAAAATTGATTATACGAGACAGAATCGATATTACGTGTGCATCTTACTTTTCTAGCGCTGACTTTCAGATGCCGCACCTGAACTACTCATGAAAGCTCTTATAAATGACTTTTATCTTTTACTTCTTGGCGTCCTTGGCGGTTATCGCTTTATTTTGAGAGAGTTTACTGATTGTTTTCAGGGCGGCGAAAGTAGAGCGCTCCCAGTTGGCGGTCGGCACCGACTTCGCTGAGCAGAAAACCGGTGCAGGTACCGTTGTGTTCGTCCATTTCGAGTTGAAATCGGCGTCGCTCCGCCGAATCGTCAGCACCCGTGGACGTTTCAACTTCGATGGTACAACCAGTGAGTGAAGTTTCAAGGACGCTCCAAGTCGCCGAACGGGGCTCGCTGCCATCGCCCAACGACATCTCCAGAGAGTCGCGGCTAACGAAATTGAACTTCACCACGACATCAAACCGTTGCCAATCGGTTTCTGATTGCTGTGGATTGCTTGCTGGATTGTCTTCGAGCGGGCGGTCTCCGTACTTTTTGGATTCGCGCTCGGCCCGTGCTGTGGCTGTATCGGGTTGTCCTATCCAGGTGCCCAGCAGCTTCGACGCGGTCCGTTGTTGGCAACCGACAGCGCTAATCAACAGTAGCAACACCGAGAGACGTATAATTCTCCGTCGCTTTGAATTGAATTGTTTGCCCATTTACTTCTCGTTCTTAGTCATGGGTGGAGATCGACAACCAGACCCTGAATAGCGATTCATTGTACTCAGCCGAGGGCGATGCACCAGCGTCGCAGGGCGTCAGTAAGCTGGCTGGGCAGTGCCTTGCTGGTTCGTATACCAGGGGAGCCAGACGAGTACGACCCGGTCGACGTGGATGTCGGTTTTCAGCGGCGGCAGTTCCAGTTTTTCCAGTTTGAGATTTTTCGGCTCGCAATCGAACTCCAATTTTTCGATTTCGCGTTGAAGCTCCGCTTCGAGCTCTTCGAGCGCAGCTTGCTTTTCTTCAAGCCGCTGTTCGGCGCGTTGAGCTTCGCCCCGTTCGCGCATCGCTTGAGAGGTCGAAGATGTCGAGAGACGCCGACGCCCACCGCTTTTGCGGCTGAGAAACACCTCCACAATCATCCAGAACACGCCCACAATACGCATCCAAAACTGAGATCGCTGTTGGCTGTGGTAGTTCTCGGCTTTACGGACCGCGGCTTCGGCTTTTTCCAATCGGTTTTCGTATTTTCGTCGCACTTGTTGCTTGAGTTCATCGCGATTTTCGCGGGCAATTTGGGAAGCACGAATGCGAAAATCGGCGTCGGTCTCCTCGGGCTCTGAGGTTGCATCGAGCGATTCGCACTGCCAAAGCACAAGCCGCTCGGCACGATACAGGTGATCTTTGAGTTCCTTTTCCCACGCTGAATAGTTTTTTGCCTGCGCCAATTCCGAAGGCAACTCGGCAAACTCGGCCCCAGGCACCGGTTGGTCGCGTAGCGAGGAAATCTGCTCGAACACCATGGCCGAGTCCCAAACGGGCTCGGGCAGATTGCCGTGAATCGATTGCAACACCGCGCAGTCGCGCCACTGATCGATTGCGTTGGAGGTGCGTGTGAAATGCAGTTTTCCGAAACCTAATAACGCGGGACGATACTGTACCGAGGTTTCCCGTGGAAGCGAATCGCTCACAGGCCAAAACTCTTGGGCAACTGCTGCGGAGATTACGGGTCGCGCGGTGGCGATTGCTGGTGGGGGTGCGCGTTCAGGCACTTGCGGAGTACTTGCTTTTTCTTCGGTCGCGGTTTGTTCGGCGAGTTGTTTCTTACGTTCGGCCATGAGCGTGCGAATTTGGTCGCGGGTTAATGGCCCGGCCAGGTACGACATGGCCCAGCGTGTGTGGAATACTTGCGGTTGATTGTCGTGGACATTGTTCATCAAAAACACACGACTGCCCAGCGCCGCGAGGGTCGCTTCCATTTTCGACCGATTAAACGCGGAGCCTGCTTGTGCCGAGGCGCCTTCCAGTCCTTCCAACACCCGCGCCTTATCCCGTTCGGTTTGCAAACGGCCCAAAAACCATGTGCCCGTGTTGGAGAGTCCTTTGTAATCGAGATCGACCGGGTTTTGCGTAGCCAGCACCACGCCGAGCCCGTACGCGCGGGCCTGCTTCAACAGCGTGAGCATCGGCCGTTTGCAGGGGGGATTGGCCGTCGGTGGAAAATAGCCGTACACTTCGTCCATGTACAACAGAGCCCGCAAGCTGCCCGTGCCGGGTTGGGTTCGCATCCAGCTCAGCAATTCTCCCAATAGGATCGTTACAAAAAACATCCGCTCGGCATCGTTCAAGTGTGCGATGGAAAGGATCGATAGTCGGGGCCGTCCCGCGTCGGTGTAGAACAATCGTTTCACATCGAGCGGTTCGCCTTCGAGCCAACTGGCGAACGACGGCGAGGCGAGCAGGTTATTCAGCTGCATCCCGAGTGCGAGTCGATCTTTCGCCGGGTAGAATGTTTCCAAGTCGACCACGCCCACTTTGCCGAACGGCGGGTTTTGGATTTCTTGAATCAAGCTTGGCAGATCGAGGCTGCGTCCTTCGCGCCAGGCGCCGCCTAACACGTTTGACAGAAAGATATGTTCGCGGCTGCGCACCGGGTCGGCGTCGATGCCCAACAACGCCAGCACGCCCGATGTGGTGGATTGTACACGGTCGCGAAATGTGTCGGCATCGTCGAGCACTTCGCGGGGCGGGGCGGCGAATGATTTGAGCACCGTCAGCGGCACACCCGCGGAGCTGCCGGGGGTGTAGATCGTTTTTTCGACGGACTGATTGAATCGGCCGATGCGCGAGCCATCCTGTTCCCAGCTTGCCAGGCCATCGCGCCAAAGTGTGGCAGTTTTCTCAGCCAATTGCTCGGGAGTAAGGCCTTTGCGAGCCGCGACGCTCGGGTCGACCCAAGGTTGGAAATCGTTCGGCTGGAGTTCAGGAAACGCCAGGAGCAGATTTCCCAGGTCGCCCTTCGGATCGACCGCGATTACCGGCACACCGTCGAGCGCCGCTTCTTCGATCAACGACAGACAGAGCCCCGTCTTGCCGCTGCCGGTCATTCCCACGCAGACGGCATGGGTGGTGAGGTCTTTGCTATCGTACAGCGTCAGGTCGGAAAGCGTTTCGCCCTGGGCCAGATCGTGTTTGCGCCCCAGATAGAAGGAACCGAGTTTTTCGTAATCTGGCATGGAAGTTTTCTCGTAACCAATCGCGACAGCATTCCTGAATTGGCGATTTTATTATAATCCACCGGATAAGGGCAGACCGATCAATTGAAAGCGACAAAGAATACAAGATTCCTTTAATTGGCCAGCTAAGTTAGAATGACTGTTGTTGTTACTTCAGCTGGAGGGTGGTTCTATGACTATCTCAATTGTTTCCTCATCTCCCGACGTGCTTGGTGGGGTACCGGTATTCGTTGGGACCAGAGTTCCGATTCAATCGCTAATCGATCATCTTGAGGCTGGACAGTCGATTGACGACTTTCTTGCAGGTTTTCCAACAGTTTCGAAGAAGCAGGTGATTGATTTTTTAGAGACAGCCAGAGACAAGATAATCGCTATGGACAGAGACTAACATGCGTGTACTGCTGGATGAATGTCTCGACCGGCGATTAGCCTCTTTGATTACCGGTCACGATGTTGTTACAGTACCTGAGGCTGGTTGGGCTGGCAAGAAAAACGGAGAGCTTTTGGAACTTGCCTCGACAGACTTTGGCGCGTTTGTCACTGTTGACCAGAGTATCGAGTTCCAACAAGACACTACGAAATTCGAATTGCTATTGGTTTTGCTACGCAGTCGATCCAATCGTCTTGTTGATCTCGAACCTCTCGTCCCCGAGTTGCTGAGAGTGTTGGCAGAGCCGAACTCAGGTGATTTGGTGCGCATCGGGCTCTCTTAGCCATTGCGAATATCCGTGAGGATTTACCGCCACACTTCTCGTAGGTGCGACTCCACCCGGTCTCCGCCCCGTTCTTGAAAATGGGCGAGCAGCACCGCGGTGCATTGGGGGATTGTGGTTTTCTCAAGCCGCAGTCGGGCGAAAGGTTCGGCTAATGGTGCGAGGCTGCCCAAGCCGCCGAGCAATCGGCTTAGTTTGGCACGCAGTCGGCTGCGGGCGGGTACGACGAATCGGGGCGCTTTGGCGATGATGTCGGAAATGGCAGGGATAGAATCGGCAACTTGCAAGAAATCTTCTTGAGGCATTCGCGCTTGCGCCACCTGCAGCAGCAGCCCCGCCGCTCCTTCGGCTTGTTCGCTGGTGATGTCTAGCTCTTTCATTAGCCGTGCGATTACGTTTCCTGTTGTAGCCATTGCGCGCTCCTAGAGCAAGTTGCACATCCACACACTGGCAGAAATCACTGCACCAGAAAACATATTTCTTGGCTCCAGCGCTGTACAAGAAATAGGGGCTCCCAGTGGAAGCCTAAATTTAGCTAAGAAAAGCTGACAGTGGGGATCATTCATTGTGCAATCTTCAAGCAGTGAATTTAACCACGAAATCACCATAATTTACACCGCTTTAGAAACTAACCTGCTAAGAGAGGGGAGTATCTGATCGCAGAAATGAGTTTTTCAAGTCGATTTAGGATCGCACCTAGCCACGGATTGGCTATTGCTGCAAGACCCTTGGATTCTCGGGTGCAAAAAGAATCGGAAAAATCAAAGGTGGAAATGTAATGTAGTTCACAGACGCAAGATGTTTGATGGGATAAATAGGTCGTAATTAGATCTTTTTGGAAGCGTACCATCTTTGGAATACAAGAAACGCGAACAAAGTGGCGGCTTTTTCCGCGGGATCATTTGCGGATGCTTCAGGCGTAAGTTCGTTCTTTTCGATTGAAACGCCGATTGAAACGCCGATTGATGCGATAAGTGTGCAATTGGGGAAGTGGCACTTGCAGGGTCCGATTCTGATGTCGGCGGCGGTCGCCGTCTTCACGTCGGAAGTTCTCTATTCTATGTGGGGGAAAGACTAATGGAAGTGAATTGGAGCAAAGTGTGGTCCGGCCTTAACTTTCGTAGGCTCGCGACAGTGTTGCTAGTGTCGGTATTGGGCCTTAGCTTGACAAGTCCGACATCAGCCAATGAGAAAGTTCTTCTCGATTTTACAGGGGGTGGGGCCAACAACGCGGAAGAACAGGGAACTCGAGGCCCGTTTCAGAATAGTCCTGAAGTCAACCGCGTTGCTCGTGCAGCTGCAGGCGCACCGGCTGTGGGGCCTCTCACACCTCAGCAACAGCAGGCAGTTGATGCGGCGATCATGATGATGGTCGACGATATCAAGACTCAAATGGAAGCGGCCTACGCAGGCAAGTGGATTGAGTTTTTCGTCAAGAAAGCCAATACGGATCCTGTCCCTGGTGGGATCACCAAGACGATTGACTTTGTATCAGGAGTGGATGATACAGCGGTTCCTGGTTCCTTCGGATTTTTCGATGGTAACAAAGCATGGGTACTCGTCGACAATTTTAATCACAATGTCTGGATTCCGGCAAACAACGTAGGCGGGGCCGCCAAACCAGAAGCCGATCGCAAACTTGATAAAGCGGAACTCACCCGGGCGATTGCCAAAACTACGGCACACGAACTGGGGCACCAATATCTTGGCGCAGGGCATCCGGCTGGTGCTTTCATTCAAAAACAGCCGACCGCAGATGCCAAAGGCAAACCATTGGTACTCGACAATGCCAAAACGAGCATCATGGCTCAGGGATACAATGTTTTTGATCTGGGTGCGGGAGCAGGTAAGCTGGCATTTTCCGATAAAAACATGAAGCGAATCGAAAAACTTATTGGTACGAGCAAAGACAATAGCCACAAACCAGCTCGGCCAAAAAAACCGGCTAAAAATGGCACCCGCGATGGACTAGGAACCGGTATTGTCGGCCGCGACATGTTGTTCAATCCTAGCATCGACCCTCTGAGCTTGCCATTGGGAAGCTTCGGGACCGATGTGCTGCTTCCCGCCGGTGTCCATGCTTTCGAACTTCCGTTCGATCAGATTGTCGGACAGGTGGATGCTGCCTTTTTAGAGATTGGAATCTATGGCGCCAATACGGCGGCCTTTCCAGGGTCGGTCGAACTTTCGCTTGGCGGTATCCCACTTCTAGGCGCTATGGACGGTATTGATTCTTCACCCTCAGATGTTGACCCTTCTACAATCGGTTCGCAACTGTTGAGTGTGGTCGTCGACCTGGAAGACTTTGCTTCATTCGGAGGTTTGCCTGGACTGACGGGCTTATTTAACAACGGTGCCAATTTGGTCTCAATACCTTTAGAGATCAGTATTGCTCCCGGATTCGATAGTTTGATTGCTATCGACTTTGCAGAACTGGAAGTCTTCATGATACCCGAGCCAACAACCGGTTTGTTAGTGCTGGCAAATTTGCTGATCATCGTCGCAATGCGAAGGAGAGAAATAAGTCTCTGACTATCTCAACCCAAATCGCCCGAGCAAACTATTCACCCGGTGACCATTGGTCACTGGGTGAATGTTTCATGACAAACGAAAGGCCTGTTGCACCAGCGAGGACAAACGTGTTTCCCGAGAATCGCAAGGGGTGGCTGAGGGGACTCGAACCCCCGACCTTCGGAATCACAATCCGACATTCTAACCAGCTGAACTACAGCCACCATCATTGAATAGACGATCGTACTGCGGCATGGGTTCTCGGTCAACGCCCGGTTTGTTGGGTGCTAAGGCAACTGGCGGAGAAATTCGGCGTATTGCTTGTCGAGCTGTTCAAAACTTTGGCCGGTCAGTTCGGCTAAGGAAGTCGGTTTGTCGCGACCGGCGTAAATCAATTTTAGCAGTTCTACCAGAGCCGGTTTTAGTGTGCCGTCGCGGCCTTGGGCCAGAAAAGTCGTGAGTCCGGCCGATTGGCTGTAGAGCCGGGCGATGTCGCTGCGGCGCTGCAAGTCGGTGGTTCCTATGGCCGAGAGTTCGGCTAGCGGGACATAGAAGTTGTCGACAAGCCGGCGATGCTTTGCTGCGGGCAGCCGTCCTGTGTCGGGAGCACCCAGGGAAAAACATTGGCCCGCCTGCGAGTGCTGCTGCGGAGCGAGCGATTCGAAATAACAGGCTACTCCTTCGATCAACCAGGCGTTTGCCAGTGCGCCAACCTGCCGCGCTGCCGGCCTGGTTTCCTGGAAAAACTGATGCACGGCTTCGTGGTTGATCGTGGCGGCGTGTTGATCTGGGCCGGCAAAGAAATGCGATTTGCGGGTTTTGTCGAAATAGATGCCTAACGACATTTCAATTCGCGGCTGCTGCCGAATCAAGGCTTGGTTATACTCGGTGCGAGTTCGGTAATAGAAAACTTGAAAAGGTTTCCTGCGATATCCGCTCGATGGTCTGCCATCAAATCGTTTGAGCAATTCGCTTGGTTCGAGAGCGAAGCCGCCGAAGACTTGTTGCCAGAGTTGAAAGAGTGTTTCTAGTTGGGTTGCCAACGTAACGGCTGACGCGCGGCTATGGTTAGTGACGATCGAGAAGTGATCGGTGCGGATGTGCCAGCCGTTGTCGATGGTGGCATGTCGACGGGCATCGTCTTCCGCGGAGATCCACTGTTTTCCCAGAGGTCGCTCGCCGGCTTCCCAGTGGTTGGCATCTTCGGCAAGAATCCAGCCGAATTGGGAATTCCAAATCTCGCCGCGCTGGAGTCGGCGTGCCGCGAAACTGCCGGCCCAGGAATCACCGATTTGGCGATACCCTAGCACGCGCCGTGCGTCTGCATGGTTGGGGTCGGCGCACACGGCGCGGGTTGCCAAACGGAGCGATTCGCCAACGTCGCCTTGCTCGCACGCAGTGCGTGCTTGCCGGTACATTTGCTCAGCTTGTTCGGAGTTTGCCTGCGGATTTTCGTGAACAGACTGCGAATAGAGATCAGGTGCCACGTAGAAAAGTTTGCCCGCAGGCGAGGTCTGGCCCTTTACTTCAATTGGAGCCAAGTAAGTCGAAAAGCAAATGGCGATCAACAGAAACAGTTGAACACGACACAAACGGGGATGACGCGATATGCCAGACATACTTCCAGTGTAACCAGGCAGCCTGAACCACCACCTTCCGGTGGCGGCTATTTTTTTCTTTACTAGGGTTTTCGTTTGTCCTGTTGCCAATTATCCCTCGGCGAACGCTGCATCGAAAGCGACGTTTGCCGGTTCGAAATCGAGTCGCTTGACGAACTCGCACGCTTCGCGGGCGCCGTGTTCTCGGTCCATGCGGGCATCTTCCCATTCTACGCTCAAGGGGCCGCTGTACTGGATGTCGTTCAGAGCGCGGATGATTTCTTCGAAATTCACGCTGCCCCGACCTGGAGAGCGGAAATCCCAACCTCGCCGAGCGTCGCCGAAATTCAAGTGGCTCGCCAAGATGCCGCTCTTGCCATTGAGCGTGACGATCGCATCCTTGACGTGCATGTGAAAAATGCGATCTGGGAATGCGCGGATGAATTCCACCGGATCGATGCCTTGCCAAATGAGATGGCTGGGATCGAAATTGAATCCAAATTCATCGCGGTGCCCCAGAGCTTCCAGGGCGCGCTGGGCTGTGTAGATGTCGAAAGCAATCTCTGTGGGATGTACTTCTAAAGCGAACCGTATGCCGCACTCGCCGAACACGTCGAGAATTGGGTTCCACGCATCTGCAAAATCAGTAAAGCCTTTTTCGAGTGTTTCTTCAGGAACCGGCGGGAATGAGTAAAGCAGGTGCCAGATTCCTGATCCTGTAAAACCGTTTACTACGTCGACGCCGAATCGCTGGGCGGCCCGCGCGGTGTTTTTCATTTCCTCGGCTGCCCGCTCGTTGACTCCTTGCGGGTCGCCGTCGCCCCACACATAGTCGGGCAAGATCGATTGATGCCGCGCGTCGATGGGGTCGCACACCGCTTGGCCCACCAAGTGGGCACTGATGGCGTGGCACTGCAAGTCGTACCCTTCGAGTTGATTACGCTTGGTGTCGGCGTAGTCATCTTCGGCAATCGCTTTGTCGACTTCGAAATGATCGCCCCAGCAGGCTAGTTCCAGGCCGTCGTAGCCGAACTCATTCGCCTTGCGGGCCATGTCGTCCAATGGCAGATCGGCCCATTGGCCTGTGAAAAGTGTGACGGGACGCGACATACCGCTGCTCCTCTAAAAAAACTCAGTTAAAGTAATTCATGGAAACACCTACCAACTGAGCGGGTGTCTCTGAGTGGACATCCATGAAAAACTTGTTAGTCGATTGGGATATGTCTCTCGCAAAGGCGCCAAGGCGCAAAGCTTTTCAAAAATATTTATCTGTCTTTTGCGCCTTAGCGCCTTTGCGAGAGTTCCCCGAATAAACAGGAAACCAGTTAATCTATTTATCTCAAACACGCCCGGAGGGCCTTATTTCAGATTTTAGATACAAGACCCACATTTTCACGAAATCGGCTGACCTTGGCAAGCGCATACGAGCCCGCCAGCACGGGTGCTATACTTGCCGAAGTAGCGTAGGGGTACTTTTTTGGCACTTGGCGAGGACTGCGATGAGTGTTCCGGCAGCGATATGCCGTTTTGCTTGGTTTGGTGCATTGGTGTGGAGCTTAGTTCAAGCAAATGCGTCGCGCGCCGAGTTGCCGGTCGACGTGGAAGTTGCCATGGAGGCGGGGGTGCCGATCACTGCTCCGCAAGAATGGGCGAAAATTTTAGGCCGAATGGATATCGGAAGTGTGCGGCTGCGCAGTGTGCGTGTTGGGGACCAACCGGAAATCGTTGGTTCCACCAACGGGGCTCCGGAACGGTACAAAGTAGTGGCGCTACTCAACAGGAGTGGCGAATTGGTATTGCCCGAGCGGCGCTATCGCATGTCGGATCGCAACGCGCTGCGAGTTTTCTTTCAGGACTTATCGAAGCAGGAATCGTTCGGGCAGGAGCGAGGGCGATTTGGTCTTACCGAAAAACAATTTCAAACCGTCTACGAAGAACTGTCGCGCGAAATCGATTTTTCCACAAAAGCATTGACGCCCCGGGAATTGCTTATTCAGCTGGAACGGAAGTTGTCGTTGCCGGTGGTTCATGCGGCGCCTGCGGATTTGGAGTTGCGCGATGCCGACTCGCTCGGCACGGAACTTAAGGGGATCACTGCCGGCACGGCGTTGGCGTTTGTATTGCGACGCGAAGGTTTGACGCTGCGGCCCGAGAAGCCGGGCGGTGGATCGTTGCAATTAAAGATTGAACCAACTCGCCGTGGCCGTGAGACGTGGCCGGTGGGTTGGAAAACCGAGACCAGCCCCCGGCAGTTGGTTCCGCAGTTGTACGAGTTTCTTACGATCGAGATTGACGGCTATACTTTGTCGGCCGCGCTTGACGCGATCAAGCCACGGTTAGGAACCCGATTGTTTTTCGATCAGTGGATTCTCGCAAGGAGCGAGATCGACCCCGACCAGGTTCAGGTGAAGCTCCCTAAACGCAAAACCTTTTTGAAAAATGCCGTGGACAAGATGCTTAGCCAGGCACGATTGGCCGGCGAGTTACGCGTCGACGAGCGCGGGCACTCCTTTTATTGGATTACCCAATTCGGCAAAGACAGCCCACGGGCGGAATAATGGCAAGTAAATCGCAAGAGAAAGCGCAGGATAAAGAGGAGTTTTCTATGAACATCTGTTCGGTAGTTTCTGCGCAGAATCCATTATCTCCGATTCACTCGGTAACGCCAACCGAAAAAAGCGCGATTGCCTACAGGAGCGAGTCCAATTCGTCGACCAACGTTTCGAACCGGTCGAGGGCTGTTACTACGGGCGTAGGGCTTGGTCTATTCAAGATGCGATCCCAAGCGACTTGCGAATCTGATCACGTACCCGCCGTGCTGTTTTGAGTGCTTCCGCACCATCTTCTTGATCGGCTTCTGTGCCTGGATACCGAACTTCCGTGCCGAGCGAGGTCAATGCGTCGAGTTCAGGTTGAAGTTTGTCCCACGTCGGCTCCGATGCCAGAATGCGATGCAGAAGTGCAGTAAGATCATGTGTTTTGGGAAAGTCTTGGTTCGCTTCGATCAGCCGAGCTTTCAAATATTTCTCTGTACACTGATGGGCGTGAAACGCTACGGCATCATAGTTGGGAGGGTTCGCCGTCTGCTCGCGTTCAGCGGTCAGCAAATCCTTTTCCGCTTTGTCAATCCATTCGCGAACACTAGCTTTCATAGAGAAGCTCCCCCGATTTTTCAATTTCTTGCATAAAGGGGTCGCCCGACGCAAGGCGTCGTTGCATTTCTTCCGGGCTGCGCACAAGCAGATCCAGGGGATAGTTAACGTCTATCGCTCCACGAATTCTTGCGGCCATCTGCCAACTCTTGCCTCTGTGGGGAATGACTACCAGAAGGTCAACGTCGGAATCAGGGCCAGCCTTACCACTTGCATGCGAGCCAAATAAAATGATTTTCTCCGGATCAAAGGTTTGTGCAATGTGATTGGAGAGCTCTTGAATTGTTGCGATTGAAACCACGAAATGTCTCCCAAGTGATCAACTTTGCATGATCCATTATCCCCGATTCGTTCAATAAAGCCAACCGAAAAATGCGTACAGGTTTACAGGAGCGAGTCCAATTCGTCCACTAGCGTTTCGAACCGGTCGAGGGCTGTTTCTACGGGTTGGGGCTTGGCCATGTCGACGCCGGCGTTGCGCAATAGATCGAGCGGGAATTCGGAGCAGCCGCCTTTTAAGAATGACAGGTACTCGTCGAGTTCCTGCTTGCCGCCGTTCAGCACGCGTTCGCTTAGCGCGATTGCCGCTGACAGGCCGGTGGCATATTTGTAAACGTAAAACGCGCGATAAAAGTGCGGGATCCGCAGGCATTCGAGTTTGAGCTGTTCGTCGATCACAAAGTCGGGGCCGAAATAGGCTTTTAAGAGTTTCGCGTATTCGCTCTTGAAGCAGTCGATCGTGAGCGGTTCGCCCGACTCGGCCAGGGCGTGGATCACTTTTTCAAATTCAGCGAACATGGTTTGCCGGATGATGGTGCCGCGGATGGCGTCGATGTCGCGGTTGACCAGGTAAGCCCGTTCGGCGTTGGTGCGGGCTTGTTGCATCAAATGGCGGCTGAGCAGTTGTTCGTTGAACGTGCTGGCGACTTCTGCAACGAAGATGACATAGTCGTAATACTGATAGGGCTGACTTTTGGCCGAGTAGTAGCTGTGCATCGAATGGCCCGCTTCGTGCGCGAGCGTGAAAACGTGGTCAAGCACGGTGGGCTGATAATTCATGAGGATGACCGGTGCGCCGTCGAACGTGCCGCAACTGAATGCGCCGCTCTGTTTGCCGCGATTGGGAAATCGGTCGCACCAGCGCCCGTCGGTAAGCCCCTGCCGCAACACGCTGCAGTATTCTTCGCCGAGCGGGGTGAGTGAGTCGAGCACGGTTTTAACGGCTTGGTTCCAGGTGCGCCGCTGATCCAAATCGCTGAGGATTGGCACGTAGGTGTCGTACTGATGCAAGTCTTTGAGCCGCATCTTTCGTCGCCGCAGGTCGAGATAGCGGGTAATCGCCTTGCTGCGTTTGCGCACCGCGGAGATCAGATTATCGTAGACCGCGATGGGAACCTTATCGGCAAACAGGGCTGATTCGATGGCGCTTGGATAACCGCGGGCTTTGGCGTAGTACACGTCGCGTTCGACCGAACCGCTCAAGGTGGCGGCGAGCGCGTTTTCGTGGCCTTCGAAAACGTCGTAGTATTGGTGGAAGGCGGCGCGTCGTACCGACCGTTTGGGCGAATGCAACAGTGCGGAGAATGACGAATGCGACAGTTCAGTCGTTTCGCCCGACTCGTTCTTGATCATGCCGAACTTAAAATCGGCGTCGGTCAATTGGCGGAACGTGTGATTGGCCGTGTCGGCCATTTGGCTTTGCATGGCGAGCAGCCGCTCTTCGGCATCGCTCAAGGTATGCGGTTTGTATCGCACCAACCGTTCGAGCATCACTCGATAGGGTTTCAGCTCTTTGGCTTTGAGAAAGGTTTGAAACTTTCGGGCAGGGATTGCGAGTATTTCTGGACGAATAAAACTGGCTGCCTGGGCGGCTGCGCTGGCGGCGTGTTGATATCGGCCCACCATCCGCTGGTAAGTGCTGTTGGCAGTGTCTTCGGCTGTTTTGAGAAAGGCGTAAGTGCCGAGTCGCTCGGCAAGGCGATCGAATTTTATGTCGAAGCGCAGACAGGCCGCCAAGTTCGCTGCACTGTCGCCGAGCGTGCCGCGGTACTTTTCGTATCGCTTGATCTGTTTTTCCCACTTGGTGAAATCGGCCTCCCAGGCCTTGTCGCTGGGGAGCAGGGTCGACAGATCCCACGTATCGGCCTGCTTGACCTTGTTGCGTGGTGGGAGAGTTTTCTGACGTTTTGAGTTCTTGGCGCTCATGGCGTCCTTGGCGGTTTGTTTTTCTTATTTGAATACATGGTCCAGTCCCGAGGTTCCATCTTTACCAACGGAACACCGTGGTGCCCCAGGTCAGCCCGGCGCCGAAGCCCGAAATCAGCAAGTGCTGCCCGTGCTGGATGTGGCCTGCGCGCAATGTTTCGTCGAGCGCGATCGGTATGCTTCCTGCGGAGGTGTTGCCGTAGCGATCTAAGTGTTTCACCACTTTTTCGCGATCAATACCCATGGAATTCACTGCGGCGTCGAGAATTCGTACGTTGGCCTGATGGAGCAGCCAATGATCGATTTGATCGACGGTCATTCCCGCAGCGGTTACCACTTCGCGGGAACAATCTTCAATCAGTCGAACCGCCCACTTAAATACCGACCGACCCTCCATTTGCATGTACCAGGCATCGTCATTTTCTTCTTTGGGAATATATGGCTTACTAGCCCCGCCCAAGTTGCGGCAAAGCAGATCGGCCCCCGAGCCGTCCGATCCCAGAGTGAAAGCCAGCGCACCTTGTTCGGTGGAGCCCGGCGCCAACACGACCGCACCGGCTCCGTCGCCGAAGAGGGGGTATGTTTTGATATCTCTCGGATTGATGACCCTTGAGTTTGCATCAGATCCGATCACTAAAGCTCGTTTGCTACAACCGGTGGCTACAAACTGCATTCCGGTAACCAGGCCATAGACAAATCCGGAGCAGGCGGCTGCCAGGTCCATCGCGCCGCAGCGAATGCCAAGTTGGTCTTGCACGAATGTGGCTGTGGCGGGCATCAATCGATCGGGCGTAAATGTGGCGAGGATCAGGATGTCGATGTCGTCCGGCTCGACGCCGCTTGCTTCCATAGCGCGTCTTCCGGCTTCGACGGCCATGTCGCCGGTCGACATTTCGGGCGGTGCATGCCGACGCTCGCGGATACCGGTGCGTTGGACAATCCAATCGGCGTCGCAACCCAACGAAGCGAGGTCTTCGTTCGTCACGATATTTTCTGGAACGAAACTTCCCGTGCCGACCACTTGTACGCCCATAAGTTTTCGCATTGGCGATTTATAGGGCGTTTGTTGCTTGCTCATGGCAGGTTACTTTCTCGCTGCACGTCGATTTTCAATTCAAGCCGTGGTTTGCAGAGGGAATTAGTCCCATTGTAGAAACCAGCAGGGTACGGGCTGGACACGACGTCTGCAAGGGTGTCGGTCATGCTGCCGCGCGACCTGGTTGCCGATACAACAGCGCATTGCCTTGTTTTCCCACGGATCGAATCGCCCCTGTTTCTCGTAGGCAATACGCGATTCGTTGCGCGGTCCAGCGTGGCACCTCGAGGCCTTCGGCAAGGTGGCCTGTGTGAAATGTCTTGGGTAATTTTTTCGGCAAGAGTTTCCGGAGATCGGCGAGTGAGCGGAATTTGTGAGTTTCGACCACGCGTGCAAGGAGCTGATCCTCGATTTGAAAATCGCGCTCCCGACGTCTGCGACGTCGGCCATGTCCTGGATAGCGCAATTCTTCCACCTCGACGAGTACGACTTCCAAAATAAGTTTCCGGTGGGGGAAAACTCTGGTGAAATAGACGAGTTCGTCGAACAGATCGAGCAGTTTGCCCCGCTTGGGGCTTAGGCGTTGCTGGACAACTTTGCCGCCGCGCGAATCGAGTTTCAAGAGCTGTTTTTTTGTGACGATCGGTTTGACGACCGTCACGCGGTGGTTTTTTAGCAGGGCGGCGATTTTATCGCGTATCGCGGCGAGCGACCCATGCTGGATTTCGATCAACCGCCCGTTGCGAACCGCATCGATCCGGTATCCTTCGCACGCAACTTCTTGTTGCGAGTCGTCTGGGGCATAGTGTGCCTTCAGTTGTCGGTGGAGTGAAGTTTCCATGATTCGAACTCGGATTGCGGAATGCGGATTGCGGAATGATTTGAATTCCGCATTCAAGAGATTCCTAAATCCTCGACGGTCATCAGCGTTTCTAATTGGTAGCCGCGATTTTCAAACGCTTCGCGGCCTCCTTCCAGGCGATCGACGATGGCCAATACGCGTTCGACTTTCAGTCCGACCGCTTCACAGCGTTCGATGGCCAGCAAAGACGACCCGCCGGTGGTGACGACATCTTCGACGATCACTAATGAATCGCCTTCGCGATAAGGGCCCTCGACAAACTTGCCGGTGCCATGGGCCTTGGATTCTTTGCGGACTATAATTCCATGCAGCGGAATCTCTCGCTCGCCGGCGAGTGCCAAGATTGCGCCGGTGATCGGATCGGCACCGATGGCCATACCACCCACGACGTCGGGCATCTTGGTTGCCAGCAGATCGAGCATGCCCGCGGCGATCAGTTTTGCGCCTCGGGCATCGAGTGTCACTTTTCGGCAATCGAGGTAGAAGCTTGCCTGTTTGCCGGAGGCGAGCGTGAACGTGCCAAACTGGAGGGCTTGTTGACGAACAAGATCGATCAGCGGTTGTCGGTCGAACATAATGCAGAATTTTTCGGTGTGATGGCCGCTTGCGGTTTCGCGGAGTTACTAGGGTATACCACGAACCGACTGCGTGGGGGAGATGTCCCGATTAACTGACGAATCGGCACTCACGATCCCTAGCGACGGATGACCACTTGCGACCCAAGCGATAAAATGTCGAACACATCTTCCACTTCGCTCGGTTGGAGTCGAATCACTCGGCCCATCGGATCGCCAGGAGCCGAAGTGTTGGCGCCGCGCAGGATGGCTATTTGATTGCTGCCGCCTGACGAATTGGTCAGCAAGATCGTTCGTTCTTCGTTCCCAGTGACTGGAGAATTCATTGCTGGTCTTGCGATGGAAGGCGTAAGCAGCTTTTGGTTGATGGTCCAAAGTCCTTCCTCGATCGAAGTGGTTGGATCGACTTCAATAGAAAATTGCCCCGCGTAGCGTCGGTCGAGTTTCAACGTGAGTCGACGCTCGCTCAAATCGATCAATGCTGAAAAAGGACCTTGTACTACCTTCAACTTTTGTCCCGGTTGGATTTGGTCGGGGTCAGCGATGCTGTTGATCTTGGCCAACAGTTGCCAAGGGACATTGTATTTCTGGGCGATGTATTGCAATTTTTCGCCAGCTTGTACCATGTGGAGTGGCTCGAGACGGGGCTCTGTCGAATAGATAACACTTCCCGCGAGTTGGCCTAGCAATTGGTTTACTTCTTGCGTCTCTGTTGACGAGAGCGAGGGGTCGCCATACCAATCGGAGAGCATCAACAACGCCTGAGACAACTGGCCTCGATCGAGGGCTGCCTGAACGGAGACACGCGTGGTTGAGAAGAGCGATGCCGAAGGTTGTGCGGGCACTTGATTTGGCGAGGCTTGAGATTCCGGCAGCTGTTGGGTCGGAACGGGCGGTTCGGTGGCTTCCAACGCGACTTGGTCCGACGGAGGAATTGTCGGCATCGGAGGCAATTCTGGCATGTCGATCGGCGGCGCTGCGGAAGCGGGCGCTAGGGTGTTTGCGGGAGGAGCTTCTTGTGCGACAAAAGTGGGCGCCGCTGGCGCGGTGCTCGCGGGACTAGCTGCAAAAGCGGGCGCAGCGTCTGGCGCTGCAAAAACGGGATTGCTCGGCTGGCCAAAGCTTGGGATGTCGGGCTGTTCAGTGATGTCCAAATCGGCAGACATGGTCCAATCTGCAATTTCGGTGGGCAACGGCGGTTCTGTCTCGTTGATCTTCATATAAAGAAACACGCCGATCAGCGCTAACAACGTTATTGTGGCAAGAGGTCGGATTGAACTCACGGGTTGCTCTCCCTAACAGACAAAAAAACTTGTGAAAAAAGGAGTCTGTGAACGCTGGGATGATAGGCAAACCCCACCGATTGGGCCACATCATTCTAAGTGCTTGCGTATTGGCCTTTTTGACCATTCATACCTGGTGCTAGCAGAGAGTATCCGTTGTGCGCTCCGCTACATAGGCGGCACAATTCCGCTTTCGGGAAGCAGGTCGAAGAGCGGGCATGCTTCGCACTTTGGCGTGCGACGGCAATAGTGATGGCCTACGTTCACCAATAATGCGTGGAGCTCGTTGTACAGTTTACTGTCTTCGGGCAACTCGCTTACCAGGTGTTGCTGCAGTTGGTGATAGTCGGCGTCGTGTTCAATCCAACCATGTCGGGCAAACACACGTTGCGTGTAAGTATCGACTACGAGCGTCGGCTTGCTCAGAGCGTACAGCAGAATCGAGTCGGCCGTTTCCGGTCCGATGCCACGGACTTGAAGAAGTTGCTCACGGAGTTCGGTCAGGTTTGTGTTTTGCAGGGCTTCGAGCGAGGCGTCGTATTGTGTGAGCAAAAATTCCAGCAGGTTGCGGAGACGATTGGTTTTGAGCCGATAATAACCGGCGGGTCGGATCAATTCCGCTAGTTCATCGGATGCAACGGCCCACAAGCGTCGCGGCTCGAGTAGATTGGCGTCGCGCAGGTTGTCGATTGCCCGTTCGACGTTTTTCCATGAAGTGTTTTGAACAAGTACCGCGCCAAACATCACTTCCCACGGCGAGTCGCCTGGCCACCAGCGCTGTGGTCCCAGTGCCTCGAAAAGTTTTTCGTAAACATGATAAGTGATGCTTTTCAAAGAGAGTCCTCCCTCTATACGTATTCAATTCACAGTTTTGTGTGGAACGATTGTCGTGAGGCGTCCTGTGTGAGGTATAGTTTGAGAGGGACTGTCGTGTGAGGTGCAACTTGCTAGCAGATCATGTCTCGGTGGAATTGGTAGAGGGCACCCTGTCAAGAGAGAATTTCCTCGCAAAATTCTGTTGATGCAAACGGCCTTTAGGGTGTCACCCACGGTAAGTATAATTGGATTTGTTCGCGGGCAACTGGTGTCCCGATATTATCCAGTGCAACTAACCACGAGAATCTTAGTAGTGCTTTCCGTTCGTCCGAAAATTGCAGAACTCGTTTTTCAGCTCTACGGTAGGTCTTTGCACCCGGAGCTTTTTGAGACATATCAAACGCAGACAATCAAACGCGGTCCGTACGAGGCACTCGTGCAGATTACCAGTACCGGGCATCTGGTTACCTGGAAATGCGGGGATTTTCGGCTCACCGAAATTGCGACGGCAGCGCATCACCCGTTGCCGAAATTGCGTCGTCTGATGAGCCACCGTCTCAAGGGAGATCGGTGCGATCAGCTTGAGTGCCATGGAGGCATCAAATACGAGATGGCCTGTTCGCTCGAGCCGACCAATCTCGATAAGTTCCTGGCTTATCAAAAGCAACTCACCCTGCAGGCGACGCGTCAAGGCATGCTACAAAAGTTCGAGTCTACCGGGCGTTTAGAACCCGGGGCGATGAGCTACATCAACGTCGATTCGCGCGACAGAACATTCCGCGTGCAGGCGTTTCATACCTTCCCCGACGACTGCGCGGTACTGAAAACCCAATCTTCATTTCAATTGCCGAAGTAGATGTTTTAGGAAGCCAACTCCTTACTTCAAACTAGCAACGAAAAACAGCATTTCGTCGTTGACCACTTTGGGATTTTCGAGCGGTGCCAGGTGGCCCGCTTGGCTGACTTCGATGTATCGAGCGCGTGGCATTGCCGCTGCAATTGCCACCATTTCCGCTGGGGGACTAATCGCGTCTTCCGCTCCAACTATTACCAGAGTGGGCAGCGTAAGCTCGGCAAGATTTTCGCGTACATCGGGCCGTCGCGCCATGCCCCGTTGGGCCGCTGCAACTGCTTCTGGAGCCGTGGCACGGATCATTGTGTCGACCTGTTCAACCAATTCCCTGCGGTGAGCTAGCGTCGTTGGGGAAAGCAGTTTGGGGAGCATCGCCTCTGCAACCGGACCGACACCCGCGCACATCACTGCCTTGGCAGCATCGAGCCGTGTTTGTCTGGCATCGTCAGAATCGTTTGCCGCTTTGGTGTCGCTGAGCACCAGAGCTCGCACTCGTGTGGGATATTGCAGAACAAACTGCCACAAAACGTACCCTCCCATGGAAAATCCACACAAGATAACGGGGTCGTCGCCCACTAATTCGTCCAGCAGTGCCAATACATCGGCTGCGTACTCCGCCATATCGATGCCACGCTCTGCATCGCCTTTCGAGAGCGGGCTGTTGCCGAACCCGCGCAGGTCGGGAGCAATCACTCGACAAGTGGTGCTCAGGGCATTGATTTGGGAATTCCACATCGTGTGGTCCAAAGGGAAACCGTGAAGCAAGACCAGCGGGGGACCGGTCCCTTGATCTCGATATGCCAACCCAACTTGTGAATGTTGGATTTTCAGCTTGGTCATTTCGTCTCCAACTTGAAAAAGAATCGCAGGTGTGGGCTACTGCGAATTCGTCGATTGCGCGGCGAGTGTTTCTTCGAAAAGATCAAGCTGCTCGCGCATTACTTGCATTTGTGGATAGCGCTGTACGGCTTTGCGCTGATATTCAACTGCCTTTTCGAGATCCCCGATCGAAAAATAACAGCGGCCCAAGGTATCGAGGTAGCTGGGGCTCTCGGGATCGAGTTTAAGAGATCGCAAGGAATACTTCACCGCCTTTTCGTAATCGCCCTCGGTATTGCTGATTAACCACGCCCAGTGATTGTACAATTGGGGATTCTGTGGCCCCTGTGGGTCCTGTCCGATACCGTCTTCGACAGTATTCGCGGCCTTTTGGATTCGCTCCAACGTAATTTTTCGGTATTTGTCGTCCGAAGCCGACGCACGGTACATGGCAATCAGCACATCGGCGTCGAGATTATCTCTGCCGTAAGCCGATTCGAGATGTTTGCGTTGCTTTTCCACATTCCCTTTGCTTTCAGCGTCGCAGGCAAGGAAGAAATCTTTTTGGGCAATTAACTGATTCAATAGATAGTGTCCTTCAGCACCTCGCAGGAGATTGCGTTTTAGTTGTGGATCCTCTTCCACAGCATCGCAGACTTCGGCCAGCAGTGCGGCGGCTTCTTGATCTTCTCCCCGATCGTGCAAGCGCCAAATTGCCAGCGAGCGGCGTGCTTTCATGGAATGGCTATCTAGGATGGGGAATGTGTCGATGACAAACCACCATTCGCGTTCCGCCCAATCGTGATATCCCAGTTCGGAAATCCAGTCGGCAAACGTGTTGCGTTGTTCTGCATCGTTGGCTTGGTGGCGAAAAGCTCGATCGGCAACTTCTTCGGCCTCTTCGGTGTTTCCCTGTGTCCACCGGGCTGCGGCTGCCATATAGATCAACAGCCGATCGCCAAAAATCATATCGTGATAATGATCTTCCAATAAGGCGAGTGCTCCCCATTGATGGTTTTTCAAGAGCCAATCCATAGCAACCAACACGCCATCGCGTTGTTGGCCATTCTGCTGGGTGTGGAAATCGGTACGCTTCTTCAGGCTGGCAAACATTGCCTCGGCATCCGACGCTTGTTTACAGAGCTTTAAGTGGTATTCGAGTAACTCGTAGACAATCGGAACCTCGGAAACTGGGGAATTTTCTTCGACGAGCGATATTTCTTCGTCGACGAAAGTTAACCAACGATGGAATTTGCGTTCGGACTGTTTCGATTGCTGGAAGGTTGTGCGCAACCATCGAACTGGCACACGCCGACTGTCGCCCAACTCGGTTAGCAAGTGCTCAACGTCTAGGGACTGATCGTTTGCCGAGAGCGATTGCTTCATAACCCTCAGTGCCGCGCGCCGCGCCAGAAGTCCGGAAGGATCAAACCGCGCAATTCGGCAGAGTCCCGCCCAGCCTTTGCCCTTAGCGAGGACTGCCAGTTGTCGAATTCGCTTGTCTCGTTCGGTGGGCGACAGTTCTCCGTAGTGCGCCAAGGCTTGCTGCACTTCCCGAGGATCGTCGATATGCACCCAAGGGATGCGAAGCACTTGAAGAATGTATTGGGATCGGGAGGCGATTTCCAAGTCGGTGTGTTTTTCTGCCAACTGCAGCTCGTCGAAAACGTCGGGTCCCATCTCGATCAGACGTTGCTGGGCTTGATGGCGGAGGAAATATCGATCGCTCCCCAATTGAGAAATCAATTTCTGAACAAGCAAGTCTGGGTCGCCGGCGTGGGCTGCCTGTTGGACTGTCGAGGGCTGCTCGGATGCATGGCTGGCTAACGCAGCGATGTTGAAACAGAAGCCCGCCCCCAGAATAAGCGGTAACGCATGCTGCACGAACCGTGTGCGGGGTCGCGATGTTTCCGGAATCACAGTGTCGTGGCCGACATCGCTAATGATTGGGCTTTGGGACAACGTACCACCTGCGAGTGTTCATGGGTAAGTTGTTTTAATGGGACGCTTCCATTTGTTCGATGTATTGTCTCAGACGTTCCAACTCGTCACTTACGTTGCGTAACTTAAGCATGTTTTCTACGCGCTTCACAAGTTCGACTTTGTTGACGGGCTTGGAAAGAAAGTCGTCGGTCCCTGCATCGACGGCCCGTTCGATGTCGCCCAGTTCGTTGAGTGCCGTGACCATCAAGATCATAATTCCGCTGGTGGCGGGATCGTTTTTTAGGCGTTGGCAAACCTCGAACCCACTCAGTTTTGGCATCATAATGTCGAGCAGGATTAAGTCGGGCGAGAACGACTGCACTTTGTCGAGCGTGTCTTGGCCGTCAACGGCCACGGCAGTGTCCAAGTCCATGCCGGCGAGGTACGCTTCAAGCAGTTCGACGTTGGCTTCGTTATCGTCAGCGATAAGTACGCGAGGTGTTGTGGACATATTTTAATCAAACTCCGGAAGGTCGAGTTTCTCTAGCTCTTCGATAAGTGCGGGCAAATCGTCTTTCAAGATGTGCCATACGCGATTGTAGTCGATTGCGTCGTAACCATGAACGATACGATTGCGAAAAGCGACGATCTGTGGCTAAGGGATTTGGGGCAGTTGATCAGTTGTAGCATGCGTAAGACGGCGTGCCGCTTCTCCAACATTGAGCACCAATCGCTCCATCGCAAGGCACCACATGCGGTCTTCCTCGAAATCATCCAATTTGTGCCCTTCTGCCAGCTCGACAGCCTCAACAGCAAAATCGAGAATCTGACGCAAAGGGATCCTGTCGTCATGCTGCGTCATAGATGGTTTGAGCCTCTTGGAAAACGTGCTTCAAATATCGGCGTAATTCGGCTGGCGTATGGAGATCGACAATTCGCCCAAAAAGATCGCCAAGCTCATCTTGGATTCCAAAAAAAACAAGGCCCGGGTTGTGCTCGGGATCGAATTCCACAATGACGTCGACGTCGCTTTCGGGGCCGAAGTCGTCGCGCAACACCGAGCCGAACAGCGACATGCGGGTGATGTGATGTCGCTGGCAAAGCTCGGTGATTTTGTCGTAAGGGATGTCAATTGCGGCGCTGACCATGGGTTTTCCTTGTCACGAAGTTGTTGAAAACTCGGTGTCTTCAGCGGCAGGGACTGGGAAATGTGTACACATGTCGCGAATTTCTCCGCGAATGCGTTCGAGCACGGCTGAATCCTCTGGTGCGCGCAGCGCTTCGAGTATCCAACGTCCGACGGAGCGCATTTCCTCTTCGCCCATGCCTCGCGAGGTCAGGGCGGGAGTGCCGATGCGGATTCCCGAGGGATCGTTCGGTTTGCGCTCGTCGTAGGGAATCATATTCTTATTTACGGTGATACCGCAAGTTCCGAGGACAACCTCCGCTTGCTTGCCGCTGACGCCCAATGGGAGCACATTCACGAGGACCAGATGGTTGTCGGTGCCGCCGCTCACCAGGCTTACGCCGCCACCAGCCAATGTTTCGGCCAACACGCGCGCGTTGGAGACCACTTGTTGCATGTACGTCTTGAACTCGGGCTTCAATGCTTCGCCAAAGCAAACGGCCTTGCCGGCGATGACGTGCATCAACGGCCCGCCTTGCAGACCGGGGAAGACGCGGCTGTTGAGTATTTTGGCGTATTCTTTTTTCGCCAAACAGAGTCCCCCGCGGGGGCCGCGGAGGGTTTTGTGTGTGGTTGAAGTCACAAAATCGGCGACGGGGACCGGGTTGTTGTGCAGCCCGGCAGCGACCAAGCCGGCGTAGTGTGCCATGTCGACCATTAACTTTGCACCCACCTCGGCAGCAATTTCAGCAAACCGGTCGTGCGGAATCTCGCGCGGATACGCACTGGCTCCCGCGACGATCAGCTTTGGTTTGTGCGTGCGTGCCTGCTTGGCAACTTGATCAAAATCGATACGGTGATCCTCGCGGCTTACACCGTAATGCACAAAATTGTACAGCATGCCCGACACGTTCAGCTTCATGCCATGCGTCAGATGGCCGCCGTGGGCCAGGTCGAGCCCCAACACGGTATCGCCCGGCTCGAGCGCGGCGAGATAAATGGCCATGTTGGCTTGCGACCCGGAGTGGGGCTGTACGTTGGCGTATTCCGCGCCGAACAATTCCTTGGCCCGGGATCGCGCCAAGTCTTCCACGACGTCGACATGCTCGCAGCCGCCGTAGTAGCGTCGCCCGGGATAGCCCTCGGCATATTTGTTGGTAAGCACGCTGCCGACGGCTTGCATCACAGCCGGGCTGGTGTAGTTTTCGCTGGCGATCAGTTCCAGTCCATCCTGCTGACGTTCGATTTCGTCGGCAACAGCGGACCAGACTTCGGGATCTTGGGCGGCAAGAAAATTTGTCATCGAGTTCTCGGGAAGTATTGCGGGGGTAATGGTGCCGAATTTTCTATTGTCGAGGGAGGTGCCGGGAGTGTCAATCGTTGCTTAGCGAGGTGCGATTCGCACCTGCAGGGACCCCTGATTATCAGACAGCCGTGCCGCCGAATCGTTCACGCGCATGTAGAGAATGGCGTCGGCCTCCACTTCAACCGTCGCTCCGAGCCCGATAGCCAGCGGTCGTGAGAAATCTGTTGTCTTGGTTGAATCGACTGGCCGCAGTACGCCCAACAGCATGCCCAACGACTGGCCTTCGTGGTATTTCAAGGTGACGCCGCCCGGTTCGCAGGGCCAGGGCGTTGAGTCGTGTGCGATTTGGTAGCGGCCTTCGGCGGCGATTTCATAGGTGCGTCCGGCGGAGAGGTGCCAACCGGTCGACTGCCAACCCTGGTCCGCGGCAAGCGTCGCATCTGCTTGATTTTCAATTTGTGACGATTTGGCGTGCTTGATCGCCATTCGCTTGGCGTCGTAACCATAATCGAGCGTGGCGACAAAGGCGGACCATTCGAAGCGAAGATCAGGCCATGCTGCGCGAAATTGCTGGCGGAAGTGTTGATTGAATTTCGCGTCGTCGGCTGCTCGTGCCATTTGGCGAAACGGTTTCTGCCAGCGTGGATGAGAATCGAGAAACTTGCACAGCGCCCAACACCATGCATACCCTTCGGTCGACAGCGCTCGGCGTCGATCGAGATTGAGCACCTCGGGAATTGTTAGCACTTTATTTTGTTGTTGGGCATCGCGAATGAGTTTGATGCGGCCCCACATGGGTACTTTATTGCGGTTGGCGGGCATTGTCCGCAGTTGCAATCGGTTGTTTGACCACAGGTGCGTGCCCAGCAGTTCCGCCATGCCTTCCATAACCCAACCCGGGGCTGCCTCCCCCAAGAAGGCGTACATAAAACCGTGCGTCCCCTCATGCAGCAAAAGATGCCGCCTGTAATAGTTGCTCGGCTGCTCCATGAGCCACAACTCGCGGCCTTGGCAGTAACCGTTTACAAAATCAGGATTTGTCTCCGGCAGTAAATCTAGGGCGGCAAATTCTGTGCGATCTTGAATCAAGAATCCCTGCATGTGCCAATCGGCTGTTTGGTCCGCAGGGATATTGAAGTACGTCGACCACTGCCGAACCGCCGCGTCGAACACGGCTGGCAGTTCGTCGACCGATTGCCCGGGGGGCAAGTCGGTAAACAGCCGCAAGTGCCGACCTTCGATTTGCCGGATGCCGACAGCATTGGCGCGACGTTCATCGACTTCGCGCACCTCGACAGCGCTGGCAACGCACGGGCGTACGGAGATAAGAGTCAAGCAGAGTAGGGCGATGATTTTTGGCAATAGTAAAAGACCTTCTCTTGGAAATTACTGGAGCGATTCGATGTTGCGATCTCCACGGATCACTCGAGAAATCTCAACATAACTGCCAACACGCCGAAAGAAAGATGACGTAATTTCCAAAATAACTACTGCGAACATTTCCCCCCAAATCCTCGCGAAGATCACCAAGCTCCGGATTGCTGGCCAACAAATGACATTTCCGTTTGATCTGGTTTACCCAACTGCGAGCTGCATTAGGTTTATCGCGTGCGATGTATGCGGCAATATGCTTGAGGTCATCGCGCGCGTCGCAAGAAAATCGCAGCCTAGGCATTTAGGTCAGCACCCTTGCTGTTCGTTTTCGACAGAATCGATGAGGTGGTCGAGTTCTTCAAAAACGGCGTCTCCGTCGACGGCTTGCCCTTCATCCAACTGTTGAAATCCTTGGTGGACATCAGCACGAAGTTTTTCGTGGGACATTAGCAATCGAACTCCTTCTGCCACGGCTTCTGATTCCGACTGAAATCGACCACTAACGACGAGGTGCTTGACAAACTCGTTGACATCGCTCGGTAAATCCATGTCCATGTGACTGGCTCCCCACTTGGCAGTTCATTCACTCGTTTAGGGTACTGTGGCATTATACCGTCTAGTCAGGGCATTTGCATCATCCGATTATTTGAATAGCTTGTCGAGTGCCCGGTTCAGTTCGTCGCCGATTACTTGGGTTGCGGCGCTTTCGAGAAGTTTTTGCGACAGGTCGGCAACGGCGCGTTGGTCGATGCGCGGGTTTTGGAACGTGCCGTGGATGGGGACTTGCAATGTTTGACCGGCGAGCGAACGTAGTGCCTTCTCGTCGCCGAGCCATTTGTCTTGGATGGGAATTTCCAGCACCAGCGCCAAAGTTTGATCGAAACCGACCGAGCCGTAGGAACGCACTGGGACGTCGTCGATCAGAAACTGCAAATCGCGATGGTAAACGCGGCCCTCGGAAACTTGGAAATCGACCGTGGTATCGCTGATCGACAGGAGTTTGGTTTTCTTGGGGGACGTGGCGGTTTGTAGGAATTGTTTGCGCCGGCTAATCGCTTCGATTTGTCTTAGCACCGTTGCGAATTGCTCAACCATTGGGCCAGGACTAACTCGCAGTTGATGTACGCTGAGTTTTCCCACGACCCGTGATTGCTGAGGATTTTGTACTGGCAGTTGGGCACCTTGCAAGTCGACTGAAAACTGTCCTTCGGTGCGAGTGGCGCCGGCGAGAATGGGGGCGACGTACTTCAGCATGGTTTCGCTCACCTGCGGCGAAATCTGTACATTCTTCACAAAGGGGCCTGAGGGCAGAATCATTTGTTCGCGACCGGGGCTCAGCTCTGCCTGGGGAGCGGCCGTCAAACGTCCTTGGCCTATCGCGATGTTGAGTGGCGCGATTTTCAACTCGCCTTCTTGCAGCGTTGCTTGCAGCTTGCCTTCGCCAAGTGGCATGCCGAACGCGTTTGCCGAGAGCCAACCTGCCTCTGTCGACATATTCCATCGTCGCGACCAATGTACCGCGTTTGCGGGTTCGAGGAGGGGTCCCGAAATTTGGAAGCGGACCAATTGGTCGCCCTCAAGTCGGAATTCCGGTCCCACATACGTAGCGACCAGCCGGGCTACGGCCTCGGGATTGTATTGAACGACTCCGCTCGATTTCAGATGTGCCTCGCTGCGGAGTTTGTCGACTTCGGCCGAACCGGTGAGGCGCACCGTTTGACCATTGACTGCGAGGCTCTCGAGCACTGCCCGATCGTTAGCGTTGGTGTAAACAAGTTTTCCCGAGGTTCGTAATTGGGGTTCGGTCCAAACCACTTCGGGCTGGCCGTAAGTGGCTGCGCCGGTTGTGGAGTTGCGAACAATTTGCAACTGTTCGACATCGAGCGAAATGTCGGCCCGCACTTGTCGAGAATCGCTGGCAAGTTGCAATTGTCCGACAGCCGACCCGCGGGGCCAAGTCGCGTTGCGTTGCCCCACCAGCCCCATGGCAGCGGACAGCCGTTCCAAGTTTGCCCGAAAGGCCACGGCCCCGCTCGCGGTGGGTCCTTCGGATGCGCCCAGGTTCACCAGCAGATCGCGCGTGCGCAGTGCCAAGCTGCTGCTTACCAGTTGGAATTCACGCGAAGCCAAGTTGCCGCTTGGTGCATCCCAGCGAAGGTCGCCGGAGAGTTCGATTTGAGGTTCGTCGACCACGAACTCACGATGACGAATTTGCAAGGGAGTGAATTTGGCTGAGAGATTGGCCACTTCCACCAGGGAGTTTCCTGCGGTGAGTGTCGCGTTGAATTGGGCCGCCCCCTCGAGTTGCCTGGGTATGCCAGAAACCCACGGACGGAGTCGGCCTGCCCAAGAAGCCAAGGGTCCATTGCCGGATAGTTTCACTTTCCATGCCGATTTGTCGAGGGCAGTGAACGTGACCGGGGCAAGTAATTTGGCATCGAAAGAATCGTGGGCACCGTGCATTTTGAGCGTGCCGGAATCGATTTGTCGGGGCGAGAAATCTTCGACCGTTCCTTTGGCAAACAGGTCGACTTGCAGGCGTGGTTCCACCCAGATTGATTTTCCGCCGCGAGCGACATCAAGGGCAGTAAGCTGCAAAGCGGCATTTGCCTCGAAAAGTTGGTTTGCTTCTATCGAAGCGCTAAGATTCCCTTCGCCGCGGCCGCGGAGTTGCCACGCTTGCAAATTGACAAATTGGCCTAGCTCTTGCGAAAGCTTTTCCAGATCGAACTGAAAGTTACCAAGTATTTTTTGATCGGCTGTTTCAAATTCTGCTTCTGCAAACGGTGCGGCCAACGACAACTTTTGCAGTCGTGGGCCGCTTTGCGTAAGTAGTGCGCGGGCATCGATCTCGACAGGCTCTTTCCATCGAATTGCCCGTTGGCCGTCGCTGCCGGCTAATTCACCTAATTGGGCCGTCGCGCTGCAGAGAGTTCCTTCGCTGTCGGGTTTGCCTTGGACATGAAATTCCAAGACGCCCGAGTCGATTTGCACGCCCTCGCGTAGCCGCATGGCGTGGGGCAACATCGCGGCCAGTTGGGCCAGTTCAAATTTTCCTGTTACTTCGCCTGCAAGCTGAGGCATGTGGGCTCTTTGGAGCGAAGCGAGTTGTGCTTGCGAGAAGCTGCCCGACGCCTGCAGCTTGGCCCAATCGGCATCGACAGCCAATTGGCGTACTGTGATTGTCTCGCCGGCGATCGTCAGATTCCAATTTCCTGCGGCCGTGTCCAATCGCAACCGATCGCCGGCTAAGGCATCGGCTACCAGTTCGAATCGCTTGGCCTCCATGCGTCCGGAGGATTCCAGATTCATTTGGCCCGAATCATTTTGCGAAATCAGCAGTTGGGCATCGGTCGACACGTGGCCCGTAATCCACGCGCCTGGCAGGATCCGTGCGAGCCAAGGCCGGAGCGGTTCAACCGGCAGTTGCTCCGCCAATAGATCGAGCTGCTGTTGGTCGGTTGCGATTGATTGGAGCCGAAAATTGAAGTGCCCCGTTTTTTCAGATTGACCTGCGCTGAGCGCAGCGCTGCCGACGGCTTCGAAGCGGTCGGGTGACGAATTATCTGGCTGAGCGGTAATGTTTGCATCGGTCAGGAGCCATTGCCGTTGCGACTCTTGATCGAAGCCGCGTAGGGTGCCTTCGACGATTTCGATTTCGACTTGAAGTGGAGTTGACTGCGCAATTTCAGCACTGCCGGTGGATTTCGCAGAGTTGCTCGTGAGCGAGGCAAGCAGGTCTTCCAGATTGCTTCCTTCGGGTCGTGCGACCAGAGTTGCAATTGGTCGGAGGATTTTTAGTTTACCGAGGTTGTTGCGATCCGCAGCGAGCGACAGCAGGGACCTTTCGAGAGTTATTGATTCAATCTGTAGCAGGGGGTTGCCATCGGGATCGACGAGGGAAAGATCGGTGAGGGTTTGTGAACCGGTCCAAGTGAGTGAGGCATCTTTGCTAAGAATTCGCCAGCCATCTTCTGGCATCGCCCAACCCAAGAAAGTATTTCGCAGCGGCGTTTTGGCAATGATGGTTGGCAGCATCGCTGCTGCGGCGAACAGGAGCAGCAGAAAAAAACCAAATCGCCACAGAGGCCGTTTTTTGCGACGTGGGCGTGAGGTGCGGCTGGACGTTTCTGCGCGGCGATTGCGTTTGGTGGCCATGAAATTTTCGACAGGGAACTCGGAGGAGTCGAGATTTGAACCCCCGAGTTTAGAATGCCGCGTAAAACGGTCCTAGGGCAAGTCGCCCGACAATCGTGCTAGCGGTGCAGAAACCCGGCGTGGAGCCAAAAAAAGCTTATTTTGAGCCTGTGCAGTTGCAGCGATCGACGGTCGAAGTGTCGCACCGGTCACCTGTCCAATCTATACTCCACAGAATGAACTTCTCTGATTCCCGGCATAATCTTAGCGTTAGTAAGTTGATTGCCGTCACATTGGGATTTGTCGCTGGCTATCTAACAGTCGATGCTGTGGGCGACGGTGCTTTGCCTCGCGCAATCACACTTGCATTTCGGCTGCATGCACCAGAGCTTCCCAGTGATTCCACCGTTTATCTCACGGGGAGTCTTTCTGAACTGGGTAACTGGGATCCGCAACGCGTGAAGATGAATGCGTGTGGCAATCATCGGTGGGCCTTTTGTTTGTCGACCACGGCGGGTAAATCGATCGAATACAAATATACACTCGGCTCGTGGGAGCAAGAGGGGGCCGACGCTGCGGGACAGCCGCTACAGAATTTCACAACTGCTCTTGATCGAACGAAAGTGGTTGATGATGAAATTACATTCTGGACCCAACCGGTAAAGCGTAAAATTGTTGGACAGATTACGGGCATGGTGCGTTATCACCGGCAGATGTCGGGCGAAGGGCTGCGTGCCCGGGATGTAATTGTTTGGTTGCCACCCGATTACAAAGGTTCCGGTGCACGTTATCCGGTGCTTTACATGCACGATGGTCAGAACCTATTCGATCCCCATACGAGCGCCTTTGGCGTCGATTGGCAGGTGGACGAGACTTGTACACAATTGATCCAAGATCGCGATATTCCTCCGCTGATTGTTGTAGGAATTTACAATACTGCCGATCGGAGCAATGAGTACATGCCTGGACCGATGACGGAGGCCTATATGCGATTTGTGGTTGAGGTGGTCAAGCCAATGATCGACCGTGAGTATCGTACGCTGTCTGGCCGTGAGCATACTTTCGTGGGTGGTTCGTCAGCGGGAGGGACGTGCGCATTTATGCTCGCTTGGCAGTTCCCACAGGTGTTTTCCAAGGCGTTTTGTTTTTCACCAGCTTTGGAGGTAACCGATGCTGCTCGAGGTCTGGAGTTCGATTACGCGCAGACTGTGCGAGATACGCCGCTTCCCTCGTGGCCACTGTTCTTTTATCTCGACAACGGCGGACAGAGATTGGAAGCAAAGTTGCAGCCGGGCATCGACAGTATGCTCGTTGCGCTCAAAGAAAAAGGTCTGCGGGAGAACGTCGATTTTCTTTGGGTCCACGATTCTGACGACTGGCATAGTGAGTCGGCCTGGGCCCGACGGTTCCCAGAAGCTTTGAAAGCCGCTTTTTCTGGGTTTGGCGAGTAATAGCAAGTGTCGACTTTTCGTGCGGCACCGATTAACCTTGAGGGAGAGCTGTCTGCTCGTCTTTTCTCTTGCAAGGCTCACGAGATGCCGAACTCCAATCACGATTCCCAGATGAAAAACCGGCCCGAGTACATGGTCGAGCTGGGTCTTTCCCCGCCCTATACTCAAGAGGACGTCAAGCAGGCCTATTTTGCTAAAGCGAAAAAAGTACATCCCGACCATGGTGGCACGGTCGAGGCGTTTCGCGCGTTGCAGTCGGCATTTGAGAAGGCAAAACAGTACACGGCTTTTCGTCTCGACCGGCGGCATTGGATTGCTGGGAAAATGGAGGACTACTTGGCGTTGCGCCACACGGTGGAGCGTTTGGAGCAGTTCGGCGCGGAAGTGACCACCAACGCCGTCGATTGGTTGGAAAAGTCGTTTGGCGATTTTGCCCAATTGACCGAGACGATCATCGGCGTGCGCTTGGCGAATTCGTCGCGAGCCGACGAGCTGGTTCAAGCGCTGACCGAGGAGCAAGAGACGCTGGCGAGCATGGTGCGATTGGAATTGCCCGGCTGCCAACTGTCGGATTCTGCCGCGCTGAAGCTGGAAAGTTTCAAGCAACTGAAGCATCTCGACCTTTCGAAAACGCCTGTCACTAACGAGGCGTTGTGGATTGTCGACGAATTACCGGCCTTGGAGTCGCTCGACTTGATGGGTAGCCAAGTGAGTTGGTGGATGCGCCGCAAGGTGAAAAAACTGATGCAAATCCGCCGTCATGCCAAGCCGGTCACGCCGTTTGATTGATTCCGGCGTAAATTCGCCTCGCGAGAAGCCCCCCCCGGCGTGTATCATGGGCAAAGTATTTGTCTGGTTGGATGGCGGGCAATTTTCAGGAGGTAAGGGCATGGACCGTTGGGACGTACTGATCATTTTGGCGGCAGGCTATGTCGCGGTGATGGCTTTAGTGCGGCTGATGGCTAAGCGGCGCAATCAAGTGTTGTCGCGTGTCCAGGGAGAAGTTGCCAAACAGCGGCAACAAGCCAAGAAAAAAACCGATTCAGAGTCGAAAGATGATCGTGGTGCGGCTTGAGGAATAGAAACAGAAGAAATGAACCGCCAAGAGCGCCAAGGACGCCAAGAAATTAGGAGCCAAAGCCCGTAGGTCGGGTGCAGCATCTGAATTCGGAACTTGGCGCTCTTGGCGTCCTTGGCGGTTTTCATTTTAACCAAAAACTAAAGACGAATGACAAAGAAGCTTTATATCGAAACGGTCGGTTGCCAGATGAATGTGCTCGACAGCGAACTTGTCGTGGCCAGTCTGCGCAAAGAAGGGTACGAACTTACCGACAACACCCGCGACGCGGATACGATCCTGTTCAACACGTGCAGCGTACGGCAACATGCGGAGGACAAAATCTACAGCGCGTTGGGACGGCTCAAGAATGCGAAGCAGAGCAATCCGAAAAAGATCATCGGCGTATTGGGGTGCATGGCGCAGAAAGATCAGCGTTTGATTTTTGAGCGTGCGCCGTATGTCGACCTGATTGTTGGCCCAGGACAGTTGCATCAGGTACCGCAGTTGATCAAGGAAATCTCCGCGGGGGGCGAACCACGATTGGAGGTAAGCCTTGGCCGCAAAGATGGTTCGCGGAGCGATATCGAAGAGAGCCATGAAAGTTTCGATCCCTTACGCGATCCTGAGATGCGTCCCACGCCGTACCAGGCTTATGTGCGAATCATGATCGGCTGCGACAAATTTTGCACGTATTGCATTGTCCCCAGTGTGCGTGGTCCCGAGCAGAGCCGACCCCCCAGCCAAATTCTTACCGAGGCCCGGCAGCTTGCCGGCGAGGGTTGCAAAGAGATTGTCTTGCTTGGTCAAACGGTCAACAGCTACCAGCACACAGAGAACGGTCGCCGCTGGCGGCTTAGCGATTTAATTTATGCATTGCACGAACTGGCCGGCATTGAGCGGATCAAGTTCGTCACTAATTATCCAAAAGACATGACCGACGACCTGCTCGCAGCGGTGGCTGAGTTGCCGAAGTGTTCGAAGTATCTGCACGTGCCGGTTCAAAGTGGATCGAATCGGATGCTCGAGCGGATGAAGCGGGGCTATACGGTCGAGGACTATCGGGAGATGATGGATCGGATTCGCGATCGGGTTCCAGATTTCGCAGTGACGAGCGATTTTATTGTGGGCTTTTGTGGGGAGACAGAAGGCGATTTTCAGCTGACTTGCGAATTGGTTCGCGAACAGCGGTTTAAGAACAGTTTTATCTTTAAGTACAGCGAGCGTCCCGGCACGCGGGGAGCGGATTTGTTTCCTGACGATGTTCCTGAGGAAGTGAAAAAACGGCGTAACAACGAGCTGTTGGCCATTCAAAATGCGATTAGCGAAGCCGACAATCAACCGTTTTTGGGTCGGGAGGTGGATGTTTTGGTCGAAGGGCCTAGTAAGGCCAGCGTCAAGCAGCAAGAGGCCGACGCCCAGCAGGTCCAGTTAACGGGCCGCACAATGTGTGATAGGATCGTGGTGTTCGATGGCAATCGCCGACAGATCGGGCAAACGCTTCCGGTGACGATTTACGATGCCAACGCCCACACATTGTTTGGCACGGTCGTCACGCAACACGTGGGTCCTGAGTTGTTTTCACTAGAACCCATTTCAAAACCACCAAATCGTGTCAATATTCTGAAGAATTTCATCCCAAAATAGGGTTTTGAAACTGGTTCTAGGGCATTGAGGAATGATATTAGTTTTTTGTGGTTGAACTCTGTGCTGGTGTTTTAGTTTGACTATGCAAACCGACCAACTCCGTACGTTGCTCGATTCATTGCCCGCGGCGGAAGTTTGGTTCGCGGCGTCCGGGGTAGCCGATGTCCGGACCGCGCAGGCGAATCTTCAGCGGCTCGCCACGAGCGGGTTGCCCATGGATTTGTTGGCAGTTGTCTGCGAGCAATTCGCCGAGGCAGCGCCCCGGTTGGCCGACCCCGACATGGCCTTGAACAATCTGGAAGGATTTCTTCAATCGGCGCGCAGCCCGCTTTCCATGGCGGCACTCTTTGAGCGCGATACCCGATCGCTTCCGGATCTATTGCAGTTGCTTAGCAGCAGCCAGACTTTGAGCGACCAGCTTCGCTCGGATCCAGCCAGTTACGAGTTGTTGCGCGCTTCGGGTGGCAAGCCAGTCGCAAGGGAGATGTTGATTGATGATCTGTTGGGAGAAATTGGATCGCTAGAAAATGATGATGCCGTGATGACTGCGTTGCGGCGATTCAAGCGTCGCGAGACATTGCGTATTGCCTATGGCGACATCGTTCAGAAGCTGACGATTGCGCAGATTACGCGACAGATTTCTTATTTGGCCGATGCCATGGTCGAGGCGGCGCTCGATTACTCTCAGCGCAACATTCAGAAAAAGCTAAAACAGCGCAATGGCCACAGTGGGGTTTGCCCACGACTGGCCGTGATTGCCTTGGGGAAACTGGGGGGGGTCGAGCTCAACTATTCAAGCGATATCGATTTGGTGATTCTTTATCAAGCAGTCGAGTCCGCCGGTCCTGCCGATGCAAACGGCGCACATGACTTTGCTTGCCGGGTAGTGCAGGACGTGATTCGTTTGTTGAGCGAGTCGACCGAGTTGGGGATGGCCTATCGGGTGGACATGCGTCTTCGGCCCGAGGGTCGGCAGGGCCCGCTCTGCACGAGCGTGGAAAGTGCGATCGCGTACTACGACAATCGGGGGCGAACTTGGGAACGTCAGGCGTATGTCAAGGCACGTCCCATTGCCGGCGACGTGCAATTGGGAGCCAAGTTTTTGAAGCAGTTGGAACCATGGATTTATCGCCGGTATCTTTCTTTGGCCGACATTACGGGCATCAAATCGCTGAAGCGGCGCATCGAAGCGCGCGCGGAAGGCAAAGGAACGAGCCAATTGGATGTCAAGACGGGGCATGGCGGCATCCGCGATATCGAGTTTGTGATTCAGTTTCTCCAACTGCTCAACGGGGGGGCGCTACCCAAGATTCGCACAGCCAACACACTCGAAGCGATCGAGCGTTTGGAGCAAGCGGGGATCCTGACGCGTCAGGAGCGTTCGTTTTTGGAAGAAAACTACGCGTTTTTGCGAAAATTGGAGCACCGTTTGCAGATTATGTACGATTTGCAGACCCATCAATTGCCCACGGATGAGCGCGAACTGAAAAAAGTTGCCCGCCGCATGGAGTATGTCGGCACGCCCCATGTATCTGCGCTAGCAGCTTTTCAAGCCGACTACCGCGAACGCACGGAAGTGAATCACAGGATTCTCAATCATTTGCTCCACGAGGCTTTTGGGGATGATGCCGCGAGTGATCCCGAGGTCGATTTGATCAACGATCCTGACCCCAGCGAAGAAACGATCGAGCGTGTGTTGGGTCGCTATCCATTTACCGACGTGCAGTCTGCTTATGCGAACCTGATGTCTTTGGCCGAGGAGCCGATTCCTTTTTTGTCGACTCGTCGCTGCCGACTGTTCTTAGCGGCGATTGCTTCGCGTTTGCTTTCCGCGATTGCCAAAACGCCCGATCCCGATCGATCGCTGGTAACCTTGAGTCGCGTAAGCGATTCGCTGGGCGGCAAGGCCGCATTGTGGGAACTTTTTAGCAGCAACCATGCGACGCTTAATCTCTACGTCACGTTGTGCGCGGCTTGTCCTTATCTGTCTGGGATTCTCACAAGCAATCCCGGTATGATCGACGAGTTGCTAGACAGCTTGCTGATCGATCAACTTCCCGAATTGCCGGTGCTAGAGCAATCGTTAGCGGAGCTTACTCGTGGGGCGGAAGATGTCGATCCGATTCTGCATAGTTTCAAGTCTTCACAACATTTGCGCGTTGGTGTGCGTGACGTGTTGGGTCGTGACAATATCGAATCGACGCACGCCACAATCTCGGACATAGCCGAGGCGTGTTTGAAGCAGATTGTTGCATCGGAAACGGAGCGATTAACCAACAAATTGGGCGAACCTCAGGTCGGCGACCTTGCAGCGGCTGACGACGACCCGTATGCCAACTGCTGGCATCCTGGTGCCGAGCGGGTGGGCAGCCCGTGCGAATTCATCGTACTTGCCTTGGGAAAATTAGGTGGGCGCGAGCCGAACTACCATAGTGATCTCGATCTGGTGTTTCTCTATGAAGCCGAAGGAACGACGCTCGCCAATCGTCGTGGCCAATCGACGACCAACAACCATTTTTTTAGCGAATTGGGGCAACGCATAATTCAGCGGGCGAACCATTTTGGCCCTTATGGCCGGTTGTTGGAGATTGATCCTCGGCTTCGCCCCACGGGGCGCAGCGGTGCGCTAACCGTATCGTTGGGGGAATTTGTCCGCTACTTTCGGGAGGGAGGTGGGCAGCTTTGGGAGCGACAAGCTCTGTGCAAAGCACGGGTGATTACCGGTTCGCCGCAAGCGGTCGAGCGTACTATGCAGGCAGTGGCCGAGGCAACTTTTAGTCATCCGTGGCAACCGAGCAATGCCGCCGAGATCCGCGCGATGCGCATGAAGCTTCAAGAATCGGCGTCGGAACGCAACCTCAAACGAAGCGCTGGCGGCACGATGGACACCGAGTTTGTTGTGCAGATGCTCCAACTTCAACATGCCGGCGAGCAGCCCGAGCTACGTGTAACCGGTACCCTGGAAGGATTGAGCGCGTTGGAGCAAGCGGGAATCCTTGCTACCGATGATGCCACGTTCCTTTGGAAAGCCTATCAATTCCAGCGCAGTATCGAGGCGCGTATTCGGTTGATGGATTCCTCCGGTCGGCACGAAATTCCGACCGATCCGATGGAGTTGGCTAAGTTGGCGTTTCTGTTGGGTTATTCCGATACGGACCGGCTGTGCCAGGAAGTGTCCGAGACATTTCGCGGTGTGCGGGAAACATTTTTGAGAGTATTCGAGTCGGCGGAGCGGACTTAGCCAGACCGCCACGCGGTCCGCGAATTTCCGGAGGGCGGTGGCCCTCCGGCTACTTCGATTTTGTCTAGCGCAGATATTTTAGCACTCGATATGCTCGTACGAATCGGCGGAGAGGACGAAGATTTTTCCGTCGCCGATGCGGCCCGTGCGCGCTAGCTCCACTAGTTTGCGAATGACTTCTTCGGCACGGGTGTCGTCGACCCACGCGGTGATTTGCACTTTTGGCAGAAAAGCGAGCGAGTATTCCGTGTCTTTATACTGATCAAGATAACTTTTCTGCCGCCCGACGCCTTTTACCTCGGTAATCTCAACGGCTTCGAGTGGGGCGCGACGCAAGCCATCGAGAATCTTTTCCGCCAGAAACGGTTTGACGATGGCGATAACTTGTTTCATTGGGGAAAGGCGCTAGGGGCTAGGGACTAGGAGCTAGCGCTTGTCGGCTTAGCTGAAAAAGTTTTCACCGAAGAGGTCTAACTTGGGGCCGGTTTCTACTTCCATGTCGCCATGCACGGTGACCTGGCATGCCAAACGCATGGTGTCTTCATTTCCTAGGAAAGCCATCGAAGGGATGGGGTCGAGCCCGCCGGGGGTGACCGGAGTGGGGACCGGGCAGCGGAACCGTAGTTTTTCGACGATGCCCATCTTGCTGGCGTTTTCCATTCCCTTGGCGATTCGCACCCGGCATGTTCCGCATTGGGCGAAGCCGTGGCAATTGAGAACCTTGTTCATGCTGGCCCCGAAACCATTGAGGCCTTGATGCGTGTTGACGCCCGCCTTGATGGCTTCCTTGCGGAGATTCGCGCCTTCGGGCACTTCAATTTCTTTTTGTTCTTTGATGAATTTGACAATCGGCATCGTACTGCGATTCTCTCAAATGCGAAGGTTTAACTACCAAGTCCCACAGGGATTACTTGCGATGGGTCCACGAATGACTAAGATAATCTAACGCACTCGGGGCCAGCCGAAAAGTGGAGTCTTGGCCCGACTTTTTCCTGACTTTGCCGGATCGATCAATGAACAAAGGCTATTCCAAGCATCAGCAGCGCGTTATCAAAAACTATTACAATAATCAGGGGGCAATATCCCTGCAGCGATTGGGGGAGTTGGTAACCGATCTTTACCTGGCCGAGGGGAAATCGAGGGAAACCAAGTGGAAACAGGCCGCGGCCGCGATGGAAAAGCTGGGTGTAAAAAAGCAGCAAATCAACCATCTGCTTGGACAGGACAATCCGGCGCTTTTGGCTAAAATGGTGGAAGATTTGATGGCGAAAGAATAGTGCGATTTTTTTCGCGAAACCGCAAGCGGTTGGCAGAGCAAACCTCAAATTCAAATTTCTTCTATGAAACAATATCTCGATCTGTTGAATCACGTACTCCGCAATGGCGTTGCCAAGAGCGATCGTACCGGCACGGGCACCCGGAGCGTGTTTGGCCATCAAATGCGGTTCGATCTGGCTGAGGGTTTTCCGCTGGTGACGACCAAAAAGTTGCACGTTCGATCGATCATCCACGAACTGCTATGGTTCTTGCGGGGCGAGACGAATGTTCGTTATTTGCAGGACAATGGTGTGTCGATTTGGAACGAGTGGGCAGATGACGCTGGGGAGTTGGGCCCTGTGTACGGCAAGCAGTGGCGGTCTTGGGCGGGGCCAGAGGGGAGTGCGATCGACCAGGTTTCGGAAGTGATCGATGCGATTCGCCACAATCCCGACTCGCGCCGGTTAATCGTCAGTGCTTGGAACGTGTCGGATTTGCCGCGTATGGCATTGCCGCCTTGCCATTTGTTGTTTCAGTTTTACGTTGCCGAGGGCCGGCTGTCTTGCCAACTTTATCAGCGCAGTGCCGACGTGTTTTTGGGCGTGCCATTCAACATTGCTTCTTACGCGCTACTGACAATGATGGTGGCCCACGTCACATCGCTCGAGCCGGGTGAGTTTATCCATACGCTGGGCGATGCGCATCTTTACGACAATCACCTGGAACAAGCCGAATTGCAACTCTCTCGCGAGCCGCGCCAGCTGCCGACGCTCCGATTGAACCCGGCGGTGAATTCCATTTTTGAATTCCAGTTTGAACATTTTCAACTAGAAAACTACAACCCCCACCCCCGCATCCCCGCCCCCGTAGCCGTCTGAAGTGAGTAACTAGCGCCTAGCCCCTAACAAATGCTTCTTTCGCTCATAGCCGCGGCTTCGGAGAACAACGCCATTGGGCGCGACGGGCAATTGCCTTGGCATTTATCGGACGACCTGAAGCGATTCAAACGGCTGACAATGGGCCATCCGATTTTGATGGGTCGGAAAACATGGGATTCGATCGGCCACCCACTTCCCGGACGCACTTCGATTGTGATTTCTCGGCAAACGGATTTTCAATCGGGATTTGATGAAGTGCGTATTGCGAGCAATCTCGACGATGCGCTGGCACATGCGCGTGGGCTTGAGAATGCACCCGACAATGCTTTTGTAATCGGAGGCGCACGGATTTATGAAATGTGTATGCCCCGTGTCGATCGGCTTTTGTTGACGCGTGTGCATGCGGAAGTCGAGGGCGACGTGTGGTTTCCCGAGATCGATTGGCAACAGTGGCAGTTGATTGAAGAAGAAGAACATGCTCGCGACGAGAAGAACGACCACGCGCATACGTTTCAGGTTTGGCAGAGATCGTAGCAGTTAGGTTCGACGATTATGGCTGGCAAAGAAAAGACGCGCTGTAAGTGGTCGTTGGCGAAGGTCGATCCTCGGTATCTTGCCTATCACGACGAAGAATGGGGCGTGCCGATTCATGACGACCGCATTCAGTTTGAGTTTCTCACGCTCGAGAGCGCGCAAGCCGGTTTGAGCTGGTGGACGGTGCTCAACAAGCGCGAAGGATATCGCAAATCTTTTGCCGACTTCGATCCGGAAAAAGTGGCTCGATTTACCGACAAGCGGATCGCCAAACTTCTGGAAAACCCGCGGATTATCCGCAATCGGCTGAAGGTTGCCGCGGCGGTGAACAACGCCCGGCGATTTCTGGAAGTCCAGGCGGAATTTGGCTCGTTCGACAGTTATATTTGGCGATTTGTCGATGGTCGGCCGATCCAAAACAAGTGGCGAAACTTACAACAAATTCCACCGACGACCAAATTATCCGACACGCTGAGCAAAGACCTCAAACAGCGCGGCTTTAAGTTTGTTGGCAGCACGATTGTTTATTCCCACATGCAGGCGGTCGGGATGGTCAACGATCACCAGGTCGACTGCTTCCGGCACAAAGAGTGTGCGCGGATGGGGTAGGATGAAGTCTCTCGCAGAGGCGCGGAGACGGCAGAGAATACCGAAATCATAAATTAGAAATTCTAATCTGCCTCTGTGTTCTCCGTGCCTCTGTGGTTAGTTTTCTTCTCTCAATCAGAACGAAACGCTACGACTTCGTCGATCGATTTTGCTCCAACCGCCAGCATGAGAAGCCGGTCGAAACCCAGGGCGCAGCCGGCGCAGTTGGGTAGGCCTTGTTCCATGGCGGTGAGTAGCGACTTGGGCAGCGGCAGTGATTGGCGGCCGTCTTGTTGGCGCTGTTGGTTGACTTGAATGAAGCGTTGCCGCAGCTCGGCGGCGTCGGTCAGTTCGTGGTAGCCGTTGGCCAGTTCGATGCCGTGCCAGTAGAGTTCAAATCGCTCGGCGATGTTTGTGCCGTTTTTGTCGGTGGCAATCTTGGCTAGCACCGCCTGGCTGGCGGGATAGCTGTGCAAAATTCCTGGGGCATCGCGTCCCAACTGAGGTTCGATTTTCATGGCCAACAGAAGATTGAGCCATTCGTCGCAGTTTTCGGCATCCATCCCTTCGGGGACGGCGATTGCGTGGGCAGCCGCATGTTCGGCAAGTTGTTTTGCAGTTGCAGTGTGGGGACAGAATTCGAGATGCTTCTGAAATGCTTCGGCATAGCTGGTGCGTTTTGCTGGTTTGGTTTCCAGCAGTGTTTGGCAAAGGTCGTCGAGCAGTTGCATTCCGGCGTCCATCGAATCGCCCGTGCGATACCATTCGACGATCGTAAATTCGCGCCGATGCAGCGGGCCCTGTTCGCTAGCGCGGAACGAGCGGGTGATTTGATAGATTGCCTTCGCCCCGGCGGATAGCAGCCGTTTCATGTGCAGTTCTGGCGAGGCTTGCAGCCAGCGGTTGCGACGTGTGGAATCGCGGCTTTCGACTACCGAAAACGGCTCAATGTGTAGTTCGGGGATGACTTCATCGGCGAGCAGCGGGGTTTCGACTTCGAGGAATCCGCGTTCGTCAAAAAACTGCCTCAGCCGACGTAGCAGCAGCGCACGTTGCTCGGGGTGTTTCATGCGGTTTCTCGAACCGGTTGGCCTGGCAAGAGTGGCGGCATGGGGCAATCGAGCATGTCGCAGATTCCGCGGAGCAGTTCTGCTTCGCGAACCTTCACCTGATCGTCGGCGCAAATGGCTGCGGCGCAGGCTTCGACCAATCGCTGGCGATGTTTGGCGGCAAGTTTGGCTAATTGGTCGAGTGCCGCTTCCAGCTGCACGAGGCCACACGCCTCGGGCGGCAGTAATTTTATCTTTGCCTTCGGTAGATGCACGGCAGCGTCAGCCAGCGCTTCAGCTGCTTGTTCGGGGGCATTTCCCGCATAGGCCAGCGTGGAAAGCAACACGGAACACGCGGGACCCAGGCGGCCCAAACCGTAGTAAATCACTCGCGGCGGCTTCGCGGTTTCGAACTGCGGACGCAAATGCCGCAATAGTACGCGGTGCAAAGTCCACTCGAAAAGCGCCAGGCGATTGTCGGCTTTAACCAACTCGAGAAACGCGTTGGTAAATTCTTGGTACTGCGGTTTTGCCATGGTGCGTAGCGCAGGCAGCGTCATGTCGACAAGCGGCAATCGAGTCCGCGCATCGAGCGAGTCGATCACCGGGGCGATTTGTTTGGTGAGTTTGACCACGTCGTTCGGCATTTTCCGAGCGAGCGCAGCCATTTGTTTTTCTCGTACTTGAGATTCTTGATCTAAAAGCAGGCAGAAAATGACGGCCCGCGCGCCGTACGGTTCGCGTGCTGCGGTGACGATTTCGTCGGGCAACCGATCGATAAGTATCTGGGCGTAGTTGCGGTGTGCTTCTGTGGGATTGCCGACTTGTTCGTGGGCGTTTTCGACTACTTCGACGGGCAACTCATCGCTTCGGAACGAACCGTCGACCAAGCCGGCTGCTCCCTCGATTTCGGTCAGTGCGGCTGGGGTGGCCGGCAACTTTGGAAACTTGCCGTTCCAAGTTGGGTCGAGCCGTAGGATGCGTTTGTCGAGCGGCGGGTGCGTTGCCATCAGCCCGGAAAAACCTTCCCAGACGCCTTGGCCGAAATACATGTGGCTCATCTCGGCGGCGTTGGGGTGTTCAATTTTCGAGCCAAACAGCGCGGCGCCAATTCGTTTCAGCGCTCCGGCAATTCCCAACGGATTGCGAGTGAATTGCACGGCCGAGGCGTCGGCCAGAAATTCGCGCTGCCTGGAGACGGCCGCCTTAATCAGCCCGCCCATCAGTGTGCCCAAATACCCGAGCACCAAAAGTGTGATTCCGATGAGGATGAAGTAGATAGCGCCATCGTTTTTCGAGCGGCGGCGACCGCTGTGGGAGGCAATGCGAAACAACAGCCGGCCAATCAGTCCCAGCAGTAGGATGCCGTGCAGGACGCCGATCAAGCGGATGTTGAGCCGCATGTCGCCGTTGAGGATGTGGCTGAATTCGTGGGCCACCACGCCCTGCAACTCGGCGCGCGAAAGTTGTTCGGCCGTGCCGCGGGTGACGGCGACCACTGCGTCGCTGGGCGAGTAGCCGGCGGCAAAGGCGTTGATGCCTTGCTCGTCGGGAAGGAGATAGACCGGTGGCACCGGCACACCCGAGGCGAGCGCCATTTCTTCGACGACGTTGAGAATCCGCTTTTCAACGGGGTCGTTGGTGTTGGTGATCACCCGGCGTCCGCCGACATTTTCGGCCACCGTGGTCCCGCCGCCGCTGAGCTGCGCGACTTTGAACCAACTCCCGCCGGTAATCAAAACAAGCGTACAAGCGGCGGCGCCAAAGGGAATGCTCCAGCGCGCGGCCAGATCAGGATTGTGGTTATTCGGCTGCTGATAACCTTCTTCCAACGCACCTGTGCCGACCGCCGCCACGACAAACACGGCTCCCACCATTCCCACCACTGCCAGCAAGAACATTGCCACCAGCCACTTGGTCGAGCGGCGTGCATCGCTCTGTCGCTCAAAAAAGTCAGTGGCCATGGCAGTGGGAGTTAGTGACCGTTGGAAGGATGCAAGTCATTGATTAGTCCACCGGTTTAGGATTGAACCACAAAGGCACGAAGGCACAAAGAAAAAATTTATGATTGATGATTTCTGAACTATGTTGGGCTGAACTCCCTGTTTCATCAATCAGAAATCATAAATCCAAACGCTTTGTGTCTTCGTGCCTTTGTGGTTAGTTAATCTGCATGATGGTTTAGAACGAAACCTTCGGCGCCTCGGCAATGGCCTGGCTGTCGAACTCTAGCAGTTCAGCATCTTCCGAGTGGCCAAACAGGTTGGCGAAGATGTTGGGGGGAAAGGTCTGACGGTAGGTGTTGTAGATGGTGACCGAGTCGTTATAGGCTTGGCGCGAAAATGCGACGCGATTTTCTGTTGACGTGAGTTCCTCGGTGAGTTGGGCCATGTTCTGATTGGCTTTGAGATCGGGATAAGCCTCGGCCAGGGCGAATAGCCGACCCAATGTGCCGCTCAGCGCTTGCTCGGCCCCCATCAGTTCTTGCATCGCAGCCGGGTCGCCCGGTTTTGCGGCAGCCTTTTCCAAACCGCTGACCGCACGCGTGCGGGCACTGATCACCGCGTCGAGCGTTTCGCGCTCGTGCTTCATGTAGCCCTTGACGGTTTCGACCAGATTGGGAATCAGATCGTACCGTCGCTTGAGTTGCACTTCGATCTGCGAGAACGCATTTTCCAAGCGGTTGCGCAGCGTCACCAGGCGGTTGTAAATCCCCACGCCGTAGAACACCACCAACAGCCCCACTCCAAGAACGATGGCCAAGATTCCCCAGGGCGACATAGTTGTCTCCTTGCAAAGAGAGTTAATGAGTGCCGTCAATAAGAACTTTTGAATTTCAACCAGCCTACACCTTCGGCATAGGATTGCAAATCAGTAGAGTATTCGTCGGCATGAAAGGAATCTTGGAGAATTTTTGCTTCCACCCGCCAGTTTGCAGAAAATTCACGCAAGCTCGGCAGACTACTCAGGTTCTTTGGTCCGTTCGATGTATTCCTGGGTGCGGGTGTCGACTCGGAGCCAGTCGCCGATGTTGATGAATGCTGGGGCACCGATCTCGGCGCCGGTTTCCAGTTTTACTGGTTTCGAAACGTTGGTGGCTGTGTTGCCTTTGGCGGTGGGTTCGCAGTATTCCACTTGCAAGACCACATGGTTTGGCAACGTTACTGCGATGGGGTTGTTGTTGTAGACCACCAATTGGCAATCCATCCCCTCTTTGAGAAAACCGGCGCCTTCGCCCACTTGCTCTCCGCTCAACTCGTACTGCTCGTAGTCACTGTTATCCATGAAGACAAAGCTTTCGCCTTGCCGGTACAAGTATTGGGCGGTGAACTCCGAGACATCGGCTGCTTCGAGGCTTTGCCCAGCGCGATAGGTGCGGTCGGTCACGGTGCCGCGGATCAGGTTTTTCAGCTTGCATTCGTAGAGGGCGGTTCCCTTGCCCGGCTTGCGGAAATTCATTTCGACCATTTGGTACGGTACGCCGTCGATTTGGACTTTCAGTCCCTTTTTGAATTCGTTGGTGCTGTAACTAGCCACTAGGGTACTTCCTGTTTTGCGAGTATCTTATTGAATTAAATGTGAAAACTGCCAAGGTCGCCAAAGACCTGTTTTTTTCGATAATACTACATCGCTATGTTTAACCACGACGGCACAACGGCCACAACGGAGAAGAAGTGCTGTGAAAGGGTTTTTGGCGGTTTGAAGCCGATCCGAAAACCACGTGGTTGTTTCATGGGTTTGATTTGTTTGTAGAAGACACGCATGTCGTTGTTTTTAATCTGCTATTCAGCTATCACGTAGTGCTCGTCGTGTCGTTGTGGTTCAATTAACTTAGCGCTATAGCAATAGATGGTTTTTCTGAAGGTGCGAAACTGTGTCCTTGGCGCCTTGGGAAGCAGAATCGAGAATGAGTATTTTAACCGGTCAACCTCCACTTGTCCGCCCCGGTTCTGCCGGTTCGCCGCGGAGTGACGACTCGTGGCAGGCGGAACTGCGTTTGGCAGTGCGCGACGGGGGCGAGTTGTGCCGGCGATTGGAGTTGCCTGCGGAATTGGCTTCGGCGGCAGGTGCCAGGCAATTCCCGGTTTTTGTACCGAGCGCCTATCTGGCCCGAATTCGCCCGGGTGATCCACGCGATCCGCTGCTGAGGCAAGTGTTGCCCTTAGCAGATGAGATGGCTGAGAACCCGGGATTCACCTCAGATCCGGTCAACGATTTGGGGGCGTCCTTAACCCAGGGCGTGTTGAAGAAATATCATGGCCGTGCTTTGTTGGTCACCACTGGCGCTTGTGCGATCCATTGCCGCTACTGTTTCCGTCGGCATTTTCCTTACGCGGAAGTTCCTCACAGCGATGCCGCCTGGGATCGGGCTCTGCATTTTATTGAGAATGACGATACCATCCACGAAGTGATCCTGAGCGGTGGGGATCCGCTGATGTTGGTTGACGAAAAACTGGCAGCACTTGCTGAGAAAATTGCCGCCATCGCACACGTCGCCCGTCTGCGCGTGCACACGCGGTTGCCGATTATGATTCCCGCGCGGGTGACCGAATCGTTGATCGCTTGGCTTACCGAATCTCGACTGACGCCGATTGTGGTGATTCACGCCAATCATGCCCGCGAGTTGGACGATGCGGTCGGCGAATCGCTAGTCAAACTACGGCAAGCGGGGGTTACGCTATTGAATCAAGCGGTGTTGTTGCGTGGGATCAACGATTCGGCGGCGACTTTGGCGTCGCTCAGCGAGCGATTGATAGAAATTGGCGTTTTGCCGTATTATCTGCATCAGCTTGATCGCGTGGCGGGGGCATCCCATTTTGAGGTTCCTGTGGAAGAGGGTTGCAAGATTGTTGCGGAACTTCGCGCGCGGTTGCCAGGCTACCTGGTGCCACAATATGTTCAGGAAGTCTCTGGGGAACCGCATAAGATTGTGTTGAGCTGAATGTCTTTAGTGCTGCTGCGCAAATTTTTTTGAACCACGACGACACAACGAGCACAACGAAAAAGTCATGCCGGTTAGTATTTACGATAGTTTGGGCTTGGACGAGTTGCGGCGACAGCAGGGGGTCGATCCGCAGGCGGTTCGTCGTTTGCGGACGGCGCTGCTAAAGAGTTTTGAGCTGGACGAACGTGCGTTGGCCGAGTGTCCTGTTGGCGAGCAACTTGTGCTACACACGTTGCGTGTGGATTCGCAGCATGATTCGCAGGTGGACGGTGCAACCAAGCTGCTGCTGCGGACCCACGGCGGGATGCTTCTTGAATCGGTGATTTTGCGTATCGCCACGGGACGGACCACGCTTTGTGTGTCCAGCCAGGTGGGTTGTGCGGCGGCGTGCGAGTTTTGTGCGACGGGGAAGATGGGAATTGCTCAAAACTTGTCCGCGGAGGAGATTCTTGATCAAGTGTTGCAATCCGGGCAGTTGCTTGCCGGCGAGGGGCGGCGAGTGCGCAACATTGTGTTTATGGGAATGGGCGAACCGTTTCATAACGAAGCGAATCTCTACGGGGCGCTCGAGTCGTTGACTGCGCCGGAGCTATTCCATCATTCGCCGGCAAAAATTTTGGTATCCACGGTGGGCATTCCCGACGCGATGATTCGCTGCGCTCGACGATTCCCACAGGTGAATTTGGCACTGAGCCTGCACAGCGTGAAGCCGCAAGTTCGCACTCGGTTGGTTCCTTTAACGGCAAAGTATCCGCTAGAAGATTTGCGCTCGGCGATTGTTCAAGTCAATGCGTTGCAGCAGAAGCCGGTGATGATCGAATATCTGCTGCTTGCCGGGATGAACGACTCCGACGAGGATGCCCGCGAATTGGCGGATTGGCTAAGTGGGCTGACGGTCCACGTGAATCTGATTCCCTACAATCCGATCGAAGATGCCCCCGAACTGGCGGGAACCGACCGTGCGGGTCGAAACGAGTTTGCCAGTCGTTTAAAAGAAGCGGGCTTGCAGACGACGATTCGCTATTCGTTGGGTGCGGATATTGCGGCTGCTTGCGGTCAGTTGGTCCGCAGAGAAAATCGAGCCGCGACACGCGTCAGGACGTGATTTTTTGTTAATCGTCCATTTTTCGTCCCCGCAGCCTGCATGTCGTATCTTGTGTGCTAGACTTCACTTAGAAGACGAGCAACATGCCCGTCGCGCTCACTTTGCGCAGGAGAAAAGTTACAATTCACTGTGTCCCGCGACTAACGTAATAGGTACCGAACTAAATTCGGTGCCATGAAACAATCGCTTGGGCAAGATGCCAATGTGAATAGACACCTTGCTCGAGAGGTTTTTGATGAAATCTGCCCTGACCACTACTGCTCTAACGCTTGTGTTTGGAATTGTTTCCTGGAGTCTGTTTGGAGGTTCGGAGAATCGAGTCGGGCATCCTGCAGCAGTCATTGATTCGTCGTCGGTGTCCGAAGGTACTTCGTTTGTTTTTCTTGGCGAGACGGCTTTGCGGCTGATTGGCCCTGTTGCCAAAGTTCAGGAAGATGAATCGGGTTTGGCATTCCAAGCGCGAGTCGACACCGGGGCAAAGCGTTGTTCGCTGCACGTGGCGGAGTGGTTTATCGAAGACGACTCTCCTACGATGACCGAAAATGTGGGGAAGACGATTCGCTTCCGTTTGGAGAACCGGCAGGGCGATTCGCGGTGGTTGGAACGCGAAATTGCCGAGGTGGCTTTGATTTGCACTTCTGAAGATGAAGAATTGCGTTATCTCGTACCTCTGGAATTGCATCTCGATGGCATCGATCGACAGGTTTTGGTGTCGCTAAACGACCGTTCGAAAATGAGCTATCCGATGCTACTGGGCCGCAATTATCTGGCTGGCCAGTTCGTGGTCGACGTGACCGAAGCCCAGCGCGAGCTTCTGGTGGGTAGCCCTTGACCTACGGGTTTTTTACGTAAGCGGCAACTTACGTTGCTTATTGGTTTTCGCTTTGCTCCGCTGTCGATCTTCCAACTTCACGCCGTTGGCGGTGCTGGGGGCGCTGGCGATGGGGTCGGCGGGGCCCTCGAGCGAGTCGCCTGGCGAGATTACCTGCAACCGCTCGGTTGCGTAGCGGACGTATTCTTCGGAAAGTTCGCAGCCGAGCAATTCGCGGCCCAGTTTCTTGGCGACCGCCAGGGTTGTGCCGCTACCGGCAAAGGGATCGAACACTAGTTCGCCTTCGTGGCTGCTGGCCCAAATGATGCGCCCCAGCAATTGCTCGGGCATTTGGCAGCCATGAAAACCTTGCCGTTCTTTGAATGTGCCCGCCACACGCGAAAAGAACCAAGTGTCTTGCTCTGCGGTGAAGCCGTACTTGTCCGACTGAAAATCTTGCGGTCGGAGAATCCAGGTATCGTCGGGCAGTCGGCCCAGGGGATTGGCCCGTTTGTCGCCATAGACCAAAGCGCGGGCCGAGGGGACGCGGATTGCCGGGTCGAGCGCGTTGAAGGTAAAGTTTTTTTCGTCTTTGACGAAGTGAAACAGATGCGCGTGCGATCGGCTGAACTTGTTTTTGCAGTTCACGCCGAACGTGTAGTACCAAATCACCCAACTGCGGGGCGTAAAACCGATCGTCCGATGCGCGGCGACTTTTAGCTCGGCGGCATATTCGTCGCCGATCGCTAGCCAGAACGTCCCGCTTGGTTTTAATATGCGGTAGACCTCGGAGATCCACGCTTGGCACCAGTCGAGATATTTTTCGTCGTCCTGCCGGTCGTCGTATTGATCGTATTCGTAGCCGATGTTAAACGGTGGATCGGCAAACGCTAGATCGACCGTGGCGGAGTCGATTTGACGCATCAACTTCAAACAATCGCCTTGATGAATCTTCCCTGATTGGAGAGGCATGGGATAATCAAAAGGGGAAAGGGGAAATGGGAAAGCGGCCGTGGGTATATTCTAACCCGATGGAGTGATCACACTCAAGCGGCTGCCGCTTGCGGTTTAGCGAGAGACGCGACTAGGTTGCCGCGCGTAGTTCGGCGAGATTTTGGGCAGTGCTGACCAGGCGGTCCCAGTTTTCGTGGATGTATTCGGGAGGCCCGCCAATTTGGGCCATCACTTGGGCGGCGTTTTCGGTGGGCACCATCTCGATCGCGTCCCAAGGGCAAACCAACAATTCGTAGGGATTCGATTTCTTGCCGGGGATGTGCACGCAGACTTCGCATCCCACGCAGCGTTCGACGTCGATTTCGCACCACTGGTGGGTGCCGTTGATCACGCCCCGATCGAGCGACTTCAGTTCGATGCAATCGACCGGACAGACCTCCAGGCACGATTCGCAGCCTGTGCAGTTGTCGGCATTGATGATGGCCAACTCTTTCGGGACTTTTTTTCGAGGACCTTGTTTGGCCATTGTTTTGGAGAGGTGAGAGATCGGGGGTCAAAGGTCAGATGGACTGTAGCCGCGAGCTTATAGCTTGCAGGGCCAATTTTGTGGAATTCAGTGCAATCTTAGCTTATCATCGGCCCCTGGCCAAGCGGGGCTTAGGCTTTTCGTAGGTGCTAGCGCACTTCTGATTATATGCGTGTATCCTAGCCACCGGCGGAAGCCGGTGGGGCCTGATGCTCCTGGCGAGCGCTAGAATCGATTGCAATTGTCAGGTGCGGCACCTGACCTACGGGATTATGGGAAGCTTCCCTATGAAGGCATTGCACGACAAGAAAAACTGGCCTTGGATTGCTGCGGTGGCCGTGGTGGTGTTGATGGCCATCGTTCTTCGACTGCAAGGCCGAGCTTGGTTTTGCGATTGTGGGCAGCTACGGTTTTGGATTGACGATCCGCGCAGTAACCACACTTCGCAACATTTTTTGGATCCCTACAGCGCGACGCACTTTTTGCACGGTCTGATATTTTATTGGATCGTTTCGGGTTTGTTTTCTCGTTGGAATTGGCCCTGGCAATGCTTGTTGGCGCTGAGCCTGGAAGCGGGATGGGAGATCTTTGAAAACACCCAGTTTGTGATCAACCGTTATCGCTCGACGACGGCATCGTTGGGTTACGAAGGCGACTCGGTACTCAACAGCTTGGGCGACGTAGTTGCCTGTTGGGCCGGGTTGCTAGCCGCTCGCGCACTTGGTTGGCGACGGAGTTTGGTGCTGTTGTTGGCGATCGAATTGACGCTCCTCGTCACGATTCGCGACAGCCTGCTGCTAAATATTTGGATGCTTTGTTGGGATGTCGAGTGGCTGAAGACTTGGCAAGCGGGATGAATCGCACGTAAGTAGAAAATATCCTGCTTGCGAGCTTTGCTACTCCAGCGTGACGTCGACCATTAGGTCGGCAGCGACTTTTTCGAGGGCTTCGCGCAAGGAGTCGGCAGAAACGTGCGCGGGCAGTCGCAGTTGCGCGGTGGCGCGGAACAGCGCTTGGCCCGAGTTGGGTGCGTTGGCGCACTCGGTGCTTAGTTCTTCGACATTCACTCCCTGAGCGGCCAGCACGTGGCTGATCTCGCGGATGATTCCAGGGCGGTCCTGCCCGACCAATGACAATTGCACCACGCGATTCTTTTGCCCGACAGGCGATACGGTATCGGGAGAAACGACCGATTCCAGCCCAGCCCCGGCAAGTTGTTTGATAGCGGCAGTCAGTGCGTCGGCCTGTTGCGCATCGACTTCCACACGCAAGACACCAGCAAAATGCCCCGCCAGATGCGCCATGCGGCTTTCGACCCAGTTGCCCCCATGCTCGGCAACCACCTGGGCAATCGAATCGACGAGCCCCGGTCGGTCCTGGCCGAGAATTGTCAGTACTAGGGAAGTGTTGGGCATGGTGGCAAGCCTCAGCAAAGAAGGGTGTTCACCATTCTAGAGAATTTTTTGTAAAAAAAGTAGCCACATAGATCCCAGCGTGGTCTCCGCCCGCAACCCAAGGAGATCTCTCGCAGAGATGCTCAGTCGCAGAGCAAGAACCCACCTGGGATTGTCTCACGCAAAGGCGCTAAGGCGCAAAGGACGGAAACAAGAAAAAACCATTTCTTTGCGCCTTAGCGCCTTTGCGAGACTATTTGCCCGCTCCTCCTGAAAAAATTTATTCTCCTGCGAAAATTCCAACCGTTGTAGCACAGAGACCAGGACGTACTCGAGTTGTTCTTCAGATGGATTGCCACGTCCTCGGTTTGCGAAGTCATGTCGAATCAAGGCCCTGCAAAGCGGTGAAAAGTATCTGCATTGTCGACGCACGGTTACTGCGGCGGTATCGTTTCCCCGCGGATGATATCTTCGAACGATTGGCGGGCACGGACAAGATGTGCTTTGCCATTTTCGAGTAGCACTTCGGCTGCCAGGGGCTTGGAGTTGTAGTTGCTGCCCATCACTGCACCGTAGGCGCCCGCACAGCCGATCACCAGAAAATCGCCTACCGCAGCAGCCGGCAACTCGCGCGAGCAAACAAATCCGCCCTCTTCCTGCGTGAAAATATCCCCCGACTCACACAACGGTCCCCCCACAACCACCTGCTGCCCCTGACCTCCGACCTCCGACCTCTGCTCTCTCTCCGCCCGACAAATCGCCATGGGATGATAGGCTCCGTAGAGAATTGGTCGGGCCAGGTTATTGAATCCCGCGTCGGCAAGGTAAAATAGGTTGTTGCCCATGGTTTTTATGGCGCGGATTTCGGCGATCAGGCTGCCGCTTTCGGCGGCCAGGAAACGGCCCGGTTCGATTTCCAGACTCACCGCATGCCCAAACTGTTCGGCCAGTTGCTGTCGGGTGGCGTTCCACAGCTTGGTGTAACCGCTGATGTCGACTGGCTCGTCGCCATCGCGATAGGGGACAGACAATCCGCCGCCGGCGCTGATCGACGTGATGGTCGGCCCGACAACCGCGGCGATTTTTTCCATTGCGCCACAGACTTGGCTCAAGTGTTCGAGATCGGTTCCCGAGCCGATGTGCATGTGCAAACCGGAGATGGTCAAATCGTAGCGTGCTGCGCGTTGGAGGCAGTCGTCGATTTGTTCGTGCCAGATGCCGTGTTTTGATTGTTGACCGCCGGTATTGGTTTTTTGACTGTGGCCATGTCCGAAACCAGGATTGATGCGCAGCGTGATCTCGCGGCCCGGGGCGCGCTGGCCCAATTGGTCGATCATGTCGGGCGAACCGCAATTGACGGGGATCTCATGTGTGACGACCAAGTCGAGCGATTCGCGATCAAAAATGTCGGCGGTGTAAACAATCTCGGACGGTTCGCCAGGACCCGCACGGTATCCGGCTGCCAAAGCACGATGGATTTCCCCGGCGCTGACCGCATCGACTGCGACGCCATGGCGTCGGACCAAATCGAGAATCGCCAGGTTTGAGTTCGCTTTCTGTGCGTAGCGAACCGTGTCGAACTCGTCCAGGTCGTTGATTCGCTCGACAATCTTCGCGGCGTCATAAACAAACAGCGGTGTGCCATAGTCGCGTGCCAGTTCTTCAACCGACCAGCCGGCAATGTCTTCGACAAGCGTGGGGAATTGTGTCATTTGTGCGGTCATCTTTGGATGGTTTCTTGTCAGGAGATCCATTCGACGTTGGGCTTAGTATAGCAAAACGGGCATCAGCCGCGGAGGCGGCCGATGCCCGTTGATGAGACATTTTTATAGGGTTCTGAGTTCGCGAAAATCTACGCGAAGTAAATTAACCACAAAGGCACTAAGACACGAAGATCATGAATTGAGGAATTTGGGATTCCTCCAGTTCCTTTGTGTCCATCGTGTCTTCGTGGTTCAATCTTTTAACGAGTGGATCTAAAACCCACCCGCTCCGGCGGCTTGCATCTTGGCTTGCATGGCTGCTGCGCCGATTGCCCGCAGTACGCCTTCTTCCAGTTCGACGCGCGACCGGACTCCGTTGGGAATCGGTTGGACGACAATCCGCACATGATCGCGGCCGGTATCATCGCTAGCCAGCATTGCCGCGATGGATCTGATGGTTGCTTTTTCCTCCTCTCCCTCTGCAAACTCGACAGCCGTGTTCATAATTTGTTGCAGCGAGAGGGACATTTCCATCGGAGGGACCGATTTCTGAGGCTCGGCGGCCGAGGCATCGATCACCCCCTTCACCGCACTGATGCAATCGCGGCCCAAGGCGAAGTAGACCGACTGTTTGCCGATGCCCACGACGATTTCCATGGTATCGCCAAACAATTTTCGGGGCTCTTCTTCGTTAGCGGGCACAGGGACGCTGATGGTGTGGAAGCTCACGTCGCCATGATTATCGGAGTTCCAAGCGATGCCGGGGAAATCTTTCTCTTCTTTGGCAAGTTCTACGAGTTTTTTCAGTCCGCTTTCGACTTTGGCGGGTTCGCCCACGAAACCGCCAGCTACGAGCGTCATCGAATTGGGTGCCAGATTGAGCACGGCTCCGCCGTCCATGACGCCTGCTTGCAAAGTTGCCTGAAAAGCGTCGAGGAAATCGTCGACGGCACTTTTTGCGACCTCGCGCGCTTTCTCGCTTGGCAAGTCCCCTTCCTCTTCAATCGCGGTCATCACCTGTTTGCGAACCGTGTCGAACATTTGGTTCACTTGCGCGATGTCGGATTCGCCCACTTTGGAAGCGAAAGTCATCATCATGGCCGCATCGGGTTGGAAGAAACCTGCGAAGTTGGTCTTCGGATCTTTATTCAGCGTGAGCTGCTCGGCCAGTTTGGTGTCGGGAACTGCGGTGTAGGCGAAGTCCAAGTAAGTGCGTTGCTGCTCGCTGTCTAAAGCGAGTCCGATAGTAGCCTGGTCCAGCTCGCTGATTGCGCGTTTGATTTGCTCGATCTGCATGCCGGTCAATTCTTTGCGCGATTCGAACTGTGCATCGCTTTCGTTGGGCAGTTTTCTCAGGCCGGCTTTCATGCCCATTTCCAACTGTTGGATGGCCATTTGCCGGTACGCTTCGGGAATATTTTGCACGTGGACCCGTGCGCCGAGATCGTATTCGTTGGAAATCTCCGCAAGCAGGGCATCCGGTGCGGCGGGCAGGCTTTCTAGGAATTGCTCCATCGGGGCGAGGAAAACCCAACCGGCAGCTTCACGGGCGAAAATAGTTTTGTCGGGGGTGACGATCTTCCAAGTGCCGTTGTCTTGCTTCTCGGGCATTACGCCGAAGGCTTGCAGCGGCATCAGCAGTTTTTCAAGATCGGTCACCGGCAGGCATGCGGCGCCGCCGAAGCTGACCCCGTCCGACTGGACGATTACGCCAATCGGTTTGGTTTTGTCGAGCCCTTGGGTAAAGCCCATGATCATGGGCTCGTACATCGAGGCTATTTGCGGTTGGCCAGCTAGGCTTCCCAGGAAATTGATGTCTTCGACCAGCGAGTCGTAACCGGAAAGTGCAACCACGGCCAGCGGTTTCATTTCGCCGGACGATTGGGCTCTCGCTGAATCGCAAAGATTCGCTCCCAAAACGGCCACTGCGGCACAAGCTGAAACGAAGAAGGTTTTGACGGACGAGCGCCAATTTTTTTTGCGGAGGATCACGTTTTTCTCCCTTGTTCTTGGAAGGTCTGGCCGGCGATCTGTAAGATCGCGGCTATCTAGAAGTTTCAGTTACTACGCTGGTTGTGGACAAACAGGTTGCGGTATTTATACAACTTTGTCGTTGCTAGATGCGATGACCGTTATACTGCCATTCGCTCAGCGCGACGAGATTCTTGTCGAGAATCGGGAGAAAAATCGCAAGTGCAGTTCGCTCCTGCACTGGATATAAGGGAGAGGTATGGGCGAGAATCTTGCCTAAATTACCGTTCGCGGTAGGTAATGCGTCCCTTGGTCAGATCGTAGGGCGAGAGTTCCACGCGTACTTTGTCGCCGGGGACAATCCGGATAAAGTGCTTGCGCATCCGCCCCGCGACATGGGCAGTGACGATGTGTCCGCCTTCGATTTCCACGCGGAATCGGGTATTTGCCAGTGCCTGGGTGACTACCCCTTCGACTTCCAGGGCCTCTTCTTTTTGCTTCGCCATGAACGCTCTACTTATGGATTCTCTAAGAAGGAACACAATCGCCCGTAACCTAGGGGCGAAAGTCACAAGTGTAACATATTTTAGCACTTGCGTCGAACGGAACCAGACCAGGATCGGCAAACCGAGGGCAAGATCGCACTTGAACAAGCTATCGGCGGGCACAGGTCGAACCTGCATGCGGAACTTCAGCATTTGACGTAACTCGTTTGGTCCAGACAATGTATGATTAGAGCAACGGGGGGAAACGGCCCGATATCCGTTCGGCAGCGGCCATCTGTCGGGGAGGGATTTTGGGGCCGATGCATGCATCTTGGCCATTCGGCATGACCCACTAACCAGTAAAGTATGCAGTGAGTACCTCTCCTTACTCGAATCCATCCGAGACATCCGGTTCCCAGCCATCGGGCCCTTCGATTGGTGAAGAAGATGTCCAACGCGCCAAGCAAGAGATTCAAGGTCTCGTGCAGGAAGTGGTGGAGCTCTCCCGTTCGGAAATCGAACCGAGCGAGTTCTATGCCGCGCTGATGGACAAGTCGGTTTCGGCTCTAGCCGCCCTGGGGGGGGTGGTTTGGACGGTGGAAGAAGGCTTGCCGCTGAAGCTCGAATATCAGGTGAACCTGCGTCAGACGGGGCTAGCCGAGAGTGAAGAATCGCAAATCCAACACGGCAGGCTTTTGCAACAGGTGGTCTCCAAGGGCGAACCGGCGCTCGTTCAACCGCACTCGGGCGTAGGGGAAGAGGAGGGCGAGCAGGGGGCGGCGAATCCGACAGATTTTTTGCTGGTGATCGCGCCGATTAAAAGTGATCGGGGTGTGGACGGGTTGGTCGAGATTTTTCAGCGCACTGGCGCGCGACCCACTACGCAACGTGGCTACCTGCGGTTTCTCTCGCAGATATGCGAATTGGCTGGCGAATACGTCAAGTCGCGCCGGTTGCGGCATTTTGCCAGCAAGCAAACGCTTTGGGAACAACTCGAATCGTTTACCGCGCTTGTGCATCAGGCACTCAATTCGCGCGAGACGGCGTACACGATCGCCAACGAAGGTCGGCGGCTGATTGGTTGCGATCGGGTGACCGTCATATTGCGGCAAGGAACCAAATACACGGTTTCCGCGATCAGTGGTCAAGATACTTTCGACAAACGTTCGAATGTTGTGCGGCTGCTGCGCAAGTTGGCGGGGACGGTGGCGCGCACGGGCGACGATCTTTGGTTCACTGGCGACACGGCGAACTTGGCTCCGCAGGTTGAAAAAGCGGTGAACGCTTATGTCGACGAATCGCATACCAAGCAATTGGCCGTGTTGCCGCTGCGCGAGGCGGAGAACGAAGCCGACCAGAAACCGGGCGAGCGCAAGAAAAAACGTCGCGAGAATATCCTCGGGGCGGTCATTATCGAACAACTGGTCGACAGTCGTCAGCCCGAGGGGATGCGCCAGCGGATCGACGTGGTTCGCAGGCATAGTGCGACCGCTTTGACCAATGCTCAGGAGCACGAGGGATTGTTCTTGCTACCGTTGTGGCGTTTGTTGGGCAAGACACGTTTGCTGGTCACCGCGCGCAATCTCCCCAAAACAATCCTGGCCACCGTTGCGATTGTCGGAGCCATCTTTACGCTCTGCTATGTGCCGTACGACTTTACGGTGGTGGCCGATGGAAAGCTGGTTCCCGAGCTGCGTCGCAATGTGTACGCGGGCATCGACGGCATGGTGTGGGAAGTGCCGGTCGATCATGGCGACTCGATCGAAAAGGGGCAGGTGCTTGCCCGACTGCGTAGCATCCAATTGATGGAGCAAGTCAACCAACTCAAGGGTCAAGAGGCCGAAACGCTAGAAAAACTCGCCTCCTTGGAACGTCAGCGGCAAGTGCTCGACCGGGGACAATCGCAGGACGTGGAAGCCCAGCTCGAAGAACTGACCGGGCAAATGGCCCAATTGCGCGAAACCCGGATCAGCCAACAGGAGCAAAGAAGGCTACTGGAAATCAAGCAAAAGCAACTTACGGTTACCAGTCCAATACGCGGAAAAGTGGTGACTTGGAAAGTGCGCGATCTGATCGAAAATCGGCCCGTGCGCAAAGGGCAACGGCTGATGGAAGTGGCCGATCCCCAAAGCCAATGGGAGCTGGAGATTTTTGTTCCCGAGGCCAAGATGGGGCACATTGTCGAACATCTGCAAAAGTTGCGCGAAACCGATCCTGAGGCCCAACTCGAGGTCTCCTTTATTCTTGCCACGCATTCCTCGAATCACCTTTCGGGAAAAGTGCTGCGAGTCGACACCAGCGCTGAGGTCCATGGCGAAGATGGCAACACGGTGAGGATGATTGTGGAGTTTGCCCAGGAAGATCTGAAGCAATTGGTTTCCGATCCGGGCAGCGAACTCAAGGTCGGTGCTGATGTCAAAGCGAAGGTTCTCTGCGGCCAGCGGGCTATCGGCTACGTTTGGTTTCACGATTTGTTTGAGTTTGTTCAATCAAGAATTCTGTTTCGTATGTAGGGGCAGGCGGCTCGCATGAGCTTTGAGGAGCAAGAGGCATGACTGGTCTTCGTTTGTTAGTTGCCTTGGGTTTGCTAGCGCAAGTCGGGAGTGGGGATCGGCATGGAGCGCCCGAGAGTGGCAACCCGGTGTTGGCACCTTGTTTGATCAAACTGAAGGACGAAGTGCGCATTCCCGCCCAGGAAGCGGGAGTGTTGATCAAGCTGCCGGTGAAAGAAGGGTCGCGGGTGGCAGAGGGGGATTTGCTGGCGACAATCGACGATCGGGAAGCCCGCGCAGCGTTGTTAGTCACCGAGTACGGCCTCGAAGTAGCTCAAAAACGGGCTGCCGAGGACATCGAAATCCGCTATGCCCGCGCCGCGGCAAGAGTTGCCAAAGTCGACGTGGAGCAGGATCAAAAAGCGAACCAGGATCAGCCTGGCGCTATTGCTGCCATTGAGATCCGGCAAAAAATGCTAGTTTACGATCGTTCCATACTGCAGATCGAGAAAGCACAAAAGGATCAGATTCTGTCGAGTCTTGACGCGAAAACTAAAGAAGCGGAACGCGACGCCGCGCAAATGGCGCTCGATTGGCGCACGATTCTTGCGCCCTTCGATGGCGAAGTGGTTACCACCTACCGCCATCAATCGGAGTGGGTCAACCCGGGCGATCCGATTTTGAAACTCGTGCGATTCGACACACTGCACGTCGAAGGCTTTGCATATGCCGATCGGTACGATCGGGGCGAATTACTAGGAAAATCGGTGACCGTGCATGTTACTCGCGCCCGTGGACGCGAAGTCCCCGTGCCGGGCACCATCGTTTACGTAAGTCAATTGGTCCAATCGGACGGCAGCTACCTGGTGCGTGCCGAAGTGAAGAACCAGCGTGAGAACGACAATTGGCTGATTCAGCCTGGGCTGAAAGCACGCATGACGATTCATTTGGATGAGACGCTAGGGGCTAGGCGCTAGGATTTTTACCACGGAGTCACGGAGGAAAAGATAGAAGGAGTTTATAAGGGGAGGAAAATAATTCTGTAGGTCAGGTGCTGCACCTGACATTAATTTTGAAACGATAGTCAGCACTGGCAGAGCCAGTGGCACGCGACATATTTCACTTTTGCTTTCCCACATTCCTCTTTCGCATTTCCGCCTTCCCCCTTCTGCCTTCCACCTTCACACTTCCCATGCCTACGCTTGCCAACAGCATTGTTTCCAGTTCGTCGCGGAAGTTGGCGATCCGTGTGCGGCCCGATCTTAAGGCGCGTCGGCAGCGTTACCAGGGGCGTATTTACTGGGTGGTGAAGGACCCGGTGGGGTTGCAGTATTATCGGTTCGAGGAAGAAGAGTTTGCCATCCTGCAAATGCTCGATGGGCAATCGAGCCTCGAGGATATCGCCGAGCAGTTTGAAGCCGAGTTTCCTCCGCAGACGATTCGCGTCGAGGAATTGCAAAATTTTGTCGGTATGTTGCACCGCAGCGGGTTGGTGCTTTCCGACGCGATTGGGCAAGGCGTCCAACTGAAGACTCGTCGAGACGAGCGCCGTCGGAAAGAAATCATCGGCTCGATGACCAACATTCTGTCGTTCCGGTTTCGCGGGTTCGATCCCGAGAGGATTCTTAATGCGCTATACCCTTGGGTGCGTTGGTTTTTTTCGAGGCCGGTGACGATATTTAGTTTGTTTTTGATGGTGAGTGCTCTGGCGTTGGTCGTTGTGCAGTTCGACGTGTTCCAGTCGCGGTTGCCCTCGTTCCAGAATTTTTTCGCCGCCCAGAATTGGTTGCTGATTGCTGGAGTGTTGGGGGTGACCAAGGTGATTCACGAATTTGGCCACGGCCTGTCGTGCAAACACTTTGGGGGGGAATGCCATGAAATGGGCGTGATGTTTTTGGTGCTCACGCCTTGTTTGTACTGCAACGTGTCCGACTCGTGGATGCTGCCCAATCGTTGGCATCGCGCGGCAATAGGCGCGGCGGGGATGTATGTCGAGGTGGTGATCGCTTCGATCGCGACGTTTGCCTGGTGGTTTAGCGAGCCCGGTTTCCTCAATTATTTGTGTTTGAACATCATGTTCGTCAGCTCCGTGAGCACAATCTTGTTCAACGCCAATCCGCTGCTGCGTTACGATGGCTATTACATTCTTAGCGACATCATGGAAATCCCCAATCTGCGGCAGAAGGCCAGCTCGATTTTGAATCGCAAGCTCGGCAGTTGGTGTTTCGGGCTCGAAGAACCGGAAGACCCGTTTTTGCCCAAGCGGCATCAGGCGCTGTTTGCGTTGTATACGGTGGCTTCGTTTTTCTATCGCTGGATTATTTTGCTGTCGATTCTCTATTTTCTCAATAAAGTATTCGAGCCGTATGGGCTGAAAGTGATCGGCCAAATGATTGCGTTGGCTTCACTTTGGGGGCTAGTGTTCATGCCCTTGTCGAAGCTCTACAAATTTTTCCGTGTCCCGGGGAGGTTTAGTAAAGTGAAAAAATTGCGCATGGGCGCCACATTATTCTTATTGGGGGCCATTTTGAGCGCGGTGTTGTTCATTCCTTTTCCTTCGAGCGTGATTTGCGAATTCGAATTGCAGCCGCGGGGAGCTTCTTCGGTGTATGTCGAGGTGGCGGGGACGTTGGATGAAATCCTGGTGAAGCCGGGGCAGCGCGTGGACGATGGCCAGGTACTTGCGCGACTGAAAAACATCGATCTGGAAATCGAAATCGCGCAACTTCGCGGCCAGCAGAACGCAACCAAAGCACAGTTGGCCAGCCTGCACCAGCTACAGTTTCGCGACAATCAGGCGAGTTTGCAGCTGGAAGTGGTGCGTGAGCAACTCGATGCGATCGAAGAGCAGATGCAACAGAAGCTTGAGGAAGGCAAGTTATTGGAACTGGTTGCCACCGGCAGCGGTGCGATCATTCCGCCGCCACGCCGGCGCGATCCTGCCGGGGATGGGCAGGTGGAACTGGCCAGTTGGTCGGGTTCGCCACTGGACGACGAAAATCTTGGCGCGACGTTAGTTCCCGATGGCGCGGACAATCTGTTCTGCCAAATTGGTGATCCCAACCGTTGGGATGCGGTGTTGGTGATCAACCATCGCGAGTTGGATTTGGTGACCAAGAATCAAGAAGTGCGCTTGATGTTTGAAGAATCGCCCTATCATGTGTTTGTCAGCAAGATTGAATACATTGCCCCCGATAAAATGGAAGCAGTTTCACCCCGTTTGGCAAGCACTTCGGGAGGTCCGGTTCCTGCGCAAGCGGATCCGAACGGGGCCGTGCGTCCGTTGAGTACCTCATACCAGGCGGTTGTAGAACTCGATAATTCTTTGGGATTATTTCGCAATGGATTGATTGGCGCCGCACGCATTAAGACCGAGCCTCGCACGCTCGCCAGCCGATTGTTTCGCTACTTGAGCCGCACGTTTAATTTGGATTTGTAATCTGGATTTCTTGTGAGTTATAGCCGCGATCTTAGTGATCGCAGGCCCCGGCGATCTGTAAGATCGCGGCTAATCATGTCATATCACTGGATTAACCGTTACAGGCGTTCCGAAATCGGTATTTTGTACGCACCATAGCCTTGCCGAAAAAGCTAAGTTTTTTCGTGGCGCCCTCTTCTTTGGGTGCGATTCTTGCGAGGCGAAACAGAGGCGATCGATCATGGGTTGGATACTGGGTCTTGGGCTGGCCGTGGCAGCGGCGGTGGCTATTTACGATATTACGCAAAAAAAGCATACCATCCTGCGAATCTTTCCGATCGTTGGGCACTTCCGCTATTGGCTGGAACACATCGGTCCCGAACTGCGGCAGTACATCGTTGCCAGCGACAACGAGGAGCGGCCTTTTAGCCGGGTGCAGCGGCGCTGGGTCTACGCTTCTTCTAAAAGACAAAACAACTACTTTGGTTTTGGCACGAGCAAAGATGTCGACCAGCAGGCGAATCACTTGGTGGTGAAACATAGCAGTTTTCCGCTATCTGAACCGCAGCCGGGCCAGCCGGGTTATGATTCGAAGTATCCATTGCCATGTGCCAAAGTGTTGGGGCAGTCGCGCGGTCGAATCAAGGCGTTTCGGCCGGAGTCGGTGGTGAATATTTCGGCGATGAGTTTTGGATCGCTGAGCGGGCCGGCGATCGAGGCGCTCAATGGCGGGGCCAAATTGGCCGGCGCGCTGCACAACACGGGCGAAGGGGGCGTCAGCAAATATCACCAGCAGGGCGGCGATCTCATATTGCAAATCGGCACGGGCTACTTTGGTTGCCGCGATTCCGAGGGGCGTTTCAGTTTGGAAAAACTCCAAGAGGTAGTGGCTGCCAATCCTGTGCGGGCGTTGGAAGTCAAACTCAGCCAGGGTGCCAAACCGGGCGTGGGGGGGATGCTTCCCGCCGCGAAAATTACGCCGGAGATTGCCGCCGTGCGTGGGATACCCATGGGTGTGGATTGCGCTAGCCCGGCGCACCATAGCGAGTTTCACGATGTCGACAGCATGCTTGATTTTGTGGAACGGCTGGCCGAGGAAACTGGTTTGCCGGTGGGAATTAAGAGTGCGGTAGGTGAAAGAGAATTCTGGCAACAGTTGGCTTATCAGATGTCGCATACCGACCGTGGCGTCGATTTTATCACAGTCGACGGCAGCGAAGGCGGCACGGGGGCGGCACCGCTTGTGTTCAGCGATCATGTTGCGCTACCATTCAAGCATGGCATGAGTGCCGTGTATCGCGAGTTTGTAAAACAAGACATTCAACAGCAGGTGGTGTTTGTCGGCTCCGGAAAGCTTGGCTTCCCCGAATCGGCTTTGCTTGCTTTTGGTCTTGGGTGCGACATGATCAACGTCGCCCGCGAGGCGATGCTTTCGATCGGTTGCATCCAGGCGCAACGTTGTCACACCGGTTTTTGTCCGACGGGCATCGCGACGCAAAATAAGTGGTTGATGCGGGGATTGGATCCGACGCTGAAAAGCGCCCGGCTGGCGAATTATCTGGTGTCGCTGCGCAAGGAGCTGCGGCGACTGTGCAAAGCTTGTGGGCTGCCCCATCCGTCGTTGGTAACGATGGATCAATTTGAAATTCTGACCGACGGGCTCAAAACCGCCAGTGCGAGCGAAGTGTTCGACTATCAGAGCGAATGGAGCTTGCCTGCGGCGGAAGACCAGGAAGCGATTCTCGCTTGGGCCGGTGGGGCGAAGGATTTTGATGTGGCGGGCGAATTGCAGTTGGTTTAGAGAGTAGCTGTTAGCTGTTAGCGATTAGCAATCAGAAATTCGTCTCTCCTTTATTTGCCGTTGCCGATGAGTTCGGCGGAAAGGGGGACGATTCTTGATCGGTCGCCCGTATGTACGAGGATGCCAATTAGGGCGCCATCGCGCGCGGCGACCACGCTTGCTCCGTGCCACTGATCGTCCACCGGCACGCTTGGGTCGACGTCCCAACAGAGCGTGTCGCTGTTGCTGCTTACCGTTAATCGCTCGATGGAGATTGGAAGCGTGGTGTCGTCGCTGCCGCAGGTGACGATGACTTCTTCGGGTGCCTCGGCCGCACGCATTTTTTTCAGCGGCCAATTGTCGACTTTGGCATCGAGTTTTTTGGGCAATCGACTTGTGGCCAACAGACCTGCGGTCGTTGACTCGTCCAGAGGAAGAGCAATCTCTTGTCCCGAGACTTCCAGCAGGTATTCAGTATCGGGGGAGTCTCCTGTCAAAACATTGGCGGGCCCCAGCAGTTTGCCATCGGCAAGCGGCAACAACCAGCCGCGTTGACGCCCTGCGCCGAGCATGGCCAGCGCGCCCTGCTGCCGGCGTATGCCAAGAATCGGTCGGGGAGTGGTGGCTCCCAGCGGAAGCGAAGCGGTGCCAATTGCTACGCGCGGTTGCCACTGGATCCATTCGTCGCGCGGCGATTCGAAAAGTTCAAAGCGATGTCCGGTCGTGGCGAGTCGGCCGGGCTGGTTAGGTGTGGCGAGAGCTACGCCGCCGGCAGCGATGGTGGCAAGTGTTTCTGCGTCGAGTTCGATGCCCCCCAGGCCAATCCGCACGTCGAGGCCGCTGTTGCTCCAGAATCGGGTGTTCTCTCGGATCAGACCGCGATAGTTGGGTTTGACAAATGCGCGCGCTTCGACGGTGGCAGCGTCGTTGGTCAGTCCCACGGCAAGGATTTGTCCGACCACGACCCCGCGGTAGCTGATCGGCGAACCCTCTTGGAGGCCGGAACGATTTTTTCCTTCCAAAATAATTTCGAGTCCGTTGGCAAGAAGATTGACGGGTGCCGAGGCGGTTTCTAATCCGTAGAAAGTATTGCATGACGGCGCATCGTTTGATCCGGGCACTACGCCGACGTAGCGCCCGCCGACAAGCGTGTCGAGTCCGCGTACTTGTCCGACGCTGATGTCGGGCCGCTCGATCCAGAATCGGGATCCTTCTCGGGCCAGTGCGGCAGCGGCGGAGGTTAGTCGAATTCGTACAACGACTCCGTCTAAACCGTTGTCGAGAACGATTTCGCGTACTTGGCCAACGTCGATGCCTCGGAAACGTACCGGATCGCCTGGCTGCAAGCCATGCCCTTGCGAAAAATGGACTTCAATCGCCGGCCCGGCGGAGCGCACCTGCAGCCACACTAGTCCCATTGCGACCAGCAAGCAAAGAGCCGTCGCCAGCCACAAACGCGACACCACCACGCCGGCAATTTTGCTGGGGCTGTGTGTGGATGATATTTCCGCAACGGGGAAATCCGATTCGTCGTTTGCGTTTTGTTGTGGGTTATCCATGTTACTAACGTTTCAACTATTTGCATTGTACGCAAATTTTCCCAAGATAATCCAAATCATAGCTGCTTTGCCAAGTGGAAAAATAGAACGCAGAGGAACGCGGATTTAGCGGATCAACACAGATCCAAAAAATTTGTGGTTTTTACACTCTGATTGGTGCCTCGGCCTAATTCGTCTCAAAAATCCTATCCGTGAATATCCGTCGCATCGGCGTTCATCTGTGTTCTATTCCTGCTGTCGGCCCACGGCCGCGCTGGGTTGGTCTTCGTCCCAAATTGTGTGTGGATCGAAACAGATGGAGGCCAGCATACTCATCGCGACACAGAGCACAAATGCCCAGACGGCCGGTCCCAGGTGGAATTCTACGAGGCTTCCCAGCTTCACCAGCATGACCATGAACGCCAGCAGCATCACGTCCATCATGCTCCATTTTCCTAGAAATTCCATGACGCGGTAGGTTCTCGCTTTGTGTTGCCGATGCAGAAGGCCCAGTAAACTCAGTTCGAGTAAGAGAACAATTTTCACAATCGGGAACACAATCGAAAATAGCATTACCACGGTTCCCACGAACCAACTGCCGTGTTGCAGCAGCTCGATTGTGCCGATTAGTAAACTCGATTCGTGGCGATGGCCCAGTTTTTCGATTTGCAGAATGGGTAGCAGGACCGCGGGCCAATAGAGAATGAACGCCGCCGCCGCGGCTGCAGCAGTTCGACTGGCCGATCGTCCCGGCAAACGATCGATGCCCGCACCACAACGCGTACAAGCAGCAACCTGCTCGGCCGAGAGCGCCGGCACCCGATGAATCTGACCGCAGCAATGACAAGCTTTTAATTTCATGACGGCCGGCTCTTTTTTTCTCGTGCAAACACTGGCAAAAGGAACCACGAATGAACACGAATCGACACGAAATGGATTGGCCAATTGCCGGTGAGCGAAGTTCACGCAAATCGTACAATTCGTGTGAATTCGCATTTATTCGTGGTTCTCTAGTAGGCTAACATTTTCATTTTGAGTCGATTGCATCTGATTTCAAGAGCGTTAGGTAGCAGGCGACGGAGAGTCCTCCTGCGCCGAATATCATACCCATTACCATGATTTGATACGATGCGGCTACCAAGGGGGATACGCCCGAGAGGATTTGGCCGGTCATCATGCCGGGGAGCGAGACGATTCCCACGGCTAAGAGCGAATTGGTGAGTGGGATCAAGGCTGCGCGGAAAGCTGTTTTCCGTGCCGCGAGATAATCGGCGCCGGCCGTTTGCTCGGCGTCGAATCGTTCGGCTGCGATGCTGACCGAATTCATGGCGTTGGCGAAAATCATTCCCGCCAGAGGGATCAAAAATCGCGGTGCGAACCATGGTTCGAGTCGGAGCACGCCTTGGGTAATCAGCACGAGGGTGAGTCCGCCTCCCAGGGCGATCGATGTCCACACTTTGGTGTAAAGTTTTTGTCGCTGCTTGCGCACGGGACCCAGCGCGATCCAACTTGCGGCGGAGAGCATGATCAGCAGTACGCCCAAAATCAGCCAGCCATTGTCGCTTTTGAAAATGGAGGTAAGCACATACCCCACCGCGAACAACTGCACCAGCATTCGCAACATCGCCAGCACAGCGGTGCGAATGTCGAGTGACCAGCGAGCAATGACCACCAGCACCGCCACGGCAGGCAGAAGCCCGATCGCCAGATTTAGCGGCGGGATCATCGTTACGGTATCGTTCATCACGTTTACCTATTTTAGATTTGCCACGGAGACACAGAGGGCACGGAGAAGAAATTTTTGAACGCTAATCTTCACTTATCTGCGCTAATCTGAAAAATATTAGCGCAGATAAGTGAAGATAAGTGTTGTTCTCTCTGTGTTCTACGTGTCTCCGTGGTGAATCCAGAACTAATAGAGAAAGCTCAAAGCTAATGTTGGTCGGTTGCTTATGTTGTGAGTTGGTCGCCCGGTTTTAAGGGGTATCCGCGTAGGAATTCTTCGCCGGTTAGAATGCGTTTGCCAGCCGGCTGGATTTTTTGCAAGCGGAGTTGTCCGTCGCCCGTGGCCACCAACGGAGGGCCTTCCACCGAAACGATTGTGCCTGGCGCCAAGCTGGACCCGTCAGGAAATGCTTCGAGCGAAACGCGATGGACGATTAGCCGTAGCGGTTGGCCGGCGTCTCGTTGCCAATGGGTGAAAGCGCGTGGCCAAGGTTGCAGCGCGCGGACTTGGTTTTTGATTTCCATGGCAGTGCGCGTCCAATCGATGAGGCCGTCTTCTTTGGAAAGTCGGGGGGCCTTGGTGGCCTGGCTTTTATCTTGTGTGAGCGGCGTTGCCGAGCCGGTGGCAAGTTGGTCGACGACTTGTAGTACAAGTGTGGCTCCCTGGTCGGCCATGCGGGATTCCAGTTCGCCGGCGGTTTCGTCGGGGTCGATGGCGATGCGGTCGACAGCCAGGCACGGTCCGGCGTCGAGACCGGGCGTCATTTGGATCACGGTGTTTCCGGTTTCCGAGTCGCCGTTGAGAATGGCCCATTGCACGGGGGCGGCGCCGCGGTATTTGGGTAGCAGCGACCCATGGAGATTGACTCCGCCCAGTCGGGGCACTTCGAGCGTGGCCGGTTTTAAGATTTCGCCGTAATCGCAAACCACAAGCAAGTCGGGCGCGAGTTCGGCAAGTTGTTCACGTGCGGAGTCGCAATTTACGGTGTCGGGGAGCCAAACTTCGATTGCCAGATCATTTGCGGCAGTTGTTACCGGGGCTGGCTCGGCTCGGCGGCCGCGAGGGGGGCGCGAAACGGCGCAGACCACTTCGTGCGCCGAAGCGTCGAGCGCCTTCAATGTTGGCACCGCGAATGGGCCGGTTCCTAGTAAGGCTATTCGCATTGGTTCACCGTTTCGGTAGGTGGTATTTGGTGCGCTAAGCCGCAAGCGGCGAGTTTTTTATGCGCGTAACTGTTCGAGTTCCGCGAGCCGGGTGGCAATTTGTTCGTCGGTGGGCATTTCTCCGCAATCGCGTTTGCTGGTGAAATCGATTTCGAATTCCTCGAGCGCATCGCGCACTTCGGCTGCCTGGGCGGGTGACAGGCGATCGATAAACAGCGTGCCGTCCAGATGGTCGGTTTCGTGTTGCACGATGCGGGCGAAGAGTCCTTCCAATTCGCCTTGGAAAGTTTGCCCGGTCAAGTCGTAGGCTTCCACCGCGATTTTTTCTTTTCGCACCACGGGAGCCGTCACGCCCGGGATGCTCAGGCAACCTTCGTCGCCCTCCATCTGGCCCTTGCCCGAGGATATGACGGGGTTGATAAATACTTGTTCGGCCTCTTTGTTTTGCGAATCGCCCGTGGGATTGGCCACAAACAGTCGGTATGGCAGATCGACCTGATTGGCGGCGAGCCCCACGCCTTCGTGGGCATACATCAGTTCGAACATTTGCGCGACCATGTCGCGCAGCTCGGCGTCCACACGCTTGAGATTCTTGGAGACATGCCGTAAAGCGGGGTGCGGATAATGGACAATTTCGAGTTTCAACGCGGGCCTTTATCAGTGGAAAGAGGAAAACCATCGGCAGATGAATGAGGAATCGAACACTTGATTATAGAGTGTGCAGTCGACAACGCGTAGGTCTGCTGATTGTCTTTTTATCTGGCTATCTTTCGCGGGCGAGCGTTGTTAGCTTTTGCTTGCGTTGACGCCATATATCGTCGGCGCTAGAATCAGCGCAAGCGGGAGAGTTTTTACTTCGCGCGCATCTCTCTTCCAGTTGGGGGTCGAATTACTATGGCTCAGCGCTCCCAATGGCAGATTTCTGGTTGGCCCTCCTGGGGTATTTCGCTGGTGATCCATGTGGCGATCTTTGCCGTGCTAGTGCTTCTTCCTCCCTTTCCTTCAGACCGCAGCAACACGGGACTGTCGCGTCAAGAATTCGACTTTGTTCTGAGCCAAGCGACAGACGACGAACTGTTGCTCGAGACAGAAGAGGTCCATATTGCTGTTGGGCCAAATTGGGAGGTTGCGGATCTGCCTGACGAATTGGTGGAAGAATCGGCGGCCGATCTTCCCGCGATGCCAACGATTCAGGCGAACATGCCGAATTTTCCCAAGCTCGACGCGGGTGAGTCGGAGAAGCAGGACGTTGGCGACTCGGGCGACAAGGCCCGTCGCAAAGCGATTTCGAAGTTTCTCGGCCGCAAGGCCCGAGTTAGCGTGTTTGGCATTGAAGGGGTGGGGAACAAGTTTGTTTATGTGTTCGATCGTTCGATCAGCATGTCGGGTGCACCGCTACGCGCTGCCAAGCAGCAACTATTGGCAAGTCTTACCGCCATGGAGAGTGTGCACCAGTTTCAGATTATTTTTTTTCATCACGAACCGACTTCATGGGACATCACCGGCGGGCAATCGCGGATTGCCTTTGCCACGGATCGCAACAAGCAATTGGCGGCCAAGTTTGTGCGCAGGATCACTGCCAGCGGGGGGACTTCTCGATCGCGCGCGTTGCGTCTTGCTCTGAGGCTGCGGCCGGACGTGGTATTTTTTCTCTCGGATACCGACGATCCGATGCCGGGCGATAGCGTGGAAGATGCGATTCGCCTTGCCGAGCGAGATGCGACGGCGATTCACACGATCGAATTCGGTGATGGCCCCGCGTCGCGTCGCGACAATTTTCTTATGCAACTTGCACGTCGCACGGGTGGGGAGTACGTGTACGTCGATACGAGCCGGATGAGAAAGAAACCTGCTGTGGAATAGAGTTTGGTGGGTTCGCTAAACCGCAAGCGGCGTTTAGCGTTGCGTGGGATACCACGGTGCGCGTACGTGGTGGACGCCGAATTGGGCGGTGTCGTTTGGCCAGGCAGGCGTGCTGCGGAATCCGCCGCCGAAGGGGCCCGGGCCTGGGTAGTTGCGGCCGAATTGATGATCGATCCGTGAGGTGCGCGCGGAGGGTGCACCCCAGCTCCAGTTGGTTTGCAATTGAGCTGTTGGCGGCACGACTAACGCCACTGGTTGGCCGTATGCAGAATGGGCGTAGTTGGCGTGCCAATTGGACATCTGTGCCCGACGCAGGGGTCGCAGGTAGGGTGCTTCGGCTTGGGCCGAATCTGCGATTGCCGAGAACAACACGAGTGTGATCGCCATGGTGAGAGCATGCTTGGTCACGGGTTGGATTCCTTTTCTTTGTGGCTCCATCTCGCACTGGTTGCGTCGTCGAGCCGTGTTTTTCAGTAGTCGCGTTTTTTAATAAGAAGAGCTGAGTCGGTGGAACATATCTTGCAATCGCAATCCGCGCGTGCGATAGCGCACCTTGGAACGCGTCCAGCCGGCGCCAGGTGTGTGGGCGTAGTGCGACCGCGTGTGCTTGTACGTCATTTCGTGAGGCATCAACGGTTGGTAAGTGACGTAGGTGTGTCCTACGTTGGCAGGCACGGGCAATGGCGCTATGTACATCTGTGCTGCCGTGCCGCTCGGACAGGGGCCGACGGTGTAGTTGGCGAACAGATCGCTCTTGTTTTGATAACTAATGGAGCGTTTCCATAGGCCTTCGCCGGCGCGGGCTTCCTGGCAAGCGTGCCAAAGGCCGATCAACAGGGCAGCTAAAACTGTGGTGCGAAATAGACGGGTTGTCATCCGTTCCCCTCCTTGGAATCGCTGGAGACGCCAGCACTTGCGGCAGCGGGATCAGCGGGTCGAGCCAGGATTATCGGCTGTGGGTTTATCGTGGGTTAGTACATTTGTTGAGCCCAATTTGGCGGGTGGCCGGAGGCCAAGCTCTTGGGCTGCGGGGGTCTCATTGTTCTTAGGATGTCGGCTAATTCGGGTCCTGACGATCAGTTTTTGTATGCCGAACGGGCCGGTTGTCCTTGGTATGCGGGCATTCCGTGCCGACCCGCCCTGGGTTCTGACGAAACTTGCCGCTATAATCCGCACAACTGGTACAAATTAACGACCTACCTGCCTGCGGCCCATCCGCACAGGCAATACATAGGAGATGTCGCTTTGGCGACCGCGAAACGAAAAAAAGCGAAACCGACCACCAAGAAGAAGCAGCAGCCTGCGAAGAAAAAGAGTGCGCGAAACGCGCAATCTAAATCGAAGTCGGAATCGAACGGTGCTGCCACTAACGGTGCGGTTCGGCCGAAGCGGCGCACAACTGCTAAGGCGATGGCTGCCTCGCAGCGCGATATTTCGGTGAGCGAGTTTTTCTCGAAGAACCGGCATCTGCTTGGATTCGACAATCCGCGCAAAGCATTGCTCACAACCGTCAAGGAAGCGGTCGACAATTCGCTCGATGCTTGTGAAGAGGCAGGCATTTTGCCTGAGATTTGGGTGCACGTGCAACAAACGGGCAACAACCGCTACAAGGTGGGTATCCAAGACAACGGCCCGGGGATTCTGAAAAAGCAAATCCCGTTGATTTTCGGCAAGCTGCTGTACGGCTCGAAGTTCCATCGTCTGCGGCAAAGCCGGGGGCAACAGGGCATCGGCATCAGTGCGGCGGGAATGTATGGCGTGCAAACTACCGGAAAACCGGTGAAAATTATCTCGAAAGTTTCTCCGCGCAAGCCGGCCCATTATTACGAAATTCAAATCGACACCAAGAAAAACCAGCCGCGCATTCTCAACGGTCGCGGCGAAGGGGTCGACATTCCGCCCGGCGAAAAAGGTGCCCGGGCGATCGATAAACATGGTATCGAGTGGGTCGACGCTCCGCACGGCACGCGGGTGACGATCGAATTGGAAGCGAAATTCGTTCGCGGTCGGGGCAGCGTCGACGAATATCTCCAGCAAACCGCGATTGCCAACCCGCATATTACGCTGCACTACGTTGACCCCGACGACTACGAGTACGCCTACGGACGATCGGCCGAGAAGCTGCCGCCCGAGCCGAAAGAAATCAAGCCGCATCCGTATGGGGTGGAACTTGGCCGGTTGGCGACGATGGTGGAAGATGCCGAGGCGATGACGCTGTCGGAATTTTTTCGGACAAAGTTTTCGCGTGTGACGCCGGCGGTTGCCAAGCGGATTTGTCAAACCGCCGGGGTGAGCACGCGCAGCAATACGCGCAAAGTGGGCCGGCGCGAGGCCGACTTGCTTTACCAGGCGATTCAGAAAACCAAGATTTCCGCACCGGCGACCGATTGTATCTGTCCGATTGGCGAAGATTTGATTCTCAAGGGTTTGCACGAAGTGGTGCCCGGCGAGTTTTATACCGCGGCAATGCGTCCGCCTGCCGTTTATCGGGGCAATCCGTTTCAGATCGAAGTCGGTTTGGCTTACGGCGGAACGGCTCCGACGCAGAACGTGACCCGAGAATTGCTGCTGGAGCTGTTGGAGGAAACAGACGCCCGAACCGTTCGGCAATTCCTGATTTATACATTCAACGGATTGGGGCCCGATGCGGCAGACAAAATCATCAAAGCGGCAGGACTCGGCACGCGGCAAACTCCCGGCAAGATGAAGCCGAAGGAAGTCGACAAGTTTTTCACCGCGATGAAGAACGTGAACATCGCTGACGGCCAGTCGATGGAAGTGATGCGCTACGCCAACCGCGTGCCGCTGCAGTTCCAGCAAGCCGCCTGTGCGGTGACGCAAACGGTGACCGGCACCAACTGGCGCAGCTACGGGCTGAGCCAATCGCGCGGTTCGCTGCCGCGGGGGCCCGTGTCGCTGATGGTGCACATCGCCAGCGTGTGGGTTCCGTTCACCAGCGAGTCGAAAGAAGCGATCGCCAACTACCCGGAGATTCAAAAGGAAATCCGCCTGGGCCTGCAGGCGGTCGGTCGCAAGTTGGGCATGTACTTGCGCCGCCGACTAAAAGTAAAACAACAATCCGACCGTCGCGAGATTTTTATGCGTTATCTCAAGGAAGTTGCCACGGCAGTGAGCGACATCAACGGCGTCAAGCAGTCGGAACTTTACGAGCAATTGATCAAAGTCGCCAAGCGCCGCACCGCCGAGGCCGATATGAAACTCGACGATCGGGGTCGACGGATCAATGAGAAGCCGGAAGAGCTGAATCTTGGCGACAACGTGTTGATTGTCGATCCCACACAACACAAAGCAGCGATCAATCGCGTGGAGATCGAAGAAGAGGCGGATGAACAATAACCCATTTAGCCCCGGGTCACTGACCCGGGGCTAAATACGGAGATATGCATGGCAAAACGACGTACAGTAAAAACGGCTCGCAAGGCGGCGGTGAAACTTTCTCCGCGCGATAAGAAAACGATGGCCCGGCTGAATGGTTTGGCGGATCGGGTGGTGAGTTCGGCCAAGGCGCGCCGGGATCCTTATGTCGACATTCCTTCGCGCACGCTGTCGAACATCCGTTACAGCCCGCGGAAGCGGATTATCGAAATGGGCCCGAGCAAAAACCGTCGGCAGTTGTTCGATCTCTCGCAAGCGAAGGCGTACATGCGCACGCTGCTGGTTGCGAGCGGCTGTAAAACGCTGTTGGACCAGGGGAAATCGACGAGCCTTCGTGGTTTGTTTTACATGCTCAAACGCACGATCGAAGATACCAAGGAAAATACGTTCGACGTGCAAAACGAATGCGACACGATAATCGAAGACGTGGAAGTGCTCTTGGAATCGATCCGCGAGGAACTGCATCTTTATGCCGAAAATCGCGGGGCGATGGTCGGCAACATCACGCTCACTGACCGGGGAGATCCGATCAACTGTGCGCGGATGGGATCGGGCGGATACGCGATTCCCTCGATTGTCGAGCCGGAGGTGGTCGAGCTCGAACGGAAAAAATGTGACGCCAAGTTTATTCTGCATGTCGAAAAAGGCACCGTCTGGCAACGGTTTAACGAAGATAAATTTTGGGAGAAGCACAACTGCATTCTCACGCACGGTGCGGGTCAGCCGCCTCGCGGAGTGCGGCGGTTGCTCTTTCGGATGCACAACGAGTTGAAATTGCCCGTCTACTGCGTGTTGGATAACGACCCGTGGGGCTATTACATCTACAGCGTGCTGAAGCAGGGTTCGATCAATCTGGCGTTCGAGTCGCAGCGGATGGCGATTCCCGATGCCAAGTATCTTGGCCTGCGGAGCATCGACTTCGATCGGTGTGAACTTGCCGACAGCGTGAAAATTGCACTCAACGACAACGACAAAAAGCGCGCCAAGCAGATTGCCAACTATCCGTGGTTCGAGAAGAAGCCAAAATGGCAGCGCGAAATCAAGAAGATGATCAGCAACGATTTCAAGCTCGAAGTCGAATCGCTGATCTCGAAAGATATCAGCTACGTGACCGAGGTTTACGTTCCGGAGCGGCTTGAAGCGCGCGATTGGTTGGATTGAGTGGGGGGAGACGAGAGTCGAGAGCCAGAGGGGGAAGGCGCAGGTGGCAGGGCAGAGGACTACGCAGTTTTCCTGATACATTCTCGAAAAAAGTTGACACCGTGCTGCAAACAGACTATCCTGCGTGCTGTCTGGGTGTGTTTACACAACTCACCGGTAATGCCAACTAGTACTCGCAGAACCGCTAATTAAAAAACGACCTCTCAAATTTTTCTAGCGCAGCCGACAGAACTGTCGAATTTGCTAGGGGAAATTTGAGAGGTCGTTTTTTTGTGCTTTGTTGTTGGGAAAAAAGCGCTAGCGGATCCGTGTGAACTGTTTCAAACACATCTGTCGTATGGGGGAGTCTGTAAATCTTATGCAATACAAAACTTTTCGTGCTTTCTTTTTTCTCTTTTCGCTTCCGCTGGTTACTGCCGTTCCCGCACATGCTGCGTTAACTCAGTGGAAGGTTGTCGATGGTGGCAACGGTCACTTTTATGAAACGATACTTTTCCCCTCGGCAATCACTTGGCAAACAGCTCGTAACGACGCACTTGCCAAGGGCGGAGATTTGGCCTCGATCACTTCTACTGAAGAAAACGCTTTTGTCTTTGGCTTGATCGATGCGCCCGAGTTTTGGGTGCTCACCGGTCCTCACAATTATGGACCCTGGATAGGCGGCAATCAGACCGATTTTGGCTCGGAACCTGCGGGTGGTTGGTCATGGAGCGACGGGTCGCCCTGGGGCTACACGTCCTGGGCCTCGACTCAGCCCGACAACAACGGAAACGCCGAGCATCATGCCCATTACTTTGTTCCAAGCAACTCACGCGATAGTACCTGGAACGACTGGACTGGTGGTGGACTGTTGATCAACAGTTATGTGTTAGAAACGATCCCTGAGCCAGGTTCAGCAACCCTGTTCTGTTTCGGTCTAGTTATCTTTCGGTCTTTGAGAAGAACGAAAACAGTCTGCAGTCTGTAGGATGGACCAAAGCGAAGCGGCGGCCCATCGATTCGTTTGAAGTTGCATCGCTAAAAAGATGGGCCTAACGGCACCATCCTACTCTCCGCTTTCATTCAAACGATCGCCCACAGCTTTGGTAGAAACACCAGCAGGCCCAGTAGCATTGCTCCGACGGCTACTACCAAGACCGCGCCGCTGGCGATGTCTAGGGCGTCGCGGATGTTGGGATTGGTTTTGTCGGTGATCGCCTGAGCCAGGCGTTCGATTGCGGTGTTCATCAGTTCTGCGCAGAGGGCGGTCATTACGCACAGCACGACGAGTCCCCATTCCAGGCGCGAGAGTGCTAACACGGCACCGGCCAGGCCGACTGCGACCGTTGCGAAGAGATGCACGAACAGACTTGCCTCGGCGCGGATGGCGATTTTTACGCCTCGGCAGGCAACGGCGAAGCGTTGGATCCAACTTTGATTGCCGCGACGGTAGGCGGTAAGTTCGTGGGAATCGTCTTGCATTATTTACTCAAACTGAAGAAATGAACCGCCAAGAGCGCCAAGGACGCCAAGAAATACTGGGGAAATCAATTATCTAAGCAAACGACCTGCGACTGAAAGCAAAGTCGGATAAGAATCCATAAAAGCAACTCCTTGGCGCTCTTGGCGTTCTTGGCGGTTCACTCTATTCCAATCCGAATGCACCTGCGGGGGGGACCTCGATGCCGGTTTGGCTGGTGAGTCGTAGCTTGGGTAAGAATCGTGGCTCGACCATGAATTTCACGCCGATATTGTCTTTGGCTTCGTCGACATTGAATCCCACAGTGACCAGCATCGATTCGCCAATGCGGGTGATCGAAAAAGTTTGTCCGATGTTTCCTGCAGCACTCAGATCGATCGCTGCTCCGGCGGTGGAAATCCACTTGGGGCCAAGTCGATAGCTATAGCTGCCCAGGACGACGTTGCTGGTGACGGGCCCGGCGATTGAACGGACGCCGAGATAGGCGTTGCCGCGCGAGGGGCGATTCAGCAAAACGCCGCCGGAAACCATCCGCAATCCGTCGCCGAAAAAGTCGGCCACGCCGTCCGAAAGCACGGTAAACCGGTCTCCCACGTGCCAGCGCACGTCGTAATCGACCAGACCGATGTCTTGGCCGAAGTTGTCGCGATTTTGATCCGGGAACCAGGTGGCGTTGGTATCGACCGTAAGCCAATCGACCAGATGTTGTGTGCTCGGGCCGCCGCGTTTGGTTTGCCAGCGATGCCGCATGCCCATCCGCAGGGCCACGAGATCGTCGACAATTTCGGTGGAGGGCGAAGTCACCGAGCCCTGCAACCCGGAGCGAAACGCGTAACTGCGCGGATCGAATTTGAAGTTGGTAATTGTCGGAGCTAATGTCGGATCGAACAGACGCCGACGGAATTCGAGCAGCGAAGTATCGTCGAGCGGATCGTAAAGCGGCAAGGCGGTGAGGTTTTCGTCGGCGTCGGCGTAAGAGAGCTCCGCATCAAAAACTACTTTGTGTGCCAGGCCGTTGAGGTTGAATAGCGGGTCGTGAATGTCGGGAAAAACGGTCCAGAAGGGGATGCTTGCCCGCACGCCGGTGTGGACGTAGGCGCGTTGCAGTTCTTCGCCGTCGAGTGCCTGTCCCCACTGGGCAAGTTCGCCGAGGGCGAATGGCACAACTTTCACCGGCCCGAGTTCCAGCGGCATGTCGATTTCTTGTCGCGTGACGAGTCGTTCGCCTTCGACGTCGGCTTCCCAGGGCAGGGTGGTGAATTGGCTGGCCAGGGTGGGGTTGGTTGGCGGGTCGGCCACGTTGATGTTTGCGTAGGCGGCCTGCGAGTGTTCGAACCACGTGAGCCGATCGCCCAGTAGCGACTCGCCGAGCCAGTAGTGATCGATGCGCGGGAGCCATTGGGTTTCGGTGAAGAAATCGTTCACCTGGCCGTTGGCTTCGATCGACAGCGTGCGGTTGTCGGTCAGACGTTTGAGCCGCAGCCCGGTGCGCGGGTCTTTGGTTTCATCCCACTCTCGTTCGTAGTATTGTTCGAGAAAAGTGCGATCGCTCACATAGCCAGCTTCGCCGGTGAGCTCCCAACCGTTTTGCAGACGTTGTCGATGTTGGCCGAACAGGCGGAAACGATAATCTTCTTCGGGCGCGATCATACGGCGTCCCAAACCGAGGTTGTCGAATCCATCGTCGTCGATACCCCAGAAATCCCAGATGCCTTGGGCGGGGCCGTTGAATCCGGGGACTTCGGCGCGATCGTATTCAAACGTGGTACCGTGGCCGACGCCACGGTCGCTGAGATAATCGATGCTGATTCCCCAATCGGTCCCTTCGGGTGCGTTGCGAATGCCAAAGAGTTGGTAGGCGTCCAAATCGGTCATCACCTGTGTGCCGAACACATCGTCGCTGCCGACGCGAACGCGATCGATAATGAACGAAGGTTTGCTCAGATCGGTTGCGATCGTGGGCCAATAGAAAACAGGAATGCCGCTCAGATAGAGAACATTGCCCTGGCTCTCGGCCATCTGCCGATGGTCGGGCACGGGTTGTCCGGTGAGCGGATCAAAGTCTTGGCGTTGGATGTCTTCGAAGGCGATTTCGTCTGCCGAGAAGTGGTAGGTGGGTTCTTCGAGGCGACTGGTGGTCAATTGCGCATCGGTGGCGGAGAAGTGGGAGGCGTCGAGCTGGCGGATTGCCGAGGCGCGCAGTCGGACTAGGCCTTGATATTCGAACTCATTGACTTTTGGCAGCGGTGTGAGCAGTTCGGCGCCCAAGATCACGCCGATTTGACGGCGGACGTCGTAAAACATGCGGTTGGCGTAGACGACGCGATCGCCTTGGCGGAATTCGATGTTGCCTTCCATGTAGATTTCCAGCGGGGCATCTTGCATTTGGAACGACTGCCCGCCGATGCCGCCGTTGCCGGCGCTGGTCCAAATCACGGCCCGATCGGTCGAGATGTCGACCGTGCCCAAGGGACCGATAGCAGCCGGGATATTTCCGACGGGGAGTCCTTCGACCAACACACGGATGCCGCCCGAGGCAACGGCCACGCGCTCGCCGTTGGGCAGGACTTTGGATTCGATCACGGGCGAGGAATCGTTGCGGGGAAACAATTGCATGCGGCGCATGCCGGGCGGTAGCGGCTGGGCGCCAGTGGGTGCAGGCGCGAATTCTGTAAACTGTGCCAACTGCAAGAGACGCCGTCGCTGGGGATCGAACTGCGCTAGGCCGCGATCGTAGATTGCCGGGCGTGTGGTGGGTTCTGGCGCGGGTTGGGGGATTTTCATCTTCATCGGGACCGACGTGTGCATTTTCCCGAACCAAGTCGAACCCTTTTGCTGACCAAGAGCAGAAACGGTGCCGTCCGCATTCGCCTCTTGCCGATAGTCGACAACGACGTGGTCGCCTTTTTCGGATTCAAAGTAGGCGATCACTTTAGCGGGTTCGTGGGGTGCGTGCGAGCTGTCGATCCAGAGAACTGCTTCAGGTCCGCGGGCGTAAGTGAGTCCCTGGTTGATGTAGCAGTTGCCACGCAGGTGCCAGACGTCGTAGGTTCCCTGCTTCCAACGACTGCACCAATCGGACGCGACGGTAACGGGTTGGGAAGGATCGGCCGGTTCAGAACCGAAATCGCTGGCTTTCAGATTTATTGGAAGCCAACACCAACCTATTACGACGAATAGTAGGCTTCGCGCGCAGCACTCGACGGCCCGCTTACTGCGGAGGGAGAGCGTCAGACGCGATGGGCTTCGCGCAGTGATTGTGTGCTTCTCTTTCTGGCGGCATCCGGTAGCGCAATCATGCGCGCTTCGGGTGCGCCCAACGACAAGCAGGAACATAAGTTACGAAAAGTCGGAGTCCCCAATTGGGGGCGGCGGATTATAGGTGCCGGCTATCCAGGGGGTCAAGGTGCTTTGGGACCATTAGGACTTGACGTAACATGAGTCAGAGAAAGAAGTTGCAAACTGCAAGCAGAGTGCGTTTTGGGGTCCGAAGCGGGAGTTGCATAGCGTGTTGTAGATTTGGGGGCACTATCCCCAACGGTTAGAAATATCGCCGCTAAACCACAAGCGGCGGTCTTTGCGAAAGTTATTCCCCTGCGTCGGGGGTGAGGGCGTACATCAGCACGTTGAGTCCGATGCGGGCGGCGTCGTCGCGGGTGTAGCCGCGGCATTCGAGTGCTTCGTGCTTTTCGAGTGCGCAACTGATGTCATAGGAAGAAAAAATCACCGCCCAACGACCGTTGATCGCAATGCCTTCGAGCTGCGGTTCGACTTCTCGTACTCGGCTTCGAAGCGGCTGGTTGGCTTGTGCTTCGACGGGATCGCGTCGGCTGACGTGGCGAATGTCGTAACCCCCCGCGGCATCGGTAAAGAGCGGATCGCTTGCGGGGATGCGCTGCAGTTGTCCTTCGGGCAAAGTGGCTTGGATCTCGCGACGAAAGGCGTCGGCAAATTGTTTGCTGGCGCAAATGGAATCGGCAAACAGGGTTCCGCCGTTTTCTAAGTAAGTTTTAAGTGATTCGCGTTCGGCGGGCGTGAAACGGAAATCGTGCCTGCCGTGCATGAACGTCAAGATGAATCGCGACAACTGTTTGTCGTCAGCACGCATGGGAAACTCGGTGGTGCTGATGCGCAGTTTTAATTCTCCTTGGGCGGCGGTGCGTAGCAAATTGACCAGTGCTCCCGGTGCGTCGTTGCAGCCACCGCCATGTTGGAGCTTTGCGATTTGGATTGTGCCGCGGCTGCCTGCCGCTTCGATTGCTGCCAAGTCTGTCGCACTGACAAACGCCGCTTCTTTGCCTTTCGGTTCACGGTTGGTGGCGTAAGCCAGTACGTTGACTCCCACAGCGTTGGCGTCCGCCAACCGGCTGGCAAGCATCTTGGGTAAACCAAAATCTCTCCCGGTGCCGGTGAGTTCCCAATAGCAGGAGAGATCGATTTCCGAAAACACGATGCAGGTGCGGCAGCCATATTCGACGGTCCAGAGTTGGCCGGCGTAGGGCGATTCGGGCCGCACGAATTCTTCCACGCGCCAAAGTGGATGTTCAGGGCCCGCGCGGCGCAAGTGATATTCCGGCTCGGGGAAGACACGTTCGACGAATTCGCGCAAGCCCTGTTCGAATCCGCTGCCATCCATGCAGCAGGCCTCGGCAAACAGGAATCCGCCGCGGTCGAGATAATCGCGGACCTTTTTTTCCTGTCCCTCCAGCTGGGGTTCGCTGCTCCCGCTGAGAAACAGCACCGGCGCTTGGAGCAGATCGTCGACCGAGGCCCGCTCGAGATCGACGATTTGCCAGGTCATGTCGAGTCCCCAGAGTTTCTCGGCACGGGCGGTGAGGTGGGCGACGTCGCTTTGGTGGTTGTTCCAGTCGTCGTCGGGGCCATGTTCGAGCTTGGCGACCAACACGGGCCGACGGCCTTTGGAAAGAAACAAGAGTGCCAGCGAGGTGGCGATGTGTGGATTGTCTTCGGCATGTCCGGTGCCTGCCCAGTGGCGGTTGAAGGGATCTTGTTGGGCGACAAGAAACTCGGCCCCTTCGCGGTACCAATCGTGATCGCCGATCAGTCGCCGTGCGGTGAGTCGTCCCACGCGTTCCAAACCGTAGAGATAATAGTAGTGCCAAACGTGCCCCATCCCGCGACGACCCGGGTTGCGGCGTACGGAAAAATTACGTCCCAGCCATGTCAAGGCGCGCTCGATCGAATCGTCGTCGTCCTGGGGTCGGCAACATTGGACCAAACCGTTTTGAATGTCCGCATTCGGATTGTCGACACGACCGGCGCAAATCACCGTGGCGCCGAGTCCTGCGCAAGTCATGCTTCCCAAGCCGTCGGCCCAGCCAGCCTGGTAACCCCACGAGCCGTCAGGGTTTTGGCAACCTTTCCAGTATTTGGCGGCTCGCTGCCAAGTGGCGGGGTCGACTTGTGCGCCGGCGCGCTCGGCTTCGTGCAATGCGAGCACTGCAAATTGCGAATTGCTGTTGTCGCCCCCGGCGCCGGGATACGACCATAATCCTTCTGGGAGCTGGTTCGATTCGAGCCAGCGGACATTTTTTTGGATAAGAATCTGATCGCGGCGCGGTTCTGCGGCGCAGAGGGCCATTGTTTGTAGCGCAACGCTATAGGTTTTTGTCGGTTTGAGCTTACGCAGGTTGGTGAGTGCTTTTTGAATGTGGGGATCGTTCGGATCAACACCCGAGTTCAACAGGGCCAACGTACATAATGCGGTCACCCCGCCCGGATATTGGGCCAAATCGTTCCACGAACCGCGTTTTATGTTTTGCTCTTCTTTGAGATACTTCACTCCGCCGGCAATGGCGCTGCGCACCTGCTCGGCGGTGATCGAGCCGGCCTGCTGTGCCAGGAGTCGGGCTGTCGGAATTCCGCAGAAAAAAATGCAGAGACCAGCCGCAGCAAGAATTTTTTTAGATCGAACCACGCATCGCTCGCTTCCTGTTTGCGACGTTAAACAACCATTTCATAGTAAGGTGCGATAGCTAGATAAACAATATGCCCTTGAAGCGTACATTGTCGGGTTCGCGGAGGGGCACTAGAATTGCGGTACTATATCCCGGCGTTGACCATAATCGCTTAGAGGGGCAGCGAAAGGTTGAACCACAAAGGCACGAAGACACTAAGAAGGAAATTGAGGGATGAAGGTATTCGGGAATAGGAGGATATAGAAGAATTCTTTCCATTCCCCTATTTCATCCATTTCTTTGTGTCTTCGTGCCTTTGTGGTTCAATACCTCTGTGCAGTAGAATTCAAGATCGCTATCACTCCGATTTGAAAATTGGCTGAGAAGGAAGAACCGTTGACTACAAAAACTCGCAATCTAGGCGACATTCTCAAAGAATTTCGGCAGCATCGTCTGGTGATGCAGCAAGAGCTGCAGAAGGTAATTATTGGCCAGGATGAAGTGATCGAACAGATTTTTGCGGCGATCTTCACGCGCGGACATTGTTTGCTGGAAGGTGTGCCCGGTTTGGCGAAGACCTTGATGGTCAGTACGCTTGCACAGATTCTCGAATTGGGTTTCAAGCGAATTCAGTTTACGCCCGACTTGATGCCGTCGGACATCACCGGGACCAACGTCCTGGACGAGGACGAACATGGCCGGCGGAGTTTTCGGTTTGTCGAAGGGCCCGTGTTCACGAATATTTTGTTGGCCGACGAAATCAACCGCACGCCGCCAAAAACCCAAGCCGCGCTGTTACAGGCGATGCAAGAACACGAGGTGACCGTGGGGCAGGTGACTTACCCGTTGCCGGAGCCGTTCTTTACGATTGCGACGCAAAACCCCATCGAACAAGAGGGGACCTACCCACTGCCTGAAGCGCAGCTCGACCGGTTTATGTTCAATATCAAAGTAGATTATCCCTCGCTCGACGAAGAGGAGCAGATTCTTGCTTCGACGACGCGTGGCGAACAGGCCGAGGTGAGCAAGGTGCTTTCTTCCCGAGCGATTTTGAATTTGCAGAAGTTGGTCAGCTCGGTCGCGGTGAGCGAATACATCATCAAATATGTGGCCTCGTTGGTGCGCGCGACTCGGCCGAAAGACCCGACCGCCCCGCAGTTTGTGCGCGAGTTGGTCGATTGGGGCGCGGGTCCGCGGGCGGGGCAGTTTTTGATCCACGGCGGAAAAGCGCTCGCAGCCATGGACGGGCGGTTTACCGTGGCCATTGAGGATGTGCAAAAAGTAGCCGAGCCCGTATTGCGTCACCGGGTGAGCACCAATTTCCAAGCCCAAGCCGAGGGGCTTGCCACCGAAGACATCATTGCGCGCTTGATGGAGGAGATTCCTGTGCCGGAGATTCCGAAATATAGTGGGAAGGATTGAGGAGCGAGGATTGAGGGGGGAGTAAAGGAGGACTGTCCAAAAATAAGCCCGAAGGGCTGGCACAACCTTAGCCGGTGGTGTCAACCACCGGATAGTATGGACCATACTCTTGTAAGGCCTGGAAGGCCGACACATCTGCCGATAACCGTTTTGTGTCGGCCTTCCAGGCCTCGAAATCAATGTTTGTATCCGAGCCCGGTGCCTCACGGCACCGGCTAAGGTTGTGTTAGCCCTCCGGGCTTGGATTACGTAGTCCACTTCGACTTAATTTATAACTGACAGGAGAGCGTATTCCGCAATTTCTTCCCTCGCCCCTAAATCCTCGCCCCTTCCACTATGTCTACCGTCGAAAAATACCTGAAGCCCGAGGTGATCCGCCAGATTTCGCGGTTGGATTTGCGTGCGCAGTTTATTGTCAAAGGTTTCTTGCAGGGGCTGCACGCGAGTCCGTTTCATGGGTTTTCGGTCGAGTTTAGCGAACATCGCAAATACGCCCCGGGCGACAATCCCGACGACATCGATTGGCTAGTCTACGCGAAGACCGACAAGTATTACGTGAAGAAGTTCGAGGCGGAGACCAATCTCACCGGCTATCTGGTGATGGATTTGAGCGCTTCGATGGCCTATAGCCACGAGCAGGAACTGACGAAATTTGAGTATTCGATTTGCTTGGCGGCCGCCCTTTGTTATTTGATGATCCATCAAAATGATCCGGTGGGGTTGATCACGTTTGGCGAGCGGATTGTTGATAGTTTGGCCCCCAAGTCGAAGCGGCAACAGATTGGCAATATCTTGTCGCTGTTGGCGAAACTCAAGCCGAAGGACAAAACCGATGTTGCCCAAAGTTTGACTCAGCTTGCCGCGATGCTTAAGCATAGCAGTTTGGTGATGCTGTTTAGCGATTTGCTGGTGGAGCCGGAGCCGGTGATTTCCGCGCTTCGGCAGCTTCGTCACGGCGGGCACGACGTGATTCTTTTTCACGTGCTTGACCAGGCGGAGGTGACATTTCCGTTTGAAGGTTTGGTCGAACTGCGCGATCCCGAGACGGGCGAAATGATTGAGGTCGACGCCGATGGTTATCGGAGCGATTATCTTGACGAAATCGAGTCGTTTCGCGCTTTGTACGAGCGCGAATGTCGGCAAAGCCGCATTGATTACGTCCCTTTGGATACGAGCATGCCTTTCGATCGGGCGCTGACCGAGTATCTGGCAAACCGTCGTAGTTGTGGATAGCGAATGGGTTTCTTGACGCCATGGTTGTTGGCGGGGACAGCGCTGATTGCGGTGCCCGTGATCTTGCATCTGGTGATGCGGCGTCAGCCCCGTCTGTTGGAGTTTCCGGCGTTGCAGTTTATTCGTCGTCGTCAGGAAGCGAATCGGCGTCGGATGAATTTGCGGCATTGGCTGCTGTTGGCCTTGCGTTGTGCGCTGATTGCCGGTTTGGCGATTGCGTTGGCGCGTCCGACGCTCAAGGGGAGCGGTTTGCGTGGCAAGGAAGGGGCGCCGCTGGCGGTTGCGCTGGTGGTTGATAATTCCCTGCGGATGCAGGTGGTCCATCAAAGCGAGACGCGCCAACAAGTTGCTACGGAAATGGCCCAATGGTTGGTGGGCCAATTGCCCGAGGATGCCCAGGTGGCGGTGATCGATTTGAGCCGCATGTCGGGCGGGTTCGTTGTCGATGCCAATACGGCCGAGTCGAGAATACGTACCCTGACGCCTGAGAGCAATCCGCGACCGCTGGAAGATGCGGTGCGCGAAGCGGTCGAACTGGTTGCGGATCGCGAGGATTATCGTCAGGAAGTTTTTCTATTTACCGATCAAAGTGCCTCGGCGTGGAACGAGTCGGCCTTGCAAAGCATTGGCCAGTTGTTGGCCGAAGCGCCCGACGTTCGGCTTTATGTGGTCGATGTTGGCGTGGAGGGCGTGCGTAACGTGTCTTTGGCACCTCTTGAAATTCGCAACTCGACGTTGCGGCCCGGCGAGCCGCTGACAATTCGCGTATCGCTCGATGCGGTTGGCACGACTGAAGCGGCGTTGGTCGAAGTTGCTTTAGAAAACGGCGTGGGCGAACCGGTGAAGCGAGGGCAACAACTTGCGGAGTTCGACGAGAAGGGCCAAGCCGAGGCGACTTTCGAATTGGGCGATCTTCCGTTGGGAATCCATCAGGGCACGGTGCGACTTGCCGAGTCTGATTCTTTGGAAGTGGACAACACGCGTTATTTTACCGTCGAAGTGCGTCCGCCGGCTGACGTGTTGTTGCTGGCTGAGCACAACCGCGACGCGCTGTTTTTGCGCGAAGCCTTGCAACCCTCGTTTTCCGACGATCGTCAGCAGGGCCGATTTTCTTGCACGGTCCAGCGATTTGCCGGCGCGACCGCGGTGGATTTCAAGGATTTCCAGGCGGTTTGTTTGATTGATCCGCCGGCGCTGTCTGACGAACTGTGGAAGGCTTTGGCCGATTATGCGAATGATGGAAACGGCGTGGGGATTTTTCTGGGGCATCGCGCGCGGCTTGCGGGGTTCAATGATAGTAGCGCCCAAATGTTGTTGCCGGGGACGTTGGAATTGCGATCGCGCTATGCGACGTATTTGCGCCCACGCGGATTGGATCACCCGGCGTTGTCGGGTTTGCGCGACTATGCGGAGGAAATTCCTTGGCAAATTTACCCGGTGTGGCAGTATTGGCAGTTTGCCGATTTGGCTGGCGATACGTATGTGGTCGCCCGGTTTGCGAACAATCAACCCGCTTTGTTGGAGCGCCCGGTGGGCCGTGGTCGCGTGTTGACATTGGCCACTCCGATTTCCGATCCGATGGAACCGCAGGGTCGGCAGCCTTGGAATCTGCTTCCCACGGGGCCCGAGCCGTGGCCTTTCTTGGCTTTGAGCAATCAGTTGGTTGGGTATTTGGCACAAAGCGAGCGCGAGCAGCACATGTTCTTTGCCGGTGAAACGGTGAACTTGCGTCTGGCTGCGCATCAACGGGTTGCCGGTTACGCGCTTTATTTGCCTGGCGGCCAAACGGTTCGCCGTAAGTTGTCTGCGGGCGAGGAAACGATTGGCATTAGCACCACCGGCGACCTGGGCAATTATCGTATTGCTTCGGGAGGCGAGTCGCGGCTGCTCGATTTGGGTTTTAGCGTGAATGTCGCGCCGGATGTGACGAACCTTGCACGGGTCGATCCACAAGCGTTGACCGATGCGCTACCAGCGCACCAATTGAAAATCGCGCGATCGCTCGACGATGTTCAGCGGTATGTGGACATCGGGCGTAGCGGTCGGGAATTATTTTCTTGGGCGATAACGCTGGTGGCACTGGTTTGGGGAACGGAGCATCTGCTGGCGAACCGCTTTTATCGGGAGGCAGCATGAACACGTGGGGCGTGCAACCTGTCGGCGGTGTTTGGTTTATGGTCGGCGTGGTCGCGCTGCTGGTGCTTGCGCTGTGGGTGGGTCCGGCGGGTCGGAAGTTGCCGCGTCGCCGCCGGCTGACTCTGCTTGCATTGCGGGGGGGGACGGCGTTGTTACTGTTTTTGGTGATGTTGCGACCGACGTTGGTGATGATCACAACGCGCAAGCTGCCCGGTTCGCTGGTGGTGTTGGCCGACAGTTCGCGGAGTATGCAGATAACCGATTCGATCGGCGACGTGTCGCGCTGGAGCGATTTGCGAAACACTCTCGATGCGACGAGCGATCAATGGGACGAGCTAGGCGAGTCTTGGGATTTGAAGTTTTACACGTTCGACGAATTGACTTCGCCGGTGAGCGTGACCTCGGGGCAGGTCGAACTTGCGGAGGAGCCGGTCGGAGCGCAGTCGGCCTTGGGCTCGGCATTGGACGATGTTTTGCAGCGCGAGGCGAGGCAGCGGATTGTGGCGGTGTTGTTGCTGAGCGACGGGGCCCAACGGGCGTTTGCGCCGCGTGATTTGCCACCCCAATCGAGTGTACGACGGTTGGCGAACGACCAGATTCCGCTTTACACGTTTACTTTTGGTAAACCGGCGTTGGGATTGCAGTCGGATTTGCGCGTGGACGATCTTTTGGCCAGCGACGTGGTGTTTGCCGAAACGCCGGCGAAGATCCAGGCTTCGATCGGTGCCGATGGCTACGTGAATCAATCGTTCAAGGTCCAACTGTTGTGGGAAACGCCCGACGGCGAGATGGAAGTGGTCGACACGCAGCCTTTGCAAGTCTCCAGCAGCAAGCGGCGGGTTCCGGTGACGCTTTCTCATACACCCTTGCAGCCGGGTGAATATAAGGTGACCGTGCGGATCGAATCGCCCGAAGGCGAATTGGCGACCGCCAACAATTCGCAAAGCACGTTTGTGACGGTTCTCAAAGGCGGAGTGAACGTCATGTATCTGGCTGGCGCATCACGGATTGGTGGCGGACCGGGGATCGAACCACGATTTGTTCGTGGAGCGCTGGCGCCGCATGCCGACATCAATGTTCGCTACGACATGTTGAACTATCGTCGCCAACGGCTTGATATTCGTCCGCAGCTTACCGAAGCACAAGCGGATGTGTATTTGTTGGGCAACGTCGACGTCACGGCACTCGATAAAGACTCTTGGCAAAAGATTGCCGACGACGTCGATCAGGGTGCCGGGTTGGCGATGTTGGGCGGGTTTCATAGTTTTGGGCCGGGCGGGTTTCGGAATTCTCCGCTGGAAAAGGTGTTGCCCATTCTGATGGGAATGGCGGAACGGCAAAATTTTGGCGAACCGCCACGGCAAGACATGCACGTGGCCGGTCCGCTGCGATTGGTCCCGGTCGCGCAAAGGGGCGAGGTGCATTCGATTCTTCGTTTCAGTGAAAACTCGAACACGCGTTTCGATTTCAAAAATCTGCCGGCGTTGGATGGTGCGAATCGGTTTCAGCGTTCCATGCTAAGCCCCAATGCCCAAGTTCTTGCCGAATCGGACGATGCCCGGCGCTGGCCCTTGTTGGTGGTTGGCGCATGGGGCAATGGACGGACGGCAGCGCTGGCGATCGATTCCACGTGGCGTTGGCAGATGGAAGGGTTCGGCGAAATGCAGCATAGGTTTTGGCGGCAATTGGTTTTGTGGCTTGCGCGCAAGGACGATGCCGAGGGGCAATCGGTTTGGGTGCGGCTTGATGGGCGTCGCACACAGCGGGGGAGCCGACTCGATTTTTCGCTTGGTGCGCAAAACGAGCAACGCGAACCGCTGGCCGACGCGATTTTTGATGTACAGGTTGAAAACCCCGAGGGTGCCGTCGAAAGGATTCGCCCCGTGGCGCGGGGGGAAGACTTTACCGGGAGTTTCCAAAATACCTCGGTCCCGGGCGATTATCGGGTGACGCTCTCCGCGACGGTTGCCGGCAAACTTGTGGGTACGACCACCGCGCGGTTTACCGTTCCCGACCGCGACATGGAACTCGACCAACCCGCCGCGGAACCGACCCTGATGGCTTCGCTGGCCAACCTCACCGCAGAGTTTGGCGGCGCGGGATTGTCGCCCGAGGAACTGCCCCAACTGCTCGAACAACTGAAATCGCGAACCGAAGAATTCGAAGAAGAAATGGTGCGCCAGCGCTCGCTCTGGGACACCTGGCCTGTGTTGCTGGCGATGGTGGGCCTACTCGGCAGCGAATGGTGGCTGCGGAAACGTTGGGGGCTGGTTTGATGAGAGTTGCTAGTTGCTAGTTGTTAGTTGCTGGGTGCTAGTTGCTAGCGCCTAGCAACTAGTCCCTAGCGCCTGTTGCAAGCAATTGGCGACGATGCGGATTTGTTCGTAGGGGACTTCTTCGGCGAGGTGATCGAAAATGGGTTTTAGGCGTTCGTTGCCGACCGCGTCGATGGCTTCTCGCACGCGGGTGGCTGTTGCCGTGTCGACCCACGGCGAGGGGTCGGTGATTTCCTCCTGTTGGATGAACTGTTGGAGGTAGCCGCACACGGTCGACTCGGCTCGGGACAGCTGTTGGGCGACTTCCGCGATGGATTTTCCCGCTTTGAACAGGGGGAACGCCACGATTGCCGAAGCGTTTAGCTTCGGGGTTCGTTGCGGTTGTGGAGTTTCGGTCGGCGCCACGTCCATGGCTAACCCCTGCTGCTGGCAGTAGTCGGTAATCGATGCCAGGAATTGGTTGCCGTAGTCGGCCCACTTTTTTTGTCCGACGCCATGCGTTTCGAGAAAACTCTCCTGAGTCGAAGGCCGGCGACGCGCCATGTCGCGCAGCGTGGCATCGCCGAAGACGATGTAGGCGGGCACACCTTTTTCTGTGGCGATTTGCTTGCGTAAATCGCGGAGCGATTCGAACAACCCGCGGTCGACACCTTCCCATGAAGCAGGGTCGCTCTTGCGGGAAGATTTTTTGGATTCTGGCGCCGGTTGCAGAAGTTGCGGCGTGTGTTTGCCGCGAAGGACTTGTCGGCCCAACTCGGTGATTTGCAGTTGATTGTATTCGCCGTACTTTTCTGCGCAGTTTTGGCCCACAAGTTGCTCGATCCAATTGCGAACCGTGCGATGCGAATGTTCCGACAGCAAGCCATACGTGCTGAGACTGTCGTGGCCTTTTACGAGGATCCGCTTGTCTTGGGATCCGGTGAGCACTTGCGCCGTATAGTCGCCACCAAACTGTTGCTCCAATCGGGCGATGCAGGAGAGGATTTTTTGGGCAACGACGAGCGGCTCGTCGACTTCGTCAAGCTGCCCCAAACAAACATCGCATGCCTGGCAGTCGGACTGATCGAGGGATTGGCCAAAATGCTCGAGCAATAGTTGGTGTCGGCAACGCAGAGTGTTGCAAAAGCGGTCGATGCCATCGAGCGCGGCCATGGCCTGTTCGTAACCGGTGTCGGATTGTTTGATGAGTTGTTTCCAGCGCATCACGTCGCCGGCGGAGTAGATCAGACAGCACTCCGCTTCGAGGCCATCGCGACCGGCGCGGCCCGACTCTTGTTGATAAGCTTCGAGCGACTTGGGCATGCCGGTGTGGACAACGTAGCGGACGTTCGACTTATCGATGCCCATGCCAAACGCCACCGTGGCGACGATGATGTCGACCTGCTCCGTGAGAAACGCTTCTTGGTTTTTCTTGCGTGTGCGGGCATCCAGTCCCGCGTGGTAGGGTGCGGTTCGATAGCCCAAGGTTTTCAATGCTGCGGCCGTTTTTTCCACGTCTTTGCGTGTGATGCAGTAAATGATGCCCGACTCGTTGGGATGCCGATCGACCACTTCCACGATTTGGCCGAAGCCTCCGCAGCGTTGCTCGAGCCGGTAAAAAAGGTTCGGCCGATCGAACGAACCGACAAGCATTTCCGGCTCTTCCAACGATAGTTGCGTGGCGATGTCTTGCCTGACGCGTTCGGTGGCGGTTGCCGTGTAGGCGTGGAGGGCAACTCCGGGGAAGCGTTTTTTGAGAACTTTGAGCCCGCGGTACTCGGGGCGAAAATCGTGGCCCCAACTGCTGATGCAGTGGGCTTCGTCGATCGCAATTAGCGAAACTTGCACCGACTGCAGCACGCTGAACATTTCGTCGGTCAACAAACTCTCGGGGGCCAGGTAGAGCAGTTTTAGTTTGCCGGCGCGCATCTGGTCGACAACATCTTTTTTTTCGTTCCAGGAGAGCGTGCTATTGAAAAACGCGGCGGGGATGCCGTTTTCGTGCAGCGCGTCGATCTGGTCTTTCATCAACGCAATCAGCGGCGAGACCACCACGGCTACGCCATCCATGCAACAGGCGGGCGCTTGAAAGCAAAGACTTTTGCCACCACCGGTGGGGAGCACCACGACCGAATCGCGCCCGGCGAGGACGCTTTCGATCGCTTCCTTCTGCAAGGGCCGAAAGGACGTGAAGCCCCATTGTCGGCGCACCACGTCGCGGACGGCATCCATCGTGGCAGCGGATTGGTTGGTCGGCGACGAATCCAAGGCGGCGGACAACGCAAAGTCTCCCAACGAGATCAGAATTCAAGCATGAAAAGCACAAGCTTAAGATGTATACGGGTGTACACATTAGCGATTCTATAAACATCCTGCAAGGGTTTATGCCAGTTTTTTGAGGATGACCCACCCCCGCAGCGGGCGATACGCTGAAACTCTATAATGGTGCAGGACTTACATTTTGTTTGATCGCGTTGATATGCCGTTGAAATACAAACAAGCCCGAAGGGCTGGTACAAAACGGTGTTCGGCAGATGTGTCGGCCCGCTGGGCCTACCACGGTATGGTCCATTCCATCCGGTGGTTGACACCACCGGCTAGGGATTTTTCGGCCCGCTGGGCCTAATAACTATTTATTGCGGTTCTTTATGACCATGTTTCCACGTCGGTTCACTTTTCTGCTCGTCGCTTATCTGGCATTGGTCGGATACTTGTTTGTGGTGTGGCTGCCGACGGTGGTTAGTTACGAGCGGCTGGCGGAAAAACATCCGCAGTTGGCGGCTTGGTATCTGGGGGCCATCGGATTGGGGGCCGTGCTGCTGGCGGCTCTTTCGATTTGGGTGTTGGGGCGATTGTGGCGAAATACGCTGGGCAAACATCGCCGTGTTGCGCGGCGCAAGAAAAATCCGAGTCAAATGTCGGCCGCCCAGCAGCGGGCGGAGCTTGCTGAGAATCTTGCGACCAGTCGAGGTTTCGCGGGCGGCGAGAATGTCTCGGACCCGCTGCGCGAAGAAATCGTGCACGGTTTGCAGGCGCTGGAAACGAAGCAGTCGGCTTGTCGTTTGGAGATCGTGGCGTTTGGGACTATCTCCAGCGGGAAGTCGACGTTGCTCAACGCGCTGGCCGGTCGGCCCGTGTTTGCGTCGGACGTGGTGGGTGGCACGACTTCGATGCGGAGCGAAATTCCTTGGCCGGGGAGTGACGAGGTGGTGCTGGTCGATACGCCGGGGCTGGCCGAAGTGCGGGGCGAAAGTCGGGCCGCCGAAGCCGCGGCGGCCGCGAAAAATGCCGACCTGGTTTTGCTTGTGGTCGACGGTCCGCTGAAAGATTATGAAGTTGAGTTGGCTCGGCAACTTTCCGCGATGGAAAAACGATTGGTTGTCTGTTTGAATAAAGAAGATTGGTACGACGCCGACGACCAACAGCGATTGTTGCGGCAGATTACCGATCAGTTGTCCAAAAGCACGGGTGCCGAGGTGGTGGCGGTGCGCTCGCGTGCCGCTTCGCGCACACGCGTACACGTTGCCGCCGATGGCACCGAAGCGGAAGAACAGATCGAGCTTCCTCCCGACGTTCGGCAGCTTGCCGAGCGGATGATGCAAATCGTGCAGCAGGATGGCCGCGAGTTGCTGTTGGCAAATCTGCTGTTGCAGTCGCGTGCGTTAGTCGACGAAGCGAAAGATCATGTGCGGGCAGTGCTCGACGCGCGGGCTGATGAGATCATCAGCCGACACATGTGGGCTGCCGGAAGTGCGGCGGGTGTGAATCCGATTCCGCTGTTGGATTTGGCAGGCGGCAGTGCAATCACAGTAAAAATGGTGCTCGATCTGGCGCGTGTGTATCAACAGCCGATCGATGCCGACACGATTACCAAATTACTGGAGCAATTAGGAAAAAACCTGGTGGCAATGATCGGTGCGACTGCCGCAACGCCCGCAGTGGCGAGTGGCGTGGCTTCGATGCTGAAGACAGTCCCCGGCATTGGCACGCTTGCCGGCGGGCTGATTCAGGGTTTGGTTCAGGCGCTGCTCACACGCTGGATTGGCCGAGTGTTTGTGGTTTATTTCCAGCAGGAGATGAAACCTTCCGGTAGTGGGCTTGCCGAGCTTGCCCGCGATCAATGGCAACAGCTTACGCAGCCCGACGTGTTGCGCAAGCTTATCCAATTGGGTCGTCACGAAATCGACTCTCCCGCTGACGAGGAGCGACCATGACCGACGACCTTTTACGATCGAAAGGTAATTCCGATCCGCACGAGGAAGATTATCACGCGGCACTGGCCTCGGTGCGCAAGGCCATCGAGCAGTTTGCCGGCTGCAGCGAGGAAGAACAGCGCGAATTGCAGCGCGACTTGGACGAGCTGGAAGGCATGGCCGAGAAGTTGGAATCGGGCCGTGTGGAGATTGTAGTCTTTGGCGAAATAAGCACGGGCAAGTCGGCACTGATCAATGCGTTGGTGGGTGGCGAGCTTGCGCAGGTGAACGTCCAGGGGGGTTGGACCAAAGACGTTTGGCATGTGCCGTTTGACGGTATTGGCTATTGCGTGCCAGGGTTTGCCAATTCGCAGGTGGTGTTGGTCGATACGCCGGGTTTGAACGAAGTGGCTGGCGCCGAGCGGGGCGTGTTGGCGCGTGAGTCGGCAGCGCGGGCCGATTTGGTGCTGTTTGTTACCGATTCGGATATGAACGAAACGGAATTCTCGGCGCTGGTGGAACTTGCCGCCAGCCACAAACCGATTTTGTTGGTCCTCAATAAGTCGGACCTTTACGCTCGCGAAGAAGTCGAACAGTTGCTGACGCTATTCCGCGGCCCGCGATTGGCGGGGATCGTTCCGCCGGAAAACGTGATGGTCACCTGCGCCGATCCGCGCGAGGTGGAATATGTGGTGGAGCAGGCCGACGGCACTTCGGAAAGCCAATGGCGCAAGCCGGCTGCGCAGGTCGACGATTTGCGAGCGCGGGTTCTCGAAGTGCTCGATACCGATGGCAAAGCCCTGATCGCACTGAACGCCGCCATGTTTGCCGCCGACAAGAGCGATCGGATGGGCGCGCTGCGGGTGCAAATGCGAGAATCGAAAGCGGCGAAAACTGTGTGGAGCTATGCCGTGATGAAGTCGCTGGCTGTTGCGCTCAATCCGGGCGCCGTGATTGACGTCTTGGGCGGAACGGCGGTCGACGCGACGATGGTTGCGAATTTGGGACGCATTTATGGTATTCGCGTGACCACGGCGAATGCGCGGGATTTGGTTGCATCGATCCTCAAAGCGGCGGGCTGGGTGATGCTCGGCGAAGCGGTGGTCAGTTACGCTTCGTCGGTCTTCAAAGGTTTGACGCTTGGCTATGGCACGATTGTGACCGCGTTGCCGCAAGGCGCTGCGGCAGGTTATGGTTCGTTCATCGTCGGCCAAGCGGCGCGTTACTATTTTCAGCATGGTGCAAGTTGGGGCGAGCAATCGCCGAAGCAAGTGGTGACTCAGATTCTGGAAAACACGGACAAGGATTCGGTGCTGGAGCAGCTCAAGGCGGAGATCAAGAAGAAGATTTCGCTGAATCCGTATGTGAGGAGCGAGGATTGAGGAGCTAGGATCGAGGGGGGAGGAGCGAATTCGAATTCCGCATTCACTTGAGTCGCGGCTATTTCTCATTCCGAACTCCGCTCTCCACGGGCGAGTCGCCGGGGCGACAATCCGAATTCCGTATTCGCTAGGGTGGCCAGAAATAGTTGTTGCGCGGCGCTCGGTGGTTCACTACAATGGCGGGCGACTGAGGGCGGATGGGCTGCACGGCGGCGGACCAGGTTGCCTTGTTGGATCGACGTTGGCCAACGCTTCGCTTGTTATGCATTAACGGGTGAATTTCTCTCTGGAGGTCGATCCGGCTTGGCGGCGGGTGATCGCGTGTATGCCGGTAGCCAACAAACCCTCACGCTGGCGATGGGATCCCATCCTTTTTAATGTGAGAAGTTAGATGTTAGAAGGTAGAGGTTAGGAAATGGGAAATGCGAAAGTGGAAAGGGGACAGGAGGAACACTAATCTTCGCTAATCGGCACTGATCTGAAATCATGATTAGCGATAATTAGTGTAGATAAGTGCTCAAAGAAATCGGAGCACCGCACTTGTATTGCTGGCCGGATTTTTCGGCTAACCTAGAAATGACAGATATTCCGAACTGCGCGCCCGATTACGGGACGAGTGCGACGAGGCCGACTACGACTACGGCTTCGAAGACGCCAGCGCCTACTTTTAGCGGTAGGCGGTGCCAGCGCCGCGGTGCGCAGCTTCCTGGGCGGTATTGGCCGAGGGTGTAAACGCATGATCGCGGGGGATCGACCACCATTTTGTAGGGCAGGGCGAGAGTTGATGCGGAGAAGCGTACCGCGGAGATCAACGGTTGCAACGCGTAGCTCGGCGTGTAGCCGTAGCGTTCGGCGTTGATTTCCTCGAAATAGAGCGGTCGGTGACGTAACCCTGTAGCAGACCAATGTTGTTCAGTGATGGCCCAACCTTCGGCCAGCCGAGCGTCGAACATTGCCGGGGTTGTTGCGGCGCATTGCACGGCGACGTCATTCGGGATGTTGCCTTCGGGCAGCGCGATGTTTACGCCAACGGTTGAAAGTGGTTGGGCGAGAAAGCAGGCGTCGCGATGCGGCCTTTCAACGGGCAATGTTTCAACGAGCAGTTCTGGTTCGGGAGGTGTGCTAACTGGGGCTGGTTCTTCCTCTGGCGGAGCGGGTAACTGTTGTGGTATTTCCTGGGATACTTCAGGTTGTTGGGCCTGAAGATTTTCTTTCAAAAGAGTAATGTTCGTACGCCATTTGGCGGCGACGCGCAGCGCTGGTTCCAATGTTGATTGAAATGTTGATTGAATCGAATCACTGCGGGTCCGCGCCGAGTCGGTTGGCCGTGGCTGTTCACGGCTGGTGGGACCGACAGGGCGAACCTCGGACTCCGCGGCGGAAAGCCAACTGCTGGCAGTGGCAGGTCCCGCAACTGCGAGGGCAAGTGCCGCTAGCAGATGCGAGAACCTTAGTTTTGCCAGGCGCCGGAAACAGCAGGGTGGGTGAGTTGCAGTGGGCATGTTTGCATTCCGGTGCGTTGGACAGTCCTAATCGGGTAGGAAACAGCAGGCCAATGGCCTCTGCTTACGGGGTATTTTCGACGCTAGCCAATCGGATTCTCAAGAAGATTCGTTGCACCCGATACGACCGGTACGAGCGGCAGATTCGGCAAAGTTTCCCTAGGTTCTGCTGGGATGCCGCTGGCACGGTAAAAAGAATCTCGATGGGCACCCTGCAGAAACAGGGATTTCTCAGCAGGTTGGGCCCCAAATATTTGACAGCTTTGCCCATTTGTCGGGATAATCGAGTGTAGTGAACATGGTTGAGGGGCGCCCGGGGGCGTGAGCAGATTCTTTTCCGATTGGTTGGGTGTCATGGGTCTATTTGCATTGGCGACCCGCGGTTTTTTATCGCGGAAGAAGGCCCGATGGTCGGCGCGGTTGGCGGCGTTGCCATTATCGCCCCGTCGGCTGGAGCGTCGTCGGGTGCTCGATGCTTCGGCAGCCGGTGTACTGTTAGGCCCGGTGGGCGGCACGGGCGAGTTTGTCCAAGTCGGTGAAAATTTTGAGAATCCTCCGCCGGCGCAAAGTTTTCAGGCTGAAGACGAGTTGGTGGCGGCAAACGTCCCGCCGGAAAATCTGCAGATCGTGCCGTTTTCGGACATTCTCGAAAATAAGTTTGCGCGGCTTGAGCTGACGTTTGATGATCCCAACGACCCCGACCCACACACGGTTGAGATCAACTGGGGCGATGGCACGCCGGTTGAAACGATCAATTTGGCTAGCGGGTCGAGGAGCGTCACGACCGCACATCAGTATTTCGACGATAACCCCACAGTGACTCCGGTCGACATCAATCAAGTTCAGATCGTTGTCACCGATAGCCATGGAGCACAATCGTTTCTGTTTGCTGACATTCAAGTGAGCAATGTCGCGCCGTTGGTCAGAGACTTCACAGTGAGTTCGCCGGTAAACGAAAATGGTTTTGCTACGCTTGATCTTACTTTTGCCGATCCAGGCATCTTTGATGTACACACGGTTGAAATTGATTGGGGTGATGGATCGCCAAACGATTTCGTGAGTTTGGCCAGCGGTTCAAGGAAGATGACGCTTGTGCACCAATATCTTGACGATAATCCCACGGGCACTTCCAGCGATCCTTATACGGTAAAAGTCACGTTGCGCGACGACGATTCGGGCATGACGATGGCGACCCGCGAAGTGGTGGTCAACAATCTTGTGCCGAAGGTAACCATCAATGGCGCACCTTTGATGAGTCCCGAGGGGACGCAGATTTCGCTGACCGGTTCGGTGATCGACACGGGAACGCAGGACACTTTTTCACCATTTGATTGGCAGGTGACGAAGGACGGAAGTTTTTTTGCCAGCGGGAGCGGCGCCACGTTTGATTTCACGCCCGACGACAATGGTCTGTACGTCGTCACCCTTTCGGTCACGGACGACGATCTTGGCGTAGGTAAAGATCAGGTGTCCATCAACGTCAAGAACGTCGCACCCAGCTTGGTACTGACGGATCGGGCGCTGGTGATCAACGAAGGCGAAACACTCGATCTGTTTGACTTAGGGACGTTTACCGATCCTGGGTTCAACGGTCCGATGGGCGGGTCGGTGGAAAGTTTTTCGTACACCATCAATTGGGACGATGGAACCATCGAGACGGGTCAGCTTCCCGCTACGGTGGTTGATGGCGGACCAGGTGTGTTGACTTCAGGAACACTTGCCAACTCGCACTTTTACGCCGACAACGATGCCGACAATCGCTACACGATTACCGTAACACTTTCCGACGACGATGGCGGTTCGCACGTTCAGAAAATTGAAGTGTTCGTTTTCAACGTAAACCCGACGTTGGATCCCATCACGGCGACCGATGTCAACACCTTGGGACAGACGACGCTAGATCTGACGTTTTCCGATCCGGGAGCCGACGTTTTTTTTGTGTTGGTCGATTGGGGTGACAAGTTGGCGTTGCCGCCGGAGGCGCGGTTTGTTCTCGAGGTTGTAACCGCCGGTCCGACGCCGCTGAGCTTTACCATAGGCCATCAATACTTTGGCCCGCCCGATCCCCTGCATCCTGCGGCGGATACGATCATAACAGTAAAAATTCGTGACGACGATTTTGGCACGCCATTGGTGATCGAAGTGGGGCAGAGTAACTTGGAATCGGTTGCAATTTCCAATCCGGGCGAAGGGATCACGCCGGTGCGGATCGACACGACTCCGCAGGTTCCGCGGCTTGTGTTCCCGCGGGAAGTGGAAAGCGGATTGTTTTTCCAGGCGTCGACTTCCGCAGAGCTTTCCTCGGGGGGCTTTGAATTGAGTGCCGCTTCGAGCGATACGCAAGCCACGACCGAACGGTTTCTCGAGTTGCGCACCATTGACGCCTACGGCCAACTAAGTGCAGGATTCCGATTGAAACCGGAGGTGCTGAAAAATCTTCCCGGCTTGTTCCACAAGTTGCCGGACAACCACTACGCGATTTATCTGGTGCGGATGGAGACGAACACGCGCCGATTAGTGATCGAAGTTTATGTGCGCAATGGGAAGCTGATCGACCCGGGCGACGATTCGGAAGGGACACGAGATCGTCCTCCCACGGATGAATCGGCGCGCGAAGTGGAGTCGGAACAATTGCCGCAAAATGTGTCGGAGCCCGACGCGCTGAAAGAGTTGCGGCGCGCGCTGAAAAACGATTTGCAGGAGGGCAATGAAATATTGATCGAGCCGATCGACAACGGCGAAGCAGACCACTCGTCGCTGTCTCCAATCGTGCCGTTGGCGGTGGGATTGGCGGGGACAGATTCTTTTCGTGACTGGGCTTCTCGGGAGCGGGCCCGGCAGGTCGATCGTGCGGTTTCGCAGGCGGGGCCAAAGAAATGGCGAGAATTGCGTCGTCGTCGCCCCCAAATGCGGAAAAATCGGTAATTGGTCCTCCTCTGGCCTGCGCACAATTACAATCGAAGTAAGGTTCCGCGCTGAGGATTGAACCACTAAGGCACGAAGACACAAAGAGTGGAAGAAGTAAGAGGAATGGAAGAATTTCTTTTTTCTTTCTATTCCGAGATTCTTTCATTCTTCAGTTCATTGTCTTTGTGTCTTCGTGCCTTTGTGGTTAACAATCTTTGGGCAGTTGGATTAGCGATTATGTCTGAAAGTTGATTTATGTCCCGGTGTCCCATATGTCGTGCTGAGATTGACGATGCTGCGCTTGCCGCGGGGCGTTGTGGGAAGTGTGGTGCGCAGTTGCGGAATCTTCCGCGGCGCACGTTGCATGGTTTAGATCCGCAAACGGATAAGCCGTCCGCAGATATTGATATCCATGAAGATATTGATCCCAATGTCGATCCCGACTCGGTTCACACTTTGGAGTTGAAGGATGAAGGCTTCGCCAGCCTTGAAGGAGCGGAGTTGATCGACGACGCAAGTGAGGATCGGGGCGTTGCGACGGTTGCGTTTAGTGGCGAGAAAACGATTGATTTTCCTGGTCAGCCTGTGGGTGACGAATCAGAAAGTCTGGTGACCGCGCAATGGGCGGGCAATGTTGCTGACGAAGCGCAGGTCGATTCCAACTGCACAATCAAGCAAAAAGAAACGGTCTCGGGGCCGTTAGTGACGAAGAGTTCTTTGGTCGTCAAATCGCGCCAAGTTCGTAGTGGCAGCGACGTAGCGAAGCCGGGCACGTTGCCCGAAGACTCGCCCGATTATGAATTGCTGGACGTAATCGGCGAAGGCGGCATGGGAGTGGTGTACGCGGCGCGGCAGTCGGCCATTGCGCGAACTGTCGCAGTAAAGATGCTCAAACGGGCCGACGCAGACACTGCGGAGCAGCGCGAGAAATTCATCTCCGAAGCGGTAGTCACCGGCGAGTTGGATCATCCGAACATCGTACCGATTTACGATTTGGGCGCGAACGACGCGGGGGCGTTATTCTACTCGATGAAGCGGGTGAAAGGCACTCCGTGGAATAAAGCGATCAAAAAGAATTCGCTGGATGAAAACTTGAACATTCTGCTGCGCGTGGCCGACGCGGTGGCTTTTGCGCATGCCAACGGCGTGGTGCATCGCGATTTGAAGCCCGAGAATACCATGCTGGGCGACTTCGGCGAAGTGTTGGTGATGGACTGGGGACTGGCGCGAATCAGTCCCGAATTTCCGAATGCCGATTCGGTAAGTCAGTCGGACGTGATGGGGGGTACCCCGGCGTACATGGCACCGGAGATGGCGACGGGTCCGGTAGAAAAAATTACTCCCGCGAGCGACATCTATTTGTTGGGCGCGATTCTTTTCGAGATCATAACGGGCAGGCCACCCCATACCGGCAGTACCGTGATGGCGTGTTTGTTTGCGGCGGCAAAAAACAAGATCGTTGCGTATGAGGAACAAGGCGAACTGATCGAGATCGCGCTTACTGCCATGGCAGCGAAAACGGAAGATCGCTACCAAACGGTGCGCGACTTTCAAGCCGCGGTGAAACAATATCAATCGCATTCAGAAAGTATCGTGTTGGCGGAGAGTGCGTCGCAAAGTCTTGCTGCCGCCAGCGAGTCGAACGATTACGATCTTTTCTCACGCGCCCTGTATGGGTTTGAGGAAGCGTTGTCGCTTTGGGAAGGCAACCGCCGTGCGCGCGATTTGCTTTGCGAAGCGCGGTTGGCCTATGCACGCAGCGCGTTGGGAAAAGGGGATTTCGACCTGGGTATTTCGCTGCTCGACCCAGAGGATGCCGAACATGGTGAACTGCTCGCGAAACTCGAAACTGGGAAACAAGAGCGTGCGTCGCGTCAGCGCCGCTTGAGAGCATTAAAGGCGTTGGTTGCAATGCTGATTGTTGCCGTAGTTGGCGTGGTGTCGGTCGCCTACTTTGCCGTGAAGGGCCAACGCGACAAAGCGGTTGCCGCCCGGCGGGTTGCCGAGACGCAACGCCAACGGGCGGAAACAGAAAAGGAACGTGCCGAGCGCGAGAAAGAACGTGCCGAAAGCGAACAACAACGGGCCGAACGCGAAAAGCTGCGCGCCGAACAGCAACGTCAACTCGCCGTTGCTGCCAAACAGGCCGAGGAGTACGAGGCCTACGTGGCCCGCATTGGACTGGCCAGTGCGAAGATTGAAGAAAACGCATTCGACCGCGCAGGCGAATTGCTTGCCGAGTGCAATCCGGAACTTCGGCAATGGGAGTGGGGCCGCCTGGCGTATCTTTGCCAATTGAGCAAGCGAACTTGGGATGTTGACGGGCATGTGGAGTCGGTGGCGTTTTCGCCCAACGGGAAACTTTTCGCCAGTGGCGATTGGGATGGCAAACTGCGGCTTTGGAATGCCGAGACCGGGGAGCCGGTGCGGGTGGTTTCGCATGGCCAGTATGTACACTGTGTGGTGTTCGACCTCACGGGAAAACGATTGGCCACGGGGAGCAGCGATCGGACGATTCGCGTGTACGACGTTGCCAACGGCAAACTGTTGCAGACACTAGCAGGGCATACCGATGCGGTGTTGAGCGTACGATTTTCCGCTGATGGACAAAAGCTGCTTAGCTCGGGTTACGACCACACTGCGCGACTTTGGGATTTGGCGACGAGCGCAGAGACGCAAATTTTGCGAGGGCATAGCTGGTGGGTTTGGGCCGCGGAGTTTTCGCCGGACAATCGGCGGTTGGTCACCGCCAGCCAAGATGGCAAGGCAATCGTTTGGCAATGGTCGGAAGACCGGCAGCGTTTTGAAACGCTTACTGAATTCACCCAGCACCACGGCCCCATTTATGCGGCTCAGTTTTCGCCCGATGGTATGACCATTGCGACGGCCGGTTACGGCCGCCGTGTTTTGCTTTGGAACCCCGATGACGTTCAGCCGGTGGACATTGCCCGGCGGCTTGACGATTTGTCCGATCCTCCGGCACCGTATCGCGAACTGTTGGGACACCAGGGTCCGGTGCGTGCGGTGGCGTTTTCGCCCGACGGTAAATCGCTTGCTTCCGGTGGACAGGACAATGTGGTTCGGGTTTGGGATTTGAGTGACGATCAACAGCAGATGGTATTTCGTGGACATGCCAGCCATGTGCGCGATTGTGTTTACTCGCCGGACGGTCGGCGTTTGCTTTCGGCGGGTCGGGATCAACAAATCAAACTTTGGCAGGCGGCAGATTATGGCGAGTCGTTCGTGCTGGGCGGTGGCGAAGATCAGCAAACCGACGCGGTGCTTGCGGCGAGATTTTCGCGAGACGGGACACAAATTGTCACGGCTAGCCGAGATCGGTCTGCGCGATTGTGGGATGTTAAAACGAAAAAACTCGTCGGGCAGTTTTCCGAAGGGCATGATTTCCTAGCATCTTCGGCACGATTTTTCGCCGACGGTACGCGGTTGGCGACGGGCGCGGGCGACGGCACCACGCGGATTTGGGATGTTGCCACGGGGACCGAAATCATGCAACTGGTCGGTACTGGTCGCACCGCGGTGTTGGATGTTTCGGACAACGGTCGTTGGATTGTCACTGCCGGTGCCGACCAGTCTGCAATTGTGTGGGACACGCAAACGGGCTCGCGCGAGACTGAGTTGCAGGGACACGAAGCGGAAGTGACCGCTGCCAGTTTTGCACCGGGCGGGAAGTTGCTTGCAACGGGTGATGATCGGGGACGATGCCGAATTTGGCAACGCGACGGCGATGGCTGGATTGGTGGTCCCTGGCTGGTTGGACATAGCCGTTCGATTACGGCATTGGCATATACCGCTGGCGGCTCGCAACTTGTTTCGTCTAGCGGCGACAACTCGTGCGGACAATGGGACGTGGCTACCGGTCGCGAATTGACCGAGCGTGTGCTTTCGCATCCCGATTGGGTTTCCGACATGGATGTTTCGGACGACGGAGCACTGGCGATTACCAGTTGCGACGACGGCAACTTGCGATTGTGGTCGCTTGCAGATGCGCAACTCGCGCGCACCATCGAACCGGCGGGCGACGTGGTATTTACGGCGGTCGATATTTCACCCGACGGCAATCATGCACTGGCTGCCTGTGCTGCCGAAGGGACGGTGCGGATGTGGAATCTTGACACGGGGGAAGAAATTGTTGGCGAAGATTCGTCGCGGGCATGGCTTGATTTTAAGACGCGCGGCGGGATTGTTTGGTCGGCCCGGTTTGCACCGAAAGGGAAGCGCGTTTTGACCATCGGCGGAAACGATGCCCAATTGTGGGACATCCAATCGCGCGATCCGTTGGTGCGTTTCAGCCCGCATGGTGCGGTGGCCTCGGCCGACGTTTCTCCCGATGGTCGCCTGCTGGTGACCGGCAGTTGGGATCGCTCGGCAAAAATTTGGGACATTGCCACTGGCAAGGCGCTTCGTAAACTTGACGGCGTGCATCAAGGTTACGTGAACAGTGTGGAGTTTTCGCCAGACGGAAAATTGGTTCTCACCGGCAGCGACGATGGCACGGCCCGATTGTGGGACATCGCCACAGGGCTACCGGTTGAACCAGTATTGCGCGGTCATGCATCGCGCATTCGGCAAGCGCGCTTCAGCAGCGATGGAAGCCGCGCGCTGACAACGGCTAATGATAAAACGGCGCGCGTTTGGGATGCACGTAATGGAGAATCGCTCGTCACGTTGGTGGGTCATGAGTGGGCCGTGTTGTGCGGCGAATTTTCCCGCGACGGTCACCGAGTGATCACCGGCAGCGAAGACAACACGGCCATCATTTGGGACGCCGAAACCGGTGATCAGTTATTGAAACTCGCTGGGCATACTGACAGTATCACCAGCGTAGCGCTGTCGCCCGACGGAACCCGCGCACTCACCGGCAGCCAGGACAGCACAGCCAAACTTTGGGATGCAACAACGGGGAAAGAGATTCTCACGTTAGTTGGCCATGCCGAGGAACTCACGTCGGTAAGCTTCTCGCCCGACGGTCGCGCGGCACTCACCAGCAGTCGCGACGGCATCACGCGGCTTTGGCCCGCGCTCGACTGGCACGGCGAGTGAAAATTCGGTATTAAGTTTGCCACTTCAGCAATAATCGCAGCAAGTCGTCGAATACAGTATGGCTGCCACAAATTGGTCCTACCAATTCTATTTCTTTTCCAGAAAAATTGAACAAATTTCGCTCCAATTGCTATCCTACTTGGTGGAACCTGTCTCGTGGATCGGTTGTCCGATCCAATATGTTCTGGCATCTTGAATTCTGACATCTTGAACAGAAGACAGTTTGAGAAGGTGGTAGCCCCAATGGAGTGCGAAAGACGCATTTTCCACGGTCGCAGCCAACCAACATCCGGCCACGCTTTTACGTTGGTCGAGTTGTTGGTGGTGATTGCGATCATCGGTATTCTTGTTGCGCTAATCTTGCCTGCCGTTCAAGCATCGCGCGAAGCCGCGCGGAAAGTGCAATGTCGGAACAACATGAAGCAGGGTGTGTTAGCCCTTACTTTGCATCACGATGCACAGGGTGCCTTCCCCTCGAGTGGTTGGCATTGGAACTGGACGGGAGAACCAGAACGCGGGTCGGGAATCGATCAGCCAGGTAGTTGGGTGTTCAATATCTTGGACTATCTGGAAGCGAGTGCCATCAGAGACCTTGGCAATGGCTCGGACGGAGTGGCGCGGGCAAATGCATTTATCGAACGGTCGGCAATACCGATTTCCGAGTTCGTTTGTCCCTCGCGCCGCGTTGCGGAAAGTTATCCACAAACACAGATTGAAGTGCCGTACTCCAAAGGGGGCGTGTTGGCGCTGCCAATTTCTTCTGCTGTGAAGAGTGACTACGCCGGTTGCGTTGGCGATGTAGCTTTTGTCGAATTTCCAGGGCTATGGTCGGGCCCCGGTTCGCTGGCAGAAGGGGACTCCGCAGATTTTCAATGGCCGAATGATCCAGAGTTTGTTTGGCCGAACAACAGTCGCGTTATCTTCAATGGAATTCTCTTCGGGCGAAGCAGAGTCACACTGCGGCAGGTAACGGACGGGACGTCGAATACCCTGATCGTTGGCGAGAAGTATGTTTCGAGTGCAAACTATGAAACTGGCCTCGACTTTGGTGACAACGAAAATATGTATACTGGTTTCAACAACGACATTTGCCGTTCTGCCATTGAATCGCCGCAACAGGATCGGTATAGAGTGCAGTTTCTAACTCGATTTGGAAGCGCCCATCCCTCGGTTTTTCACGGAGCATTCTGTGATGGATCGGTGCAGGTGATTGCGTATGACGTGGACCAACAGGTTTTCAAGGCGATGGGCTCCCGCGATGGTGATTAGTGTGATGCGAAGGACTTGTGCTATGAAAAATAGAAGATGCAATCTCCACGGTCGCAGTCATCCGATGTTCGGCCGCGCGTTTACGTTGGTCGAGTTGTTGGTGGTGATTGCGATCATCGGTATTCTTGTTGCGCTGTTATTGCCCGCGGTTCAAGCGGCGCGCGAGGCGTCGCGGCGCACGGAATGTGCAAATCATCTGCGTCAGATTGCCTTGGGATGTTTGCAGCATGAGGAAGTGCATGGAATTTTTCCCTCCAACGGTTGGGGGTACCGCTGGATTGGTGATCCTGACATGGGATACGGAAAAAAGCAGCCCGGCGGGTGGGTTTATGACATTCTGGAATTTGTGGAACAAAAAAATATTCGCGCCATCGGTAGCGGACTACCCGGCAACGGCCCCGGCGGAGAAAAATACGAAGCCTTGAAGGATCTGACAGTCGCGGCGTTCCCGTTGATGAATTGCCCCTCGCGACGTCCCGCCATTCCGCACCCTAGTATAAGCAATTTTGTTAACACCGCTAGCTCCGAGTTTCAAGCCAAGACCGATTATGCCATCAACGGAGGCACAGCAAGTTTGCTCTGGTATGCAACCGATTCTCTAGATTGTTTGACAGATTATCCCGACTGTACATGGACTCGCACGGAAGAACAGTTTGATGATATTAAAGAAGACTTCGACGGCATCGCCACGGAACTCAACGAAGTAAAAATGAATCAAGTGACCGACGGTTCGTCGCACACGCTGTTGGTAGCAGAAAGATGGGTCAATCCAGAGAGATACGAATCGGGTTATACGGAGTCGGACGACTTCAACATGTACGGTGGAAACGACTTCGACACCACACGTTGGACAAACGAAGATCCGAAGTTCTTGCCTTTGCAAGATACTTTTAATTTAGAATTATCGTCCTTCCGATTTGGCAGTGCCCATCCGGGGACGCTCAACGCCGCTTTTGCGGATGGTTCAGTGCGCAAGATTCCTTACGATATTGATCCGGTAGTATGGCAATCGTATGGAAGCCGCGGCGGTGAGGAAATCAACCAATGACCTTTCAAGCCATGTTTGATCTTTACAGTTTTGGAGCTTAAGGAGTCACCACTATTTTCGTCAAGAAACAGAATAGAACACGGATGAACGCGGATAGATCAGATTGGCACCGATTACAAAATGGTTAGAGAGGTACGTTCCCATGGACGCTGTTACCAGACCCCTGAAAAAATCTGTGGAAATCTGTATGACCCGTGTGTATCTGCGTTCTATTCTGCTTGCAAAAAAGTGCAAAAGTCGAGCTAAGAGCCCTTTGCGACCAGCACTAATCACGGCGATACTCGCATTGATTTTCTTCGCAGGCTGTTCGCGGCTGCCGTCGGCACCCAAGTTGCCTTCGGTTTCACCAAAAAGGGCCGCGGCGAAGGCGATGTCGCTGTACGACGCCAACGAAGACGGGAAAATCGATCGCAGTGAGATTTCCAAATCGTTTGCACTGATGTGGGCGTCGTATTGGATGAACCAAGATAAGGATCGAAGTCTTAGTGAAGTAGAAATCGCCGACCGCATTCGGTCTTGGCAAAACTCGGGAACGCACATGATGCCCGTTTCGTTTACCGTTTCTCTTGATGGCGAACCCCTGGCGGGAGTTACCGTCACGCTCGAGCCGGCAGAGTTTCTCGGCTCGGCCTATCCGCGGGTCGAGGCAGTTACAAACTATAAAGGAAAAGCTTACTTCAAAGGCCCCGATCCTAAATTCCCCGGCGTGTTTGTAGGGTGTTACAACGTTCTGGTTTCTAAAGTTGTTGATGGTGAAGAAACCCTCTCCGAGCGTTACACTTCGCGCCCAGTAATGGGCTTCGAAGTTTGTCAGGAAAACTGGTTTGCGTGGTCGCCTCGTATCAATATGACTAGCGAAAAAAACGATTCACAGTCTTTCATTAGTATCCAATGATTGGCGTTTCAGAAAATAATCGAACCAAGAGAAGGAGGCACTCATGTTTGCTATGAAACGTCTTATCTGGAATTTCTTTGCCGTCGTTGCGATCGCGGGAATTTTTGCGGCGACTTGCCGGGCCGAGGTCAATCCGCAGCCGCAGGAGATGCTCCAATTTTCTGCGCGCGTGGTCGATGCCGTGGGTCAGCCGGTTGCCGGGGCGGAGGTGATTCCCTGGGCGCTGAGCTGTTCGCAAGGTCATGGCCAGTGGCGCAAGGACGGTGGCGATAGCGAGCCGCCCACATTGACGACCGACGTCGACGGGTCGGTTGTCGTTCCCTACCCGCGATTTGCCGATGTCGAAGAGCAGGTTGTGACGACGGCGGTAACCCTCTCGATCAATCATCCAGAGTTTGCTTACATCAGTCACGAGGACATCAATGTTCCGAAAGAGGATGAGCAGCCAAGCATAGTGTCGCTCGATCGTGGCGCACCGGTCGAGATTGTTCCGCTCGAAAATGGAAAACCGATTTCGCCGACCGGTCTTTATACTAGGTGTTCGGATGCTCGTAGTTGGAAGGACGGTTTTTCACCACTGGTCACAGCTGATGGAGCATTGAGCATCCCACCCATGCCTGCGGGGAAAGGAAATGTGTTGTTGATACGTCTCGACGGCGAGCGCGCCACGCACTTCAGTCCGATAGTGGAACTTGAATTAGAGAACGGAGTCGCAGTGCGTAAGCATGTTGATTTGCTCCCGGCCATACGCATTGAGGGTCGTGTGAGCGACAACGTTCCGCGGCCCGTCAAGAATGGCCGATTGAAAGTGCTAACATTACCGCGAGAAAATACTTTCAATAATCTCATGTGGTACACTTGGACGCCGATCTGTGAGGATGGTTCATTTGTGATCGACGGTTGGCCTGCAGAAGAACCGATGCAGGTGATTGCGCTGTGTGACGGTTACATGGCAGAGTCAGGAAATGCTCCCGATGTGGTGAAGAATCCGCGCGACCCTGATCCTTTTTGCCGCCCGCAAGTTTTCTTGCTTGAAGAGCAAAGAAGCAACATTCTATTGAAGATGACTCCAACCGTTCGCTGCGACGTCGAAGCCGTCGATGCAAGCGGAAACCCATTGGCAGGTATCAAGATTGGATCGTATCCTAACGTCGGTTGGTGGAACGGAGGATCGCAAATTTACTGTTCGCAATTAGCGCGAGGGGAGAAGGTGCTGATTGCACAAGACTATTTTGCTGCCGCCGATAAAGACTATGGAGTACCGTTTCAAAGCAAAACCGATGCAACTGGCGGCGCAAGTCTCGAATTGCCGGTGGGAAAGGAAGAACTATACGCTGGGAGCGATGACTTTGAACTACCGATCGTCCGTGGCTGGCGCGAACAGAAAATTAACCTCGTCGCGGGCGAGACGCAGTTTGTCCGTTTGGTGCTTTATCCGAAGGGGACCGAGTTTCTTGGTGAGTGGGACAAACTGGCAGGTGTTCTGTTTGGCTGCACGGGCGAGCAATGTCGGAAACTTTTATCTGATCCGGGATTCAAAACCAAAATGACTGCGGTTCGTCTGCAACTAGAAAATGCGGAGAACCCGACCGACCCCAAGCTGTTGAGCGGTGCTTACAAAACCATTGCCGAGGCGTTTGACGAACTGGGCGACCAAAAGGAAGAAGTCGCCCGTTGGCGACGCAAAGCCGCCGAACAAGCCGCAAAACTAACACCGGCAAAATGAGGATGGTTCTTAGATAGAGTTTTGCACTTTTCAGCAAGCAGAATGAACGCAGATGTACACGGATTATGCAGATTCCCGCTGATTTTTTCAGGGTACTGATAACTGAGGCCATGAGAACGAACCCCTCAACTATTTCGTAATCGGTGGCAATCCGTTTAATCAGCGAATATCTGCGTTCTATTCTTTTTTTTGACGGAAATTGTGGTGGACCAGACAGTGGCACCCCCCCGTGCTGAGCCTCAGCGCGATCTTCGCGACTAAACTTCTCCTAATCAGAACCATCTTCAAGACCGGTTCAATCGATTCCGATACAGAGACAAGCGGAACCGCCGCGCGCTGTGGGCGTGCTAGCATCTCTGCAACTGTCCGTTTGGTCGTATTCAAGGATTACAGGCGTGAAGCAACCGTATCCATCCAACGGTTTGAGAGAAGGCGGCCAGGCGTTTCGCCGTCGGCCGATAGTGCTAGCACGCTTGCCGCATGTCGATGTCGCGACTGGTAGCGTGTCGCCTCCGGTAGCCCACGCGGCAGCCTTCCGTAAGAATCCGTCGCAGGAGGTGAATCGTCAGGCGAAGTTTTTTGTCGATCCACAGCACGTTTCCGCAGTGGCTCCCGAGCACTTCGCGGCCCATGAATCCTTGCCGAGTGCGCAAGTCGAGCTGCTTCCACAATCGCGAAGACATGATCGTCATCACGCAACGAATCAAGAATCCCAACATGACGAATCGCATGTGATTGCTCAGCAACCTTCGACAACTGCGGCGGGTTTGGTCCGACTGCATGAACTCGTAGCTTCTGCTTCAAGTTCCATTGTGACGTTGGCTTTGATTGTCGCTGTCGTTCTGATGGTCTGGATGATTGCTACAACAGCGGATCGGGCAGTTGACGATTTGCCATTGGAAGGCAAAGATTTCGGCGTTGCCGCAATCGAGATCCCCAACTTTTCCATTGCTCAGGATTCCGAGGTCGATCGCATTGTGCCGACTGAGTCAACTACTGTGGCGGACGACGATGATCTGTTCGAGCCTGCGCCTGCAGATTCGCAAGTCGATTTGCAGACAGAAGATTTGCAGACAGAGAATGTGCATACAGAAGAGTTGCAAGCAGAAAATTTACACACAGAGGAAAATTCCTGGGACGATGCTTTTCGCGCAGCGCAAGACGATGTCCCGAGCAAACCTGTGATACGTCTCCAGGAGGTGCCAGCGGAATTGATTCGTTTGCCATTAGCGGAAGACTCCATGCCGTTCGGTCCGATCATAAATTCGAGTGATCCTAGCATTTTGAGTTTTCCCGTGACAAGTTATTCCGAGTCCTTGGATTTTTCCAGGCTGGATGATTTTGTGGAAGATTCGATCGCAGAGGAAGTCCCCGCAGCGCAGACAAAGCAGTTGCCCGCACTGTTCCAGCGTCCTGCGGTGCAGTAGGCCGTGCCAGTCGACCGTTAATCACGAACGGACAACGCTATGAGTGAAATCGACCAAGCATTTATTCACGCCTATGCCCCAGAGGCTGCCGGCACGGCGCCGACGATTCCGTTTGCGCCAACAACCGCCGTAGAAAAAATTCCCGAGCCACATTTTCGTGTGCAGGATGTGCAAAACGATGCGTTGGCAAACTCCGTAGCCGCGCAGCCTGAACCATTGTCGCGCCACATCGGGAGTGCGATTGACGATTCCCGGGGTGAGCGGCGTCCGCTTTCGAGTTTCGCGTCGCAAGGCCCTTCGCAGTCGTTTCGCCCCGTGTTTGAGGTCGATGCGTTCCGCTGGCCGGAGATTACCGAACACCTGATCATCGGCCAGCATGAACTGTTCATGCCGGTTGTTCAGCAGTTGCTCATTGCGAGTGAAGAGGGACGTTCGATGGCTGGTATTGCCGGCGTGCAATCGGGAGTCGGCTCGACGACGGTGCAAATCTGTTTGGGTCGACTTTTGGCGGCGATGGGAAAAACAGTGGCATTGGTCGACGGCAACTTTTCCTCGCGGACGTTGGGTCGACAGTTGGGTTTGGAATTCGAAGCGGGTTGGGAACAAGCACTTGCGGGTCAGTTGCCGCTGGCCGAATGTATGGTACAAACGACCGAGGACGACGGCATCGCGTTGTTGCCGCTGGCGGGACATAACGCGTCGGCCGTCGATCTGCTTAGCGGCATTCAGACTTCGGTTACCGCGGGCGTGTTGCGATATCATTACGACGTCGTGCTATTTGATTTGGGGGCCGCGGCGGCGGAACCACAACATTCGGCAGCACGTTGCATGTTGGAACACTGCCGGATCGACGCGAGCATCTTCGTCGCCGATGCGACCGCCGGCGAACCCGCCGCGCTGGAATCGGTGGATCGCCTGATGTCGTTATTCGGTGCGACATGCTTGGGATTGATAGGCAACCAGTCCGGCATTGCAAGCTAATTTACTCAAACAAAATTAACCGCCAAGGACGCCAAGAGCGCCAAGTAGTATGTATAAAGAGTATTGGCAACTAGAAAGCAAGCCGTTCGAGCCGACTGGGGCGTCGGACTTTTTCTACGCGGGCGAACAGCAGCAGGCGGCGCTGCACAAGTTGCGCTATGCGGTGGAAAGTCGGCGTGGGGCCGTGTTGTTGTCGGGTCCTTCGGGGATTGGAAAAACGTTGCTCACCCACGTTCTGCGCGAGCAGTTGGGCGAAGCCGTTGGCCAATTTGTTTCGTGTAATTTCCCGCTGATGTCGAGTCGCGATCTATTGGCCTATTTGGCAGAAGAGTTGGGCGCACCGCCTGCCGATCCGCCGTTGCGCACCGTCGAGGAAAGTCTGCGCCGCTTGGAATTTGCGCTCGACGAAGAGACTCGCCGCAATCGGCACACATTGCTCGCGATTGAGGAAGCCCATTTACTCGAGGACAGCGGGCTGCTGGAAACGTTGCGGTTGTTATTGAATTTGCAAACGCCCGCTCAGCCGGCGTTCACGCTGCTGTTGGTGGGCCAAACTCCGCTACTCTCGGCCATGGGGCGCAACGCAGCGTTGGAAGAGCGGATCGATATCAAAATTCTTTTGAAGCCATTTTTGTCCGAGCAAACTGCGGCGTACGTCGAACATCGGCTTGCCGCAGCCGGGGCTGTGCGGACCATTTTTTCGCCCGACGCGCTGGAGAAAATCTACGAACTCACCCGCGGCATCCCACGCCGAATCAATCGCCTCTGCGATTTGGCGCTGGTGGTCGGCTTCGCATCGCAGCAACACACGATCGACGCCGCGCAACTCGAATCGGTAAACAACGAGTTGGTAACACTCTCCGCAGCCGCGTAGCGGTTGAGCGTTCAGCATTCAGCATTCAGAAATTCCTTAAAACTTCCCGCGGCGGCGTTCTTTGCTGGGGAGAATCTCCAGGCACGTAGTCCACCAGCCGGTGAGGACGGTTTCTACAAACTCCTCGGGAAGGCGTTCGGCGCGCATTTCTTTTGCGAGCGTGTGGTGATCGTACGCCACAGGGACAAACTCCGCGTGCAATCCCGACTCGTTTTGTTCCAGCAGCGTGTACCAAATGTGCGTAGTGCCGTCGTTTTCCGGACGACCCAGCACGCCAATGTTTACCAACTGGCGTCCGCGCGACAATTCGCGTTGCCATTTGATGCCGGTGTGCGTGACCAACATGCAATCGGCTTCGAACTGGTCGGCCAAGTGGTCGAGAAACTGGGTCGACGTGGTGCTTTCCCACAAAAACTCGTTCATCTTCCGCGGACTGCCGTGCGACAGTAGCAGCTTGGTATCTCCCCACTCCAATCGCAACGACTCAGGAAGCGAACGCATCCAGCTGCGATGATCCGAGTCGGTATTTGTTAATGTGTAATCGTAACTGATCTGCGCAAAATAATTATCACGCGGATCGGTGTAACCACATTGGCAATCGTCGAGCCCGTGGCCAATGGAATGATCGTAGTTGCCCTGAATGCAAACAACATCGTTGTCGCGCAACAGTTCCAAGCTCCGATTCGGGTGCGGCCCAAACGCCCCAAAGTCGCCGAGACAATAAATCGCGTCGACGCCCCGCTGCCGCGCATCGTCCAAAGCCGCAGCCAGCGCAAGATGATTGCTATAAATTCCTCCCAAGCAGGCAATGCGTTGTGTGGTTAAGGTCACGGTCGGTTCTCACAAGTGTAGCGGTTGTCTGTGCGTCATTGTAACGCCATTGTCCACGGCAGTTCAGTTGGCCAGTTCACGTTTATAGATGAAATTGTTTAATACTTGACGTGGGGCGTGGTGTACGGGAAAATTGATCAACAGGACATTCCCCTTCTCTCTGAATTCGACATGAGAAAAGATAATGGACGCGAACGTTGATTCTATTTTCAACCTAAGCCCACCGGAGAAACTTCAGCTTGTGGAGGATCTTTGGGATGATCTGGCAGCAGTCCCTTCGGAGGTGCCCGTCCACGATTGGCAAAAGGAGGAGTTGGCTCGACGCAAGGCCAACCTGATGAATAATCCGGCTTCTGGACTAGCTTGGGACGAGGTCAAACGTAGGATCCAAAGCCGGTATGGCCATTAATGATAAAGAAATACCGAAAGGTGTTTTTCAGCGAGTATCTCGTTGGCTTGAGCAGCTTAAGACAGATGACCGGTTAATGATCATCATTGCCACTTCGCGTCTCGACGATTTACTCAAAAAATTACTTCAGAAAACAATGCGCCACGAAAGTGGTGGTCAAGATTCGTTGTTTTCATCCAACCATGCGCTTGGGTCATTCTCCTCACGGATTCTTCTTGCCTACCGTCTTGGACTCATAGATCGCGATTATGAGAGTTTTTTACAGACTCTACGCAAATTGCGCAATGATGCGGCACACGCTTCCCAGCAGATGGATCTTTCGACTGCACCTCACATAGACCGAGTCATTTGTATGCAATCTCTCGCATCCAAAAGCCCAGTGTGGGATGACGTTAACGAAGCGCCAATCGTCCCGCAATCTGATCCAAGTGAATCACTGTTCATTTCGCTCGCATTTGCAGTGCTTTGTGCAGAATTATATGTGCTAGATGCAAAACCTTTTCAAGTTGATGATGTCTGCGGTTTTCACATGATGAGAATGGCTCCTGAGGCTAGCAGATAGAATAGCCAAAACAAAGCGGCGAGCCATCGATTTGTTTTTGCCAAAATCATTGCTAACGATGGGCCTAACGGCCCCATCCTACTTTTCTCCGTGTTCTCTGTGTCCTCTGTGGCTATCCTTTCCCAGATGGATTGTTTTTCCCGGGTGTTGCCGGGTAAACTACTGGGATGGATAGCGGCGAACTTCTGACGTTGGCGGGCCGGTTGGCGGCGGATGAGATTTCGGCCGATGATTTTGTGCGCCTTGCTTCTGGCAATGCAGCGGAAACCGATCTTGCCACGGTCGATCTGGATCGGGCCGCGCGGTGCGGGTTTCCGGAAGTGATTTTTGGCGAAGGCAAATCGGCGGAAACTATTTTTAGCATTGCCTCGCAGCTCCTCCGCAGCAACCAGCGCGTGTTGGCGACGCGTGTTGATCAAGCGAAAGCGGAGATTTTATGCGAACAGTTGCACGACGCGCGCTATAACGAAGTCGCGCGGACGCTTCGCGTTGATGTTGGGAAAGCGCAAGAATTGGTGGGGCACGTTGCCGTGATTACCGCAGGAACCAGTGACTTACCAGTTGCTGAAGAGGCGCGCGAGACGCTCGATTGGATGGGCGTGCGGGCGACGATGGTCCACGACGTCGGCGTGGCAGGTCCGCACCGTTTGCCGGAGCGACTGGCGGAATTCGCGGAAGCCGACGCGATTGTAGTTGTCGCGGGAATGGAAGGCGCGCTGCCGAGCGTGGTGGGTGGCTATGTTCCTTGCCCCGTGTTTGCTGTGCCGACAAGTGTCGGTTACGGCGCAAACTTTGGTGGCTTGACCGCGCTGTTGGCGATGCTCAACAGTTGCGCAAGTAACGTGGCGGTGGTAAACATCGACGCCGGATTCAAGGCGGGCACGTTGGCCGGCCTGGTGGCGACGCGGAGAAATGGGAGCTGTTAGCTGTTAGCTATTAGCGATTAGCCAGATAGAATAGAGTTCATAAAGAGGTAACAGCCAGGTAGTGTTGACATTTGAACTGGCAAGTAGGGTACACACGACTTGTCTGGAGAGTAACGCAAGTTTTTTGGCCGAAGGCCTTTATTACCGTAGCCTGGAGCAACGCCCCGGGGCTTAGAAAATAGAGACCTCTTTTGGCCAAAGGCCATATTCATTGTTCGTGCTTGTGAATATGGCCTTCAGCCAAATCGATGGTCTCCCCCTATGTTCCTAGGGCGTTGCCCTAGGCTACGATGAACATGGCCGTCGGCCAACAACGCCACCCTATGAATGTCAACACGACCTAATCGCTAAAAGCTAACCGCTATGTTTTCAACTGAATAACATCCCAAAATAACACCATGCCGCTTGCAGACGTTTCCGATGAACCTTTGCCGTCGCTTGCACCGCGTTGTGCCGAAAGCCATAAGGGCGATTATGGGCGCGTGTTGATTGTCGGCGGTTCTCGGGGGATGGCGGGGGCGCCGGCTCTGGCAGGCATGGCGGCGCTTCGCAGCGGGGCGGGGTTGGTGACTGTGGCCGTGCCGCGTTCGATTCAATCGACCGTTGCAGGCTTCGAGCCTTCGTTTATGACACTCCCATTCGGCACGGCCGACGCCCATTCGCTACGCGGCGAAGACGTGGACGACCTGCTGCAAGCCGCCGACCAAATGACGGCAATCGCCTTGGGCCCCGGATTGGGAAGCGAGCCGTTCACCACCGGGTTGGTCCACGATCTTTATTGCCGAATTGAACAACCGATGATCATCGATGCCGACGGCCTCAACGCGCTCACGCAAGACATTCGGCAAATCGATTCACCCGTGGCACCGCGGATTCTTACGCCCCATCCCGGCGAGTTTCAACGATTGTCAGGGGAAAAGTGCGCTGCCGAAACGGCGAAACGTGCCGAGCAAGCGGCAGCCCTTTGTCGCCAAGACACCAGCAGGCGCACCATTGTTGTGTTAAAAGGACACCGAACCATCGTGACCGACGGCGAGCGATTTGCGGTCAATGCGACGGGCAACCCGGGCATGGCCACCGGCGGCACGGGCGATTGCCTCACGGGGATTATCACAGCGCTGGTCGGACAGAGTTTAAGTTCTTGGGACGCGGCGCGGTTGGGCGTGCATGTCCACGGCTTGGCGGGCGATCTGGCAACGGACGACTTGGGCCAAACGTCGCTCATCGCCAGCGATGTGGTCGATTATTTACCCCAAGCATTTTTGGATTTATGATTGCTGATTGATGAGTGATGAACCAAGGGGTTCGGTCGACAACAATTCATAAATCATCAATCAGCAATCATAAATCTGATCCGTTCCATTGGATGCTGACTTCGGTGTCGAACACGTTTTCGAAAAGTTGTGCACGGTTGCGGGCGGCCCAAATGTCGACTTCTGGATACTCGTCGGCAGCGACCGATAATTCGAGTTGACTCTTCGAGCAGGCAACCTGCACCGATTGGATGGTGCGGTTGTGGCTGCGGTCGAGTCCTCCCGCTAACCGCAGTACCGCCGCCATGGAAAGCACTCGCTGTTGATCGGCCGGTTCGAGCCGCGAGAAGTTTTCGTGCTTATTCTTGGGGGTTGCTCCCCGATGGTAGCGTGCCACGTTGGCGATAATTTCTAATTCCTCTGGGCGGAAACCCTCCATCGCGCTATGACAAATCAAATGGTACGAATGCTTGTGATGCCCTTTGTAGTTGATGAGATATCCGACGTCCTGCATTCGTGCGGCAGCGTCGAGCAGGCGACAATCGTCGGGGTTGAGTTCGTAGTGTTCGCACATGGCGGAGTAGATTTGCGTTGCAATTGTTGCGACGTGGCGAGAATGTTCAAGCTCCACGCCGCAGGCGGTGGCAAAGCGTTCGATCTGTGCCGTTTCGTCCGCGGGAGGTGCCTCGCCGGAGCCTTGCATCTGTTCGATCATCGACAACAACAAACCATCGCGCACGCCATACGGATGGACTTGCAATAGGTTGATTTTGAAACGCCGCATAACCCGATCGATCACCGCCAAGCCGGGCACAATAATATCGGCCCGATCGGGATTGAGCCCCGCGACTTCGCGTCGTTGTTTCAACGACATCTTTCGCAGCCGATCGACGAGGTGTCGCAATTCGGCGCGCGAAACCTGACAACCGGCCACGGGCAGGCGCGATTGCCCTTTGGCGGCCATCACCATGTTTGCAAGATTGGTAAAGGTGCCTCCCGAGCCGATGAGCAAATGAATCGGCGCGACAGGCTTTTCTGTAGTCTTCTTTAGCCGGCGGTCGATCCACTTGCGCATGCGATCGTAATCGTCGCCAGCGAGCGATTGTCCGACGCCGAATTTTTCGCCAAGCCGCACGGCGCCCAAAGTTGTAGCGTAAATCGATTCGATCAATTCGCCGGAGGCCAGCACAATCTCGGTACTGCCGCCGCCGATGTCGACCAGTAGCGTGTTTTTCCCTGCCAGATCGAGGCGCCGGCGCACACTGTGAAACGCCAAATGCGCTTCCTTCTTGGCGGAGATCACCTCGATGGGCAAATCGAGTTGCTCCTTAACTTTGCGGCAAAACTCTTTTCCGTTGCTTGCTTCGCGCACGGCACATGTGGCAATGGCGCGCAGGTTTTCGATATTCAGCCCCGCGGCGATCGCTTGAAATCGTCTCAACGCCGCAAGCGAAGCTTCGATCGACCCGTCGTCAAGTTTGCCGGTGGAAGCGAGCGCGCCTCCCAATCGGGTCGTTTCGAGTTCCTCGTCCAAAATGCGATAACGTCCCCCGGCCTGAGATTCCGCAACCACCAGCCGGATGCTGTTGCTGCCGATGTCGATCGCCGCCAGCCGGGGAATTAGGTCGGGCACAAGAGTCGTTTGTTGTTCAGGCATTCAACATTCATGGGGGAGTCGTTGACCGCAGCGTCTATCCGCAGAATAATCGTGTGGTCACCGCGATACAAGTAAGAAGACGATTTCTTTATTCGGGAGAGGTATGACATCATGCCTTTTGGATATGTTCAGAGATAAGCTTCCCAAGGACTTGTTTTGTAAGTTGAGAAACTCTCGCAAAGGCGCTAAGGCGCAAAAATGACAAAAATATGTTTGCGAAATGCTTTGCGCCTTAGCGCCTTTGCGAGAGACAATACCTAACTATTAGCGAAATTCCCAAGAGCCAACATGCCAATACTTCGCGATCTTGAAAAGCTACCCGATGCCGCTCGCGGTGGTGCGGTTGCGATCGGGAATTTTGATGGGGTTCACAAAGGGCATTTGCGGATTGTCGACAAGTTGCTCGAGCGCGCTCGGGCGACAGATGGACCCGCGATTGTATTTACGTTCGACCCGCATCCGGTGCGGATTCTCAGGCCGGACCAATGTCCGCCGCCGCTCACTTGGACCGAGCGCAAAGCGCAACTGCTGGCCAAGCATGGCGTCGACAAGGTGGTTGCGTATCCCACCGACGAAGCATTGTTGGCCCTCTCGGCCCAAGAGTTTTTCGATCGGATCGTGCGCGAAGCGCTCGACGCGCGCGCGCTGGTCGAAGGCCCTAACTTTTTCTTCGGGCACAATCGCGAAGGAAACGTCGAGCAGCTAGCGCAAATGGCACAGCAGGCGGGGATCACGCTCGACGTGGTCGAACCGTTCCACTTGGCGGATCAATTGGTTTCCAGTTCGCTCATCCGTCGGCTGATTGCCGACGGCGATGTGATGGAAGCGACGAAAATGCTCTCGGCTCCTTATCGGATTCGAGGTATGGTAACGCACGGGGCAGGGCGGGGGAGTCGGCTTGGTTTTCCCACGGCGAATCTCGAAGCGATCGACACGTTGCTTCCCGCCGCGGGCGTTTACGCCGGCCAAGGCTACGTGGGCAATCGCTGTTGCCCTGCGGCAATCCATTTGGGCCCCAACCCTACCTTTGGCGAATCACGGATGAAAGTGGAAGTCCATTTGATCGACCACGACGAAGCGATCTACGGCCTGCCGGTGGAAGTCGAATTTTTCGAGCGCCTGCGAGACACTTCCAGCTTTGATAACGAAAAACAACTTGTCGAGCAGCTCAAACAAGACGTGGCACAAACGCGTGAGATCGCCGCGCGAAGCGAATCCAATCCTCGACACAACGCGGAGAATTCATGACCATCGACTGGCAACCGCTTCAGAAAATTATCACAAACCACGATTCTTTCGTGCTAACGAGCCATTGCCGAGCCGATTGCGATGCGGTGGGCAGCGAATTGGCGCTGGCGCGAATTTTGGAGTCGCTCGGCAAGCAGGTGCGAATCGTCAATGGCGACGCGGTGCCCGAGCATATTCGGTTTCTCGATGCCGAGAATCGCGTCTGCGAGTTGGGGAAAAGCGCTACGCAACAAGAACTTCTGGAATTGGATTGTCTGATTGTGGTCGACACCAGCGCCTGGGGACAACTGGGGCCGATGGCTGACGTGGTGCGCGATTTTCCTGGCACACGCGTCGTCGTCGATCATCACGTAAGCCAAGATGATATGGAAGCCGAAGTTTTCAAGGACTCGGCAGCCGAGGCGACGGGACGGCTGATTCTCGAATTATGCGAAGCACTCGCTGTGCCGTTGACCAAGCCAATCGCTTTGCCACTGTTTACGGCCATTGCGACCGACACCGGTTGGTTTCGCTTCTCGTCGGTCACCGAAAAAACGTTCCTAGCCTTGGCCAAACTGGTAGCAGCCGGGGTGAATCCGCCCGAAGTTTTCTCGGCACTGTTCGAGCAACACAGTTTGCCGCGACTTTATCTTCGCGGGAGAATCCTCGAGCATGTGGTCGCAGATTTGGGAGGTCGGCTGATGTCGACGACCGTCACGCGCGAAGATTTTGCCGAAACCGGCGCCAACACCACCGATACCGAAGACGCGATCAATACGTTGCTCACCGTCGCGGGCGCAGAAGTGGCGGTGCTGTTTGTCGAATTACCCGAGGGCAAAACAAAGGTCAGCCTACGCAGCCGAAGTGATTTCGACGTCCGCGCAATCGCTGCACAATTTGGCGGCGGCGGGCATCGCGCGGCGGCGGGCGTCTCGTTCGAGGGTGATTTGCAAACAACACGCAAGGCCGTGCTTGACGCACTGCGCGCCGCAATGGAATAATCCCCGCTAAACCGCAAGCGGACGCTTGCGGTTTAGCGGACATACCAGAGACATTCGCATGGTAGAGTCGAACATGAACAACAACCGACGAACTTTTGTCGCAGCGATTGTCGCAGTGGCGGCAGGCGCGCTGGCGACGTTGACGCCCCTAGCTGTGGGTGTGGCTACATTTCTTTCACCCCTGTTTCGCAAACACAAAAACCATCACGTCCGCGTGGCCCTCTTGAGCCAAGTGCCCGACGATGGGTTGCCGCGCTATTTTCCCGTGCTGACCGATCGTGAAGATGCCTGGAATCGTACCCCGCAGCAGCGGGTGGGCGCAGTGTATCTGGTACGTTCTGCCGGCGAAGCCCAGCCAATCGCGTTCACAGCAAAATGTCCCCACGCCGGTTGCTTTATCGGTACCACGTCGGGCGCCGATCAGTTCAAATGCCCGTGCCACACGAGTACGTTTCGTTTGGATGGCTCCCGTGTGCGAGGCGACGAGGAAGTTTCTCCGCGCGACATGGATCGCTTGCCGCTGGAGCTGCGAAAAATCAACGGAGAGAATGGCCTGTCGGTCACGGAAGTGTGGGTGGAGTACATCGATTTTCAAACAGGTCATAAGCAGGCGATTCGAACCGCATGAGCCGACCGATTCAAACACTTGTCGATTGGCTGGACGATCGCACGGGAATGCGCAAGCTGACGCGTCAAGCGCTCGACGAACGCGTCCCGGGCGGCGCGCGATGGCGCTACGTGTGGGGCAGCACGCTGGTAGTGGCGTTTGTCACGCAGGCGGTGACGGGCTTATTTTTATGGATGGCCTATAGCCCCAGCACGCAAACCGCTTGGGAAAGTGTTACCTATATTCAGCACGAGATGACCGGTGGTTGGCTGCTGCGAGGCATCCACCATTACATGGCTCATGTGATGGTTCTGCTGCTGGGATTGCATCTGCTGCAAGTGGTGGTGGACGGGGCGTATCGTGCTCCGCGAGAATTGAATTTTGTGCTGGGACTCGTTTTAATGTTATTGGTGTTGGGACTAGCGCTCACGGGTTACTTGTTGCCGTGGGATCAAAAAGGATATTGGGCAACGAAGGTTTCGACTGAACTTGCCAGCCAGACGCCGGTGATCGGTTCGGCACTGAAAAGTCTGGCCGTGGGCGGCACCGAGTATGGCCATCACACACTCACGCGGTTCTTCGCCTTCCATGCGGGGCTGTTGCCGACGCTGCTGGTGTTGGTGTTGGTGCTGCACGTGGCATTGTTCCGCCGTCATGGTTTGCATGCGCGCGATCCGAATCGCGCGCCCGACGCAAGTTTTTGGCCTGACCAGTTGCTCAAAGACAGCGTTGCCGCGCTGGGTGTGCTGACTGTCGTTTTGACGCTCACCATTTACTACGGCGGTGCGGAACTCTCCGCTCCCGCTGATCCGGCCAACCCCTACGCGGCCGCACGCCCCGAAACCTATTTTTTGTTTTTGTTTCAGTTCTTGAAATGGTTTCCAGGCGAAGCGGAAGTTTGGGGTGCGATCGTCATCCCATCGATTGTTTTGGCCGTATTGTTTTTGATGCCGTGGATTGCCCGCAGTCGGGGTGGGCATGTGAAAAACGTGATTCTCTTGTTCTGCTTAATCGGCGGAGCCGCAGCGCTGACTGCCCAGGCGATTCGCGACGACTATTTGGCAAGCTGGACCGAACGGACGGACGCCAATGCCGAGCAATTCGATGCCTCCGCTACGTTTCTTGCCGCAAAGCATCAAGCGCAACTTGAGGCCGAGCGCATCCTAGAACTAGCGCGAGCACCGGAAAAGATTCCGCCGACGGGCGCACTCACGCTGATGCACGAAGATCCCTATCTGCAAGGTCCCAAACTGTTCGCGCAGCATTGCGCCAGTTGCCACAATTACGTCGACCCGCAGCATCCCGATTCGCAGTTGTCTCATTTGGTCAACGAAAAGCCGACCGCTCCCAATCTTTTTGGAATCGGTTCCCGGCAGTGGATTTCTGGATTGCTCGACCCGAAGAAAATCACGAGCCCCCACTACTTCGGTTACGAAGGTTCCCCCTTTGTTGGCGACGCCGAAAATACCGAGATGGTCGATTTTATTCAGGAATCGTTAGGCGAAGACATTCCCGAGCCGCAGCGCAAAGAAATCCGCGCGGCGTTCCAAAAAATCGCCGCCGCGCTCTCGGCCGAAGCGAAACTTCCTCTGCAAGATGAAATCGATCGCCGCGATCAGGAAACGATTGCCGAAGGACGCGCGTTGATTGAGGGCGATTTGGCCGATGTGCTAGAAAGCGGTTCGAGTTGCACCGATTGCCATTCGTTTGGAGAAATGCAAGATATTGGCTCGCCGGTGCTCGACGGATACATGTCGCGGGCGTGGCTGATAGATTTCATTCGCAACCCGGCCGACGAGCGATTCTACGGCGAGATCAACGACCGCATGCCCGCCTTCGCTCCGCATGCCAACGCACGCCTGAACCAGCTCGACGAGAAATCGCTTGGACTAATCGTCGATTGGCTCCGCGGCGATTGGCATCGGGCAGGCGCTAGGCGCTAGTTGCTAGCTGCTAGCTGTGTAGATTGCTGGAATCGTTATAGTTTCGCATTGGAAGCAGACGATTTTCTTCTTGGGATTGTTTCGTCAGAATTCTTATTGCAGGAAAGCTCGCGCATGTGGTGCAATGATTGCCAGCAGGACGTGCCGGCTGTGGCTTGCTCGGTCGACGGGCCGTTGGTCTGTTCGCGCTGCGAAGCAGTGTTTGAAATAGCCAACGAGTTTGCCCAGACATCGGCACAGCCTGTGGATTCAGGCGTTTCGCTTGAAACTTTCGATCAGCCGGTCGATCTGTCTCCGCCGCTCAACCCAGTGGAGCGCGAGCAGACGCACCAACGACTGCGCCACATTGGTCGCCAATTGCGAACTGCTTATCGCTTCGAGGTGGCCGACATTTTACGACCCGAGCAGAAAAGCTGGGGCCCCGAAGCGCTGGAGAATCTTGGCGCGGACTCCCAGTTGCGTTCCATTACGCGACAATCGTCTCGGGAAGAAGAAAGCTCGCAATCAACGATCGCCTCGCGGCTGATCGGTTTGATGCTGATGATGGGTGTGACTGGTTTTGCCGTGGGCATGGGGCTTCTGGTGTGGGCCGTGGGATTCGATTTGCCTGGCACCTGGCAATGGGGCATCACCACGACGATTGCCGCCGAGGGCTTGCTGATTTTAGGTATGGTCTGGATGGCCGGACGCCTGTGGCGCAACAGCCGGCACCTCAACGAGCAACTGCACGGCGTCGATCACCAGCTCGACCATCTCGAACAACTCGCCGGCAACAGTGCCACGGGCAGCCAACATTTTTACGCCCACTTCCATCAAGGCGCCAGCTCGCAAATGCTGCTGGCCAACCTACGCGGACAAGTCGAGCAGTTGGCCTCGCGATTGAAGAGTTAACTGCTGAGAGTCAGATTGTCCAAACGTCGAGAATGGGAACTTTCTTCGCGGGTTTGTCGACATGAAAGATAATTGCCAGCGGAGCTTCAAAAGCGATTCGAAGATTGGCAGAACGAGACTCGCCTGCTGTGAGAGGATTCTCTGACAAGACAGTATCGAGACGATCAGCAGCAGTCGTAATCTGAGCAGCAATTCGAGAGCCTACCCAGAGTTCTGCTAGACGATTTTCAGCAGAGGGAACCCAGGAGACGGAATAACTCACATGGACCCCAGCTCGCGCCTAATGTCTGCCCAAGAGCGCCCCGAATCTTTTTCTTCTCGGATACGACGCTGGAGTTCTTCCTCAGAGGTTGGGCAACTATCGATCAATTCTTGGCGCGTGGGCTGAGACGAGCTTGGCACAACAGGAGCATACCAACCTAAGATGTTTCCCGAGGAGTCACAAATTTGCACCTCGCCATGTACCGTGGCCAAAAGAGCCGCGGTAGTTGCGTCGATTGTCACTTTTGTCATTGCCGATCTCCTTCAAACTACGGAGAGATGAACCGGTTGGATTGGGCCCCATCTATTATACCCAAATCTACCCCACGCGTCCGGCGATTTCCTCCACCACGTCGGCCACATTCACACGCCATTGTTCGAGCGTATCGCGGTCGCGGACCGTGACCGTTTGATCGTCGAGCGTTTGCCCGTCGACCGTAATGCAATAGGGCGTCCCCGCTTCGTCCTGCCGGCGATAGCGGCGACCGACGGCGCCCTTTTCGTCGTAAAACACATTAAATCGTTTTTTGAGATCGCGATAAATGCCTTGCGCGATTTCAGGCATGCCATCTTTTTTTACCAGCGGGAACACAGCTGCCTTGATCGGTGCAATTCGCGGATGCAATTTCATTACCACGCGTGTTTGCATTTGGCCTTTGTCGTTGGGCTGCTCGTCCTCGGTATACGCCTCGCACAGGAAGGCTAACGTTGCCCGATCCGCGCCGGCGGAGGGCTCGATCACGTGCGGCGTAAAGCGCTCCTTGGCCTGGTCGTCGCGGTAGGTTAGGTCGCGTCCACTCCCTTTGTATTTTGGTTTGCCGTCGGGGCCCGTTTCTAAAACCAGACACCCCTCTTCGTTCTTCACCAGTTTGCCTTCCATGTGGCTGCGCAAATCGAAATCGCCCCGATGAGCGATCCCTTCCAGCTCGCCGAATTCCCCCTCAGTCAAGAACGGGAACGCATACTCGATGTCGGCTGTACCGCAGGAGTAGTGGCTCAATTCGTCCTCAGCGTGCTCGCGAAGTATCAGCCGATCACCAGACAAACCGAGTTCGGTATACCAGCGCATCCGCCGATCGCGCCAGTATTCGTACCAATCGCGCGATGAGTCGGGATGGCAAAAGAATTCGATTTCCATCTGCTCGAACTCGCGGGAGCGGAACGTAAAGTTCCGCGGCGTGATTTCATTACGAAAGCTCTTGCCTACCTGTGCAATACCAAAAGGAATTCGCACCCGCGTGCTGTCGACCACGTTCTTAAAATTCACAAAAATGCCCTGCGCCGTCTCGGGGCGCAAAAAAGCGGCGTCGTTTTCAGTGCCCATCGCGCCGACGATCGTCTTAAACATCAGATTGAATTCACGCGGCTCGGTCATGTTTCCTTGTTGACCGCACTCTGGACATATGAATTTCTTACGTCCATCTTCATTTAACTGTCCGTAAGTCATAAATCCGGAAAGTGTCAAATAGTCTCCATGAACCCGTACTAGTTTCTTCAGTTTTTTCTTGTGTCTTTCGATAATTTCTTCCTTTTCCCCAGTTCCGCCAAGCAGCACATGCGGTGCATCAGTTTCTTTTGAATTAGGAAACTGCAACTCGATAGCCAGTAGATGGTCTGCCCTGAAGCGGCTCTTACAATCTTTACAGTCGACCATCATGTCGCAGAACAAATCATAATGGCCTGAGCACTTCCAAACTTGCGGGTGCATGATGATGGTGCAGTCGAGGCCGGTCATTTCGTAGGTGGCCGGCGCGCCTGGCGTAACGGACATTTCGTCGTGAGCGGTAACCATGTCCCGCCACCAGGCATCTTTGATGTTTCGCTTTAGCTCGACGCCCAACGGGCCGTAGTCCCAGAAGCCATTGAGTCCGCCGTAGATTTCACTCGACTGAAACAAAAATCCTCGCCGTTTGCAAAGCGAGACAAGTTTTTCCATATCCATGGGGTTAATTCACTTTCGCCAGTTATCGAAATAGTTTCGCGTTTGGTTTGCCAAGCCAAGAGTTTACCTTGCAACTGGCAGTAGCGCCTATGTCTCTCGCAGAGACGCATGGCTTCTCGCTTTTCCAATTTAGAGAAAAGCCTCTCGGGTGGCATGGCCTCGGAGGTCTGCCGACGTGGCCATGATTGCGGCATTTCTGCGTGCTTGACCCATGCCCACGCAGACGAGGGCATGCCACCCAATCGGCACAGCTTCAAAAAGTCATAAGCCCTGGAATGCACCGTAGGCGAATCAGCTCAGAAAAAGGTTGGAAGCAAATACCGCTGGCGAAGTGGTCTTTTTGCTGCGATAGTATTGGTTTCCCTATCCCTCCTGCCCAGTGAACGTGTTTTTTCCATGGCCACCGTCGACAAGTCGGGTCCGCGTATTCGCCAGATGTTTGGTGAAATCGCTGGCCGCTACGATTTGCTGAATCATTTGCTTTCGCTGAACGTCGATCGCTATTGGCGATGGCGCACCGTGCATGCTGTGCCTCCGGTGCCGGGGGGCAAAGTGCTCGACATGTGTACCGGCACCGGCGACTTGGCGTTGGCTTACCATCGGGCCGCGAAAGGGGAGTCGCAGGTGGTGGGCGCAGACTTCTGTCACGAAATGCTCGCCATCGGTCGGCAGAAAAGCGAACGTGCTGGCGCACAACATGCCCTGACGTTCGTCGAAGCCGACGCGCAAAACATTCCGCTGGCCAGCAATCAGTTTCACGTGGTGGCGGTGGCCTTCGGTTTGCGAAACGTCGCCGACACAGACGCAGGACTTGCCGAGTTGGTGCGCGTTTGCGCACCGGGAGGACAGGTTGCCGTGCTGGAATTTTCCACGCCCCGTTGGCAACCTTTTAAGGCGATCTACGGCTGGTACTTTCGCAACGTGTTGCCGCGCATCGGTCAGCTCGTGTCCCGCAACCGCCACAGTGCTTATCGCTACTTGCCCGAAAGTGTCGGTGAATTTCCACAGGACGAACAGTTGGCCGAGCGGATGCGTGCCGCCGGGCTCAGCGACGTCTGGTATCGCAGCTTTACATTGGGCGTTGCCACCCTATATGTTGGGAAGAAGGTGCTAGGAGTTAGGAGCGAGGAGCGAGGAGTTAGATAACATGCAAAAGAATATATGCCTTGGTATTACCGGCGCTAGTGGCGCGGTGTACTCGATTCGTTTGATTGAAGTGTTGTTGGCCACGGGGCACGACGTTCACCTTTCGATCAGCCCCACCGGGGCTCAGGTGATTCGCGAAGAGATGAATCTTTCGGTCGACTTGGACGATTTTTCTCCTGCCGACTTGATGCTCGACGACATCGCAGGCGCCGAAGACAGTAAAATTCAACTCCTCCAAGCCAGCGCCGGCATCGGCACGGCCGACAGCAACGTGTTGTCGGTCGACGCGGGACGCGTTGGCGAGCTGGTTTATCACCACTATCGCGATTTCAACGCGCCGATGGCCAGCGGATCGTTTATCACCGAGGGAATGGTCGTCTGCCCTTGTTCCGGCACGACGCTCAGCGCGATCGCCCACGGCGCGGCAGGCAATCTCATCCAACGCGCTGCCGAAGTGCATCTCAAGGAGCGGCGCCGGTTGGTCGTGGTGCCGCGCGAGACGCCCGTTTCTATTCCGCATGTCGACAACCTGCGCCGCGCCTGCGAAGCAGGGGCCGTGGTGATGCCTGCCTCGCCCGGCTGGTACCACGGCGTGTCGTCGCTCCGCGATTTGGTCGACTTCATGGTCGCACGCATCTGCGATCAACTGGGAATCGACAATTGTCTCATGAAGCGCTGGGGAGGGGAATGAATCTCGCAGAGGCGCAGAGACGCGGAGGAAATTTTATGACTATTACTCTGCGTCTCTGTGTCTCTGCGTGAGACTTCTTGATGTTTAAGACGATCTTTAATTTTCTGTCGCTCATCCGTTTCAGCCACACGCTGTTCGCATTGCCGTTTGCGCTGTTGGCGGCCATGATGGCGTGGCGGCTCACCGCGATCGAAGATTTTGGCGATCTCAACGCATATCAGCTTGACGAAGATATTCTGATCCACGATTCTTTTATTTCATTTGGAAGTTTTCGATTTGATCTCGACTGGTTGTTTGCGACTAAGTTTGCATGGCGTTGGCAACAACTGCTCGGAATCCTGCTTTGCATGGTTACGGCCCGTAGCGCGGCGATGGCGTTTAACCGCCTAATCGATCGCCGGATCGACGCCAGCAACCCACGCACGTCGGGGCGACATCTACCCGCAGGCATCCTAAGCGCAAAGCAAGTTGCCGCCTTCACCGCCGCTTGCGGCTTAGCGTTCATCGCCAGCACACTGCTATTCCTCCCCAACCGCCTGCCACTGATTCTCTCGATTCCTCTACTGCTGTTCCTATTCGGCTACAGCTTCGCAAAGCGCTTCACGTCGCTAGCGCATTTTTGGTTAGGAACGGCTCTGGCTCTGTCGCCCGTGGCAGCGTGGATTGCCATCCGGGGTGAGGCGGTCATTACAAACCCCGCCGACCTGCTCCCCGCGCTCACGCTCGGCGGAGCCGTGCTTGCTTGGGTTGCCGGATTCGACATTATTTATGCTTGTCAAGATTTTGAGAGTGATCGCCAGAGTGGACTGCATAGCGTGCCGGCACGCTGGGGGGTTGCCGGGGCCCTGCGCATTGCCGCGGTGTGCCATGCCGCAACCATCGCGCTGCTGGCGCTGTTGCCGATAGCCTACGAACCGTTCGGGATACCGGTTTGGATTGCGGTAGCTTGCGTGGCGATACTACTGGTTTACGAACACGCTCTAGTGCGGCCCGACGACTTGGACCGGGTGAACACCGCCTTTTTCAACGTCAACGCGGTAATCAGCCTGGGCCTTTTAGCCGCCGGCACCTTGGACCTCTGGCTAGATAAATGAGGGGCGAAGAGTTAGGATTTAGGAGCGAGGGGGGGAGTGCTTGAAGACTCACTCCTCGCCCCCAAACCCTCGATCCTCACTCCTAACCCCTCGCTCCTCCCCAATGCTTCGCACCTCCACACCAATCCTGAAACCAATTCGCGACAAAGTCGAAGCTGCCGAGCGGCTTTCGTTTGACGAGGGATTGTTGCTCTGGTCGCCGGAGGTGCCGCTCTCCGAATTGGGCGAATTGGCCAATCTGGTTCGCGAGCGCAAGAATGGCAACTTTGCCTACTACAACATCAACACGCATTTGAATCCGACCAACGTCTGCGTCTATCGCTGCACGTTCTGCGCTTTTCGCGCCGACCTGCGCGACGCAAAAGGCTATTGGATGAGCGACGAACAAATCGTTGCCCGCGGGCAAGAAGCCGTCGACGCCGGCAGCACCGAAATGCACATCGTCGGCGGACTGCATCATCAAGCCAACTACGATCAGTACCGCAACGTCATCAGCCTGCTTCACGAATCGTTTCCGTCGTTGCACCTCAAAGCATGGACACCGGTGGAGATCGATTGGTTTGCCCGGCTCACCAACAAACCGATCCGGTGGGTGCTCGAAGACATGATCGAAGCAGGACTGGGCAGTTTGCCCGGCGGCGGGGCCGAGATTTTTCATCCCGAAGTCCGCAACCAGATTTGCGAACACAAGGCCGACGCCAGTCGTTGGTTCGAAACGCATCGCACCGCGCACGAGCTTGGCCTGCGCTCCAATTGCACGATGCTCTACGGGCATCTCGAAAATGCGTACCACCGGATCGATCATCTCGTACGACTGCGCGAATTGCAGGACGAAACCGGCGGCCTGCAGACATTTATTCCACTGGCGTTTCATCCCGACAACACAGGGCTGAGTCACATCACCAAGCCGTTGGCTGCGATGGATTTGCGCACCATGGCCGTCAGCCGACTGATGCTCGACAACGTGCCGCACGTAAAAGCGTATTGGATCATGCTCGGCGTCGGCACAGCACAGGTGGCCCTTTCCTACGGTGCCGACGACATCGACGGCACGGTGCGGCATGAGCTGATCTACCACGACGCTGGGGCCGAAACGCCAGAAGTGTTGAGCGTCGAAGACATTCGCCGACTGATCGAAGAAACAGGCCGCGAGCCAGTCGAACGGGACACGCTCTACCGCCACGTCGAACGCGAAGGAACCCACTGGCACGCGGGCGAGCCAATTGCCGTCGGGGGGTAAGCAAGATTCCGCCCCGTATGACGAATAGGCTAGTATTGTAGCCGATCCGTTCGCCTTGCCCGGCAGCGAACCAATCGGTAGCATTTCGCGTAGAAGACTAACGAACCATTATTCAGTTCCGCTTTTATTCTGTTTCCCTTTATAGCCGTCGCCGGAAGGCGATGGACCGACGGCCTCCCGGCCGTGGTTAGGATTAGAATTACCAAGCGACTAAAAAATCGAGAGGTTGATCACGATGTTTTTTGACCCTGCCTACTTTCTATACATCGCACCCGCATTGTTGCTGGCGTTTTGGGCGCAAATGCGCGTGAAGAGTACGTTTGCACAGGCGCAAAAGGTGGCTGTGCCATTGAGCGGCGCCGGCGCTGCGCGGCATATTCTCGATGCAGCCGGATTGCAGAACGTTGCGATCGAGCAAATCCCCGGACAACTTTCAGATCATTACGACCCACGCGCCAAAGTGCTACGCTTGAGCCAGGAAGTGTACAACACCCGCTCGTGCGCAGCGGTAGGCATTGCCGCGCACGAAGCAGGCCACGCATTGCAAGACGCACACAACTACGCACCGCTCGTGGTGCGCAACGCCGCGGTCCCCGCCGCAACGTTTGGTGGCAATGCCAGCATGTTTATGCTCATCGGCGGTTTCATTTTTCAGTTCGAGCCGTTGATCCTCTTGGGCATTGCCGCGTTTGCCTGTGTGGTGGTTTTTCAATTGGTGAATCTGCCGGTGGAATTCAACGCCAGTTCGCGGGCCAAGCTCCTGCTAGTCGACCACGGCATCGTCGCGGACCAGGACATGGTGTACGTCAACCGCGTCCTCAACGCCGCCGCCTGGACCTACGTAGCCGGCACACTCCAAGCCGTCCTCACGCTACTCTACTACATCATGCGTTACTCAGGCCGAGACTGAGCGGTGAGATTGCTGATTTCTGATTGCTGAACAACAGAGAATCATTCGGAAAAAAATCCGCCCTCCCCATTCCCCCTTCCACTTTCCCCTTCAGCATTCCCCCTTATCCCCTCCTCCTGCTAGATTCTCTCCCTCAGAATCGGTAGGATGCACTGCTTAGGGATCGTCCCTCGGGGCGATTTTCGTTTGCGTCCTTGCATGGGAGAAGAGACCGATGGTCGACCGATTTTGCAATCAAGCGGCGATGATGGTGTTGGGACTTTTTGTGGGAGTGGTGTTGTCAGCCGGCTGGTTCGGCATGGGAGAAACTCGCCCGGCCTATGCCACCGCGACCCAAGGCGTCGACAACTTTGCCATTGCCACCGGGTTTATCGACGAGGGAATCGAAGCGCTTTACTTTCTCGACTTTCTCACGGGCGATCTCCGTGCGGCAGTCATCAGCCGTAAGACGGGTACCTTTACCGCATTTTTCGAGTACAACATCCAAGGCGATTTCGGTGGCGGAACCAAGAACCCCAAATACTTGATGGTTACCGGGCTGGTCGACTTGCCGCGCGGCCGAGGCAATTCGCAACTGGGGCAAAGTCTCATTTATATTGCCGAGGCTAGCAGTGGTCAGGTTTACGCTTACGCCTTGCCCTGGAATGCAAGCCTGCACGCCGCCGGCAAACCGCAGTCAGGCGGATTCGTCAATCTGGGCGGCGGTTCGATCCGCACCACCTTTGTTCGCGACGAATAATAAAATAAAAAAAACCGCCAAGAGCGCCAAGGACGCCAAGAAATACCGGGGAAATCCATTGTCTATGCAAACGAACCGACACCGAAAGCAACTGAAGGCAAGGCCTTAAGGAATTAATAAAACAGTTCCTTGGCGATCTTGGCGTCCTTGGCGGTTTACACTTTTTGATAATTAGTGCTTTGGCAAAACCAAAACATAGATGTAAGACAAAGCATTAGGAACGAAACATGCAAATTCACATCAACGGCAAACCGCGCGAAGTTCAGCCCGGCACAACCATTGCCCAATTGCTTGCCGAACTGGAACTCGACCCGCGCTCGCTCGCCGTCGAATGCAACCTGCAGCTAGTCCCCCGCGGCGAACACGCCGACACCGGACTTTCGGCCGACGACCGTTTGGAAGTGGTAACACTTGTCGGAGGAGGATGAGGGAGGATCGAGAGACAAGAGTCTAGGGACTAGAGCCAGAATGAGAGCTAAGAGCCAGATCAAATTGCTAACAGCTAATCGCTAAAAGCTAACAGCCAAGAAATAGCCGCGACTCTACGAGTCGCCGGTGCGTACAATTTCACTTTCTTATCCAGCAGAAGAAAATTATGGCAACAGACATTAGCACCGAACAGGGACTCACAATTGGCACCCACACGCTCAGCAGTCGGCTAGTCGTCGGCACGGGCAAGTACGCCAACTACGAACTCATGCAGCAATCGCTCGAGCGTTCGGGCACCGATTGCATTACCGTCGCCGTGCGGCGGGAACGATTGATTGACTCCGAGGGCAACAACTTGCTCGATTTCATCGACACCAGCCGATACACGTTGCTACCCAACACGGCAGGCTGTTTCAATGCCGAAGATGCGGTGCGCGTGGCTCGGCTTGGCCGCGAAATTCTGCTCGGTTTGGAAAACCCCGGGGCCGATTGGGTGAAGCTCGAAGTATTGAGCGACACCAAAACATTGCTGCCCGACCCCGTGGCCACCATCGAAGCGACCGAGCAATTGGTGGCCGAAGGTTTTCAGGTGCTCTGCTACTCGACCGACGACCCGATCATTGCCCGGCGTCTTAAACAAGCAGGAGCAACCAGCGTGATGCCCGCCGGCAGCCCCATTGGCTCTGGGCAGGGGGTGCTCAACCCCAACAACATTCGCATCTGTCTGGAATATCTTAAAGAAGACGATCCCGACTATCCAGTAATCGTCGACGCCGGCGTCGGCACCGCCAGCGACGTGACCCAGGCGATGGAATTGGGAGTCGATGGCGTGCTATTGAACACAGGCATCGCACACGCGCGCGACCCGCTCGCCATGGCCGACGCGATGCGTCTGGGTGTCGAGGCGGGCCGATTGGCCTACCTGGCTGGCCGAATCCCCAAAAAACTCTACGCCACCGCCAGCAGCCCCGACGAGGGTGCCATTACTGCCAAACCACGGTAGAATGAATCCATGGCTACAATCTTGGAGCATGCGAACCTCACCGTTCTCAGCATTGAGGAAACGGCCCGATTCTTGACAGCAGCCTTCCCAGAATTCAAAGTTCGTGGAAGTGGCTCAGTCGACGGTCGGCCGTGGGTACACATCGGCACCGACGACACGTATCTTGCTCTGAACGAATCAAGCAAAAGAGATACGGCGGGTGGGCCTCTCAACCACCTTGGCAATGTGGTCGATGATGTCGATTCGCTGGCAGACAGATTACTGGAAGCAGGTTTTCACGAGGGCATCATTGCTCCTTCTCATCCGCATCGAAAACGAAGGTACTTTCACGACACAGACGACATCGAGTGGGAGTTTGTAGAATATCTTTCCGACGACCCTGACCAGCGAAACGACTACGCAACATAGAATCGGCTAACATGTAAGCCGTCCAAGGATACTCATGACGAACGAAGAAGCCCGCGAATTTGTCGAACGCTGGAAAAAGGCAGGCCCTGCGCTGGAGAAGATTCGCCGTGAGGAGCTGCGTAACCTAAGCCATGAGGATTGCCAGAAGCAAGTCCAAACTCTCTTTGGTCTTGGAAGTAGAAAACAGAAAAATCGTTACAAAAGCGGCCTGATCGAACAACAACGTTTCTTTCAGAAAGCGCGCCGATGAATGAGGTATTGGAGGCTGCTGTAGAGCTTCAGTCATTCATCCAATCAAGGCAGTGGTCATTTAGTATTATTGGCGGTATCGCCTTGGCTCGTTGGGGAGAGCCTAGAACTACCCTGGATGTAGACGCCACTTTACTGACGGAATTCGGCGAGGAAGATGATTGTATTGACGTTTTGCTTGGAGAATTCCAGTCACGGATTAGTAATCCGAAAGAATTTGCGATTCAAAACCGCGTATTATTATTGCAAGCTGCCAATGGCGTTGGCCTCGACATTGCATTAGGTGGCTTGCCATTTGAGGAGCATGTAATTTTGCGTGCGACCGAGTTCGACTTTGGACAGGACGCGATACTTCTTACGGCTTCGGCTGAAGACATGGTTGTCTTGAAAGCATTTGCGGGCCGGCCTCAGGACTGGGTGGATGTCGAGGGCATTCTTGTGCGGCAAGGAGACGTTCTTGATTGGCCGCTCATTCTGGGTGAACTGACACCTCTCTGCGAGCTAAAAGAATCTCCAGAAACTATCGATCGACTTTGTCAATTGCGCGACAGTCTAGCCGAGTAATTGATCCATGCCAACTTCCGCGTCGCTTTCTGCTCACGATATTCTCGGTCCCGAAGGTTCGATTGCGCGGCGGCTTGCGCAGTACGAACAGCGGCCGCAACAATTGGCGATGGCCGATGCCGTGGCCCGCGCGATCGCGGCGAAAGAACATCTGGTCGTCGAAGCCGGCACGGGCGTCGGTAAAAGTTTTGCCTATCTGGCGCCGGCAATCCTCGCGGCAACTGAAAAGCAGGGCGAAAAAAAACAAAAGGGCGACGACCCTGAAAAACCGTTTCGCGTTGTGGTTTCCACCCACACCATCAGCCTGCAGGAACAACTAATCCGCAAGGATCTGCCGCTCTTGAACAGCGTGATCCCCCGCGAGTTTTCCGCAGTATTAGTAAAGGGACGCCGGAATTATTTGAGCTTGCGCCGACTGCAAAACGCATTGACTCGCGGCAAGAGCCTGTTCGACAAATACGAATTGGACGAGCAGCTTCGCGAGCTGCGCAACTGGAGCGAAACCACCCACGACGGCTCGCTCGGCGATTTGCCCTACCAACCTATGCCGCAGGTGTGGGACGAAGTGGCTAGCGACCATGGCAATTGCATGGGCCGAAATTGCCCGACCTATAAAAAATGCTTTTACTACCAAGACCGTCGACGGGTGCAGCACGCGCAGATCATGGTGGTGAACCACGCGCTGTTTTTCAGCGATTTGGCACTGCGACGTCAGGGCGTGAGTATCTTGCCCGATTACGATGTGGTGGTGCTCGATGAAGCACATACGGTCGAAGCGGTGGCTGCCGATCACATGGGGATTCGACTTACCAGCGGCCAGATCGATTACACGTTAAGCCGACTTTACAACGACCGCACACAAAAGGGCCTGCTTGTCCATCACGACCTGCGCGACTTGCAGCAGCAGGTTGATGTTTGCCGATTGGCTGCCGACGAGTTTTTTGCCGACCTGGTCGATTGGCGTACCGCCCACGCGCCGCCCAACGGTCGGGTGAAACAACCGCCCGCAGTGGCAAACCGTCTGAGTGGCGAGCTTCTAACGCTGGCCCGCGAAGTGAAACGCGCCGGCAACATGCAAAAAGACGACAGCGAGCGACAAGATTTCATCGCCGCGCACGATCGGCTGACGGCCCTGGCCGGCGAGCTGAATTGTTGGCATCAACAAAAGATCGACTCCGCCGTTTACTGGCTAGAATCGTATAAAACACGTCGCGGTCATCTGCGAATGACGCTTTCCGCCGCGCCGATTGACGTCGGGCCTGCGCTACGCGAGCAGTTGTTCCAAAAAGTGCCGACGGTGATTCTTACCAGCGCTACGCTGGCAGTAGGAAAAAAAGCGTCGTTCGATTTCTTCCGCCAGCGGATTGGGTTGGTCCAAGCAAACGACCTGCTGCTCGACAGCCCGTTTGATTATTCGCAGCAAGCCGAGCTCGTGACCATGCGCGGCATGCCCGACCCCAGCAGCCAGCGCGACGAATATCAACACGCTTGCGACAAAATCATCCAGCACTTCGTCCGCGAGAGCGACGGTCGCGCGTTTGTGCTGTTTACGAGTTATGACATGATGCGCCGCACCGCGTCGAAGCTCGCGCCCTGGCTTTCCGCCAACAATCTCAACCTGTTGAGCCAATCTGACGGCACGCCGCGCAGCCGCATGTTGCAACTGTTCAAACAGAATCCCCGCAGTGTGCTGCTGGGGACCGACAGTTTTTGGCAGGGTGTCGACGTCGCCGGCGACGCACTGCAGTTGGTGATCATCACCAAGCTACCCTTCAGTGTGCCCGACCAACCGCTGCTCGAAGCGCGGCTCGAAGCCATCCGTGCCGAAGGGGGCGAGCCGTTTCGGCAATACCAGCTTCCCGAGGCAATCGTCAAACTCAAACAAGGCTTCGGCCGACTGATCCGTTCGCGCACTGACGAAGGCCGTGTGGTGATACTCGATCCCCGCGTGCAAACCAAAAACTACGGCCAGATGTTCCTGGAATCGCTCCCTAAGTGTCGCCGCGCGGAACTGGACTTTTCAGCGATATCGTGATCAATAGTTGCCAAAGACGAAGTAAAACGATATTAAGGCAATAGGTTAACCGGAAAGGAGATCTCTTATGGCTTGCGTACACTTGCAGCAACTTTATCAACTCTGCCAGGACCACGATCTGAAACTGAGCAGTTCCGATCTGATCCGCGTGGTTTGTCCCCAATGTGGCGAACAAGAAGTCTGCCCGTCGATGCTCACCGATGAGTACGATGCAAAAGAAACGGCAGCGACCGAACAAGACTCGCCGAAGGATTGAACCACAAAGACACGACGGACACAAAGGAAAGCTAGTAGGCCCGGGAGATATTGCAAGAACCTGTGGATGAGAATTTTTGAAAATCAGGCGGCATCCTTGGTTTCTTTTTCTCCGTCGATGAACTTGATTCCTTGAATCACTTCGGGCAATAGGGAAGCACCATTCAAGAGCCGCCACTTCTTCTG
>JAJDED010000052.1 GCA_029259915.1 Planctomycetota bacterium | reverse complement strand
CGCAAACACGAAAAGGACACCTAAGCAATTCTAATTCGTACCACGGCGATTCTCAAGGGGGGAATGCACTATCCTCCCATCGTGGAAGCGACGTACCCACGCCCGTCAAACCTTGAAGCCGATCAACTCTGCGAATAGCTCCAAGTGCCACAGTTGGAACGACCAGTTACCAGGCGGGATTCGCACCCGCTAAGAGCATGTCTGAAAAAGTGTATCGTCATAGCCACCGGCGGTAGCTGGTGGGACCGTTGGCTTCCGCTAGCGGCTAACAGCCAATCGCTAAGTCGTTTTCAGAGATGCTCTAGAATCAACAAGTCTTTCACTGCTACAAGTGGCCGTAATTTTGCCAAGGGCAGGGGAGGACACCTACGTGCGCCTGGATAGTTGAAGCAGCGAAGCCAGCTGATGCATGCTCTAATCCCGCCCAGGAACCAATCGGTGCGGAACAAAGAACATTGAACTTTGCAGTTCTCGAATGTTTGTGGAATAGCCTGGATAATTGGTGAACACTTGATAGAATTGGGCTCATGCGTGCAATCTAAAAGCGAACAAAGCCGACTTCAAAGAGATTGAACAATGCTCTGTCAAAAGCGTGCGTCATGGTTGAAATATGCCATGCTTGCTTTCTTAGCACTTAGTGTCACCTCCCAAATCTTCGCCCAATCGACTGGGATACGGACCTACTGCAACCCTCTCGACCTCAACTATCAGTACAATTTCGAGCACTTCAACGACGACGTTTCCTATCGTTCAGGAGCCGATCCGGCCATCGTCAACCATAAGGGCGAGTACTACCTGTTTGCGACCATCGCACAAGGTTGGTGGCATTCCAAGGATCTAGTGCACTGGCGGCATGTGCGTCCTGACAAGTGGTTTCACCGCGGCGTTGTCGCTCCAGCGGCGATCTCCGATGGCAAAATGGTTTACCTGTACCCTTCGAATTTTGATCGCCTGCCCATCTTCTCTACAACAACCCCCGAAACCGGACACCTTGATTACTTTAACCGATTGTTACCCTACCAACCGCAGTTGCCTGACGAGGCACCTGGACCCTGGGATCCAGCTTTTTTCCATGATCCCGATACAGATGAGTGGTATCTCTACTGGGGCTCTTCGAATCTCTATCCGCTCTACGTGATCAAACTCAACTATCAGAAGCACCTTCTCTATGAGGGCAAACCAAAAAAACTCTTCGTGCTACATCCCGAACAACACGGCTGGGAACGATTTGGGCGGGATCATCGAGGAACCATTGATCCGTTTATGGAAGGGGCCTGGGTGACAAAGCACAATGGGAAGTACTACCTGCAATACGGCGCGCCAGGCACGGAGTACAACGTGTATGCCAACGGAACTTATGTCGGCGACCATCCCATGGGGCCCTTCACCTACGCGCCCTACAATCCCGTCTCCTATAAGCCGGGGGGCTTTGTCACTGGAGCTGGCCATGGCAGCACGTTTCAAGACAAATTCGGCAACTACTGGAACTCCGGCACACCCTGGATCGGCGTCAACGGGAATTTTGAGCGACGCATCGCGATGTTTCCGGCCGGATTCGACCAAGACGGGCAGATGTTTGCCAATACCCGATTCGGAGATCTCCCTCACTATGCGCCCAAGGAGAAATGGGCCAATAAAGATGCGCTTTTTACCGGCTGGATGTTGCTCTCCTATCGTAAACCCGCCGAGGCATCTTCCGTTCTGGAAAAGTACTCCTCACAGAATGTCACCGATGAGAACCCGCGCACCTTCTGGGTCGCAGAAACCAACGAACCTCAGGAGACATTAACGGTTGACCTGCTCGAAGCCTACGACGTCAAAGCGCTCCAGGTCAATTACACCGACTACAAATCGAACATTAAATCCAGTGATGAGACTGTCTACACACAGTTCCGCGTCCAGGGCTCAACCGATGGCGAGCACTGGGCTCAACTTGCCGACCTTACTGGCGAAAAACGCGATCGTCCCAATGCCTACATCGAACTGCCTCAGCCTGTTAAAGCGCGCTATATCCGATACGAGCATGTTTACGTGGCCTCTCCCCATTTAGCGATCAGCGATCTACGGGTCTTTGGTAATGGAAACGATGCGCCCCCGCCTCCGCCGGCTGGCCTTGCTGTAGAGCGCGACAGCGACCCTCGCAATGCCTTCATCACTTGGAAGCAAGTTTCCGGTGCCGTAGGTTACAACATTCTCTGGGGCATCGCGAGGGATAAGCTCTATCAGACCTATCAAGTCTTTGCAGATGCGGGGACCGCACTCGAACTGCGCGCTTTAAACGTCGGGCAAGATTATTATTTCGCCATAGAAGCTTTCGATGAGAATGGCGTTTCGAAAATGAGCGAGGTAGTACACTGCAAATGAATATCGACTTTGGTTAGACAACTCCCACAGACCAAAACACTGGCGTATGTCCTTTCGTGGTTCGTCTGCCTACCATCTTGCTAATCCGCGAGCTCCGGTTCGAACGCAATGCCCAGGTCTGGAGGTCAAGGAGGTCAATTCGTAGCAAGAGCCGTAGAAACCGGAATTGCGGGGGATTGCGAACCAGTGCGAGTCCTTGCAACAGAACCAGTGGGCGACACAGGATTTGAACCTGTGACCTCTGCGGTGTGAACACAGCGCTCTAACCAACTGAGCTAGCCGCCCGAGTGTTGAAAAGGTGCCATTTTACTGCGATCTGAGCCAGGTGGCTAGGTCGTCAGATCCAACGATCGTGAATCGTGCGTATGGCGTGCTCCAACGTTCAGGAGGAAAATCGCTAGCCAAGCGGCGGGCCCTCTTGTCGTCCTTGTAGCAGCTATGCCGGCTGTGAGAGATGTGCGGGCTGACAGTTACGCTTGGGGGCTGGAGCATGGCTGTGTAAATGGACGAATTGACGCAGTTTTGACGTATCGTTGAGAGGAGACGAATTTGGTTCTCTAGCGACAAACACTACCAGCAAAGAGGCGTTTACCATGAACTTGCGTTTCGTGTCGGCCATTGGCGATTGGATTAAGGGATCGGTCTACGAGACATGGGGATGGTTTAATCAACTCAATTACCAGGAATGGTTTTTGCTGTTGGGGATCGTCGCTGCACTAGGATTTCTTTGTATGCGCGGCTACGGGTCGCGGGGCAATCTGTGAGCGAACTAGTGCTTTGACAACTCTAATGTTTAATAGTGACAAAGCACTCGGATTGATCGCTACCTCACCTTTCCCGTCCACTAGGAAGGACTTCTCCTCATGATGATACTCTTTGCGTTAGCAGAGAATGTTCCCAGTTATTTGACCGACACGGTCGCATTGGCCGCAGTGGCTGTGATTGGCTATCTGTTCGGACATCGAACGCGGGAAGAAGCGGCAGAGCATTTTGATGAGTGTTTGCACTCGGAACTATCCCGTGCTACGAAGATTGCCAAAGAATTGCAATATGTCGCAGGTCGGATTCGTAGGGAGGTTGCCCGACACCAATCAAACATTGCAACATTCCAATCCCGGATCGGCAAGTTGCAAAGTAAGAATACTGCTGACGGCTGGGTTGAGCTCGGAGAAGAGGCGGAAGCATTGCTGGCGCCAACCGTGGAATTGTCGACCAACCTCTCGGCAGCCTACGATCAGCTTCGTAAGCACTGTTCGCAATTGACGAACTTTGCAGGCTCGCGCACCGACTCGCAAACAGGCGTGGGAAATCGCAAGGCGCTTGAAGAACAAATCGACGTCCAATTTTCTCTTCACGCGCAGAATCCTTGCCACTTCTCGTTGGCGCTTTTTCGTGTGGAACCTCCTTGTGACGATCCTTTGAATGATTTGGCAAAAATAGATTTCCTGCACGACTTTGCGCAGACGCTTGAAAACTGCGTACGTGACACAGACCTGGTTGCTCGTTACAGTTCGGACGAATTTGCTATCCTTATGCCGCAGACAACTTTGTCAGGGGCGACGGTTTTCAGTACAAGGTTTCTTCAGCTTGTCGACTCCGAGTCGCCCGGAGCTGTGGTTGGCGGGATTGTCGAAGTGCAAGAAGAGGATACGCCGGAGAAACTGTTTTCGCGGGTCGATTCCGCGTTATACAGCGCCCGGACTAATGGTCGAAGTTGCCTGTTTCAGCACGATGGGAAAACGATTCGAGAATTGGACTGTCCCCTCGAGGCGGGCTCGTTGGAATCGGCATCCGATCCAGAAGTGTGTTTTGCCGGCGTGGATGAAGCGGACGAAGTTCCCAGCCGCTAAGCCACCAGCGGCTGACCCCTCCAATTTGCGGGGAAAAACGGCCAAGTTGACGATCGCCGCTACGATATCTTACATTCGTAGTTAGAGGAGCCACCGCGAGCCCGTCCTGGCACTAGCCATTTCCCGGATGTTTAGGCAGTCCGCCTGGTTCTTTGGTAGATTGTGAGCCCAACCCAAGACCATTGCTGACGTTGAAATTTCCCTGCCGTGGGAAACATTCGCCAGCGCCTTGGGTAGATTTTTAGCAGAAGGGAGATTGCCATGCCGTTGTTTGAGATTGAAACGGACAGTCACATCATTATCACCTGGGCCAGTGACAGCGACGGAGCGACCGCCGTGGTCACGGAAGCCTATCCCAACGACACCGTCATTCGCCTGACGAAGCGACCTCGCGACACGTGGGTGATTTCTAAGAGCGCCCTGGGAATCAGCGGCTCGCTCGATCCTTGTCACACGGCCCGCGATTGCCTGTCGAAGGCAGAGGGCGACAAAGTACACGCAATACGACTCTACATGCACGAGACGGGAGTCGATCTCGAACAAGCGCGCAAAGCCGTCGAATCGAATATGGTGATGGGCTGGTAGTTGGGGCGAGTAAGCTTATTTCCCGCGACTCGTTGAGTCGAGGCATTGGCTCGTACCATCTACCCATTTTCACTCAGAGTCGACAGCCAACCTGAAACTACCAGTACCGCGGCGTTGTAGCAGGAGACTGCTGCGGCGATTGCCCGTCGGGTGTTGTTAGGTTGGGGACTTGGCTTTCGCTGCCCGTCGATCCATCCGTTGGGGACTGAGGTCGAGATGCCACTTCCAATGCCGGTTGGCTGAGGGTATCTCCCGGATAGGTACTCGTACCGCCTGGGCGGTAAGGTTCGCTGCTGGCTACGGATGTCTGTGCCGGTGCTTGGGGAGTTGTAGTTGGCGGTGCCGTGTAGCTAGGTTGCGCTGCGACAGGCGCTGCAACCTGAGTGTTGCCATAGCGGTTTCCCAAGCCAGAAGTTGCACTAGCCAAGGTAGTGCTGCCGGTGGTTTGAGGTGCCGAAGAACCGAATTGCTGTCCGGAACTGATTGGCGATTTTGTGGAACTGCCTGCGGGATTCGCAGGTGCCGATGCCATTTGGTTGTTTAAGTGTGATTCGGGTATTGGATAGCCCCCGGTTGCAGCCGGGCTACTAGTTGTAATGGTGGCGGTCGCTGTATTTGCTGGGGTATAGCTGGCCGCGGGCGGAGCTGCTGCATAGCGATCAGCACTCGCTGCTGGAATGGCAGGTTCTGTTGCAGCTTGTGCCGGTGCCGGAACGGCATTTGGATTGTATGGCATTGCGATCGAACCCAAGTTGGAATTCGAAGCAGGCGCGGCGGCTACGGTGTTGCTGGCCGGAGCGGGAGTGAAGCTCGGCGCTCCCGTGCTTGGGTAAGCCGTGGGGGCGGTTGCCGAGTAGGGGGCAGCTACGCTTGTGGCGGCAGACGCAGGACTAGCGGTTGTCGCCGCTAGCGCCTCCGTTTGAATCGCGATTTCTGACGGCAGCTCTGGTGCCGTATGGGCGACGGCTGTCGACTCGATGTTTGTCTTGCTGGCGGTCTTCCACCAGGTGAGCGATGGCATTGATTTACAGCCGATCGAGCTTATCCCCAACGCTACGAGAATAGCAGCAAAAAAAGTTCCACGCATGGCTTCCGTGCCCTAATGGTTGATTTGTATTTCTGGTTGATTTGGCTTTCCTGGTTTTCCATGGGAGCAAATCGTCTTATGGCTAAGAACCGAAAACACCCACGGATAATCCGTGCAATCCCTACTTTTTACGTTTGTCGGCACAGCGCTGTGCAGTAGGCCACAAAAAACGTGCCAAGATTAAAAGGACGCATCATCGCGCTCGCGCGAGGCGGGATTATAGAAGGCACCCGCTAGCGGTCAACGGCAGTTTGCCATGGTGCTAGCGCTGCTGGTACTGGCAGTGAATCGCGTTTGGCATTCTGTAAACGCACGTGTACCTCAATTCATTTTGAAATCGTGGGTACATCTGATGTGTCGGCGAAACCGCAAGCGATCCGCTTGCGGTTTCGCCAGGAAACAAATGAATCGAGGTGCAAGGGGCACCTGTCAATTCAAAGTGTTCACTCCACACACCTCACTGAATGCGATTAACCCTTGGCTTGTGCATAGCGCTGGCCGACGGCGTCCCAGTCGATGACGTTGAAGAACGCGGCGACGTAGTCGGGGCGGCGATTCTGGTAGTTCAGATAGTAGGCGTGTTCCCAGACATCCAAACCTAGGATCGGCGTATTGCCGGCCATGTAGGGATTGTCTTGGTTGGGGCTGCTTTCCACGACCAGTTTGCCAGCAGTATCGACACTCAGCCAGGCCCAGCCGCTGCCGAACCGCGTGGCGGCTGCTTTGCTGAAAGCTTCCTTGAAACTGTCGAACCCACCCAAATCGCCGTCCACAGCTGCGGCCAGATCGCCACTTGGGGTGCCACCGCCCGAGGGGCTCATCACGGTCCAGAAAAGCGAATGATTCGCATGCCCGCCGCCATTGTTTCGCACCGCGGTACGGATGTTTTCCGGGACCGATTCGATGTTGCGGCAAAGATCTTCGATCGATTGCTCAGCCACGCCAGCGCCTTCCAAGGCATTGTTGACGTTCGTCACGTAAGCATTGTGGTGCTTGCCATGATGGATTTCCATCGTCTTTGCGTCGATATGCGGTTCAAGTGCATTGTGGGGATAGGGCAGTTCTGGAAGTGTATAGGCCATGCGTTGGTTCTCCTTTTCGCGGATAGCTGAAAGACTGAATCTAGCAGCATATCGCATGTCCGAAGAACAGGCAATTGGCCTAGAGAGAGAAGAACGCTACCCTCAGGTTCCATTCGAAAACTGTCGTAACCGGACCGAGTATTTCAGCCCTCGCTGCGGGCCTGAGCCAGCAACTGTTGGAGTTGGTCGCGTTGCGTTTCTAGTAGCTCGAGCTGCTCAGTCAAGCTGGAGATCAGATCCCCGTAGGAGGGCTGTTCTGGAGCTGCGGGATCGGGTTGCGAACCGGGTTCTTCTTGCAACGGCGAGTCCTCTTCGGCAAACGCGGCATCGACTGCTTCCGCAGCCAGGGGCAGTGTGTGTCCTTCTGATTTACGACGGGACGACCAGCTAGAATTTCCGCTACTTTTTGCTCGCCAGTGCTGTGGTTCTGAGATTTCTTTTCGCATAATAGAGAGGTTGGGTTTGAGGGTTGGAGGGTTCTTCTTCTAAGCGCCTGTTGGCGTGAATACGGCTTCTTGTTTGAGTTCATCAGCCTCTTTGGCCATCAAATAGGCTTTGATGCTTTGCAAAATTAGCTGGGCTCGATCAGACATATCAGACCGCCGCCTGGCTCGGGATCGTTTGGGACGAATACAAACCTTGATGCGTGTTTGTGCATACTCGCCCGAAGCCATCCCGATATTGTTGGTTCGTTCGACGCGTTCTTCTCCAAATTCCATAGCGACGCGATAAGTAATGTGGCGATCTCCTTTGCGGCGGTTGTGTGCCACTTGCTCACTGGAGACTTCCAGCTCCACGGAGTTTTCTTTTGTTGAAACAATTTTCGCCTGGTGATCGGAAACAAAGCCCTTGAGCTTCTCGATGGCCACATCGATGGGTACGGCTGTCGTCAGCGACGATTGCACGATTGGGCGTGCTCGAAAACTGCCAAAACTCCACCACTTCTTTTTTGCAATTTCTTTTTCCATGCCATTACCTAATTGAACTACTTGGTTTCGACCTTGTTCTTTTGCCAAAAGCAAAGCACGATCCGCACGCCGGAGCATCGTTTCGGAACTGTCGCCCGCTTGAAGCTCGGTAACTCCAAAGCTAGCTGTTATGCGTTTGTTGTTCAGAAAACTGAATTGAGTTTCCGCAAGCTTGCGACGGAACTGTTCCGCACGGCGGGCCGCCTCGGCGTTGCTGCAGTCGGCACACAGCACTACGAACTCTTCGCCACCGTAGCGTGCTACGATATCCCCTGAGCGGCACATCGAACTAAGCAGATTCGCCAACGCGATGATTGCCTCGTCACCCGCTTGATGGCCGTAGGTGTCGTTCACGCTCTTGAAATGATCGATGTCCGTCATAATCAGGCTACATGGCAGCCCGGCTTGCTGATGGGCCTCGATAAACAGTGCCTGCATGCGGTCGAACTCCGCGCGGTTGGCAACCTTGGTCATCGGGTCCTTGGTGACCTCGGCATGCAGTGCATCGCATTTTTCTTCGAGCGAAGCCTCTGGCTGAGCGTCGTGCAGCAGCACGGTTGCACCTTGGACAGTGCCATCGAGTGCAAGCACCGGAATCGCATGCAAATCGATGGCAACGTGCTCGCCCTGCCGCCCAAGCACGAACAAACGTTGGCGCAATTGGGCGTTGGTCCGTATCGCTTTTGCAATGGGGCAAGCATCGTCGGCAATCCGTCGCGTGCCATGGTTGCACATATCGAGCAAGCTCGGCACGAATGCGCGCCCCACCGCGGCGCCGCTACTTACCCCGGTAAGCCGCTCGGCACCTTTGCTCCACATGCAGATAATCGACTGGGCATCGACAAATACGACGCCATCGTACATTGCATCGAGCAGCTTCTGCTCGAATAGCGAACGCGGGTCTTTGTTGGCTTCGGTTTTGGGTATGGAAGTCGGGTTTTGAAACTCCCAAGGCAAACCAACGTTGCGATTGTTCAGATCGCTTAGCCAACGTGCCGCGACTTGCGACGAAAGCAGATCCTGCCTCCGAGAAAGTACATCGACAAATTGCTTGACCAACACCGGATCGAACTGCTTGCCTGCACACTCGAACAATTCGCTCAGTGCCCGTTCTCGTGATTTGGCGGGTCGATAGACATGATCGGTAGTCATTGAATCGAACGCTTCGACGATAGAAATCATTCTCGCTTCGAGCGGAATATCGTCTCCCTTCAGCGGGAGTTCGCTGTGTTGTCCGTCGTAACGGATACCCACGTATTGAACCGCGTTCAATACGCGTTCGCTACTGCAACAATTGGCAAGAATCTCGAGTCCCATCTCGCGATGTTGGCTGACACTGACCATCTCTTCAGACGTGAGCCGACTCGGTTTGATGAGTATTCCCTCGGGAACGCCGATCTTTCCGATATCGTGCATCAATGCAGCCAGTTCCAGCACATCGCGCGACTCGTCATCCAGTTCTGTAAAAAGAGCCCAAGAGCTGCATCCCAGCGCCACGCGCAAGCTGTGCTCGGCCGAGGGTGGGTGTTTATGGCGCAAAGCGGTGAACAGCCCGTTGGCAATGCCCAGCCGAACTTGGACCAATCGGTTTTCGTGCTTAATTTTCGGAGCTTTAGTTTCCGCGGGACTCTTGGTGCTTAGGCCGCTTTCGGAAGCTGCTTCTTCTAATGCGCTTAGCAGCGAACTAATCTCGGCCACGCGACTCTCAGTTGCCGACTGTCGAGACGATTTGCGTGCCGTCGCCGTGGCATTCTGCTCGGCCGTTTGCACGGAGGACGATTCGGTATTTCCTGGGGCTTGTTCACTCATCCGCGGTTCGCCATCTTGCTAAAGCATTTGCTAATAAATCGACTTGTTGACGCGCAGGATTGCGCACTTTCCCTTTTGAACCGTAGGTCACGCGAGGGCTAATCGCAAACCATAAGGACCGCTCCGAGGCCGCCGAATCGTGGCAACCAGAAAATCCATAACAATCCGCACGGATCGCAATGACTGGAGCGCGCATAATGGCGGTAGGGAAGGCGGAGAGCTAAGAGCCAGAAAAACAATGAGTCTTTCCCTCTGGCTCTTCGCTCTCTGCTCTCCGCTCTTTGCTAACAAGCCGTCGTCAGACTTTGCCTAGCTGGAACAACCCCAGCCGTGTCGACTTCCTGCGGGTAGGTGCGGTCGAAATGCCGATTCCGATTATGCGGATACGCCTGCTGGCACAGCGCGCCCAATGCTAGCAAGGCATGCCATCCAAGGTTTCCTGTAGTCAAATCTCATATTTCATAAGAGTCAAAATGTCACTAAATACAGCCCGATTGGGACGTCGTCGACGTGTCCTGAACGAAGAAGTCCTGACTGCAGGAAGTGCGATCGGCATTGCCGCCCGGACCGATCTCGCGCGATCCTCCGGCGATACGCCTCGTTATGGGGAAGGCGCGAATATCGAGAATCATCCCCAGATTACAGACTATGTTCCCCGACGCTTCCGGGCGATTGCCGCGTTGCTTTTGGGTGGACTGTTTGTAGCTGCCGCGGGAGAGATGATTGCCCGTCATGCGGATCGACTAAGCAGTTTGACGGGAGTCGTATCGCCAGCAGAAATTACGGCCATCTTTTCGGATGGGTTAATCGCCTGGACTTCGGCGACAGCCCTGTTGATGGCGGCTTGCCTGGCGAAATTAATTTTCTCTTTGCGGCGTCATCGGGTGGACGATAGTCGAGGCCGTTATCGAATCTGGCGTTTAGCGGCATTCGCCGCGGTCGCGTTGAGCTTGAATTCTGTTGTGAGGGGACACGAAGTTGTTGCTCGTGTGCTCGGACATTTCTCGGGTTGGAGTCTTTTGCCGGAACACGCTGGGTGGTGGCTTTTGCCGGCGACGATCTTTGGCGGCTGGCTTTTGATAACACTCATCCGCGAAGCTGCGGAGTGCCGTAGCGCTTCGACTGTTTATTCACTCGCATTGATCTGCTTTGCTGTGGCAGGACTTTCCTACTGTGGATGGATGCCTGCCGCCTTAGACAACTTGCAGGGAACAGCCGACCGACTTCTGCCAGTGATTGGCAATCTCTTCTTACTTACGGGCTCCCTCTTGTTTGCTCGGTATGTCGTTTTAGACGTGCAAGGACTGATCGACCATGGCGAAGCGATCAAGTCTATGGGCCAGTCGTCCCGAGATCCGGGCAAAAGTAAGAATTCTGGAGAGGATTCGCCTGCCAAGAGGGAAACCGCATGGGTTGATGGCAGCGAGCAAGAAAGCGACGACCATCCTCAGGAAGGTCGCCGATTGAGCAAGGTGGAGCGCAAACGACTCCGCAAGCAGAAGTCGCGCAACCAAGCCGCGTAGTGTGTGGTAGACAGGCTCGCGAAGATCGTGGATCATACTCCCATGACAGTTCGCACACGTTTCGCACCGAGTCCGACCGGGTATCTGCATATTGGCGGGGTGCGCACCGCGCTGTTCAATTGGTTGTTTGCCAAAGGGCAGGGGGGGCAGTTTATTTTGCGTGTCGATGACACCGACCAACAGCGCAATGTTGAGGCTGCTTTGGAGCCGATTTTGCACGGCTTCCGATGGTTGGGGCTCGATTGGGACGAAGGCCCCCAAGTCGGCGGGCCCCATGGGCCCTACTATCAATCGCAACGCGCGGAAAAATATCAAGCCACAGTTGACGCCCTGCTTGCCTCGGGGGCAGCCTATCGCGACTTTGCCTCGACGGAAGAAATTCAAGCCGAGCGCGAACAAGCCCAACAGAACGGCACACATTTTACCTATAGTCGGCGCTGGATGGCAGAAACTGAGGCAGAAGCAGAGAAGTTTCAAGCCGAAGGACGCCAAGGAGTCGTGCGGCTCAAAATGCCAAGGGAAGGCGAGCTGGTTCTGCAGGATCTGGTTCGCGGCGAGGTGCGTTTTCAGTGGGCAGGCGAACAAGATCATGTCATCCAGCGGGCCGACGGCTCGTGTCTCTATCATTTGGCGACGGTGGTCGACGACCAGGATATGCAAATCACGCATGTGATTCGCGCGGAAGAGCACCTCTCAAACACCCCACGACAAGTATTCATTGCCCAACAACTGGGCTATTCGCCGCCGGAATTTGCTCACCTGCCCTACGTTGCCGAGCCAGGGAGTAAGAACAAGCTCAGCAAGCGCAAGTTGGATAAGTATCTAAAGAATCGCGATTTTGCACAGTTAAAAAAACATGGGGAAGCGATTGCCGAGCGGCTTCAGATGGCTGTGGATGCCGACATGTTCAATCCGGTGATCGTCGATTTCTACGAGCAAATTGGATTCCTGCCCGATGCGGTGTTGAATTATTTGTTGCTGCTGGGCTGGTCGCTCGACGATCAAACCGAGGAGTTTTCCCGCGCTGAGATGATCGAACACTTTTCGCTGGAGCGAGTGAATAAGGCGCCCGCGAGTTTCGATCCACAGAAGCTTTGGTCGTTTCAAGATCGTGCAATGCAGCAGTTGCCGACCAAGCAGAAGGTGGCCAGAGTCCTTCCCTTTTTGCAAAAATCTGGCTATGTAGCCGATCCGCCGCCATGCGACACGGGGCCATACCTCGCTAAAATTGTCGAAGCTGCCGGCGACCGTATCAAAGTGGCGGGGGATATTCTTGACTATGCCGATTTCTTCACGACGGACGACAGCCTGGTCTACGAGCAGAAAACTCTCGACAAGCGTTTGCGCAATGCCGAGGGAGCGGCTGACTTGTTAACCCGATTTAGCCAACAATTGGCCGAAACCGAGCCCTTCGAACCTGAGACTCTCGAACGCGAACTAAAAGCGTTTGTTGAAACCGAAGGAATCAAGATCGGCCAAATCATCCATGCGTTGCGCGTCGCCATTACAGGAAAGGCAGTCGGCTTTGGGATGTTCGAAACGCTCGCCATCTTAGGCCGCGAGCGCTGCCTGGCACGCATCGAACGGGCTCTAGCAGAATAAGACTTTTAGAATCGCTTAGTACACCGGTTTAGGATTGAACCACAAAAAACACGACGGAATGGAAGGAATTGCCATTCCAAAATTCTTCAATTTGTTTTCTTAGTGTCTTCGTGGCAAGTTTTTTTATGTCCTTCGGGATCCCGAGTTTGCCGCGGCTGCGTCGGCACGTTGGCTCATCCACAATAGCGCGGGCGAGGCGACGAAGATTGAGCTATACGTACCAACAATCACGCCAACCACCAGGGCAAAGGCAAATCCATGAATTCCATCACCTCCTAAAGCGTAGAGCAAACCTACCGAAAGCAAGGTGGTCACCGACGTAAGCAAAGTACGGGACAAGGTTTGATTGATACTGTCGTTGATCATCTCGCCAGTAAGTTTGGGACTCTTGCCTTTGACTTCGCGAATACGGTCGAAAACAACGATCGTGTCGTTAAGCGAGTAACCGATGATCGTCAGAAATGCCGCAACGATGGGCAAGCTGATCTGAAACTTTTCGATCATCAGCGCATCGGCCAACCCTGGAACACCTTCGACAAAAACCGCACTTACGCCGATTGCTCCCAGCGTAATCAACACATCGTGGACTAAGGCAATCACCGCAGCCAGGCCGTACATCACGCGTTGGAATCGGATCCAGATGTAAGCTACGATTCCCAAAAGACTGATGACGATAGAAGCGATGGCCTTGGTTTTCATGTCGCCGGCGACGCGTCCACCGATTTTGTTGGCGAGCGGGAAGATGGGGCGATCGTTGGTTACCGACAGGAGATGATCCCAAACTTCGCTTGACTGGCCCTCGGGTAGCGCAATTTTGACTTCCCACTGGGTAAACCTTCTAGCACTCCCGATCTGATAGTCCGGGTTCGATGCCGACGAGGCGACGCCACCGTGTCCGGTCGCATCGAGGGCGTCTTGCACCAACTGCTTGACCGTGTCGAAAGAAACCCCACCATCGTCATTCAAGTCTCCCCCAATGCTGAAGTTCAACTGGGCGCTGGTGCCTCCGGCATAGGGATCGGCACGTTTGGGCGATTGGGTTTCATCGCCGTCGGACTCGCTTGCTTGTGCAGGCAGGGCTTGTATTTGCTCCACTTTTACCTGGTAAGTTTTCAGTCGGTTTCCGAATGTATCGTGCAACAGTTCTTGCACAGCACCAACGTCTTGGTTCACGCTGCTGACCGTATAGCGATCGCCCTTATCTCCCACGGCTACTAGGGAAAGATTCTTGTCGCTGAGTTCGGTCTGCTGCAAAAGGTCTTTGATTTCTTCATAAGGCATAGTTTGATCTTCATCGAAGACAATCGTTACGGAACTGCCTCCGGTAAAATCGATGTTCAGCAGATCATCGCCGCGCTGCACGACAACTGTCAGGCCGATGCCAATCAACACTAGCGAAGCAAACGCAGCCAAGCCCCGTTTCCCCAAGAAATTGAAGTGGGCCGATTTTACGATCTGAGCCATGTTCAATTCCTTCAACCGGCGCGTACGTTCGGCGATGTCGAACACGATCCGAGATAAGAAAATCGCAGTGTACATACTCATCACAATGCCCAAGATCAACGTGACGCCGAATCCTTTGACGTTGTCGGGAGCAATTTTGTAGATGACGATCGCAGTGATCAACGTGGTGACGTTGGCGTCGACGATGGTTTGGGTAGCCCGGGCAAAGCCGTTGAGGATCGCCATCCGCATCGCAGCACCCCGTTTGCGTTCTTCTCGAATCCTCTCGAAAATCAGCACGTTGGCGTCGACACTCATGCCGACCGTCAGCACCAAGCCCGCCAGGCCCGGAAGTGTGAAAGCGGCTTTGAACAGCACCATCAGTCCCAGAATAAGCAGCAGATTTGCCGCCAGCGCCAGGCATGCAATCATTCCCGCAAAGCGGTAATACAGCAGCATGAAAACCATGACGGCAATCAAGGAGATCAGGATCGCGGTGCGTCCTTTCTCTACGGTCTCAGCCCCCAACGTGGGGCTAATGGTTTCGCGGCTGATGGGGTCTTTGTTGAGCTGGGCAGGCAAACTACCGGCGTTGAGAATGCCGACCACAAAATCGACTTCTTCTTTACTGGAAATTCCTGTGATGCGCCCTTGCGAAGTGATCTTACTTTGGATCGATGGAGCTGAGAGCAATTTCTTGTCCAAAAGGATGCCTAGCTGATACTCTTGTCCCGAGGGAGTGGGAACATGTTTGCCGGAGAGTTGTCCGAAGCGGAAAGCGCCTTGTTGGTTGAAGTTGAAGTTTACCTGTGGTCGGCCACGTTCATCGAAACCAGCAGAAGACTTCTTGAGATACTCTCCTGTCACATCCAATCCATCGTCAGTCAGCACAAGCGCTTGCGGCACTTTCCCGGCCATGCGTTTGACAAAGCGGGTGTCTTCGCGATCGACGGGGCCAAACTCTTCGACACTGTAGGCCACCCACTCTGCCACTTTGTTTTCGCCCCGCCACACTTCGTTTTCCCCGGGGGGGAGAAGATTGGCCTGTTCGATGATGCCGCGATTCTTGATAAAAACGGGCGAGGCCGTAATACGAAATTCCAAGGCACCGGCGGTATAAATCCGACGTTCAATAAACTCCAGTTCCTGCTGGCTTGCCTTGGGGATGATGATTTCGATTTGGTCGAGACCATACTCGCGGATGGTTACTTCTTTCGTGCCACTGGGGTCGACGCGTTCGCTTAAAGCGCTGATTAGTTGGCTAACAGTTTGTCGCTTGGCTGCGGTTGATTGATCTTGCGAATCTTCGCCTTCTTCACCGGCATCCTCGGCTAGGGCGGAAGTATCCTGCAGCTCGTAGATCAGCGTAATGCCACCACTCAGATCGGGGCCAAATTTGATTTCACCTTGAGCGATGATCACCGCGGCAGCGGCGAGAGTGCCTATGGCGGTTGCAAATTTCCAGCCATGGTCGGGCATCTTCAGAGACTTGGCAAAGTGCCCGCCAATGAGCATTGGCAGTACGAACAACGCTACGACAATTGCCAATAAGACGAATCCCTCCAGGGCCGATCCTTCAGGTGCATCGCCTTCTGGAGCTTCGCCTGCAGGGACCGCTTCCGCAGGGGCAGTCTCGCTCGACGAGTCGTTGCCCACGGCATCGTCGCTGGGTGATGCCGAACCATCTTCGCCAACCAAGTCATCAACAACCGTGGCAACATCCCCAGTTGCGGGTGCCGACGCGTCCTGGCAATGTCCAGGAGCAACCGCTGCCAATCCGACAACGAATGCCAGCAATATCACGAACCAAGGGCAACAAACGTTGGTTCCATTCCAACGGTTTCTTCCAGCCATACTCGTCATTTTGGTCTACCCGTTTCCTGTTTTTTGGTTCTGGTTGTATCTGATCGAACGAAGTCGATGAATTCACGTTACAGCTACTATTTCGCCTTTTTTTCGTCATCGAGAACTACGCGCGCAATTGCCGAAGATCCCAGACGAATTTTTGCTCCTGAGGACTCGTCCACGCGGATGGTTACCATATCCTGATCGCGCTGGACATTGGTCACCACACCATGGATCCCGCCGATTGTTACCACGCGGTCTTTCTCTTTGAGGTTTTCGACCATTGTCCGCATCGCTTTCTCTTTACCCCGCTGTGGGCGGAGTATTAAGAAATAAAACAGCGCCATGATCGCCACGATCGGAAAGAGCATGTTTCCGATACCGGGCGGAGGGGGTTGGTCTTGGGCGATCAACATCGCCGTCTGGAAAAGTCCTGTATTCAATTGATCACCACCTGAAGAACCTGTGTGTCGTTGCGGTCGTCGCCCGACATGGGGAAATGCCGACCGGCCATCCATTAGCCTTTTTCATCGCAAGCGAAAAACTTCTTGCGATCAGAAGCGGCCCGATACAAGTGCGTCGTCGGGCCTTCTGCCAAGCAGAGGCCGAATCATCATAAATCCTAGCGCCATAACGGACAAGGGCGTCCCGATCCGGGCTGCTTAACGGTCGGTCGCTGCGGTCCAACCGGCGGACTTGGCTCGGTGGAATTCCTGAAAACAGTCTGCCTCGATCGCTTCCCGAGCCTGGGCCATAAGCCGCTGGTAGTAGGTTAGATTGTGAATCGAAATGAGTATTGGTCCCAGCATCTCATTTGCTTGGAACAGATGCCGGAGATAACCACGGCTATGTTGGCAAGCGGGGCAAGGGCAGCCGGGTTCCAACGGGCGGGGATCGAGCTGGTGGGAGGCATTTCTGAGCCTCACAGGCCCTCGATCCGTGAAGGCCAGCGCATTGCGGCCGTTACGGGTTGGCATCACACAGTCGAACATGTCGATTCCCCTGTGAATCCCTTCGAGCAGATCCTGGGGGCGCCCCACGCCCATCAAGTATCGCGGGCAATTCTCCGGCAACTCGGGCACGGTGACTTCGAGCATTTCGTACATCTGCGCGGGAGGCTCTCCTACGCTGAGCCCTCCAATCGCATATCCGGCGAAATCCATTTTCACCAACTCCTGGGCAGATTGGCGACGTAGCTGCTGGTCGAGCCCACCCTGCACAATCGCCAGCAACATTTGATCGTTGCGCCGCGCTCGCTTTCGGCATCGTTCTGCCCAGCGCACGCTGCGCCAGGTGGCATCTTTTACGACTTCGGGAGTATTCGGCAACTTCACCACATGATCGAACTGCATCATGAAATCGCTGCCAAGGTTTTCTTGGATTTCGATCGAACGCTCAGGCGTGAGTTCCACCTCGCTGCCATCGATGTGTGAGCGAAAGCAAACGCCCTGTTCAGAAATCTTCGCCCGTTCGGCAAGGCTGAAAACCTGAAAACCCCCGCTGTCGGTGAGAATCGGGCCCGACCATTGCATGAACTCGTGCAGACCGCCGAGCTTAGCCACCACTTCGTCACCCGGCCGAAGCATCAAGTGGTAGGTGTTGGACAACACAATTTGTGCGCCGGTTTCCGCGAGTCGACCAATGTCGACTCCCTTTACCGAGGCAACGGTTCCCACGGGCATGAATGTCGGCAACGCAACCGACCCGTGCGGTGTATACAACGTAGCACGTCGCGCGGAGGAGCCGGCATCGGTATGATGCAACTCAAAAAGAAAAGCCTCGTTGCCCTGTTTTGGGTGCCCGTTGTCCAAATTCCCATCCATCTCGTCAGTCGAGTCCACCATGGTTTTCTCGCCTGCCCGAGTGTGGAGGACTCCCCAATCATTAGGCATATTTTGCGACTGAATCAATCGCCTCGGAGTTTGAGATTGTTGAGCGTGAGCTTTTCGCGGACTTCGGTCAGGCTGGTGACGCCGAAGTTTTTGCATTCGAGCAAATCGTCGCCCGTGCGTCGGACGAGTTCTCCGATGGTCGACAACCCGAGCCGAACCATGCATTTGCGTGCCCGGACCGAGAGGTTCAGGTCAGCAATCGGTCGATCTAATAGCGCCCGTTCGTCGTCGCTCAATGTCGAGGAATCGTAGCTAGGTTCCTCTTCACGCCAACTGGCAGCAAACTGCCCCAGCTCAAGGCCTTTCGAGACAAGCATTTCTCGAATCTCGACGAGAGATGTCTCGCCAAAATTCTTACTCGAGAGCAATTCCTGCTCGGTGGTTTCGGTCAGGTCGCCCAGGGTCATGATTCCCATTTTTTGCAGGCAATTTCTACTGCGAACCGAAAGCTCAAAATCAGTGACCGGCACGCTGAGGATTTGCACCAGACGGTCCTGCCGACGGCGGGCTTCTTCGTCGTAGTACATGTCCCGCGAGGCATCGGAGTCTTTGAAAAACAGGCGTGCCCGCTCATGGCTAGGATAAACTTCCAAGATGCGCGAATAACACTGCTTGGCCCGCTCGAAATGTTCCATGTCCTCGTAAAGCAGTCCCAGATTCAACAGCGTGCCAACGTGAGCAGGAAACTGGGCGGCGGCCCGTTCGTAAAGTTGGCGGGCGTATTCATCGTTTCCGTAACGATCGTTTTCCAGAGCCAGACCAAACAGAGCGCCGGCATGGGTGTTGTCGGCTTCGACGGCCCTTTCTAGTAGGGCCACCACTTCCGAAGAATTGCCTCCCAAGGCTGCCACAGTGGCCGAGCGTTGGTAGAGATATTCGGCCGTCTGTTCCACCGCGCCCGACAGGCTGTCTAAAACAGCGAGCGCTTCTTGAGGATGGCCCTCGTAGCGAATCGCATCGGCTTTGGCCAGCGCGACGTCGTCGCGGTTGTAACCGGCGCGTTCCGCCGATTCGAACGCAGTCCGAGCTTCCGAGTATTTGTCGAGCGATAGGCAAGCTTTCCCCAGGAAAAAGTGGGTGAGAGCGCCACCATCGGCATTGGTCAGTGTTTGAACCGCCTCGGAGTAGCGTCCCAGAATGTACTGGCACACCCCGAGTCGAGCCGAGGCTGCGGGGGTGCGGTCCTGGTGTTCGCTGAGCTCGCCCACGGCGTCGCGCAGTCGGCGAAAGTTGTTGAAGTCGGCGGAAATTGAGCCGACGATTTCTTGAATCTCGGCGGGTCCAAAGGTGCTGTTAGAAACAACAATTTGCCGGATGTCAAAATCGAGAATTTGCGACATAGGGGAGCTAACTCCTGCCATAGTTTTCGGTGGGTGTACGGGGATACCGCGGTTCGAGCGACATCGCAACAAGAGCCAGCGGGGGGAGTCGAACCCCCAACCCCCGCATTACGAATGCGGTGCTCTGCCAATTGAAGCTACGCTGGCCGATTCCTCACCAACCAAGGGGTTGGCCGGCTTCGCCTATCACTCGCGTGGAAAACGTTATTCGATTCTGCTTAAGCCCACTTGCGGTAATCTCGCCAGTGTATCATTGCCCCGAAAACCAGCCAAGCCCCAGTAATGATGGGTAGTGTCCCAATAGTGTGTTGTAAGCCAAAAAATGACCAAAACCCAATGTCCAATGACCAGAGAATCCCTGAATTGGGCATTGGTCATTAGGGCTTGGTCATTGTTTGGCAACCCTAGCCTCTCGAAGACTCGTTGCTCTATCATGGGGGATTCCTTTCCACGGCCCAGGCGTGATGATGCCCCACAATCCCCCCACGGCAAGTACCGAGCAAACGTCCCAAGCGGTTCAGCGTTTGATGGACCAGTACACGGAGATTGCGCGATTGGCCGGAGCACTGGCCCACGAAATCAAGAATCCTCTGTCCACGATCCGGCTGAATATGGAACTGTTGGCCGAGGATATGGAAGAAACCGAGACCCCTGCGCAGAAAAGGGCGTTGAAGCGAATCGATCTGACCCGGCGTGAATGCCAACGGTTGCAGGATCTGCTAGACGACTTCCTGAACTTTGCCAAAGTTCGCCACCTCGATCTGCGGCCGACCGATCTCAACGCTGAAATCGACGAAGCACTAGAATTCTTCGAGCCCGAAGCCCGCGAAGCGGGGGTTGAAATCGTCCGTTATCTCGATCCTGACTTGCCTCGCGTGATGCTCGATCGCGAGGCTTTCCGCTCCGCGCTGTTGAATTTGATTCTCAACGCGAAGCAAGCGATGCCAGGGGGTGGCCAGCTCGTGGTTCGTACCACCGCAAGCAAGGGGAATGTCGCTTTGCTGTTGATCGACACGGGCTGCGGCATGGACGATCGCACGGCCGCGCAGATGTTCGACGCCTTTTTCTCGACCAAGCCGGGCGGTTCGGGACTTGGATTGCCCACAACTGCCAAGATTATCGAAGCCCACGGTGGCAGGATCACAGTGCAAAGCGAAGTAGGGCGGGGGACCCAATTCACTGTGGAGTTGCCCGTGCCAGCGCGACTCTCGCAAGAGACGTGAGTGAACTCGGCATCCTCGACTCGCACCTTCGACTCATTCGAGTTATGCTAACGCATCAACGGAGAAAACCTGATTTTTTTGAATGTAAAGCATCTTGTGTTACGGGGATCAACGCTTGCGTAGATTAATTGAGCACTTGCGATCGATCTTCGACACCGAAGCGTCTGGCCGGTTGATCGTGTTTGCCCCGTTGGTAGGGATCGTGGCAGGATTGGGGGCCGCGGCGTTTTTCTACTTGCTCAACATAACCCAGGATTTTGCGCTCGGTCATGTCGAGGGTTATTATCCCCCCTCGGCAGGTAGCGAAATCATCGACCATCGTCCTCAGTTACCCACCAACTGGTGGGCTGTCTTGTTGGTTCCCTCCATTGGCGGATTGCTCTGTGGGATCCTTGTCTATGGATTTGCTCCTGAAGCCGAAGGCCACGGAACCGATGCACTGGTCAAGGCGTTTCACCGTTTGACGGGCAAAATCAGGATTCGGGTACCCTTTGTCAAAGCCATTGCTTCGATAATCACAATTGGCACGGGGGGTTCCGCGGGGCGTGAGGGGCCAATCGCCCAGATTGGCGCAGGATTCGGATCGTACATGTCCGACAAACTGGGGCTCAGCGAGCGCGATCGTCGATTGCTGATGATGGCTGGAGCCGCAGGCGGGATTGGCGCAATCTTCCGTGCTCCGTTGGGGGGAGCGTTGTTTGTGAGCGAAGTGCTCTATAGCTCAACCGCCCTGGAGGCGGCGGCGGTGATTCCCTGCTTCATCGGATCGATTACTGCTTACACAGTTTTCGCATTAATCTTTGGTCAGGGATTGGCCTTCAGTACGCCAGTGGGCTTGGAATTCTCCAACATGGCGGAACTCCCGCTTTACCTGGTGTTCGCTCTGCTTTGCTCGCTTGTGGGGTACGTGTACGTACTCACGTTTTATGGTTTGCGAAATAAATTCTTCCGCAAACTTCCAATCCCAAACATGTTGAAGCCGGCCTTGGGTGGGTTGTTGTTGGGCGTACTTGTACTTGAGTTTCCTCAACTGATGTCTGGCGGCTACGGGTGGATTCAGCAAGCCATTGATGGCCGTCTGACCTTCACGTTATTACTTTTCCTTTGCTTCGGCAAGATTCTTGCCACTTCGCTGACGATTTCCTCGGGGGGTAGTGGAGGAGTATTTGCTCCCTCGCTGTTTATCGGAGCGATGCTCGGAGGGGCCTTTGGCATTGTTTGCGAGCATTTCTTCCCAAACATCGTAACGCACCCCGAAGCTTTTGTGCTGGTAGGCATGGGGGGGTTCTTCTCAGGCGTAGCGCGGGTGCCGCTTACTGCCATGCTGATGGTGTGCGAAATGAGTGGTTCCTATGGCTTGCTGCTCCCGCTGATGCTTGTGTGCATCGTGAATGTAGCGCTGTTGTCGTCGCGCTGGAGCCTCTACGAAGAGCAGGTGCCAGCCATTGTCGATAGTCCAGCACACCAGGGAGATTTTGTGGTCGACGTGCTCGAGCAAATCCAAGTGCGCGACGTCATGGATTTGGACCGTAAATTCGAACTCGTCCCCGAAAACATGCCACTGCAACAGATTCTCCGCGTCGCGTCGTACTCGGCGTGTAGCTACTTCCCTGTCGTCAATCCTGAGAATAAATTGGTGGGCATCTTCTCGTTGCGCGATCTGCGGGCGGTGCTCACGGGCAATCGCTCGGGATCGCTGATCGTTGCGGCGGACATCGCGTCGCATCCCGTTCTGACGGTGGTTCCCACCGACGACCTGCACACTGCACTTAGGCGATTCACACGAAAGAACATTGAGGATATTCCTATCGTCGACCCAGAGATTGAGGGTTCCGTTTTGGGCATGCTGAGCCGGCGGGACGTGATTTCTGCTTACCACGATCGCGTGACCGAGCTGCGGCACGAGCACGAGGAGACTTAGGTCGTGGGGGGGGCATTATTCCTTTGTGGTTCCCCCCAGACAGGCGGCCGATGTCACGCTAAAATGCGGACCAACACCTCCAAAATTTTCTTAGAACTATTATCCCAAGCTGGTTTAGACCCACCGCAACCGATTTCCGAAGGACCGAAGATCATGGCCGCCAACACTTTGATAACCGATCCATTCACTGCTCGCGACACTTTCGAAACGGGCTCCGGCTCGGCAGGAATCTATCGTCTTAGCAAGCTCGAAGACGCGGGACTGACCAAAGTCGACGCGTTGCCATTTTCGATCCGCGTGCTTTTGGAATCGCTCTTGCGGAATTGCGATGGCTATGTCGTCAGTGAAGAGGACGTGAAAAATCTTGCCGGTTGGACGACCAGTCGAGGTGTCCTCGCCGCGGGCGACGCGGCAGTGGAAGTTCCCTTCAAGCCGGCGCGTGTGGTGTTGCAGGATTTTACCGGGGTGCCGGCAGTGGTCGATCTCGCGGCGATGCGCAGCGCGATGCAACGTCTCGGGGGCGATCCCAAAAAAATCAATCCGCTAGTGCCAGCCGACTTGGTGATTGATCATTCGGTGCAAGTCGATCACTTTGCCAGCGATACGGCACTCGATTTGAACATCGAATTGGAATTCTCACGAAATCGCGAACGGTACGAATTTCTGCGCTGGGGACAATCGGCGTTCAGCAACTTCCGTGTCGTCCCCCCTGGCACGGGCATCGTGCATCAGGTAAATCTCGAATACCTGGCCAAGTGTGTTTTTCTGCGAGAAGATCATGCCGGCACAGTTGCCGTGCCCGATTCGCTAGTCGGTACCGACAGCCACACCACGATGATTGATGGCTTGGGAGTTGTCGGTTGGGGCGTGGGTGGAATCGAAGCCGAAGGGGTCATGCTGGGGCAACCGATTTACATGTTGATGCCGGAAGTTGTCGGAATGGAATTCACCGGAAAGTTGCCTCCCGGATCCACAGCGACCGACTTGGTGCTGACCGTCACCGAAATCCTGCGCAACGAAAAAGTAGTCGGCAAGTTTGTTGAATTCTTTGGCGACGGGGTCTCGACCATGTCGCTAGCCGATCGCGCCACGATCGCCAACATGTCGCCCGAATACGGGGCCACCATGGGCTTTTTCCCGATCGACGAGGAAACGCTCCGCTATCTGAGCCGTACAGGGCGAACCCGCGATGAAATTCAGTTGGTCGAGCGCTACACGAAAGAGCAAGGGTTGTTCCGCACCGACAGCACGGCCACCCCAACATTTACAAAAACCGTAAAACTCGATTTATCGACGGTCGAACCCAGTCTGGCCGGACCCAAGCGTCCGCAGGATCGCGTGCCGCTGTCGCAGATGAAAAAGTCGTTCCACAATTCGCTCCGCGCACCGATCGGTCCCCAAGGTTTCGAACTCGACGACGCGACTCTGAAAAACAGGGCCACGGTCGCCAATAACGGTCAGTCGTCGGAAATCACCCATGGCGCAGTGGCCATTGCCGCGATCACTAGTTGCACCAACACGAGCAACCCCTCGGTGATGATCGCCGCAGGACTGGTGGCTAGGAATGCAGTGGCGAAGGGGCTGACGGTTCCTTCGCACGTAAAAACGAGTCTTGCTCCCGGCTCACGCGTGGTGACCGACTACTTGGAAAAATCGGGGCTCAACAAACAGCTCGACCAAATCGGTTTCCAGACGGTCGGCTATGGTTGCACCACCTGTATTGGCAACAGCGGTCCGTTGCCGGATGCGGTGCGGGAGGCGATTGTAAGCGGCGATTTGATCGTCAGCGGCGTCTTGAGCGGCAACCGTAATTTCGAAGGCCGAATCAACCCGCACGTGAAGGCCAACTATCTTGCCAGTCCGCCTTTAGTCGTGGCCTACGCCTTGGCTGGTACGACCGATATCGATCTGACCACCGAACCGCTCGGTACCGGCAGCGATGGCAAGCCCGTTTTGCTCAAAGACATTTGGCCCACCCATGAAGAGGTGCAACGCGTCGTCGACGAGTGCGTGCTACCTGAGATGTTTCAAAATCAGTACGACAACGTTTGGCAAAAGAATCCCAAGTGGAACGCCATCGAGGTTTCCGGCGGCGAGCTTTACGATTGGAATGCCGACAGCACCTACATTCAAGAGCCGCCGTTTCTTGTGGGTCTCAAGCGAGAAGTCGATCCCATCGAGTCTCTATCTGGTGCACGGTGTTTGGCGCTACTTGGCGATTCGGTGACGACCGACCACATTTCACCCGCTGGGGCGATTGCCGGTGACAGTCCAGCCGGAAAGTTTTTACAAGCCGCCAGTGTCGAGCCGCGAGATTTCAATAGCTACGGTAGCCGTCGTGGAAACGACCGGGTGATGACCCGGGGCACGTTCGCCAACATTCGCATCCGCAATCAACTGGCCCCCGGCACCGAGGGCGGCGTGACTCGCCATCTTCCCGGCGGCGAGGTGATGTCGATTTACGATGCGGCGATCAAGTATCGCGAAGCGGGCGTGCCGTTGGTCGTGCTTGCCGGCGCCGAATATGGCACCGGCTCCAGCCGCGACTGGGCAGCCAAGGGAACGTTCTTGTTGGGGGTTCGCGCGGTAATCGCCGCCAGCTACGAACGCATCCATCGTAGCAATCTGGTTGGCATGGGCGTCTTGCCGTTGGAATTCCCTGCGGGCCAATCGTGGCAAAGTCTCGGACTAACCGGCGAAGAAGTCTTTGAGATTCCCGAGCTGGGCGACGACCTGCAGCCTCGGCAAACGCTCAAGGTTGTTGCAAGTTCCGAAGCGCAAGGCACGAGCATCGAATTCGACGCCACTGTGCGTATTGATACGCCCGTGGAACTTGACTACTACCGCAACGGCGGCATCTTGCAAACTGTGCTGAGAAAACTATTGGATGAATGAGACATTTAGATCCTTTTTCATGCGGCTTTTGAAGAGTCGAATTCCCCCATTTTTTACAATTTCATTGTGTTCTAACTTGCAATCGCTATGATGTGGAGGTGTCGAACAGCGTCGAGGCAGGGTGAGTAAGAGTTTTGAACTAAACTCCATTCGAAGGTGACGCTAATGACTGACAAACTTTTTCCACCGCGCGTGGTCGCGGTTGTTGCTTGCGTATCATTTTGTTTTCTAATTGGCGAACTTCGAGGGGACGCCACATCGCGTGGGATCAACGGTATCCACGTTCCTGCTGGACTCACCGGTGCTGGTGTAACGATTGGTCAGGTGGAAGATGGCCGACCCGCGGTGCCCGGTTTCGACACTTTGGCCAGCAACGCGAACGTAACGCCGGGGCAAGTTTCTAACGGATTTGCCGCTCCGATTGCGAACAACTTGTGGGAATTTGCAGAAACTGTCGCGCCGATTCCTCCCTTCAACAACAATCACGCTCAGAATGTGGCCAGTGTGATGATCTCGACAGCACCAGCAAACCGTGGAATTGCCCCCGGTGCACGACTGGTTGCCTCGGCCGATGGTCCCCCCAATGGCGGAACACTCAATTTCCTCTCGGCGAAATCGGCCATTTCGGATCAGCAACTCCACCTCAGAGAACCGGTCGCTGCAGTGAACATGAGTTTCGGTATTGGAGCAATCACGCCCAATGGAACGAGCTTGATGACCCAATACGTCGACTGGTCCGCAAGTAATCGTGACACGCTTTACGTCATCGCCGCCGACGAGCAGGGACCTCCTGCTCCGGGCACACCCTCCGACTTGTTCAATGGCATCAACGTCGCCTTCTCGCGTCAAGTGGGAAACGTATTTCGCCAAGTCGATCCTGGAAACATCTTTACCACTGACGGTTCCCGACGACTGAACGACATCTTGGCGCCGGGGAGAAGTATCACGATGGACAGCTATGCCGGCGGAACAAATACCACGTCCGGCACCAGTTTCGCGGCTCCGCATGTCACCGGAACCGTGGCCCTGCTCCACGAATTCGCGAACCAAAGAATTGCCGCCAACGATCCTGATTTTCAGGGTTTCCCCAAACGCCACGAAGTGCAAAAGGCGGTTCTGATGAATTCTGCAGACAAGATTAAAGACAACGGCACATTTATGTCCAACGGCAAAGCGGTACCTAAAGGATTTCTTCTAGGAATGGAAAAAACCATTATCGACACTGCCGGTAACGATTGGACTACTTCCGATGCATTTACAAGCGAGTCGAAACCGTTGCATTTACAGATGGGAGTTGGACAACTCAACGCCTCGCGCGCACTCACGCAATTTGCTGCGGGCGAGTTCGATCCCGGAGTGGTTCCTTCAATTGGCTGGGACTATGGAGTGACGGTAGGGGCAGGCGACAGCAACACTTACAAAATTGAACGACGTATTCCGAAAGACAGCTTCTTTTCCGTCACGTTGGCTTGGGACCGAATTGTGACACTCGACGACAATATCGCCGCCAACGGTTTATTTGACGCGGAAGTTTTCCAAGATACCGGAATACCTGGTTCGGCCAACCCAGCCAATCCGGGGCTTGTCGGCGGGGGGAGCGGCGGTCCGCAGTTCTTCGATTTTGGGGCCGATGGTATGGCAGGTACGTTGGACCAAGGCGAGGGAGATGGGATCATAAACTTCGGCGAAGCGGCTGAGCCGATCAACGATATTAATGGCAACGGCCTTTATGCTTTTGCTGCCGAAACTTTGACGACCGTAGGGCTCACAGATTTAGACGTCTTTCTCTTGCCGCGTGGTGAGACAGATCTCACGAAGCGAATTGGTGCTTCGCTCAGTTCGGTGGATAGTGTGGAACACGCTTTCTTTCAAATCCCGGAAAATGGTTTTTACGACATTCTGGTTCGCCAACCATTTGCCGGCGCTCAGGCTACCCAGGATTACGGCCTGGCATGGTGGGGCGTCGTTCCGGAACCCTCGACGCTTTCGCTTACAGTCGCGCTGTTTGCTCTGACGTTGTGTTCAAGAAACACCCCGCAAGCAGATAAAAAAGCGATTTGTAAATAGCCCCCGGCGGAAGCCGGTGGGACCACTGGCATCCGCCAGCGGCTAGGGACTGTTCTAGAAAGGGTACTGCCCAGATTCGTGTAAAAATACGCGCTAAGCCACCTCGGCGTTTCGCACCGAATGCATCCATGAACTGATCGCTGAAGTCCGTTAAGTGCATCGGTCTGTTTCACCGATGGTAGTTCGGGATGTGTCGATTCCGTTCGGTCTAGCCCACCGAATGCATTACCGAGTCGCTGTCATTTCTCATCGACTGGCGACATCTTAGCTCAGCTGTTGATCGCAGTCATTCCAGGTCGATTTAGGACTCTTCCACGCGCCGCCGCGGTCTTCCAGACCCGCTCCGCCGTGGCCGCAGACGGGATATGGCTGGGCCTAGAGGCTGCACCAGGTCCCACAAAAAAAGAATCGCTCCCTCGCGATTGACTCTGTAGTATGGTACGGAGTTTAGAATGCGTCCCAGACAAGGAGTGCCAGCTTTGAGTGCCTTGAAAATTGGCGAAGTTGCGAAACGGTCGAATGTCGGAATTGAGACGATCCGGTACTACGAACGGCAAGGGCTGTTGGCAGAACCGGCCCGTCGGCCTTCGGGCTATCGGCAATATGACGAGTCGGTGGTGTCGCGTTTGCAGTTCATCCGCAATGCGAAGGAACTTGGTTTCACACTCGCCGAGATTAGAGAGCTGCTTGGGCTGTGGTTTGATGTAAAGACGAAGTGCGTCCATGTGCGACAGAGGTCCGAACAGAAGATCAGCGACATTGACGACAAGATTCGGTCGCTCCAGAAAATGAAGCGATCGCTGAAAAAGATCATCAGTCAGTGCGAAAACCGGGATGCGGTTGATGAGTGTCCGCTTTGGCTCGGGTTGGACAAACCTCAGAAGCACAACAGCGCCAGCGATTAACCAACAACAACGTGAGGAATCAATGAATCGATTATGGATGGCATTTGTGACCGTGATGGTTGGTTCGTTTCTGGTGTTGGGCTGGATCGGTACGCGTATCTATCAGGAGATGCCGCCGATTCCCGAGACGGTGGTGACGACCGACGGCCAGACGCTCATTGACAACGGCGAGATCACTGCCGGACAGAATGTCTGGCAGTCGCTCGGCGGGATGGAGGTCGGTTCCATCTGGGGGCACGGCAGTTACGTCGCTCCCGATTGGACGGCGGACTGGCTGCATCGCGAGGCGGTCTTTATTCTCGACAAGTGGGCCAAGTCGGACCACAACGCCGAGTTCGACCAACTCGACAACGAACAGCAGGCTCAACTCATTGCTCGCTTAACGAAACTGCTGCACACCAACACCTATGATGTAGCGACCGGCACCGTCACGGTTGATCCCATTCGCGTCGAGGCCTTCCAATCCAACCTGGCCCATTACACCGAGGTCTTCTCGGCAGGGAACGCCGACTATGCCATTCCTGCGGGGGCTGTGTCCGACTCGGATCGGCTCCATAAGTTGTCAGCGTTCTTCTTTTGGACGGCGTGGGCGGCGGCCACCGACCGTCCCAATGACATCAGCACTTACACCAACAACTGGCCCCACGAGCCGTTGATTGGCAATCGTCCTACCGGCGACACGATTGTTTGGACCGGCGTGAGTATCATCATGCTGCTGGCGGGCATTTCCGCAATGGCATGGTGGTACGCCTCGAAGCGAAGTGAAGAGGAAGAGCCCATTCCACCCGAGAATGATCCGTTGGCGCTCTGGGAGGCCACGCCGTCGCAACGGGCAACCATCAAATACTTCTGGGTCGTCTCGGCGCTGATCCTCGTGCAGATGCTACTCGGGGTCGTGACGGCGCATTATGGCGTTGAAGGCGACGGCTTCTATGGCTTCCCACTTTCCGAGTGGCTGCCCTACAGCGTCTCGCGAACATGGCACGTGCAGATGGGCCTGTTCTGGATCGCTACGGCTTGGCTCGCAGCCGGGCTGTTCATTGGCCCGCTCGTAAGCGGCGAAGAACCCAAGGGACAAAGACTTGGGGTGAACATACTGTTTGGAGCGTTACTGCTCGTCGTGGTCGGTTCGCTCAGCGGCGAGTGGCTAAGTATCCAAAACAAGATGACCGATACCATTTCGTTCTACTTTGGGCATCAGGGTTACGAGTATGTCGATCTGGGCCGAGTCTGGCAGATTGGCCTGATGGTCGGACTTTTGCTGTGGCTGGTCTTAATGATCCGTGTGTTGATGCCCGCCTTACGAAAAACGGGCGAAACCAAGCAACTGGTCGCGCTGCTGGCAGTCGCTTCTGGGGCCATCGCTTTGTTCTACGGCGCGGGACTGACCTGGGGACAACATACGCACTTGTCGATCGTCGAATACTGGCGGTGGTGGGTGGTTCACTTGTGGGTGGAGGGCTTTTTCGAAGTATTCGCTACGACAGTCATCGCCTTCATTTTCATGCGGCTCAATCTCGTTCGACCGGGAGTCGCCGCGGCAGCAGCCCTGTTGTCGGCCACGATTTTTCTGTCCGGCGGCATCATCGGCACCTGTCACCACCTGTACTTTTCGGGGACACCAACTGTCGCTTTGGTGTGGGGATCGGTCTTTAGTGCGTTGGAGGTCGTCCCGCTGGTGTTAGTGGGTTTCGACGCCACAGAAGACTTGCGACGCTCCCGCACGTCGCCGTGGGTCCAGCGCTACAAGTGGCCGATCTACTTCTTTGTAGCAGTCGCCTTCTGGAACATGGTCGGCGCCGGACTGTTTGGCTTCATGATTAACCCACCCATCGCTCTGTACTACATGCAGGGACTCAACACGACGCCGCTCCACGGTCATGCCGCCCTATTCGGTGTCTACGGCATGCTGGGCATTGGACTGATGCTCATTTGCCTGCGGGTTCTGATCCCGGGTAAAGAGTGGAAAGAGGGACTGCTCCGATTCTCGTTCTGGTCGCTCAACGGCGGTCTGATGGCGATGTGTCTGATGAGCTTGTTGCCGGTTGGGCTATTACAAACGAAGGCGTCGGTGGAACACAGCTATTGGTTTGCCCGCAGCAGCGAATTCATGCAGAGCGATCTGATGCAGACGCTGCGTTGGATGCGAGTGCCGGGCGACACGGTGTTTTTCCTGGGAGCTGTGGCGCTAGTCATTTTCGTGGCCGGATTGAAGACAGGACGCTCGTTCAAGAACAAGGAAAACTGATGCTGTAGGTAGACACGCGCGGCAATTGAACCATTCTACCATTGCCAACATTGCCAATTTAAATCAGGAGATACAACAATGACTACTGCACTTGCACAACTTAGTGAAGTAATTGACGTGCGACCCTTGGCGGATACTTTGGCTTCGTCCCAGACGACAACGCTCTTGAAGACCAATCACGTGGAAGTGATACGCATGGTCCTACGGGCAGGAAAAGTGATCTCCGAACACAAAGCACCCGGCGAGATCCTCGTGCAATGCCTGGAAGGACGCATCACCTTCACAGCGATGGGCGAACAAAAGCAGCTCCGGGCAGGCGACCTGCTACACCTGGCGACCGGCGACGTCCACGCGGTGGAAGCCGTGCTGGATTCGTCCTTTCTGCTGACGATCATTTTACCCTCACGAAAGGCTTGAAGTAGATTTTGCTGTTGTCACAAACTGGCTGCCACAAACTGTACGTCGCACTGCTTCATGCGGCTCGATGACGATCGACGCACGGCATTGAAACTCATCGACTCAGCACAAATAGGTCTGGACCGTCGAAGCCAAAATACGCAAATTGCTAACTCCCTCTCGGTCTATCAGACCGACGCTACTTAAAGGTGTTTGCTTGGAGGCTTCGGCTTCATCGTTGAATAGCACGTAGTTAAGCGTAAATGTCTCACAGGAAAAGAGTTAGTCACGCTGTCGTAGCGTTGCTATCAGGGGATTCGATTGCTTCCCAGCCGTCCAGTGTTTCCACTTCTCGAACATTTGTAGATGCCGAACGAAGA
>JAJDED010000051.1 GCA_029259915.1 Planctomycetota bacterium | reverse complement strand
CTGCTGCAACTGGCTGAGCAAATTCCCCGCGTGAGCGGCATTCACAAGCAAAACCTCCGTGAAAACAAGAGTAAATCGGTATCCGTTACACAATCCCTACGCAGCCTCCTCGGGCTAAGTTCATTTTTTCGGTAGCCCTGGAATGATGACTGAATCTCTTGACTTTTGCCGCCTCCTGGCCGATACTTGTACTAACACTTCTTCCCCGTCTGACTCACCGCTTCGGCGGCCTCGGGCGGGGTTATTTTTTTGATCGGACGGCACGGATGCCACACGAACCCACCATCAAACGAACCATCGCGTTCATCGACGGCCAGAATCTCTTCCACACAGCACGGCAGGCGTTCGGGTACAACTACCCAAACTATGATGTGCAGAAACTTGCTAAAGCTGTCTGCGTGCAACAAGGCTGGGCACTAACGAACGTCTACTTCTACACGGGTGTGCCAGACGCCACCGACAATGCGTACTGGCACACGTTCTGGCACAACAAACTCGCCATGATGGGTCGTCGTGGTGTCACCGTCTACAGTCGCCCGCTCGTGTACCGGAATAAATCAATCACCCTGCCGGATGGATCACAGCACACGGTTCTTACTGGTGAAGAAAAGGGGATCGACGTTCGGTTGGCTCTCGATGTTCTCGATCTTGCTCACAAAAACGAGTACGACGTAGCGTTGATTTTCAGCCAGGACCAGGACTTGTCAGAATTGGCTGACCTCATACGTGCCTTGGTGGGCTATCAGCAGCGTTGGATCAAGGTTGCCAGTGCGTTTCCCGACAGCCCCACGCGAACTTATCGACGCGGCATTGATCGAACTGATTGGTGCCCGCTCGACAAGGCAACTTACGATCGTTGCATTGATCCGCGTGACTATCGCTAGCTCTAGCTGTTGAGCGTGTCAGCCACGTCGGAGCGAACCCGACGCAGGGCAGAGACAACGAGCTGAAACGGTCCCTCCTCGGTGATCGCGTAAGCATCATCCGGATTGTCGGCGACGTGATCGTAAAGCAGCGAGCGGAATTGATCGATCGTCAATGCCGGTTCGGACGCTTTGCCCCATCCCGTGTGATCGACCCAAAAACTCTCGGTCTCTTCCCAGTCGTCGGGAATGTCGCCGAGACTGGGAAAGGGGAACGACTCCATCGCTTCCACTTCCTCGGGACCGCTGGGATGATACGGTTCAAGATTCTGCCGCCTGGCTTCGGTCTCGATTTCTGCGTTAATGGCTGCGAGCGTCTCAAGTGACCACATGATGGTTTGGCGAACAATCTAGCGTGCCAGCATGCCACACGTCACGTCAATCGACAACGAAAAACGCTTCGCAATTCTTGTGGCACGAGGCCAATAGTGGCACCATTGCCTGCCTATGTCTGAACATCTTTCTAGTGAAGAGCAGCGGCTCGACCAGGCCGAGCCGACGAAGCCAATCAGTGACATGCAAAAGTACCGCAGCCTGATCGGTCACATGATCTGCGAGAGCTTGGGATACTTCACACCGCAGTCCGCCCTGCGTGCCGTGCAGTCTCACCGGGACGGCGAGCCGTTCGCGTGCGAGTGGTACTCGCACATTGCCACGTGTCAGGGCAAACGCATGTTCGATCGAGAGACGTTAATTGAAGTCAACCGAGCGACGATCGAGCGGGCATTTCGTCGGCGAGAGCATCACGCCGGTTACATGGCCGAGTACCAACAAGCCAAAGCCCTGGTCGATCGAGAGATTGCGGACCAGGGCAGTACCAGCGGCATGTTGGCGTCCTGGTTCTAATCACACCCATGAGCGAGCAGCTTCCACCACTCAAGCGGCAAGAGATTCCCTACGATCACCCCGACTCGGTGAACATGTTTCAGCCTTCACCGGAAAAACCGTTCGTGGCAACGCGGGATGCTATCGACATTTTCCAACAGGAAATCAACCTCCGTTGTCTAACCATTCTTCAAGAAAAAGCGGTCGAGCACGGGGGATTGGACTACCTGCAGGTTTTCGATGGCAAATCCGTCGGCAAGGACGAAGATCTGTGGTACATCGAGGACGGTGAGGGCGGGGCGATCACCTCGCTATTGGCTTCGAATTATTGATGGATAACAGCGGCTCCCTGTCGGCAGACAGAAGTGCAAGTTGCACTACGGGCACGCAATTGGTTTGCGCATCTCCGTGGGATGTGATACGATGGTGGCAACGTCCCTTCTTCTCCATGAAACACAAACACACTCTTACTCCTCTTGTGCTATCTCTCGCCGGCCTGGCCGCAGCGTTTGCCTGGGCCTGTCTCGTTCCCGCCCGAGCCCAGACGCCACCGCCAGACCTGATCTATGAGCTGCCGTTGACCCAGCTGCACAGTAGTGCGGTCAACCAACAGGGAGGCTACGACAGCGTGCCGCTAACCGTTGACGTCAACGGTGACGGGCTGACCGATCTGATGTTCTCGCAATACAACCGGATCGATGGGAACTGGCAACAATACGTCTATCTCAACAATGGCAACGGCTGGGACAAGGTCTATGAGTGTGAGCGGGCCACCACGGTGAGCCCCTGGATAGGCGACTGCGACTACCGCAACTAACAACCGTCCTGCCTTCTGTTCCCTGCACTCATGCGACGTTCTCTCGCGATAATCGTTCTGCTGAGCCTGGTGACTGCCATCTGCACGCCGCAAAGCGTGCTGGCCCAGGAAGAAGCTGAGGAAACCGAATCAGTTCCGCAGACGGCCGAGAGTGAGGAACCAGCAGTCATCGAAGCGTTGGGAGCAGGATCGTCGGAACCAGCGGAACCGGCATACGGGATCGAGTCGTTGTTGCCGCAACTGGCCAATCCTAACGACCCGACACTGTCGGCCGAGCTGGCCCAGCAGACGCTGGTGAACTTGTTTCAGGGGGCGGCCGAGTTCAATATGCCCTTGGCATTGCCGCCAGGCATCAACGGACACACGCCGCAGGCAGACCTCAGCTACTCGTCGCACCAAGCGCGACGGAACGGACCGGTAGGTTTTGGCTGGCAACTGGAGCTGGGAACCATCCGTCGCATGCTGCGGGGCCCGGCGACGACGTTGTACACGTCGCCGAGCTACTATCTGGCACTGCCCGATCTTCAAGGTGAGCTGACTCATTTGTCGACAGACGGTGACATCGAGACGTATGCCCTGCGGCGGGACCCACCAATGCAAAACCATTCAACGACAACTGAAGAAAATCAAATCCAAGAGCAAGACTACCGTCCAATCCTGTTCTCCGCCAACAAGCTGGCGGCAATCCTAAATATCTCCACACGAACGCTTTGGCGACTACGCTCCGCCAGCAAATTGCCAAAGCCAGTTCGTTTCGGCGGTAATGTTCGCTGGCGAGCTGAAGAGGTGCAAGCGTGGATCGATGCCGGATGCCCTTCAATCGTCGATTAAACGTTCGTCATTCCCTTGGATCAAACGTCCGATCTGAGCTAGCCTAACCCTCCTATTTCAGCATTCCCATGGCCCATCTCTACAAGCAAACCTACACACGGGAGGATCCGAAAACTGGCGAACGGATTAAGCGCTCCGTAAAGAAGTGGTACGGAAAGTTCCAAGACGCCGACGGTATTATTCGCAAGATCCCTCTCTGCGAAGACAAGCAAGCGGCACAAGCAATGTTGACGGACATTGCACGCCAAGTCGAACTAGAAAAGGCAGGAATTGTTGACACAGCTTCAAAGCACTTATCCACTCCCATCGAGCAACATATACAAGATTTCCGTAACCATTTAGAAGCTAAGATTCGCAGTGAATCACACATCTCAGAAACCGTACGACTGATCAACAACATCGTAAATGAATGTCGACTACAAATCCTCGCAGATCTCCAATCCGCCGACGACCGAATCGAACACTACCTTACCGAGCGGCGTCTCAACGGGGTTTCACATCGCACAGTTAACGCTGATCTTGCAGCAATTCGAGCGTTCTGCCGCTGGCTGATTCAGCGGGACCGAATTCAAAGAGATCCTGCGGCGGCACTTGGATGCCTTAATGTTGCTGAGGACAGACGTCTCGTACGACGTTCACTGTCTCCTGAAGAATCTGCTGGCTTGGTATCCAAAACGATGAAGAGTGACCGTATTTTCCGTCGACTCGATGGTCGTGATCGAGCCATGCTATATCTGCTTGCACAACGTACCGGCCTGCGGCGGAAGGAACTGTGTAGCCTAACGCCATCGTCCTTCGACTTTTCTGAGGAGACAACAACGGTCACCGTAAAACCAGCGGATTCCAAGCATCGTAAAGCCGATAGATTGCCTCTCCCGAACGACGTGGCCGAGGCCTTCCAAGAATATTTACTGGGGAAGAATCAGAGCCAACGCGTCTGGGGCAGTTCTTGGTGGCGTCATGCCGCAACGATGCTTCGCGATGACCTTGCCGACGCAGGCGTGTCCCTCGCAGACGAGGATGAGCGTGTCATCGACTTTCACAGCCTTCGCACAACTTTCATCACAAGCTTGTCGAGAGCTGGTTTATCACCAGCTCTGGCACAGAAGCTGGCTCGTCATAGCGACATCAACTTGACGATGGCGACCTATACCCAGTTGGAAATGAAGGAACTCGGCGGCGCCGTCAATTCGCTTCCAGCCATCTCACCAACATCGCAAGAGAGTAAGGAGATGATCTCGATGGACGAAATAGATCGCGATCGAAAAGAGTTGCTTGATCTTTGGGAGAAACTACCACAAATGGTGCGAACAGAAATCTTGTCCTTGGCTAGGACAAGCTTGAAGAGAGAGTAACCTGAATTATGTCAGGCAACATCGATGCTTGGCTTTTGAAAGGACAAGTTTTTTGGGACCTTCGGATGTGCCCTGATTTTCTCAGGTAACCATTTCGCTTGTCCTCCAGCTTGTCCTTTTTTTATTCATTGATTGACTTGGCATGACACTTGCTGACACTTTTCGCCTTCGTTGGTTTTCTGACTGCGCACGACAAAACCCGTTGCAGTGCAACGGGTTGGCTTCGTTTGTCAGCGATTGTCGTTTGTTGTCAAAGCGGAGGGCACGGGACTCGAACCCGCAACTCCTTACGGAGCACCTGAATTCCAATCAGGCCGCTAGCCATTCGCTTACCCTCCAGGTAAATTCGGATTGCGGAGTTCGAAATGCGGAATGACAGTAGTAAACCCATTTGAGAGTGCTGCACTCTAGTTGCACTACGAACGTGTCGCGGCGAACAACGCTATTTTTGATTGCGATTCCGCAATCCGCATTCCACAATTCTTTTAGTCGATCGTGTTTGCCCCTTGAATGAGCATGATGAATTCGTCGTTCGACTTGAATTTCCCCAGTTTGCTCGTGAGTTGCTCCATGGCATCGACGTGATGCATCGAGGAGAGCGTACGACGCAACATGGTTGTGGCGTGGAGCGTTTCGGCTGAGAGCAATTTTTCTTCTCGCCGGGTTCCCGACTGCTCGATGTCGATCGAAGGCCAAACTCGCCGGTCGGCAAGTTTGCGATCAAGTACCAGCTCCATGTTGCCGGTGCCTTTGAATTCTTGGAAAATGAGTTCGTCCATTCGGCTTCCGGTATCGATCAGCGCGGTACCGACAATGGTAAGCGAACCACCCTCTTCGAAGGCTCGGGCAGTAGCAAACAGTTTTTTGGGAATGTCCATCGCCTTGATGTCCACACCACCGCTCATCGTGCGCCCGGTGTTACCAACCCACTTGTTAAAAGCGCGGGCCAGTCGTGTGATCGAATCCATCACCATAAACACATCGTGCCCCATCTCCGACAAACGTTGGCAACGGGCTACGACCAGTTGAGACAAACGGACGTGATTTTCGACATCTTCATCAAGGCTGCTGGCGAAGACTTCACCGTTTTTCACGCCGCGGCGCATGTCGGTTACTTCTTCCGGTCGCTCGTCAATTAGAAGTACCACTAGGGAGACTCCAGGATAATTAACTGCAACGGAGTTGCTGATGTGTTGCAACAACACCGTTTTTCCGGTGCGTGGAGGCGCGACAATGAGTGCTCGCTGCCCTTTGCCGAGCGGGGTGAGCAAATCCATCACACGCATGCTAAGCGGCTCCGCGCCGGTCTCTAAGCGATACCATTGTTCTGGCGAGATCGGAGTCAACTGATCGAATTTCTTGATGTCGGGGTACTCTTCCGGCGCTAGGCCGTCAACATCGAGGATCTCGCGCAAACGGGGGCCTTGTTGTTTGCGATGGTGCTGTACCATGCCGTGGACCAATACACCCTCGCGAAGGCCGAACTTTTCGATCATCGTTCCAGGCACGAAGGGGTCGGTTCGCTCGCGCGTGAAATTGGTAGCGGGATCTCTGAGAAATCCGTAACCGTTGGGGTGCATCTCTAACACCCCAGAGCCGGGGACCAAGGGCAAGGGATCGCCGCCGTCGGAATAATCGGGTTCCCGACGATTGTCGTGGTAAGAGTTTCGTCGGCGGTTCCCGCCTCGTCCTCCCCCCGAGCGGTTCGAGCCCCGATTGTTGTTGTTGGTGGTGTTATTTCGGCCGCGATATCGCCCGCCGCCCGGTCTTTGTTTCTTCTTAGCCATTACAAATCAATTCCTAAATTCAACTTCAAAAACAGGGTGCCATCCTACAAAGGGTAAAAGCCACCCTCGGCACTTTTATCCAGGAGCCGAGGCCCCATGTGGTGCCAAATCTCAATTCTCGCAAACGCACGAGTTTGAGTTCTGCCGAAGAATCCCTCTGCATATTCGAGGGTTCCTCAACAGCGATCCGTGGAGACGATCAAATCTCCCGAACGAATCTGTGATCATTTAACGTAGTGCTTTGACAGCCATTCAAATAAGGGAGTATGACAAAGCGCTCGAATGTTCTGCTTGCTGACTGGTCGTCCCAGCAATGGAGCAAGAGAGTTTTCCTAGGTTCAAGGAGCAATCCTGTGCCTTTCTGTAGACATCAGGTTCTTCGCCGCCAATTAGTCGTCGATAAAGAAAAAACAATAAGCTTTTTCCCAATCAGACTGCCGATGTATTCGTGCGGTCGTTCTCTTGGAACGATTTCATCCCGCAAGGCCAAAACAACACGGCCTTATTTATGCGATCGTGGTCTATCCTTGTAGTGGTCTATCCTCTGTAGGAGTCCTTCCGCGTCGCAAGACCATCAGGGTGTCGGTCAGCAATTCCGTGACCGACATCACGTAAACCGTAGCAAACCACGGCCAGAAACATTACCTGCCCAATTCCTGCCGAGCTCCAATGCCTGTCGTGTCGATGGATGGAGTAAGGCGGGATATGCCAAAGTCTTTGCACTGCTTGAAAAAGGCAAAGCAAAGAAGCCGAGTATCTGGCCGATAGAACCTGCGTGAAAAAAAGCAGGGTTGTGAACTCAACGCCAGTATTAGTTCCAACTACGTTCCTGTCAAGTTGGTCTGGATAAAACACAGAAAATGTTCGCTGCAAACACCGCACATTTTGGCAGTGCTTATTCAAGACCGCGACTCGACAGTCGCGACAAACCGGTGTGATCGTGGCATCCTAGCGACGACCCCCTCCTTGCGTGAATTGTACTCCGGTCTGTCACCACAATTATAGCCCATCGGCGTGTGCTCGACTCGATGCTATCACCAAAATCTGTAACCTCCTATTTAATAACAGGTTAAGGGCATCGCTAAATTGCCCAAACTTTGTGTATTCAAGGGGGTATACCGACATATTCGGCAAAGTCTGGCGAATCGCGCAATTATCACAAAGTCCTGGCACTGGGTGTCCGATCTACCCGAAAGGGGAAGGGACATTGCCTGCAGCGGTCCCTCTCTGCCTCGAGGAATTGAGGCCCGATTTGCCGAAATCTGGCAGCGGAAAATCCTTTTCAAACACCAATCGGAAGCGAACGGAATCGCCATGTCTATTCGACGGAAATTCACACTTGTTTTGACAACAGTTGTATTGTCGTTGCTTGCGAAACCTGCAACGACATTTGCCGAGTCGGTCAACTGGCGGACAAATCTCGACGCAGCCAAAATTGAAGCCGCCCAGTCGGGAAAACTGGTGCTGTTGCATTTTTGGTCGCCTAGTTGCGGTCCTTGTCGGATGTTGGATCGCAATGTTTTTTCGCAGCCACAGATTGGCGATTTTCTTGAACAGCATTTTGTTCCTGTGAAAGTGAATGCGGACCTGTCTCCGGCGCTAGCTGGTCAATATCGGATTGATCGGGTGCCGACCGATATCGTGCTTTCTACGCAAGGCAGCGTGGTGGCCAGTTTGTCGTGTCCCGGCCAGCCGGAAGCGTATGCGGGGCAGCTGAACAATGTTTCGCAACACTATCGCCAAGTCATGGCTCGGCCGAATGCTCCGGCAGAGTCCTCGGTTCAATCGGCTTACGCCGGACTGGAAGTCGGTTCATACAACGCGCCGCAAGTCCCCGGTGGAACCGCGGCTCAAGCCCAGCCTGCGACAGTGACGCCCGCCATGGCAACCACCAATCCCTACACGGTGCAACCGCCTACACAGAACCAATATGGGTCTACGGTTCAAGCTTCCGCGACGACGACCGCTAGCAACCCGCAAAACTTCCAGAATCCTTACGCGCCCGTAGCGCCACCAGCGGCTGCAAAACCAACACAGGCGCAGCTTCCAGCCGGCAGTCCGCCCTTGGGCTTCGAAGGCTACTGTCCCGTCACACTTAAGTTGGCCCGTAAATGGGTCGCTGGCAATCCACAGTTTGGCGCGGTCCACCGTGGCCGAACATTTTTGTTCACCGGCGACGCGGAGCGTCAACAATTTCTGGCGAATCCCGATGCCTACAGTCCCGTGTTCTCTGGCATGGATGCGGTGTTGATTCTCGACCAGCAGCAAGCGGTCGAGGGCAGCCGCAAGTTTGGCTACGAGTACCGTGGCGCGTTTTATCTGTTCTCTAGCAAAGAGACGATGACGCATTTTGCCAGCAACCCGGATCGCTATTCTGCCCAGGTTCGGCAGGCAATGAACCGCTTGGACAGCAATCTCGGCGGCACGATCCGTCGGTAAATCGGCGGAGCGTAGTTTATTGATTCGCCAATTAGCTCATGAATAGCCCTGGCCGGAAGGTCAGGGTTGTTTTATGCGCGAGCTATTTTCACGGCCCCAGCGTTCCAATGCCCTGAAATCGCGGAGAAAAAGCGCTGTCTTGCTTGTTGGGCGACCTCGGGATAGGATTCTCGTAGAGCCCTTTCGTCGGAAGCCGCCGGCTAACTGGACCGAAGACTCAGTAAAAACGCAGTGCATCTCGAGAGCCTGCAATATAACGATGGCGGCAAACCCGAAACGGCTCTTTTTTTTTTGCGCGCGAGAGGCTACCAAAGCCTTCGTCTTCTTTTCTCCCGTTTGCGGCCGTAGTCGTTAACCGCCTCGCCGCCGTTGCGTGTGCCCAGGGCGCGCCAGACGGTGAGATCGATGTCGTCGCTGACGCTTTTCACGTGGCCATCGCCGAAGGCGACGTTCACCGAACGCGGATGCTCGCTACGGGCGGCGACGATGGCATGCTCGCCAGGTGTGTTGGAAATAAAGCTCACCCCGCAATCGATGCCTTTCCAATTGGGCGGCGCGACGTGGTTGTACTCCGTGGAAGTGTAGCTGGCGAAGGGCCAACCATGCGAAAAGTCGCAATTTTCTGGCCAACGCCCCGCAGAGGTGAAGGTAAAAGAACCATTCGGTCCGGGCACATAATCCTCCGAATCTTGCTTTGCAAATTCAAAGTCAACATTTGGGCTTAGTATTCTTCCACTGGGACAGCGAATCATATCGAGTTTCTTCGTTGGCACGGAATTAAAAGGCTGCCCGCCTCCTTTGGTGCGTTCCGAAAAGAAGACAGTCTTGGTCAGCCCATCGACAAAGTCCTTGGCTTCGAGTCCCTTCTCTCCGATTGTGAAGGCTCCGTTTCCGCCTGGATGCCAGAGGTCTGTAGGGCGAGGATTGAATTCGAGTCCGTTTATCGATCGCTTGCCTGCGCCTGGTGTCGCACCGCCGAAATTGTAGCGGTAGTTATTTTCTGTAATTCCACGGCCCGTGTTGGGATCGCTGGGGCAAAGATATAGCGGCATTGGCTTGGTGTAAGCCTCGTAGTTAATGTTGAATGGAACACCGCTTCTTTCCATCAGTTGGGCTTGGCCGCGATCGAAATCGATTAGGTCGAAAATGTCCTGAGCTCTTACGAACGGGAGAATCCAGATATGGACCGTGTAAAAACCGGTCCGTGTTTCCTCGTTTTGCTGAACCCCCGAATAGTTTGAGGCGTTGATAGGTCGTCCATTTACTTCCCAATCGGGTCTGAGGCGACCGGGGGGATAGCATTGATTCGTGTTTTCGTAGCGGTTGACGCCGCGGATGATCTTGTGGAGGTTTTGTTGGCAGCGCGTGCGGCGAGATTTCTCGCGTGCCTTTAACAAGGCGGGAATGAAGAAGGTACCCACCAGGCCGAGGATGAGCATAGCAATTGCTAGCTCAAGCAAGCTGGTGCCGCGTCGGGATGAAGAAATCATAATGGATAATTCCCTTGCGATTTTGCCCCTGAAGGCCCTGGTCCGCGAGAGCGATTATAGCAATGGGAAGCCGAAGCACCAAAATTATTTGGTCGTTAGGTGTGTGTCAGTTTCACTTGAATTTTTGGCCGAAGGCCATTGTCACCGTAGCCTGGGGCAACGCCCCAGGAATCTATAGGCAGAAACATTTTTTGGCCAAAGGCCATAATCAACTTGAGCGCAGGTGAATACGGCTTTCAGCTGAACATTATGGAATGCTTTCAGACCTGGGGCGTTGCCCCAGGCTACGGTGAAGTGAGGCCTTTGGCCAAATTGCCCCACTCCCTGCGTTTTTCCCGTCGATCTCTTGCCAAGCCTGGGGTTCGTGCCCACAATGCAGGGGTGATGAACGCACCAAGGTATTACTTCTGGTTTAGCAACACTCGCTTCTTTTTTGAGAGAAGCGGGGCCGGAGGGCGTGCGTAAGCGATCATCATAAAATTGCCAAGCACCAAACCCCGAGCACCCGCGTGGTACTCGGGGTTTTTTTATTTGGGGGAAGAGGTCGGAGGACAGAGGTCAGAGATTAACAACTCGTGTTGGTATAAGTACCCTGACCTCCGACCTCTCACCTCTGACCTCTTTAATCACACCCATAAACAACGGAGACCCTACCCATGATTGTTGTTATGAAACGCAATGCCTCGGCGGAGGACATTGACCACATTGTGAAGAACATCGAAGAGCTTGGATTGAAGGCCGTGACGATCCAGGGCACCGAGCGGATTGTCGTCGCGGCGGTGGGCGAGGAGCGGGTTGCGGGGATCAATTCCCTGGAAAGCAGCCCCGGCGTCGACGAGGTGTTGCCGATTCTTGCGCCGTACAAACTGGCCAGCTTGGAATTGAAGCCGGAACCGAGCACGGTACACGCGGGGAGCCTCACCGTCGGCAACGGGCAGATTGGCGTGATTGCCGGGCCTTGTTCGGTGGAGAGTGAAGATCAACTGATGGAGACGGCCCACGCCGTGAAAAAATCGGGCGCCTCGGCGCTACGGGGCGGGGCGTTCAAGCCGCGAACCAGTCCCTACAGTTTCCAGGGGCTCAAAGAAGAAGGATTAAAACTGCTTGCCGAAGCGCGGGAGCAAACCGGTTTGGCAATCGTCACCGAAGTGGTGTCGCCCGACGACGTGGAACTGGTGGCCGAGTATGCCGACGTCATGCAGATCGGTGCCCGCAACATGCAGAACTACCGGTTGCTTGAGGCAGTGGGTCGCTGCCCTCGGCCAGCACTCTTAAAACGGGGTCCGAGCGCGACGGTCGACGAATGGCTGTTGGCGGCGGAGTATATTCTCGACGGGGGCAACGAAAACGTGATGCTTTGCGAACGGGGCATCCGTACCTACGAAGCGCATACGCGTTTCACGTTGCCATTGGCTTCGGTGCCCTATGTCAAAGCGAAGACCCATTTACCGATTGTGATCGACCCCAGCCATGGCACGGGGCACACCTACATGGTTCCTGCGCTGGCGCGGGCGGCGATCGCCGCGGGGGCGGATGGGCTGATTGTCGAGGTGCATCGCAATCCGGATAAGGCCCTGAGCGACGGCTACCAATCGATGACTCACGAGCAGTTCGAGGAAATGATGGGAAAATGTCGCCGTATTGCCGGTGCGGTCGATCGAAGCCTTGGAAGCGAGGGGTGAGGGAGGGGGGAATTGCGAAAGGGGAAAGGGGGAATTGGAAAGGCGGAAGGGGGGGGCGGTTGCTCTTGATTTCCTGGTTCCTTCCATGCCTTCGTGGTGAGAAATCCGGGGTTTAGGGGCTGGTTTTGCCGGGGTTTTGCGGTTGCGTGGGGGCTGTGGGACGGTACATTATAGGCTTCGTAGTTGTTTTGGTAACACTAAGTTTTTGTTGTAGGAAAGAGTCGTAGCAAGCAATCACTGGTCACAGAGTCACTTAGTCGACAGAGTTGGTGTGCTGAGGTGTTTGTTCACTGAGGTTTGCACTCACGGCGAAGTCGCCCCCTTGTGGTTGGTCCAGGCAAGCAAGCGACGGTACTAACAAGCGGAAGAAAATGTCGGTCACAAAAGAACGCAAGCAAGAATTGATTGGTGAGTATGGGCGCGGTAATACGGACTCGGGTTCGCCCGAGGTTCAGATTTCGATTCTGACCGCGCGCATTGCGGAAATGACCGGGCACATGCAGGTTCACAACAAGGATTATTCCAGCCGACGCGGGCTGCTGCGAATGGTTAGTCGCCGTCGCCGGTTGTTGGATTATGTGAAGCGCAAAAATCCGCAGTTGTACCTCGATCTTTTGCGTCGCCTGGATATTCGCAAGTAAGCGGGCGCAAGTAAGTCGGACGAAGCAGTCTAACGCTAGCATGGGTGGGCCGCCTGGGAGCGGACAAGTTCGGCAGATAAGGAAGAACGAAGAACTGCCCGCGACACGGTTGTCGCCGCTGCCCCCGCGTTATGGTGTCTTTGGCACCGTGTCTTTTGGCCAGCGCCCGATGTGCAGGCGCATTCTTCGAAGAGATTTTCTGAGCTTGATGCGATTCCTAACATTGGTGGAGTAAGAACGTGAAAAAAATTCGAGTAGAGAAAAAAATTGGAAATGGAACTTTTTCCATCGAAACCGGCATGCTTGCCAAACAGGCCGCCGGTTGTTGCATCGTACAATTTGGCGACACGGTGGTGCTGAGCGCAGCTGCCACGGGCTCGCCTCGCCCGGGAATCGACTTTTTCCCGCTGATGTGTGACTATCGCGAACGCCAGGCGGCAGCGGGCAAGTTTCCCGGCGGCTTTCTGAAGCGCGAAGGGCGTCCCACGATGAAGGAAACCCTCACCTCCCGGCTGATCGATCGGCCCATTCGGCCCATGTTTACCGAGGGTTTTAACGACGAAGTACAGATTCAGAATTTCGTACTCTCCAGCGATCAACAAACCGACGGCGACGTACTGGCCATGAACGGTGCCTGTGCCGCGCTGGGGATTTCTCCCATGCCGTTTTTGGGCCCCCTGGCCTCGGTGCGAATCGGTTGTGTGGATGGCAAGTTCGTACCGTTTCCTACGCAGGATGACTTGGAAACAAGCACGCTCGACGTGATCGTTTCCGGCACAAAAGACGCGGTACTGATGATCGAAGGTTTCGCCCGCGAGATGCCCGAAGACACGATGGCCGAGGCGATTATGGCCGCCCATGCCGTGATTCGCGACTTGTGCGATTTGCAGCAGGAACTGATCGACAAGGTCGGTACCGAGAAAATGGATTTCCAGACGCCCGAGTCGGACGGTTTGTTCGACGTCTTGGTCGAGAAGTTCGGTGGGCAACTCCAGCAAGCCCGGCAGACCGAAGGCAAGCATGCTCGGGCCGAGGCCGTGAGTGCTTTGAAAGATCAGGCACTTGCCGATTTGATTCCCGACGAGGATGCCGAAGGCGCTTACACGGTCGCTTCGTTCCGCAAAAGTTGGCACGACCTGGAAGAGAAAGTCATTCGCGATTTGATTTTGGATGGCAAGCGGTCCGACGGCCGTGCGGCCAACGAACTGCGCGACATCCATTGCGAAGTCGACTTGCTGCCGCGGGTCCACGGCTCGGCACTTTTTCAGCGTGGCGAGACGCAAGCGTTGATCACTGTCGTGCTGGGCACCGGTCGCGACGAACAGCGGGTTGATGGGCTGCTTGAAGAGTATTCCAAGCGGTTCATGCTCGATTACAATTTTCCTTCGTTCTCGGTGGGCGAATGTCGTCCGATTCGCGGCCCCGGTCGGCGCGAGATTGGCCATGGTGCGTTGGCCGAGCGGAGCGTGAACCCCGTGCTGCCCGATCACGACGATTTTCCCTACACCGTGCGGATAATTTCCGACATCCTGGAATCGAACGGTTCCAGCTCGATGGCGAGCGTTTGTGGTGCGACGTTGGGCCTGATGGCCGCGGGCGTGCCGCTTACCAACCCTGTGGCGGGTATCTCGGTCGGTTTGGTCAAGAACGATGAAAAGTGGGTGCTTCTGACCGACATTATCGGCGATGAAGACCATTTCGGCGACATGGATTTCAAAATTGCCGGCACACAGAACGGCATCACCGGCATCCAGCTCGATCTGAAGATCAAAGGCATTAGCGAAGAGATCATTCGTGCCGCGTTGGTCCAATCGCGTGAAGCCCGGATCGAAATCCTCCGCAGCATGCTCTCGGCAATCGCACGACCGCGTGAGACCACAGCCGAGTCGGCGCCGCGACTGCTGCGGACCAAGATCAATCCCGAGAAGATTGGTCTGCTGATTGGCCCTGGCGGCAAGACGATTCGTGGCATCCAGGAAGAAGTCGGCTGCACGATCGACGTCGACGAAGACGGCACGGTCACGGTGGCCGCGGCGAACCAGGAAGCGGCCGAAGCCGGGCTGGCACGCGTCGACGCGCTCACCGCCAGCGTGCAAGTGGGCCGCATTTACGACGGCACCGTCACTAGTGTGAAAGATTTCGGAGCGTTCGTGGAAATTCTCCCGGGGCGCGACGGGCTCTGCCACATCAGCGAGCTTTCCGACGAATATGTCGGCAGCGTTGCCGACATCTGCCAAGTGGGCGATGCAATGAAGGTGAAGGTAATCGCCGTCGACGAGCAGGACCGTGTCAAGCTCAGCCGCCGAGTTGCGATGCAAGAACTCGAAGGTGACAAAAGCGAAACTACCGAGAATGAGCCCGTCGATTCGGCCACGTAGGCTGTTATCGAAAGGTTTCTAGATAACGAAAAGCGCCCGACGGCATCAATTGCCGTTGGGCGTTTTTTTTGTTTGATGTGCTAGGATTGTGCCCGCGAATAGCGCGAATGTTCGCGAATATAAGATGGCACCTACCCTGTTATGGCCAAAGGCCTTTCTCACCGTAGCCTGTGGCAACGCCACAGGTGGAAGGTTCCCGTCACCCATTTTGGCCAAGGGCCAAATTCACACACCCAGAGAGAAAATCTTGCGTTGCCATGAATATGGCCTTCGGCCAAAGCATGCACTTTGGCACCCATAACCTGGGGCGGCACTTTGTTTGCCCCAGGCTACGGTGACAAATGGCTTTCAGCCAAACAATTGGCTTGCCCCGACACTGCTGGACAAGCTCGCCCCAGCGAATCCGCCGTGGTGGACCAGACAGTGGCACCCGAATCGTGATCGTGCTTTCTTGCATTCGCGTCATTCGCGCACCTATTGCTCGCTGCCGCTCTCCGCGGGTGGCGTTGCGGGAACCAAAATGGCATTGGGTTCCAACTCGACGTCGGCCTTTTGTTCGTCGCTGGGTGACGAAGAACGCAAAAGTGTACCATTCACAGACGGCGACTCCTTATCCATATTCTGCATGGCAACGGCAAAGTCGATTGTCTCGCCTTCTTTCACTTCGCAGGCCCAAAGTTTTAGGTCGTCTTCGTTGGGTTTGATTACGGAATATCCCGCCGTCAATAAGCTGGGCTGGTTGTCAGTTCCAGGAACATTCACCCAGATGGTGAATCTTCCTGCGGGCAGTTGGAATTCGCCGATACCTTCACGCGAGAATTTCACTACGTTCGAGGATGAACCTGAGGGAAACCAGGAGCGTCGCGGTAGCGGTTGAGGGTTGACGTTGGCTTGGGTCGCATTATCAAAAGTAATGGGCTTACCTGTTTGTTCGTTGGCCAGTTGCAACCGGACACGCCCGCCACGGGTGAAGACGATGTCGGGGGCTTCTACTGTTTGACCGCGAATCGCTTCGACATTATCGACGCCGTGCGTCACCCAGCCGTCGCTACTTGACGAAAGGTAGTACTTCCCGGCTGGCAAGGAGCCGAAGCGGTAGTGTCCGTTGGCGTCGGTTTGTGACGTTTCGGTTTGATACGAATACGGGTCTGCTTTTTCAGACAGCACACGCTTGAGCACGACTGGTACGTTGGCCGGCGGTTTGTCGGCTTTGCCTGGCTCGCGGGTGACGACTTGTCCCTCGATTACTGACGCCGGTTGGAGTACGACATCGACGGTGCCGGGGATCGCATCAATCTCTGCTCGTCGCAGGGCATAATCCGGGTGTTTGATATAAAACATTCTTTTCCACGGCTTGCTTTCACCAATCTGCGCGGCAACATCCGTGAAAGTAACTGTAAATTGAGCGTCCTGCATACGCTTCTGGTATGCGTGCTTTGCTTCCTGCTCGTCGTAATGTTCGAGATCGTCGATGATATACTCGCCCTTGGCGTTGGTTTTGGCTGAACTGATATTTTCGGTGAGCGTACCAATAGCCAGTCCGGCCAGGACGAGTGCGTTCTCAACAGGTCTTCCGGAATCGTCGGTGACCCGTCCGCGTAAAGTCTTGGCTTTTGGCATCTTGAAAACAATTTCCTTGCCAGCCTGGACAATCCAAGAGTTCATTTGTGCCTTGAACCGCGAGACTCGCCCAGGAGCCCGCCCAATAAAGTAGAGCATCTTGCCATTTACATTTAGTTGAGGAAAGTTTTCGTCTGGCAGCCCTTGGGGAAACTCTTTTTTGATATCGATCAGATTGTCGAAGCGGAACCGGCCTTCGCGGTCGGATTTTGTTGACAGAATGAGTTCCGGTTCGCCCTTAGGCTCGTGGAGTCGCCGTGAGTAGATTTCGATGGTCACGCCCTCGAGCAGTTTGCCTTTGCCGTCGGTGCACAGTCCAATAATGGTGTTCGGCTTCCGGGATTCGTGAAGGGCTTTTGCGAGGACAGGGATGTCTTCGGGTGCAACTCCAGAAAACTCAAAGAAGTATGTTCCCGGCGGTTGTAGATGTTGTAGGAATGCCGTTTCTGGGACCGATTTGTCCTGTATGAAGAAATAGTAAGCCGCCTTTACCGAAGGATAAGGAAAGTCGCCGGGTTCATACAGTTTTATGAATCCATAGGCTCCCTCTCTTGTGCGGAATAAATAGTTGTTTCCCTCAAAGTTGTTGTAGATATGGCTGTAATCACTGCTTTGGTGTTTCGGCTCCATTCGGTCCACAGGTGCGTCCAAAGGATAGGGTATTTCGTTTCGCATTGCCCGTGGCAATTCCTGGAGCTGTTCATCTGTGATTTTCCATGCGCGCATGTCGAGCATTCGAACACCGTAGCTCGACTTACCGTCGTTGGCGTTCTCCATGACGCAGAGCAGATCGAATCCATTTTTTCTTGCCCAGTTGATCACTTCCGGACTGTTTTCATCCACGGTCCCCCATTCGGGCAGCTCGTCGGGCCAGCCGGCACTGCGGCCTGTATCGAGGTCCAGAAAACAATTTCTGCGAGGATTCTCGACCGCTGAAATGGATATGCCGATCGATTCCGCACCCAATCGGATATCATCTCCCACCGGAAAGCGCACAGTTTTGGCATCGTTTGGAAGCGCCATCGAATTTTGTTGCGGCTTACGCATTCCCACCTTGGCATAACGTACGTCGGAAAGAAATTCTTCCCAGTTCACTCCCCACCAGCGAGCCCAACGGGCCGCAACTTGTTCATAGAGTCTTTTTTTCATTGCCTGTTGAGTTGGCGTGCCATCCCTGTTGACGCCATTGATCTCCATTTCGCCAAGAGATACGCCGCCGCTCAATTTCTTCAACGTGTGAACTACCTCAGGAAATGCGCGACCATAAATGAGATCATCACTGCTATCAATCGTATCGTATCGTTTTAGAAATTCAAAAAGCTGCTTATTTTTCACCTGTAATCCATAGTCATTTGCAGGTGGCTGAAAAGTTCTGGGGATTGCACGGATCAACGCCGGTATCGCTCTAACATCATTAATTCCACGCAAAGTGAACGCCAGCTTGCGTAGGGAATGGTCGCGGGTTTCCTTGTCAAGTTCGGCAATTAGCGTAGGAACCGCAGGAGGACCGATCTCTATCAACGTGCGGACGGCTTGGCCCCATTCATCTACTGACTTAGCGTCCTGATGCTGATGGATAACATTAATGGCATTATCGATTTTCGCTTGTAACTGCGGGTCAGCACTCGCTGCTGGTTTGAGCGTTACCAGCGACAAGCCGACGGCCACACTTACCAGCGCGCCGAGCGTTCCTGCTCGCCAGCGGGGGCTGCAGGTGCGTAGGATGTGGAATTTTTCGTCCAAGAGCGTCGCGATGCGTTGTTTGAGTTGCGTGGGGCTTTCCCACAGGCCTACCGAGGATGCGAATCGGGGCACTTGGTGTGCGGTTGTCGAGCGGGCCAGGGCGACTAGTTGCTCGGCGTAGTCGGGACGATTGGTGACGTCGGCCGCGGCGGCGTCGGCTAAGGTTTCCTGGTCGAGCCGGACGTGACGGCGCAGCAGCCAGAACAGGGGGTGTGCCCACAGCACAAGTAGCAACAAACGAAGCGCCGCCAAGAGCCACAAATCGTGGTGACGAATGTGGGCCAACTCGTGGGCCAACACGCTGCTCAGTTCGCTTTGCGAAGATTTTCCAGCGAGTTCCGCGGGCAACAGAATGATGGGTCGGCTCAAACCCGCGGCAACCGGGGCCGGCAAGCGATTCGAGACGCCTAGCGACGGTGCCAATTCTCCCGGGCGCAGTAAACTTGCAAAAGTTTCGGCGACGCGTGCCGATGGCGGCTGGGCCGAAGTTCGCAGGCGACGGATTTGCCAGGCGCCGATGCCGAGCCAAAGCAGGACAACCGCCGAGCCCAGTAGGGCGGCAAGGCCAACCAACGGTTCCCAATTGATACGGTGAATTTCTTGAAGTGCGGTTGCAGGAAACGCTGCTGGCGTTTCGCCGACAAGAGTCTCTGGTAGTTTTGCAGCGAAAGGGGTTGGTGTTTCAGGAAAAACGGTTTGCGTGGTGATGTTACTTGCCGTTGTGGCGGGGACTTCTAGCAGATGAAACCGTGACCAGTCGGGCAGTGCGCACAACAGGGCCAAACCGGCGAGCGCGATTGCGGTGGACCAGGCGATGGCGATCCGTCGCGCGGGTTGTTTTATGAATTGCCCCAGGAGCAATGCCCCGGCCAATAGTAGGGTAGCCAGGAGATAGAAATCTCCGCACCACTGGGAGATGTGGGAAAAAGCGGCACTCATCGGGAGCCCCCTTTCTTTTTGCGACTCTTTTTTTGAACAAGCGGTTTGCGCGATTTTGATCGGGCGTTGTCGATCATTGCTTGCAGTTCGTCGAGCTGCGTGGCGCTGAGCTTGCGCGACTCGAGGGCGTGGACCATGTATTCGTCGAGCGCCCCGTCGAATACGCGATCCAAAAACCCGCCGGCCAGCTGGCGATAGGTTTTTTCTCGTTCGATCAATGGTCGATAGATATATGCCTTGCCCTCACGGCGATAGTCGACCAGTTTTTTCTGTTCCATCACCTGCAGCAGGCTCAGGACGGTAGTGTAGGCGAGATCTTCTCCGGAAGCGTTGAGCGCATCGCAAACGTCGCGCACGGTAGCTTCGCCTTTTTGCCAGAGGACTTTGAGTGCTTCTAGTTCGCGGTCGGTGGGCTGGATGTCGGTCATGGTAGAGTGGTCCGAGAGTTTCTACGGGTTGTCCAGTAGGTATGCTTGTGATTCTACTGGTTGGCCAGTAGTTGTCAAGCGATTTCCGTTAGGGGCAGATTTGGGAGGGTGAAGACGGGGGAAATGGAACCGCCAAGGACGCCAATAGCGCCAAGGAAACTATGTGTCAGGTGCGACACCTGACCTACATTATGGCCGAAGGCCTTTCTCACCGTAGCCTGTGGCAACGCCACAGGTGGAAGGTTCCCACCACCCATTTTGGCCAAGGGCCAAACTCACACACCCAGAGAGAAAATCTTGCGTTGCCGTGAATATGGCCTTCGGCCAAAGCATGCACTTTGGCACCCATAACCTGGGGCGGCACTTTGTTTGCCCCAGGCTACGGTGACAAATGGCTTTCAGCCAAAGAGGTGTACGGCTTTCCCTGGTACCCGCTCCGCACTGCTGGATAAGTTCGCCCCAGCGAATCCGCCGTGGTGGACCAGACAGTGGCACCCGCGCTTGCGATCAGCCTGCGCGTCGTCGCATGAAAAGGCTACCCAGCATCAGCAACACCAGTGACGTTGGCTCGGGGATTGCTGCGGCGATGGGGGCGGCGGCGGAGGATTGGCGTTGCCATACTAAAAAATCGTCGCCGTCGACGGTGCCGTTTTCATTGGCGTCGCCGTCGGTTTTTGCGGCGCCGCTTGTGATGCCGAAGCCGGTTTGCCAGATGGTTAGGTCCGCAGCGTCGACGGTGCCGCTGGAGTTGAAATCGCTTTCGGCAAAGGTGACGGTCTGCATTTGGAAGTCGACCACGACTGGTAGATGGTCGAAGTTGGTGCCTGCGCTGTCTTGCGTCACGTCGTATTGCTGCAAGCCGGTGGCTGTTCTCTCGGCGGAGTTCATGGCAACGGTGTTGAGCACAAATTGATTGCCGACGTTGAGTGAAGAGTCGGTATAGATAATGTAATCGAGTCTCCCCGGCGCGAAGCCTGAGCCATCGTTGCGCCAGGTGTAATCGGTCGCTCCGGTGGCGTTATGCACGGGATGGGCGTCGGTCAGACCTGTTCCGTCCCAGTCGGGTGGTGAATCGGAGCCGTAGGTGCCTTCGTTGATGATGTTGCCGGTCACCAGCGTGTTGATCGGTTGGAAGCTGCCGACGATGTTCAGATCTCCGGTGATGGCCATGGGGGTGTTGGCTGGCAAATTGACATTACCGCCAGGGGTGCGGGCGTCGCGCATCCAATTGACCAGGGCGTCGGCTTGCTCCTGGCGCTTGTCGTCTTCGGTGCTTCCCGCGCCTCCACAACATTTGAAGTGGGTGTTCATGAAGTAGAAGTCGGTATTGAATTGGGCGTCCGGCAAGTCGACCAGTGCCATGGCTACGCTTGTCGAGCTTGGCTCGGGAACGGTATCGGTGGCCAACATGGTCAAAGGATACTTGCTAACGATGACGTTGTCCCACGATTGGTGGCCGTGCCAGGTGGCTCCGCCGGGGAGTGGCTGAATGGTGTTCATCAGCGCGACGACGTCGGCGGCCGTGGGATCGTTCGGACCGATTTCTTGCAAGTTCAAGATGTCGGGATCGAGCGCGGCGACCACGCGGTCGAACTTGGCGGCCTGCGTGGGATTTTCGCTGGGAAAGATGGTGTTCCAGAGCACGTTGTAAGAGACCACGCGCAGATCAGTGGGGAGTTGGCGGTCGACGAAAGTTCCCGTGTTCGCGGCTGCCGGGAGTTGGATTACTAGACCCAGCAATAGGGCGAGAAACTTTGTTTGGCGTGAGCCGAACTGCGGCGGGAGAATTGTTGTCATTGACAGGGCTCTCTTGGTTGTTGAACGACATGACGGCCTCGGTTCGACGTTGTCATTCAGCGGAGCATCTGAGATACTTAATAGATTACGTAAAGAATAGCCCAGCAATCCGATTTACTCTTGAAAACGATTTTAATCACTGAAAAGGTTTACCGACAGGATTTTTATGCAAGGGGACTCGAATTTTTCCGCCGCCGAAAAGCTGTGCGAACTGCTCGAAGAGCGAGTTTTGCTGCTGGATGGGGCTACAGGTACGCAAATTCAGGCCCTTGGGCTGGACGAGGCCGCGACACGTGGCGAGCGGTTTGCGGACCATGACCGCGATCTTAAAAACTTTGCCGATATCTTGTGTCTCACGCGGCCTGACGATATTACGGCAATCCACCGTCGTTATCTCGAAGCGGGGGCAGACATTGTCGAAACGAACACGTTCGGCGCCAGCCCGGTTGGGATGGACGAATTCAATCTTCCGCTGGAGTTGGTCGGCGAAATCAATGCGGCAGCGGTTCGTTGTGCGAAGGTTGCATGCCAAGAGTTTACGGAAAAGAATCCCGATAAGCCGCGGTTTGTTGCCGGTTCGATTGGCCCGACCACCAAGCAAACCGCGATCAGCACGCACGTCGACGATCCCAGCTTTCGCGCGGTGACGTTCCACGAAATGGCCGACTCGTACTATGCACAAGTCGCGGCGCTGGTGGAGGCGGACGTCGATATTCTGATGCCGGAGACGGTGATCGACACGCTGAATCTGAAGGCGTGTCTGTTTGCGATCCAGCGGTACTTCGACGAATCGGGCAAGTGTGTGCCGGTGATGGTTTCGGGCACGTTCGACAAGGGCGGGGCGACATTTGTTTCGGGGCAAAGCGTCGAAGCTTTTTGGCACGCGGTGTCGCACTTCCCCATGCTTTCGGTCGGGATGAACTGCGCGCTGGGGCCGGAGTTGATGCGGCCCCATTTGGAAACATTGCAGCGGATATCTCCGGCCTATATTAGCTGCCATCCGAATGCCGGCTTGCCGAACGAAATGGGTCAGTACGATCTTGGTCCGGCAGCGATGGCGGATTTGGTGGGCGAGTTTGCCGAGAACGGCTGGCTAAATATCGTGGGGGGCTGTTGCGGCACGACGCCCGAGCACATTGCAGCGTTGGCCGAGCGCGTCGGTCGGTGGAAACCTCATGTGCGCGCGACGGTTGCGCCCCGATTGCGTTTGGGCGGGACGCAACCGCTCACGCTGCGCCCTGACAGCAATTTCCTGATGATTGGCGAGCGGACGAATGTCACCGGTTCGCGGAAGTTCGCCCGATTGGTGAAGAACGAAAACTACGAGGAAGCGATCGAGATTGCCCGGCTGCAAGTCGAAGGGGGCGCGAATGTCATCGACATCAACATGGACGAGGGGCTGCTCGATAGCGAAGCGGTGATGACCAAATATCTGCGGTTGATTGCCGGCGAACACGACATTGCGGCGGTGCCGGTGATGGTCGACAGCAGCAAGTGGTCGGTGCTGGAAGCGGGATTGCAGGCGATCCAGGGCAAGCCAATTGTAAATTCGATTAGCCTGAAAGATGGCGAAGAGGAATTTCTGCGCCGGGCGCGGCTGTGCCGTCAATACGGGGCCGCGGCTGTGGTGATGGCTTTCGACGAAGAGGGCCAGGCAGCCGTAGCATCTGAAAAAGTGCGCATTTGTCGGCGCGCTTACGAGTTGCTGACCCAGCAGGCCAACTTTCCGCCCGAAGATATTATTTTCGATCCCAACATTCTCACGGTTGCTACGGGAATCGACGAGCATAACAACTACGCCGTCGATTTCATCGAGGCCACACGGCAGATCAAAGCGGAGTGTCCCGGAGTACATATTTCTGGGGGCGTGTCGAATATTTCGTTTTCGTTCCGAGGCAACGACGCGGTGCGCGAGGCGATGCACTCCGCGTTTTTGTATCATGCGGTCCAAGCGGGGCTCGATATGGGAATCGTCAACGCCGCACAGCTTGAGGTTTACGAAGACATCGAACCACAGCTTAAGGAGTTGGTGGAAGACGTGCTGTTGAATCGACGGTCTGACGCCACGGAGCGTTTGGTCGATTTTGCAGAAACGGTAAAAGGGCAGGGCAAGGGGGCCTCGGATGCCGCGGATGCCGAGTGGCGGAGTGGGCCAGTTGAAGAGCGGCTAAAGTACGCGATCCTCAAAGGCATCGTCAAGCACATCGACGAAGATACCGAAGAAGCCCGGCAAAAATATGACCTGTGTCTGTCGATCATCGAAGGACCGTTGATGGATGGGATGAGTGTCGTCGGCGATTTATTCGGTGCGGGAAAAATGTTTTTGCCGCAGGTGGTCAAATCGGCTCGGGTGATGAAAAAGTCGGTTGCGCATCTCACGCCCTATATGGAAGCGGAGAAGGAGGCTGCCGGCACCGTCGGTCGTGCGCGCGCCAAGGTATTGTTGGCCACGGTCAAGGGCGACGTGCACGACATTGGCAAGAATATCGTGGGGGTGGTTCTCGGCTGCAATAACTTTGAGGTAATCGACTTGGGCGTGATGGTCGCGTGCGAAACTATTTTGGAACGAGCCGCGGCGGAAGAGGTTGATGTGATTGGCCTCTCGGGCTTGATCACTCCGAGTCTCGACGAGATGGTTTATGTGGCGCGCGAGATGAAGCGCACCGGCGTGGAAACTCCGCTATTAGTCGGCGGTGCGACGACCAGCGCCAAACATACGGCCGTGAAGATTGCTCCTGGCACGGACCACTGTGTGGCCCACGTGTTGGACGCCTCGCGCGCGGTGGGCGTGGTGGAAAAGCTGATCAATCCTGAGAACCGACCGCAATTTGAAGCCGAGAATCGCCAACTCCAGCAGCAGTTGGTTGCTTCGTACGAGAAACGCCAAGCGGCGCCACTCGTTTCTTATGCCGAGGCTTGCAAGAAGCGGTTCACTTGCGATTGGGCGGCGGTTGATATTCCCCAGCCGGCATTCACCGGGGTGCGAAAACTTGAAGATTTCCCGCTTTCCAAGCTGCGTGAGTTTATCGATTGGTCGCCATTCTTTATGACTTGGGAACTCAAAGGAAAGTATCCCCGCATTTTTGAAGATGATCGGATGGGAGAGGAGGCGCGGCGATTGTTCGACGACGCCCAAACGCTCTTGGACCGCATTATCGAAGAAAATTTGCTGCGTGCGCAAGGCGTGTATGGTTTTTGGCCCGCGGCATCGGATGGAGAAGATATTGTCCTGTACTCCGACGAGTCGCGTAGCGCGGAACAGTGCCGATTCCACGGGCTCAGGCAACAGTGGCAACGTAAGGGGCAGGAGACTTACACCTCGCTTGCCGATTTCATTGCCCCTGCCAGTGCGGGCCGGGAGGACTTTTTGGGCGCGTTTGCCGTGACCACCGGGATTGGCTGCGACGAATTGGTGGCACGATTCGACGCCGAGCATGACGATTACAATTCGATTCTGACCAAGGCGCTTGCCGACCGGTTGGCCGAGGCGTTTGCCGAATGTTTGCATGCCCAAGCACGGCACGACTGGGGCTTCGGCACTGACGAAAAACTTACGAACGAGGAATTGATTGCCGAAAAATACCGCGGGATTCGTCCTGCTCCCGGATATCCGGCTCAGCCGGATCACACGGAAAAGCGCACGTTATTTGCGTTGTTGGACGCAGAAAATGGGGCTGGCATCAAGCTCACGGAGCATTTTGCCATGCACCCGGCTGCCAGCGTTTCGGGGCTCTATTTTGCGCATCCGCAGGCCCGATACTTTGCCCTCGACCGCATCTCTCGGGAGCAGGTCGAGGATTACGCACGCCGCAAGTCGATGAGCATTGCGGAAGTCGAGCGTTGGTTGGGTCCACATCTGGGCTATTCGCCGGGATGAGATGCGTCAGCTAGCCGAGAGCCAAGAGCAGAGAGCTAAGAGCCAGAGGGGAAGACACATTTTATCTGGCTCTTAGCACACTCAGCCTCTAGCTCTCAACCCTTCTCCCATCGGCGTGCCCTTCTCCCGTTGGCGTGAGAGATACGTGATTGTCAAAAACGTGTCCTCCGTACTTTCTCGTGGCCGAGTTGGAGTCGAGGGTTCCAATCGAGTCTCGTTAAAAAAGGCGCATTTGCTGTAACCGCTACCTAGATTAGTGGGGCCTGATTCTTGGGCACGCGCAAACAACCGTATGCTCGGGTTGTAACTTACAGTTTGGCAAGATTAGCTAGTATTCAGGTTGACTTTAGGTCAATCGCGTCTCGCTTTTTCTGAATCAGGGACAATACTACCTATACCTCTGTAGCTGGGTAACGCAAGGTAGCGGAACTTGGAGCAATGTCGACACAAGAAAAACTCATACAAGCTGGCCTCAACCTCTTTCACAGGCACGGAATCCATCTCGTGGGATTGGACCGTATCTTGCAAAAGGCTGGGGTCACGAAGACGACGTTCTACAATTACTTTGAAAGCAAGGAGCATTTCGCCTGCGCGGTGATCGACCGCTTTGGAGAAGAACTTCATGGGAAGATATATCGCCGCTTCGATGCTCCCCACACGAAGGAAATCAAAGAGCATTTTCTGTATATCTTCGACGTTTGGGATCAGATGTCGCACAGCGATCAATTTCGCGGCTGTATGCTCGTTGGGGCGGGAGTGGCAAGCGGGGACAAGAACGATCCGGCTCGGAAGGCCGCGATCAAGAACAAACGCTTATTGCTACACGCGTATCAAGAATTAGCGAAGATGGCAGGCATTAAAAACCCGAAGAAGTTTGCAGCACGTTTTGGACTGCTGGTCGATGGAGCACTCATTGCCCGCCACCTTTACGACGACCAAACCGAAGCGGAAGAAGCTCGCATGATGGCGGAGCAACTGATCGATAATGCGATCGCACATCTGCGTAAACCGCATATTTGAGAGAGGATTGATTGCAGTCGCCTGCTTGGACTAGTTCACCTTTTGCTCATTTTTTGAAACGCAGATTACGCAGAGACTCGCAGAAGAACGCTTCGTCTCCATCTTCGTGTTTCCTTTCTCTTTTTTAGCCCGCGAATCACGCGAATGACCGCGAATAGAGAGTAATTACAAGCATCTTCTTATTATTGAGATGATTTCGGTAATCTACGGTGATGCAGCATCTCAAGAAATCATCGATCCTTCATCTTATTCGCGAACATTCGCGATATTCGCGGGCAACAAACTACAAAACTCGAACTTAATCAGTGTTTGCTTCTTGCTTCGCGTTTTCCACGAATTTCAGGGCTGCCGAATTCATGCAGTACCTTAGTCCGGTTGGCTTGGGGCCATCGTCGAAAACGTGGCCCAGGTGGGCGTCGCATCGCGCGCAGCGGGTTTCGGTACGTACACTCAAGAGTTTGCGATCTTTGTGTTCGGCGATGTGTTTTCCATTAATTGGCTGGTAAAAACTGGGCCAACCGGTGCCCGACTTGAACTTGGCTGCCGCGTCGAACAGGGGCAACCCGCAGCAAACGCATTGGTACACACCGGCTTGTTTGTTGTCCCAATACTCATTATCAAATGGACGCTCGGTGCCATCTTGGCGGGTTACGTGATACTGCTCCGGGGTAAGCTTCGATTTCCAGTCGACATGGCTCCAATCGGTGGGCTGGTCGGTGGCTTCGGAAGTTTTGAGCTTGTCGGCAAACACTTTGCGGAATTTTTCGAGCTTTGGCACGATCACCGCTTGGCAGTAAGGCTGCCGGCCGTTGAGCTCGAAGTAATCCTGGTGATAGTCCTCGGCAGTGAAAAACTCGGTGAAGGGGCTAATCTCGGTAACGATTGGCGCGGAAAAGGCTCCCGACTCATCGAGTTTTGATTTAACTGCTTCGGCTTCTTGTTGCTGCTGGTTGTTGTGAGTGAAGATGACCGAGCGATATTGCGTGCCGACGTCGGCACCTTGCCGATTGAGTGTTGTGGGATCGTGGGTTTTCCAAAAGACTTCGAGCAACGCGGAAAATGGGACCTGTTCGGGATCGAATTCGATGTGGATCACTTCGGCGTGTCCACTCAGTCCGGACGAAACTTCTCGATAGCTTGGGTTCGGAGTCTTGCCGCCGCTGTAACCTGAAGCGACCGAGGACACGCCTTTCAATTCGCGGAACACGGCCTCGGTACACCAGAAGCAGCCGCCGCCAAAAGTGGCCTGTTGCAGCTTGGCGCGCTCGCTGGGAGCCGTCTCTTCGGCATGTGTTTGAACAGAAGATTTCGACACGATAACGGACCCTCCCACAATGGCGATGATAGCAACGGGAACGAGAATGCCTGGATGCAATGACGATTTCGATGGCATAGTCGTTTCCCTGTTGTTCGATGATTACGCGGCACCGGTGTGTTGTACGCACATTTTAGCGTTTGCCAGACGCGAGGGTACCTCTGGCAATAAAACTAAAAATCGAACCAAGAATCACGGAGTACCTTTGGCCTGCTGGAGAAAGGCGAAAGCCTGTTGGGCGGCGGTGGGGGCGAGATGGCTGTGCCGACTGAGTTCGACGTGGACTCCACCGGAGTAACCGACTTCGGCCAGGGCGGCGAGCACCGGCGGGAAATCGATTTCGCCTTCGCCGAACATCAGGTGCTCGTGCACGCCGGCGCGCATGTCTTCGAGATGCACGTTCACAAGCCGGTCGGCCCAGTGAACGATCAACTCGGGAATCGGGCCTTCGCCGAGGCAATGCGCGTGGCCCACGTCGAGCGTGAGGCCCAGTCGTGGCGAGTCGACCAATTCCAACAACTGGGCGAAACATGCCAGCGTGTCGACCAGCATTCCAGGCTCGGGTTCGAAACCGAGCATCACGTTTTTTTTGTCGGCATAATCCAACACAATTTTCAAACCCTCGGCGAGGCGGCGGAATCCTTCGCCGTGCAAAAGCGGCTCGTGTAGAATTCCCGACCACAACGATACGCAATCGCTTCCCAAAGTGGCCGCCATATCGATGGCGTGTCGCAGGAACTCGATCCGCTTGGGTCGGCCTGCGGATTTGGACGATAACAGCGTCGGTTCGTGCTTGTGCCGAGGATCGAGTAAAAAGCGGGCGCCGGTTTCGATGACCGACGCGAACTGGAGTTCGTCGAGTTGACGCCGAGTTGCTTCGAGCTGACGCTCATGCTGCGGGTCGTATGGGTTGAGAGCCGCATGATCGATCGTGATCGCCACGCTTTGGTAGCCGACCGAAGCCAAAAGTTCCAGAGCTTCGGGCAAGCTGTGATGGGCCAGGCCGTTGGTGTTGTAGCCAAGACGCATTTGGGAAGGCGGAAGGGGGAAGGCGGAAGGGGGAATCTATGGCAGGGTTATTATGTCATGGGGAAGTGGCGCGAGGCAATCCGAGTCGGCAATAGTAGTGCCAGGATGAATAGTGCCGGGGCCCTGCCCGCGGCGGCGAATACTACCAGGGCGTCGAGCAGGATGAATCCTTGCAGTAATCGGGTTACCCGTTGACGAAACGCGGTGGGTTTCTCCGCCGCTTTTGGAATCGCGACCAGCAACACGGCTACGATCAGCCAGCAGAAGCCCCAAAACATCGAATGCCAGATATTTTTACCCGGGGTGGCGAGCGGGGTATCAAGAAGTAGTGGGAAAAAAAGTAGTCCGGCGGTGGCGGCTGTCACGAACCGATTTCCGAGGACGTGGCCGCTAGTTTTTTGTTTTTCGTTTTCCGATCGGGCGAAGTAGGAGATTCCCACTGTGTACAATCCCACCATCCCGGCATAGCCCCAAGCGGCAAGGCAAAAACTGCTTGCCGCGCTTGCTCCCAGCAAAACGTTTAGCCATCGGCACGCACCCATTGTCCAGGGTCCGAGAGCGGTGTTTTTCAAACCCAAGTCGTATCCGACGATGGCCATTGCCAAAACCAGCCCGACGGCAATTGGAACAGAACTGTGTTGGCACAGACTCACCGCCCCGGCCGCAAGCAAACCCAGGGCCAGCAGCGCCCAGCCAACGATCATGGCGGCGCGACGGGAAATCTTCCCGGCGGGGATTGGCCGTTCGGGGCGTTCGATGGCATCGGTTTCGGCATCGTAAACGTCGTTGAGCACCATGCCCGCTTCGTAGAGCAGCACCGATGCCAGGACCAAGCCGGCCAACATTCCCCACGGTTGCCAATCGCCTTGGGCGATCAGAAATCCGGCGATCACGTTCGACGCGGCCGTAGGCGCGTTTCCGATCCGCAGCAGTTGCCACCATGCCCCGCGGCGTTGTGCTGGGCTGGTCATGGTTTGGTCGTTTTGGGGAGATTGAGTCGCTGGAGTTCCGTATTGAGAAATTCCCGGGCTTCTTGGGCAGCGGTGTCTGGCGTTTCGATATAAGGGTAGAGCTCCACGGTGAGCCAGCCGTCGTAGCCGGTTTCGGCGATTGCCCGCAAGGTCGCGGGGAAGTCGATCGCTCCGTGCCCTGGAATCAGATGGGCGTGGACGCGGGAAGGGGCGATGTCTTCAAGATGATAGTGGACGGTGTGTTCGCGCATTTTAGGCACCCAGTCTTGCGGGTTTTCCCCCACGCAATAGGCGTGGCCGATATCGAAATTTAGTCCCACACACTGGGCATCGAGGCGTGCGACGAACTCCAGGTATTGGTCGAATCGTTCGATCAGCAGTTCCGGCTCCGGTTCGATTAGTAGCCCGACGCTCAGTTGCTCGGCGATTTCTATGCAAGGCATCAGCTCGTCGTAGAAGATATCTGTGGCGGAACTTTCGGTTTGCCCGGGGGCGAGGGGGCCGCCTGGTTCGGTGGTAATATGCGGCGCGCCCAAATCGGCGGCCAACTGGAGCGAGCGCTTGGTGTGTTCACGACGAATCGCTCGATAATGCGGATCGGGATCGATCCAACTCGGATGCCAGTAGGGCTGACGCGGATCGCCCACGGCGTGCATCATAAACGCGTTGATATTCGAGATCGTCAGCCCGTACTCGTCGAGACAAGTCCGAATCGCTTCGCGCCGCTTGGGAAGCAGACCCGCGGGCCAGGCATGGGGGACGTCGGCCATTAGTTCGATGCCTCGATAGCCGATCTCCGCGACCCTGTGGATCGTCTCTTCGATCGAGAATTGCAAATAGGCGTTTGAGCTGAAGGCGAGTTGCATGCTTCTCTTTCGGCGGGATCTTCGGTGAGTGTTTTTTTTTGGGCGAACGGGATTTATTCTCGTCACGAGCTCGCACCGCCGCAACGCTCGGCGAGGATCGCGATTTCGCGTCGCTCGTGTTGATAAAGGAGCAATGTAGCCTCACCGTCGCCGCGGAGCTTCAGTTTTTTGCGTAAGTTTTCAGGTTTTACGTCGACGCCCCGCTTTTTGATTTCCAGTCGACCGATCCCCCGAGCCCGCAAGTGCTTGCCAAGCGGTCCTACACTGAGTGGAAACTGGTCGATCACTTGGAAGGGGGCGACGAGCGGATGTTCGACAAGCTGGTCGCTGGTCAAATAGCTGGGACCGGAGGTGAGCGAAGCAAGCTCGCATTCGCTTGCCAATGCCCCCACCAGATCGGCTGCCCGCAGTGCTGGGTCGGTATCATAAATATATTGCTCGATGGTCGCAGAGAGTTTTAGCGGTACAGCCGGCTGCCCTGCGAAAGTGTGCGACACCGGTGGAGCGGATTCCTGGTCCGATGTTTCCACGCGCGTTGCACGATGTTTTCCGAGAACGGTTGCCAGACGGCCAAACCAGACCACTTGCTGGCGGCACTCTCGTGAGCGAGAGATCCATTCCAGTTCCGCTTCCTGCTGCCACTGATGGGGAACTTCAGTTGCGGGCGCAATTTTCAAAATGCCGTGCGGCGCGGTGTGCAGCCAGCGTTCGATGAGTTCTGGTCCGGGCGAAAGCCAACGAAGCTGGGTCGACCGTCGGCCCGCTGGGCGCCGGTCGGGATCGAGATGCCAAATTGCTTCTGGGTCGAGTGTCAGTTCGTCGACGTCGCCGATTTGTGTACTTCCCGTTGTTTGTAGTTCACAAGCTTGAAGATTCGCCTCGGCCAGATGCGCCATTTCCGCGGCGCGATCCCAACCTGTTGCCATGCCGCGCTCGGCCAGTGCGAGCAAATCGCCGCCGATGCCACAGCAATAGTCGGCCACGCGGTCGGTGCTAGGAATGCGGCTTGCTTTGTAGCGAGCGATCCAGATGTCGGTCGCTTGCTGCAATGCCAAATCGGTAAAATACATTCGCTTGGCCTGCGGACCAAATTTTTCCACGGCCCGGGGCCGCAGCGTGAGCTGATCGGCAACCAATCGGGCGCGCGGGGCACTCATGCTTTTTCGTAGTTGGGTCAGGAGCCGGTGCAGCGGTTCGTCGGCAAGCTCGAACTCCTCGAGCCAGCGGCCCCCCTCATCGCTAGTCAACCAGGAATAATCCGCAAGTTCGCTCAAGATTTCGGGACCCGATCCGCCGAGGTCTACCAACCCGGACAGATTCTCTTATTCGCGCCGCTGATACGGCCTCTACGGATTGCCCTGAAATTGCTTTAAGCAGGCATCAAGCAATCTACAGCGCGACCAGCGAGCGGTGGCAAGCTACGAGCATGCGACTGTCGATAAGGAATTATGGGTTGTTGGCTCATAAGTGTAAACAATTATTCTCAAGGCACGAATCTATGTTTTCTCGCGCGGCGTTAATTCCTTTGCTCCTGGCTGCTTCGGTAGGAATTCCCTACGTGGCGTCGAATGGGCCGGATCTCTCGGGGCTTTGGCCCAGCAAGAGTGAGCAGTCTGCCAACAAGTATTCAGACCAATCCGTAGGAATGGCGCATGGAGTTCATCCACCGATCGATCTGCCGGTGCAAGGGCCGGGGGCGGTACTTTATCCCACGACGATGCCGCTCGAGGGCATGCCGAGCATGTCGCTGCATGAGATTTTCCGTTTCGATATATCCAAAGAATGGGTGTATCATCGGTGGGCGCGAAAATCGACCGCGCTGGCGGAGCTTGGTTTATACGGGATCCGTGTTCCCTTGGTGTCGGGAACTAAGTTGCATGATCTGGCAGGGTCGCTGACCTACTTTTTTGGCGAAGATGGCCGACTGCAACGTATTTCGTTCGTTGGGCGTACGGGCGACTCCACGCAGCTGGTCATGCTGTTGGTGCAACGATATGGTTTGGTGCGCCAGGCAACGCCCGTAGTGGGCGAACAGGTGTTCCAGATTCGGCGTAAGGATCAAGTCTTTAGCGAAATGCGCACCCGTCCCGCTCCGGTACTGTGGGCCAGCACTCCCCACGATAGCTTTTCGGTGGAATTGCATTTGCAGCGGCCCGATGTGCAGACGCCGCTGCCACCGCGCAATTTGCCGATGCCCCAGCTTGTCAGTTCTCAGCCACCTACGAATCTGCCCGCACCGCCTGCCGAGGGTGGCCAAGCAGCACCCGCTGCTGAGAGTGTTGCCGAGGTGGCGGAAGAGGAAACCAAAGAACCTTGGAAAGCATTCTTCCCTCGCAGCCGCGTGCCGAAGCCGCAAGTCGACAGCCTCGATCGCCGCGAACGGTATTGGTGAAGATAAGCTGTTAGCTATTAGCTGTTAGCCTTAGTGGGCCAAGTTTTCAAGAAAAACAGCTAACTGCTAATCGCTAATCGCTAATCGCTAATCGCTAATGTGTTGAACTGCCGAAATTCGCTTGTTTCGGCTATTCTGTTGGTATGAGTTCCGACGGATTCTGCATTGTCTGTTGCCTGCCCAACGATCGAGCCGAGGCTTTGCGCTTGCTTCATGAGGGTTTGCCGCCCGAACAGCAGTCCGTTTTGGTTCTCGCGCTGGACGGCTTACGCGGCCAAGACGAATCGGCATTCTCCGGGCTGTTTGTTGCTACTGACAACGAGCAGTTGGTGGGTGTAGTTTGGGTGCAACTTGGTGCGGGGCACACCGCGGTGGTTTGGCCGCCGAATCCTGCTGGAGTCGCTGCGATCGAGCTAATGCGTGCCTCTGAGGAATTTTTGGACCAGAGCCAGATTGTGCTCGCGCAAACTTTGTTGAAATCTGACGAACATGAGATTGCGGAACTGCTTGTCGCGGGCGGCATGGGTAAGTTGGCCCAGTTGGCCTATTTGTCCGCAGATCTCGATTCTTTTCCCATGCGTGAGCCGGCTGGCGATTTGCATTTTGAACCACGCGCTAGCGACCACCCCGATCGGCTTGGCAAACTGTTGCTTTGCACCTATGAAAACTCGCAAGATTGTCCCGCGCTCAACGGGGTGCGTGACCCTGCCGATATTATTGCCGGTTACGCGGGGCAGGGTGTTTTTTCTGCGGAGCGTTGGTTTTTTGTGCGGGTCGAGGACCGCGATGTCGGAGTTCTGATTCTCACCGAATATGCCGAAGGGGAAACGTGCGAGCTGGTGTATATGGGCATCGACCCGCGGGAGCGAGGCCAGGGTTGGGGGCAACAAATTGTGCAGTTTGCACTTTGGCAGGCGTACTTGTTGGGTGCACGCCAATTGGTACTTGCGGTGGACGAGGAGAATTCTCCGGCCCTGACGATGTACCGAGACGCAGGCCTCACGGTTTGGGATCGCCGCACGGTCTATGGTCGCTGCAAGAGTGGAGCTAAGAGCTAAGAGCAGAGAGCCAGAAGAATATGGAGATTCCCCCTCTGGCACTTAGCCCTCTGCTCTCCGCACTGTAGCTCCACTCACGTAGACTTCCGTTCAGGTCCAACAAGATGCGGTAGTCGGCACGAAAGCGTTCACCCCACAAATGATGCGGAATCGTTTTTACCCGAGTTTTTTCGGCTCTTGATGAGATATCTTTCATTCTGTTTTTGCAAAACATGTTTTCCACCGACGCAGGGCGTGGGTGCCAGATTTTTTTCAGACGAATCGCTTGGCCAATGCCCCGATTTTTGCGTGCTCTGAACCAATCGGCGCGCGGGACATTGTTCTTGGCCAAGTCAAGGGCTTTCATGGCGGTGCTAGCGTTGTAGAATCGCTCCCCGCAGCACAATGTTACTGTGAGAATTTGGGCAATCTTATTCGGGCAATCTCGAAAACTGGGCATCATCAGCGAACCCCATCGGGTGAAGCTGTTATTCACCGCAAGATTTGAAGTTGAACTAGACCATTTTTGCGCTTTGCAGCGACGAAAGGGTCTTCTTCGTGGGTCGAGAACTGGCAGACCGACCGTCGGTTGTTCAATTCCCGGCTTTAATTGTTGGGGTGGCTGGCAATTAGGAAGTCGTCATGGAAGATTCGGACAGGCTGTCCGCATTGCGAAACGAGCTAAGCCGTCGGCTTGGGTGCGATCGTTATGAATTGCTTGTTGGCGCACAGACTTCGCTAGTGTGTGATGGCTCGACTTTGCAGGTGGGGAGCCCCTCGCAATTTCAACTGCAGTGGATTCGTCGACGCCTGCACGCGGAAATCCAGAGCAGTTGTCGCCAAATTTGGGAAGAAGATCTGCGGATTGAATACCGGGTTGATCCTTCCTTGGAATCTCCCGCTGAAACGGAATCTCTCCAGCAGGCCGAGCCAACGCCTAGCGAGAAGCCTGAGCGACCTCGGAAAAAAATATCTAGCGATTCGGCTAAGGGAAAAACAAAAACTGCAACTCCCCGGCAGACTTCCAGTTTTGATAACTTTGTTGTGGGGAAGAGCAACGAGTTGGCTTGTCGCACGGCACGCAGTGTTGCCGGCTCGCTTGGCCATTATGGACCGCTGTTGCTGTTTGGCCCTTCTGGCGTGGGCAAGACCCATCTGCAATACGCCATGCTGCATCAGCTGCGGCGGAGCAATTCGCGGATCCGATCGTTGCGATTGACGTCCGAGCAGTTCACCGGGGAATTTCTTGCCGCCCTCGATCGCCGGGCGCTGCCCAGCTTCCGGCACAAGTACCGTTCGATCGACGTGCTGTTGGTCGACGATATCCAGTTTCTGGTCAACAAGCGTGCCACGCTCGACGAATTGCTCTACACCATCGACACATTGCACGAGCGGGGACGCCAAGTGGTGCTGACGTGCGATCGCAGCCCGGGCGACTTGCAGGGAGTCAGCGCAGAATTGGTATCGCGGATTTCAGGTGGCTTGGCGATTCCCATAGGTTTGCCCGATTTCGAGACCCGGATCGGCATCGTGCGGCAACTTGCCGTTCGAATGCAAATTCGCGGCGACGAGGAGTTGGTTTCGCTGGTGGCTTCGCAGGTGGTTGGCAGTGCCCGACAACTGCAGGGGGCCATGAATTACGTTACCGCGACGGCGGTTGCCCACGGTCAGCCGGTGACTGCCGATCTGGCTCGCACCACGCTTGTAGATTTTGTACGTCAGAATACGCCCGTCGTGCGGTTGGCGGATATTCAGCAGGCGGTTTGCCAAGTGTTTGGCGTCGAGGCGGCTAGTCTTAAATCGGACCGCAAATCGCGGAGCATTGCCGAGCCGCGGATGTTGGCGATGTGGTTGGCCCGCAAGTACACACGGTCGGCATTGGGTGAAATCAGCGAATTCTTCGGACGTCGCAGCCACAGCACGGTCATTTCTGCCCAGCGGAAGATCGACGGCATGGTGAGCCAGGGTGCGGAAATCTCGGTCGCCGATCGCCCCTGCCGGGTGGAAGAGGCGATCCGGAAAGTGGAACTTGCCCTGCGGACGGCGTAAAAGATTGGCGGAGGGCTCAGTGCGGAGAGCTGAGAGCCAGAGGAAGGCTTCTTGAGTGGCATGGCCTCGGAGGTCCGCCGACGTGGCCATGATTGCGGCATTTCAGTACTTTTGACCCATACCCACACAGACGAGGGCATGCGACCCGATCTGCGTAGCTTCAAAAAGTCAAAAGCCCTGCGACAATGGCAGGCAGGTTTGACAAACGGTGGCTCGACCGGAAAATTGTCTGCACAGGTTTCCTTGCTAGTTCTTCAAGTCATTTGAAATTGTGGGTACTGCTGCGGTTTCGCCGAAAATCACGAATGACTTGAGGCTCTGGGACCACAAACCCCTCATAAGTTTCCGATGCCTGCGAAAAAGACTGTTGCTAGTGCTGGGCCGCCTATTCGGGCGTTGATCATCGACAACGATGCTGCGCATGCCGAGACCATGGCCGACAGTCTGTCGCGGATTGGTTACGAATCGACGGTTGCCACTTCCGGGACAGAAGGTTCGGCGCTGCTGGATAAAGGCGACTTTGAAATTGTCGTGAGCGACCTGAAGATGCCCGACGTGGGGGGATTGGAGATCCTGGCAAAATGCAAGGAAACGCTCCCCGACGCCGAGGTGATTTTGGTCACCGGTCATGGTACGATCCAGTCGGCTGTCGAGGCGATGCAGCAGGGGGCTTTTAACTATTTGCTCAAGCCGCTGGATCTCAAGCAGTTGCGGGCGGTGGTCGACAATGCGGCTCGCAACCAGCACTTGCGTCGTGCCAACGCGGAACTGAATCGTCGGCTGGACGAGAAATTCGGTTTCGAGGGGGTGATTGGCAATAGCCCCCAACTGCACGACGTGATCGATCGATTGCGCCGGATTGCGCCGACCGATGCCACGGTATTGATTCAGGGGGACACCGGTACGGGAAAGGAATTGATTGCCCAGGCAATTCATCAGAATAGTCCACGCAAGAGCCGGCCGTTTGTTGGTTTGAATTGTGCGGCACTTAGCGAACATATTTTGGAGAGCGAGCTGTTCGGGCACATTCGGGGTGCTTTTACCGACGCCAGCTCCGACCGGGTGGGGAAGTTTGAATATGCCGACGGGGGAACCCTGTTTTTGGACGAAGTCGGCGATATGCCACTGCCGACGCAGATCAAGTTGCTGCGGGTGTTGGAAAGTGGCGAGATCACGCGCGTCGGTTCCAACGAGCCGAGCAAAGTGGACGTCCGGATTTTGTCGGCTACCAACCGCGATTTAGAGGAATCGATTCAAGCGGGATCGTTTCGCGAGGACTTGTACCATCGTTTGAAAGTGGTGACGATTGCGCTGCCTCGGCTTGTCGAGCGGCATCTCGATATCCCGCTGTTGATCGATCACTTCATCAAGCTGCACGCGCAGCGTCATCACAAACAGATTGGTAGCATGACGACCGCTGCCCGGCGACGGCTGATGGCATTCACCTGGCCAGGGAACGTTCGCCAGCTGAAAAACACGATCGAGAGCATGGTGGTGGTCGATTACGACGAAGTCTTGGATCTCGACGACCTGCCGGCGGACCTGTTTCCCAACGATCAAGCGATTGCAGATAGCGATGGAAAAGGGCTGGGCGATTTGGTGGGAAAACCGCTTTCGGAAATCGAAGGGATATTCATTGCCGAGACTTTGCAATTTACCAATGGCAATCGCGAGGAAGCAGCCAAACTTCTCGGCATCGGCCAACGCACGCTGTACCGAAAAATTAAAGAGTACCAACTGTAGGAAGCTGAAAAGAAAAACCGCCAAGAGCGCCAAGGACGCCAAGAAATGATTGAAGAGGTCAGGAATCAGAGGTGGGAGGTCAGAAAACTGGCTTACGGTCCCATCCGACTCCCAATCTCTGATCTCCGAACTCCGTCCTCTGACCCCCGACCTCTGACATCTATGTTTCCCTATGCCTACGATTCGCCAATTATCGACGAGTGTGATCAACAAGATCGCGGCTGGCGAAGTTGTTGAACGGCCTGCCAGCGTCGTGAAAGAACTGCTGGAAAATGCGCTCGATGCCGGGGCCACCCGCGTGGATGTTACGGTCGAAAAGGGCGGGGCGGAGTTGATTCGCGTGACCGACAATGGCTGCGGTATCGCGGCGGATCAATTGTCGTTGGCGGTGAGTAGCCATGCGACGAGCAAAATCGTTGACGCGGACGACCTGTTCCGCATCGAAACGTTGGGCTTTCGCGGCGAAGCGTTGGCGTCGATTGCCGAAATTAGTCGGCTTGTGTTGCGGAGCCGATGTGCCGATTGCGAATCGGGTGCGGAGTTGGAGGTGGTCGGGGGGCGTGCGGAGCCGATTCGTCCCGCCGGATGCCCCCACGGAACGTCGGTTGAAGTGCGACAACTGTTTTATAATACCCCCGTGCGGCACAAGTTTCTGCGCACTTCGCAAACCGAGATGGGGCATATCACCGAGGCGGTTTCGCGGCTGGCTTTGGGGAATCCCAAGGTTCATTTCGCGCTGACGCATGGCAACCGATTGGTTCACGATTTGCCACCGGTCGAAAACTTGCGCGATCGGGTGGCCGTGCTGTTTGGGGAGCCGATTGCCGATTGTTTGATTCCCATCGATAGCGATCACGAAGAAATTCGGCTGCACGGTTTCGTCGCCAATCCGACCCAAAGCCGGGGCAACAACCGGATGCAGTATTTGTTTCTCAATGGCCGCTATATTCGGGACCGTTCGCTGCAACACGCGCTCGGCGAGGCGTATCGGGGATTGTTGCTCACCGGGCGATATCCGATTTGTTTTCTGCACTTGGAGCTACCGCCGTCGCTGGTGGACGTGAACGTGCATCCGACGAAGCTGGAAGTTCGGTTTCAGGACGGGGGAAGAATCTATAGCCAATTGCTCGGTTCGTTGCGGACGACGTTTTTGACAACCGATCTTGTGGCGCGGGGCGCGATTGCGCATCCGGCCGCGGGAGATTCGCAGGACGAAGTTGCGCAAAGCACGCCGGCTTCGAGCGAACTGTTCGACTGGGCAAAGCGGCAGCTTGGTCAGCCCGATGGGGGTAACGCACAGGCTACCGATGAACTTCGATTGCATCCGTTCCAACAATTTGATTCTGACGATCGGGGACCAACGTCTTCTGCTGGCGAAACAGTTTTTCGTGCCGACGGTCCCGCTGTGCCTGCGCCGCATACGTCGTACCGCGCGCTGCAGATTCACAACCGTTATCTGGTGGTGGAAAACGAAGAGGGATTGGAAGTGATCGACCAACACGCGCTGCACGAGCGGATTTTGTACGAGCTGTTGCGCGAAAAAGTTTTGTCGGGCGTATTGGAGAGCCAGCGGTTGCTGGTGCCCGAGCCGGTGGATTTGTCGTCCCAGGAGGCGGCGGCCGTACTTGAGAACCGTGAGTTGCTGGGGCGGTTGGGGTTGGAATTGGAACCGTTCGGCGGGGAAACGGTTTTGGTCTCAGCTTATCCGGCCATGCTGGCCAATTTTAGCCCAAGCGAAGTGCTGCGGAGTTTGGCGGAGCAATTGGAGCATGAGGGCAAACAGCCCGAGCCGCGCGACCTGCTTGACGATCTGATGCACATGATCGCTTGCAAAGCAGCCATCAAATTTGGAGACCGCTTGACTCCGGAAGAGGTTGAATCGTTGCTGGCCCAGCGGCATTTGGCCCAGGATCATCACCACTGCCCCCATGGCCGCCCCACGGCATTGGTGTTTACCCGTGATCAACTCGATCGGCAATTCAAGCGCGTTTGATTCTCTGGGGCCGTTCTAGCACAATGGTAGGAAGCGAAGGGTACGGTGGCGCGTGTTTTAGAGTGATACGTCTAATAGCTAAGTTTTATTGAACCACGACGACACAACGAGCACTACGTGATGGCAGAATAGCAGGTGAAAACAACAATATGCGTGTCTCCATAGAGCCAACCAACCTCATAAACAACCACTCGGTCTTCGGACTGGCTTTGAATCGTCAAAAAACCTTTCACAACACTTCCTTTCCGTTGTGGTCGTAGTGCCGTTGTGGTTAAAAAAAGCACTGTAGTAGTTTCTCTCTTTTGTTCTCAGGATTGAACTCACAACTATGATTTGTGTAGCCATAGGTCGAAGTCGCCATAAACACATGATGGCCGAGCATAAGCATCTTGCCGAGCAGGGTGCGAAGATGGTCGAGTTGCGGGTCGATTATGTGACCGGTCGAGTGAATATCGGGCGTTTGATGGCCGCGGCGCCGCAAGAAGAGTGTCAGGTAATCATCACCTGTCGGCGCAAAGAAGATGGCGGCAAGTGGAGTGGCACCGAGGAAGCGCGCCTGTTGCTATTGCGGGAAGCGATTGCCGAGGGAGTCGACTATGTCGACATTGAAGAAGACATTGCCTCACAGATTCCCCGATTCGGCAAGACGAAGCGGATCATCAGTTATCACAACTTCCGCAAGACGCCGGAGGACCTTGAGGAACTGCACGAGCGGATGACGGGGCTCGATCCCGATATAATCAAACTCGCCACGATGGCCAACGATCCGCACGACAATCTGCGAATGATGGAACTGATGGAGCAAAGTAAGATTCCCACGGTGGGGATGTGTATGGGCGACATTGGCACGCCTTCGCGGATCCTATCGGCAAAATTTGGCGCGCCGTTTACTTACGCCACGTTTCATCACGAACGCGCTTTGGCCCCGGGCCAGCTTAGCTTCAAGCACATGACGGAGATCTATCGCTACGAAAAGATTGGTAACGATACGTCGGTGTTTGGGGTGATCGCGGATCCGATTGGGCATAGCCTGAGTCCGCACGTGCATAACGCTGCGTTTGAAGCCAAGGGGATCGACGCGGTTTATTGTCCGTTTCGTGTTCCTTCCGACAATTTAGACCAGTTTATGAAGGACGCGTTGCGGCTGGGCATTCGAGGCCTGAGCGTGACGATTCCGCACAAGGAAGCGATCGCCCGGCATCTGACCAAAGTCGATCCGGCAGTAAAAAGCATTGCTGCGGTGAATACGGTGGTGTTCGATGGCTCTGAGGTGATCGGATACAATACCGACTACAACGCCGCGATGGATTGCATCGAGCATGCCTTGGGTACCATCGGTGCCAAGCCGAGCCCGGTCAAGAACAAGCGGGTGCTGGTCCTGGGAGCGGGGGGTGTGGCGCGGCCCATCGTTTATGGATTGCGCAGTCGCGGGGCGTTGGTGACAGTTGCTTCGCGAACTCGGCAGCGGAGCGATCGGCTGGCCAAGGCGTTCGACTGCAAAGCAATCGATTGGGAGGCCCGTCAGCGCATCCAGTGCGACGTGTTGATCAACTGCACACCGATCGGCATGCATCCCAACGTGGATGAATCGCCGGTGAGCAAGACGTTTCTCAAACCGTCGATGTTGGTGTTCGACACGGTGTACAATCCTGAGTCGACTTTGTTGATCAAGGAGGGGCGGTCGCGCAATTGTCACGTTGTGACTGGGGTTGAGATGTTTATCCGTCAGGCGATGTTGCAGTTTTTTCTGTTTACCCACGAAGAAGCGCCGGCAGATCTGATGCGCGAGGTGTTGATGAAAACCATTGGCCCGGTACGGTATTGACGAAAATGGGAAATGCGAAAGGGGAAAGGGGAAAGGTGCGGTCGCGCTTGGTTCCATTGTCCTTGACTCATCCTGGGTGATCGCACGTTTTTTTGATCGATAAGAGTTTTTCAGTGCCCCACACATCGAATATTGCGTTGATTGGTTACCGGGGAGTCGGCAAGACTTCGGTTGCGAGTTTGCTTGCGACACGGCTTGAGTTGGATTGGGTTGATGCGGACGTGGAAATTGAGCAGCGGGCGGGGAAATCGATTAGCGCGATTTTTGCCGAATCGGGCGAACCGGTTTTTCGCAATCTGGAAACCCAAGTGGTTTCTGAGCTTTGCCAACGAGAGCGCACCGTGCTTGCCCTCGGTGGCGGGGCAGTTCTGAGTGAAGAGAACCGTCGTTGTCTGGCGGACTGCCAGGCAACTGTTTGGCTGCAGGCGTCGGTAGAGACGATTGCTAGCCGGATTTCTGAAGATTCTTCGTCGGCTGGGCGTCGGCCTAATCTGACTAATCATGGCGGTCGGACTGAAATCGAGCTCCTCTTGGGCGAGAGAGAGCCAATTTACCGAGCATGTGCTACGCTTGTGGTCGATACGGAAGGTAAGAGCCCCGCTGAAGTTGCTGACGAAATCGTTGCCGCCCTGGGGCCGGGATGCAGCGGCTAGAACGTCCCAGGCAATCGCTGCATGTTCCCTCTCGCTATGATGCCACTGTCAGTTTACATGTTCATCACGTGCGCGGCTGGGCTGTGTCTGGGTGGGTTGGTGAATTGGGCCATCTATCGGCTGGCCTGGCATCAACGGGACATCAGCCCATGGGGACCGACGCCGGTCGAAGCGCCGCCGCGTACGTTTACGGATCGCATTCCTGTGTTGGGTTGGTTGCGATTGCGCCGCGAGCATTCGCTCCATGGTCGCGGCTTTTGGATCCGACCGATGGCGATCGAATTGGCGCTGGGTCTGGGACTGGCCGCGCTCTATTGGTGGGAAGTCGATCAGCAAGGACTCGTTCGGCAACAAGCCGCAGAGATTCTGCGAGGAGCCATCAACGGGCCGTTTTTTCTTGCCGGCCAGGTGGCACCCGAGGGAATCTTGCTGGGGATGTTCCTCAGCCACGCACTGCTGATCGTGCTGATGGCCGCGGCGAGTTTTATCGACATCGACGAGAAGATCATTCCCGACGAGATCACGGTGCCCGGCACGCTGCTCGGTTTATTGCTCGCTGCAGCCCTGCCGATGAGTTTGTTGCCGCATGTGGATGTGAGAAATGCACCGCCTGCTGTCGGAGAAGCAGTTGTTTTACCCGCCGCGGCGGGCATGGGGATGTTCGTGGAGCCCGTAACGTTGACTGCGCCGAACGAGTGGCCCGAGCAACTCGCGGGCGCGCCTTGTTTGGGATCGCTGGCGATCGGCTTGGCGTGTTGGTGGCTGTGGTGTTTTGCGCTGGCGCCGCGAATTTGGCGAGGTCGGCACGGGGTAGGCCGTGCGGTGAAATTGATTTTGCGCCGTGTGCTTCGGGAAATCATGCGTGCGCCGCTGGGCGTGATTGCTTGGGGAGGCAGCGCGGCTATCGCGGCGGTTTGGTGGTGGGGGCCCGTGGCGTGGGTGGGGCTGCTGACGGCACTGGTGGGGCTGGCGGCAAGTGGCGGGGTAGTGTGGATTGTGCGATTGGTGGGGACCGGCGCCTTGGGGCGCGAGGCGATGGGTTTTGGCGATGTTACTTTGATGATGATGGTTGGTACTTTTGTCGGTTGGCAAGCGGGGCTGATTATATTTTTCGTCGCACCGTTTGCGGCATTGGTCGTTGGTTTGTTCCAGCTTTTGTTGAGCCGGGACGACGTGATTCCCTACGGCCCGTTTCTCTGTTTGGGTACTTTGGTGGTGATCGTGCGTTGGGCCGATTTCTGGACGCCGGGCTTGCAGGGATTGTTTAGCCTGGAGTGGCTGATGCCGGCGGTGTTGTTGGTTTGCTTCGTGTTGCTGGGCGTGATGCTTTTTGTGTGGCAACAGATCAAGAATGTCTTGTTTCGATGATGCTCGAAACTAGAGCTTACAGCTTTAGTACAGAGAACCACGACGACACAACGAGCACGACGTGATAGCAGAATAGTGCACTTTTCGTTGTGTCCGTTGTGCCGTTGTGGTTCATCATGGCGCTGTAGTACCAAGTAAGCGGAGAAAACGAGTTTCGCAATGCGATCGATCGTTTGGCAATCTGAAACCGACTGGGATACCGCGCAAGCTGCAATCCGACGCCGGCGGTACGGAGTGATTGAAACCTCCGGCGGAGAGCTGATTGCGATTCACTTTCGGCTTTGGCCCAAACTGATCGCCTGGCCGGAAGTTTGGCCCGTGGGGCCTGTGTACCATGCCCGCGGCCAGGCGGACCGGTGCTTGCTGTACTACAATCAGCCCTGGCGGCATCCAAACTTTCTGGCCTTGAAATACTTAGTCTCCACTCGCGGAACCACCTATTCCAGTGGTTGCCGGGCATTGAAGACCCTCGATGCCCTTGCGCGACTCAAGCAAACAGATGCCCTGTTGTGCGACGCCTTCAATGGGCGTCTTTCCGAGCGGCTGATGAAGCGTTTCGGCTGGGAGCCACACAAGCCTCAACGGTGGCATCGCAATTACATCAAGCGGTTTTACGGGCAATATCCCGACGTGCATTTGCCAACGTTTCCCATGAATGTGGACCGCTGAAAAGTCGTCCGCTGCCGCGATCAGCGTTTTCGTCCTGGAATTATGGCGAGAAATCCATCGCGCGCTGGACGCGATGTGACGCCCCTAGTTAGAATGAGGATCACTGCATGTGTGGGTTTTCAAATGAACACTAGAGAGACTCGTTGAATGGGGACTCGATGCAAGCGACTTAGTTTCGAAATGCTGGAGAGCCGTCAGTTGCTGGCGGCTGACTTAGAAATCGTTTCTGTGGATTTCACCAATGCCATTGGTGAGCTTACCGGGTCGACGCCTACGGTCGGCGAAAAGGTTTATACTCGGGTTCACTACCGCATGACTGATCTTACGCCGGCTGATTTCTATGACATCAGTTGGGAGATGGACGGCGTGAAAACCGAGCAGTTCGGTTTTCAAGGCTTTGCGGGAACCAACGTCGACCTCTTCTGGTTCCACGGCGGATGGATCGCCCAGGCTGGTGCATCGCACGTGATAACCGTGACTGTCGATAGCAACGATGGAGTGACTGAATCGAACGAGGGGAACAACTCGATCACGCTCTCGCCGTTCACGCCCTTGGCCCCGACCTCTTTGCCAAACAAGTTCATTACTCCTTTGGCCGGCACTCAGAATACGGATTGGGTGTTAGGCGGTTACGTCGACGTCAATCCCAAGTTTTTTGCCGATGACCCGGTGGACTTTTTCCAAGACTTTCAAGGCAATACCACCACCACGCGCGACTTTCACAATGGACTCGATTTTCCCATCACCAACTTCGCCGCCCAGGATGCCGGCGTACAGGTCCTTGCAGCCGCGGCTGGAACGGTGATGGAAGTACGTGACGGCTTCTTTGATCGAGAGACATTCCTGCAGTTCGGCGATCCGGGCAACTTCGTCTTCGTCGATCACGGCAATGGCTGGGTCAGCCAGTACTACCACCTGCGGCGCGACAGCATCACCGTGGCTGTCAACGACGTTGTGACTGCTGGGCAAGTGATTGGACTGGTGGGTAGCTCCGGCAATTCTGCTGGACCGCATTTGCATTTCGAGATCCAACACAACAAGTCGCCCGTCGATCCGTTTGCCGCTCCCAACGACTATTTTGTGAGCCCGTTGCCTTACGTGATTGATCCGGTATTGCCCAACAATTTGCTTGATTTTGGTGTGACCAACGACTTTGTCGACGGCGCCCAGACTTTCTTTGGTCCTTCCTTCGAGCAGGTGTTGGAGAAAGTCTCGGACATCGATACATTCCCCACCACTGGGCAAGAGATTTATGCCTGGGCGATTTTTAGCTCTGTCGAGGCAGGCGACACCTGGCGGGCACAACTGTATCGCCCCAACGGGTCATTGGTCGTTGATTTTGGCAACGTGATGTTTACCCAGCCCACCGACTTTCAGGATGACGGCGACACCGACGGTTTCGATTTCCTCGCCTGGCAGCGAAATGCCGGCACAACTTCCGGAGCGTCCAAATCGGATGGGGATGCCAATTTCAGTGGGTCCGTCGATGATACCGACCTCGCCTTATGGGAACTGCAATATGGAAAAACGGCGATCAACGGTTGGGAGTGGGGCTGGTATCGACCCGGATTCACCGAAGCGATTGCCGGTACTTGGCGCGTCGATTTTCTTTTTAACGATGTGAAAGTCGGCGAGCAAACGTTTGAAGTCGGCAGCTCACTTCCTGAAATTCGTGTGTTCGAGAACACGGCTGGCACCTACATCATCGACGATCGTACGACGCCGTTTGATTTGGGCTCGGTCGTCCAAGGTCAGCCGGGTCCGACGATGACATTCAAGGTGGAGAATCACGGCTACGGCGATCTTAGCGTTAGCAATGTGCAAGTGCCGACGGGTTTTACTGTTACTGAAGCGCTCAGCGCAACAATTCCCGCTGGCACAAGCGACACTTTTACTCTGCGGCTAGATAGCGTTGCTACGGGAAACAAGTCGGGACAGATCGTCATCAACTCCAATGACTCCAGTGAAGCTGGGTTTACGTTTGCCGTGGAAGGAACGGTGACGGGCCCACTCTCCGCACTGGCATCGCAAGGCGACGTGCCTGCTGGCCCGGAGTTCTTTTTTGATGACGCTTTGTTGGCCAAGAATGCAGAAGAGCCGCAGACATTTGTTTTTCCAGACGAGCCAGTGGAAGCGGCAACTGTCGAAACGACGGTCCGTGCCATCCCGCTTGATTCGGCGTATGAATCGACCGATCGGGCGCGTGTTCGGCAATTTCGCGATGTGCGTACTGCTGACGGAGATGCCATCGACTCGGTTTTTGAGCGAATTGGCAGCAGATTCTGGGAGTCGGTTTAACTAGAACCAGTTTCAAAACCCTATTTTGGGATGAAATTCTTCAGGATATTGACACGATTTGGTGGTTTTGAAATGGGTTCTAGTGCATTGTCAAAGCTTAATTTTAGGGTGAGCCGAACGCGCTAGCGTCGGGTGTACCTGGGAAAACCCGCGGCTAGCGCCGTCGGCTCACATCACGAACCCTAATTCTTAGCTTTGACGGTGTACGAGACGCCCCTTCTTTCAGGGACATAGTTATCCCAATTCCTTTGCGTCAAAATTCTGCCAGCACTATTCTTGCTAGCAAAACAGCAGATTGGCGTTCCTGTACCTAGATGAGCTTGCCCGCGGAGTTGGGCTTGTGAGCCTCCGGAGTGCTTGCTACGGTTCCGCGGATAGAGTGGGGAAAATTTCCCGCGCTGGCGCGAAGTGTTTGACTATTTTCCGACTTGGAATCGAAAACGTGTTCCGTACGACGACTTTTTTTGCGATGGCCGTATTGCTCGTGTCGAGCGGTTGCGGGCGGTTGGTGTTTAAGCCAAATCAAACCGCGAATGTCCCTTTGCAGCAACAGATGCAAACACTCGCTCAGCAGACGCAAGAATATCAAACACGGGCGCAATCGCTCGACAAGGACAATCAAGAACTGGAAACGCTGCTTGCCCAATCGCGTCAGCAAATTCAACTGCTGACCGACGAGGTGACGACCACTCGCGACCAATTGCGCACGACCACCGATCAGTTGCTTTCATTGCGTCAGAATAATAGCCAACTGCAGACCAAGACTTCGGCGTTGATGGCATCGGCTCAGCAGCGGGCCGGGGCAGAAATCCGGGCGAACAATAGCTTGCTGAAGAATCTGGCGATCTCGAGTATTCCAGGGGCCACGGTGCGGCAGGATGGCGACGTGGTACGCGTTGAAGTCTCGGCCGACCAGCTCTTTATGCCGGGAAGCCCTTATTTGAAGAATGGCGTGGAGCCGATGATTCAGAACGTCGCTTCCGAATTGCGGCGAAAATTCCCCGAACAACTGATTGGCATCGAAGGCCATACCGACGATTCGCCGACCCATTCGCAGCAGTTCCCCAGCCACCACCATCTTTCTGCTGCCCAGGCGTTGGCGATTTATAACGCTCTGGTTCAGCGCAGCACGTTGCCAGTTCGACAGATTTTCGTCATTGGCCATGGGGCGAATCATCCGGTGGTTTCTAATGCCACCGATTCTGGCAAGGCACGCAACCGACGGATCGAGTTTGTCGTCTATCCGGAGCGCATGGCGAGCCGCTAACGCTGTTTGCATCTGCCCCAGTGCATTTGTGAACTTTCTCGATTAGAATCATCTTTCGTCCTGGGCGAACTGTCTGTTGCTTGGCGTGTCTCACTAGTGTTCTGTCAAAGCTAAGAATTAGGGTTCGTGATGTGAGCCGACGGCGCTAGCCGCGGGTTTTCCCAGGTTCACCCGACGCTAGCGCGTTCGGCTCACCCTAAAATTAAGCTCTGACAAAGCACTAGTGTCCGCTAAATCGCAAGCGGCAGGCGAACTGGGATATGCTGCAGAGAAAAGGTGAATCCGGATGATTGTGATTATCGACTACCAAATGGGTAACCTTCGCAGTGTGCAAAAGGCGTTTGAGCGCGTGGGGCACGCTGCAGCGGTCACCAGCGATCCGGCGGTGATTTCGCAGGCATCCAAACTTGTGCTTCCCGGCGTGGGGGCGTTTGCCGATGCGATTGCCGAACTCGAACGTCGTGAGTTGGTGGAACCGATTCGCAGTGCGATCGCTGATAACAAGCCATTCTTTGGGATCTGCTTGGGGCTACAACTACTGTTCGAGCGTAGCACCGAAGATGGCGAGCATGTCGGGTTGGGAATCCTTCCCGGCGAAGTGAAGAAATTTGAATTGCCGAGCGAGTACAAAGTGCCCCACATGGGGTGGAATGAAGTCCGGTGGCGGAGCGATTCCCCGCTGTTGGATGGAGTGGATGAATGCTCGCATTTCTATTTTGTGCATTCGTACTACGTCACGCCGGCAGAAAGCGAAGTCGTAGCGGGCGAAGCCGACTATCCCGAGCCGTTTTGCGCAGCCATTTGCCGCGACAACCTTTTCGCAACCCAATTCCATCCGGAAAAAAGCCAATCGGCAGGCCTTCAACTGCTGAAAAACTTCGCCGAACTTGGCTAAGCTACTTGGGTAGAATTCTTTACCACGGAGGCACGGAGGACACGGAGACAAGGAACGAAGGAATATGGGAATAGGAGGAAAAGACTATTCCTTCCATTCCCCATTTCCTTCTATTCTTTTTTCCTCAGTGTCCTCCGTGCCTCTGTGGTAATCTTGTAAAAATACGGGTAAGTACCCATGCCCTTGGCTATTTTCCGGAGGGTTGCGCCGCTTGAAAATGGCGTCGTTCTGTGCGATATTTACGGTTCTCTACTCTTCGCCCGTGCGGACACAGATCGGTGGAAACGCGATATGCAAATTTGGCCTGCCATAGATCTCTTGGGCGGCAAGTGTGTTCGCCTCGAACAGGGAGATTACCAAAAGGAAACCGTGTTTTCTGACGATCCGGTGGCGGTCGCGCTCTCGTTTCAGCAGCAGGGTGCCAAGTATTTGCATCTGGTCGATCTCGATGGTGCCCGTGAGGGGAAGCCAGCGAATCTTGCCGTGGTCGAGTCGATTGTGGAAGCGGTCGACATGGAGTGCGAACTTGGCGGTGGCATTCGCGATCAGGAAGCGATTGAGGTGCTGCTGGAGGCGGGGCTGCATCGGTTGGTGCTGGGCACTTCGGCGCTGAAAAGCAGCGAGTGGTTTTGCGAGATGGCTGCGATGTTTCCAGGGCGATTGGTGCTGGGCATCGATGCCCGAGATGGTTTGGTGGCGACCGACGGCTGGTTGGAAACGAGTAGCGTTGCTGCGACCGATTTGGCGGAGCAGTTTAGTGAGGTTCCACTGGCGGCCATTGTTTATACCGACATCGCTACGGACGGGATGCTTGCCGGACCCAACGTCGCCGCGATGGCCCAAATGCAACAACACGCCAGCGTGCCGGTGATCGCTTCGGGGGGAGTCACGACTGTCGACGACGTCAAGCAGCTAGCCGCATCGGGTCTGGCGGGGGCCATCATTGGCCGCGCCTTGTACGCCGGCACGCTCGCGCTCTCAGATGCGTTAGCTGCGGCCGATCGAACACAACACATTTCAGCTTCGAAAGGCTGATTATTTGAATTCGGAATTTGGAAATCGGAATGCGGAATTTTCTAGCTCCTAGTTCCTAACACCTTTTTATAAAATTAGATTAAGCGAAAGCTTCTGATAGGGAGACACGATGGCCAGGAAAGTGGATGATATTCGCAACCTCGCGATTTGCGGCCATGGCAACTCGGGCAAGACGACCTTGGTCGATCAGTTGCTGGTCCAGAGTGGCGCGGTCAACGCCAAGCCGAGTGTTGACGCGGGCACCAGTATTTGTGATTTCGACGAAGAAGAAAAGCATCACAAACACTCGATCGAAGCAACGGTAGTCCACTTCGACCATGGCGGCAAGCGATTCAACGTGATCGACACTCCCGGCTATCCTGATTTGGTCGGGCAGATGATTGGTTCGTTGCGTGCTGTGGAAACTTCGCTGATAGCGATCGACGCCCATGCAGGGATCAAGGTCAATACGCGCCGCGCGTGGAACGAAGCGGGGAAGGCGGGTTGCGGCAGGATTCTGGTGCTTACCAAACTCGATACAGACAACATCGATTTTCCCGCGCTGATCGATTCGATCAAAGAGATATTTGGCAACAGCTGTGCGCTGCTGAACGTACCGCTGGGATTGGGCGATTCGCTACGCGGTGTGGCGAGTACGCTGAATGTGCCCGAGGATACCGAGGGCGCGGCCATTGCGCCCGCGGAGATAAACGAGTCGTTGATCGAATCGATTATCGAAGTGGACGAGGCGGTGATGGAGCGTTATTTCGAGGGCGAATTGCCATCGTCCGAGGAACTTGGCCGGCTGATGGTCGAGTCGATTGCGGCGGGTTCGCTGACGCCGATTGTTTGCGTTTCGACCAAAAAAGAAGTGGGTGTTGCCGAGTTGATGGACGTGCTGGTGCAAACCGCGCTTCCGCCCACGGCAGTTGTGCGGACCGCTACGAAGGATGGCGATTCGATCACCCTCAAGCCAGACCCGAGCGCACCTTTGGCCGCGCAGGTGTTCAAAACGCGCATCGATCCGTTCGTGCAGCGGTTGAGTTTTATCCGCGTTTTTTCCGGGACGTTGAAGAAGGATGCCACGGTCGAATCGCCCGGGGCGCGCAAGGGGATCAAGCTGGGCCCGCTGCTGGAGGTGCAAGCGGGAGAGACGTCGCCGATCGAGGATGCCGGGCCGGGGGAAATCTGTGCCGTGGCCAAATGCGAAGATTTGCATACCGGGACTTCGATGGGCAAAGTGGAGCTGCCGCCGATTCAGTTTCCCACGCCGATGGTTGGTTTGGCAGTGGCCCCGAAGAGCCGCGGCGACGAGGCGAAGCTTTCCGGCTCGCTTCACAAAATCACGGAAGAAGATGCCACGATCCATCTCGAGCACGATGCCGAGACCAAAGAGATGGTGCTTACCGGCATGAGCGAATTGCATTTGATGCTGATTCAGGAACGGCTCAAGCGCCGGGACAAAGTCGAGGTTGAAACCAAAGAGCCAAAAATTCCGTATCGGGAAACCATCCAAACCAACGCCGACGGCAGCTATCGGCATAAGAAACAATCGGGCGGTGCCGGCCAGTTTGGCGAAGTCCATATCCGCATGTTTCCTTTTCCCGAGGGCACCGACCCCGAGGAATACGCCGTCAAAGCCCGCTTTCCTCAGCTCAAGAGCAAACACTTTCACGAGAAGAGCAATTTTATTTGGCTCGATTCGGTCGTCGGTGGTTCGATACCTGGCAACTTTATGCCAGCCATTGAAAAGGGTTTCCTGCAACGAGTTCAGCAAGGCGTGGTTGCCGGCTATCCGGTGCAAAACGTGTGTGTGGAAGTTCACTTTGGCAAGGACCACCCGGTCGACAGCAACGAAACGGCATTCAAAATCGCGGCCAACAAAGCATTCGCGAAGGTGTTCCAGGAAGCGAGACCTTCGCTGTTGGAGCCGATTGTCAACATGCACATCACCGTTCCTGCCGACAACGTGGGCGACGTTTCCAGCGATCTTTCGGGGCGGCGTGGCCAAATGTCGGGCATGGAATCGGCCGGCGGTGGCATGACCACCGTGGAGGCAAAAGTTCCGCTAGCGGAGGCCGCGACGTATGCTCGGACCCTTTCTTCAATGACCGGCGGGCAGGGGAGCTACTCGATGGAATTTTCGCATTACGAGGTGGTCCCCGGCAACGTCCAGCAGGAAATCATCTCCCAAGCGAAGCTGGCTAAAGACGAGGATTAGACGGATCCTTTAATTGCTTAGCCACAGAGATCACTGAGAAGATGGGTGAAGCCGTACAAAGGTAAGTGATAGGCCCATCGTATCGTCGGATTCAAAGTCAAACGAATCGATGGGCCGCCGCTACGCTTTGTCCCATCCTACGGACTTTGTTGGCAGCCCGCAGCGTGACATCAAATCCCATTACGGTTGTTGTTCGTTCAATTGTCGAAGTTGGAACAAGACATCGTCCACCGTAGCGCGAGCATAGCCCGTTCCCTCGACGGCACGGAGAATTGTTTCATCCGAATATTGCTCAAGAAGGGATTGGAGGATTATCGAGATCTTGATTTGGTACAGCTCGACCTTTTGCCGGCCACCCTCTTTTCCAACTTTTGATAGCAGAGGAGCGATGAAATTCTTCATTGGCTAACGTCCAACGGGATTTCATATGAAACGTTGTCGCAAAGCGTGTTGATACTGAGGAGTATAGGCAATATCAGGCAAGTTGTCGCCTCAAAGGATTATACCTTTCCTGCGTTCAACTGGCAAAACTGTCGGTTTTCTGCGTACTTGTATCCAGCGCTGTGTGAAATGCTGAACGCTCTTTGCGAATCCTATTTTGAGCCGTCGGGCGAAGTGCCCGTTCCTGTAAGAGTCTGTCAAGCGAAAGTTGTTTCAATTGTAATAGCTGTGCCGGGGTAGTGGTTTGCTTAGTCGCCTGAAGTTTCGTTCGCTCGATTTCAGTGGTTTGAGTAATTATTTGGACTTTTTTCTCCAAATTGGATAAAAAGAGGTAGGAACGAAAGAGGCCTTCTATCTGCGTGTTACCCTGTCCAGATGTCCTGTGCATTGACTGGTTTGCGCGTTTTGGATTTGCCACTGCGTCTCCTAGCATTTCCGTCTCCTACCATTTTGGAGCCTTACCATGACGAAGACCATTCAGCATCCCGCGACACAGCGTCCTGCGAAGCAGCGAAACGCGACCAACCATGTGACGCCTTCTCGCGTCGATCCGTCAACCGCCAAACCGTTTACGCTCGAACAAGAATTAGAGCCATTTGGAACTTGGGTTGGCAATCCTATTTGGGTGCCTCCGAAGGATTCAAACATGATGATGGCAGAGACCATGCTGAGCCAGACGCGACCATTCACTTCGAAAGCAAAGCGTTGGGCGACTGCTGTCGACAAGCACCGCACCGATTTTACGCAAGTTCGCGAAATCGATCTGATCAAAGCATCTATTCGACTACCGAGGGGAAGGTTCTTTGTCAGCGTTACCGAGCAACAGCACTTCGATCAGATTACGGACACAATCCCGGCTTGTGTAAAAACCCGTCTCGACGAGTTTATGAATGGCCCCGGCAAGAAACGGGGTGTGAAGGTTTACTATCTCAAACCCCTTTGTGTGGAAGTGGGTAACGATCTTATTCTGACCACTCGCGAAGATGTGAATGCCGCTACCACAAAGATCCAAGAGGAGGTCTTTGCGGAATATCGGCGACTTGCGCTTTCCCGGCGACCGACAGAATTCCTACTTGGTGCCGCCAACCTTGGTTTAGCCATTCCACGGAGAGTCGTGAGTTACTTTGTTCAACGTAGGCAAAACGACATTAATGCGTGCCAAGCACGATTAGAATTCAAACGCAGGAAAACAGCGTTGAGCGCTGCCAGGGTTTATCGAAAGTGTCGCACAGACAGATGCACCTTCGACGATATGCTCGAGTTGACCAATCCGCTGAAGCGAGCGGATGTGATCGAGCAATATGGCATCGAGCAAGATCTCTCAAGGGCAAAACGAGACCAGTTGGTACGGTTGGCCGCCGAAGTCGCTGCCGGAGCAGTGCCTTGGTTCGTGGCGCTGTCGCTTACCGTCTCGTACGCTACCTCGCTTAGTGTCTTGATCGCAACACCTCCGCTGGTGGTTTGCGACCCGGCGTTCGTCGCTGAAATGCCAGACTCGCGTGGTGTGGTGCTCAAGATCGGACACTTCGACGAAGTGGACGGCATCACCCATGTTGAAATCTAGCAGGCGACGCGGGGGACACCTTACGCCGAAAGGGTGAGCCCGCTATTGTGGGTGTCTTGCGAGATTCGTCCAGTTTCGAAATTGGTGGCCAGCCAACGGTTGTTGTCGTGGGTCGTTTGCAACATTGCCAAGAGACGGCCTTGTGAATTGTAGAGTTCCCAGATCGAGCAACTCGGCTGCAACTGACGGGAGTCTTGTAGATCGATGCGCACGGCAATCCGTCCGCACACGAGGTACCGCACTTCGGCGATGCGTCGGGAATCGCTGGCGGCAATCACGCGCCATTGGCCAATGCGCACATGCTGCAATCGGCCATGGGAGTCGCGGAACAGCTCGACCGACGATTTTTTCAGAGGAAAGAACGGCGTAATTATTTGCTTGTGTCGCGACAATGGCCGGTTGATGTGTCGTTGAATGAGCCGGTCTATTTGGTTTCCGAAACATAGGTTGATGAACCAACGCTTAATTGCTTTGAAAAGTACCATGATGAGAATCTCCTAGGTGAAAAGGAGGGAGTTTCTTGTTCCTGGAGTACAAAGCGCGGCAGGGAACAGGGTGTTACAAGAAAAGAGCGAGCAAACTCATTTTTTGATGAGAGGCAGCTTCCGACTGTGCTGCAGCTTACCTACCTAGCTATTCGCTGGGTTCTTTTCTACCTTGGTGGCGTTTTTTGTGCTTAATCGGTAAGATCGGCCCATCTAGAAGAATTGGTTTCGGGCTTAGATAGGAAGTTTCTCAAACTTAAACGAAGAACCGCCAAGAGCGCCAAGAAATACTGGAAGAATTCATTGTCAAAGCAAACGAACCGCCACCGAGAAGCGACTGTTAACAAAGTCCTAAAGAAATTGATAAAACAACTTCTTGGCGCTCTTGGCGTCCTTGGCGGTTTTCTTTTCTGGAGGATAGGATCCGATGCATGCTGTAAATAGTGGATTGATACTAGGGACCTTTTTGTTAACGAGTCATGTCATGGCATTTGAATCGTCAGACAGTTTTCAAACCACGATTCGCAAGGAGGTGGGGGCCAACTATCTTGTGGTGAAGCCGCAGGACTACGACGAGGGTGAGAAATATCCGCTGCTGATTTTTTTGCACGGTCGGGGCGAACAGGGCGAGGATCTCGATCGGGTCAAAATCCACGGTCCCTTCAAAAAGGTGGCGGAGCTGGGGTTGCCCGTGATAATAGTCGCCCCGCAATCGCCGCAGGACGAGTGGTGGGACGTCGACATGCTCGAAGCCTTTACCGAGCATGTGATCGACGAGTTCAACGTCGACAAAGATCGCGTTTATCTCACCGGGCTTAGCATGGGTGGGTCGGGCACCTGGCAGTTGGCGACCCGACGCCCCGATTTGTTTGCCGCGATTGCGCCGATTTGTGGCTGGAGCCAGCCGAGCAAGGCGGAGCGGATTAAAGAGTTGCCCGTTTGGGTGTTTCACGGCGCGAAGGATACAGTCGTTGGTCCCCACGAATCAACCAACATGGTCGATGCGCTTTACAAGGTTGACAACGATGCTCGGCTGACTATCTACCCTGAGGCGGGGCACGACAGCTGGTCGCAGACTTACGACAACCCTGATTTTTACGGATGGCTGTTAAGTCATCGTCGCGGCAGCGACGGCGATTGGCCTTCTGATCGCCGGAGAAGAAATCGTAGGGTAGGTGAATAAACTTCTGTGCCTGCGGGCCGTAGGACCGCGGCTATTCCAGGAACAGAGCATCAACTCGCAAAACGTGCTTTAGTTGGCAGTTCCTGGGGGATCGTCGTCGGAATTGTGAATTGCCACGGGGACTGCGATCGCGGTGGCGACGAGTCCACCCAGAATAAATGGGTTGGACAATGGATGTTTGGCGGCACGAACGGCACTGCCGCACACGGGCGAGCCACAATGTTGCCCGAGCACGACCGAATTGTCCTGGATAAACAGCAAACCACTGGCAGCACTTGGCGGCGCGGTTCCTGCCGCCCAGAGGCGAACGACTTGTGTTTGCCCTGCCGCGTGAACTTGATAGGTGGATCCTACCAAACCTTCCACGTGAAAGTGTCCTTGCTCGTTGGTGTAAATGGTCCACGCCTCGTTGCCGTTGGTCAACTGAACCTTAGTAATAGGTAATTGCTTTCCCTGCCGGTCGAGCAATTGTCCGTGCAGCACGCCGTTGTTTTGCAGAGCTACGTCCGCAACACGCGGCGGCTCTGGATTTGCGTTTGTCAAAGGTTCAGCGAGCAAGCTTTGTGGCTGAAAAACGATGGACGCCATAGCCATCCAAATGGCAAAACGCGGTGCGTAAGAAGTTTTTTTGCTAAACATCGAAAAGTCCCCCGTGGCTATGCCACCATTGTTCCCCTGTTATCTCTCGACGGCAGCAAACAGTGCTGCCGGTTTTTCATTTCTCACCTTATGCTCAACGATTGCTGGAATTATCGGCACGACTGGCAGAGTCTCTTCAGATTACCTGGCTCACCGGACTAATTTTTTTGTTAGCTAGCATTTTTACAGCTTCATTTTAGGGTTAGCCGTTTTGGTGCTAGCCACGGTTACATGGCGAAAAACCGGGGCTAGCACCAAAACGGCTGATACTGTGAAACAAAATTCTTAGCTTTGACTTAGCACTCGATGCTGGAAGATATTCCGGATTTACAAACTCTTGGCAAATGTTCACTGGGGAGGTGTACACGCTGGCGCTGCTTGCAACTGCGCAAGTCGTTATCCAGTCGATAAATGCGTGGCCACACAGAAAACTCGCGCACCATTGGCACGACTTATGCGTAGAGAGGGAGGTGTGTCAATCGCACCATCTTTTCTTTCGGAACAGTCAACTTGTCTTACCAACAAAGGGAGTGTGTCATGTTGGTTCTTTCTCGCAAACAGAACGAAAAAATTTGTATCGGAAATTCTATTACCGTCACCGTGCTGCGCATGAAAGGCAAGGCGGTCCGATTGGGAATCGAAGCGCCGCGCGACATCAACGTCGTGCGCGGTGAACTGACGTTCGATTTTTCCGACGAAGGAGAAAACGCAGTCGAGCCCACTTCCGAGTGGACGGCGACGTCCAAGCGTAGCCCGTTAATAAGTTGTGCCGACGTGAACGTGAGCAGTGTGGCCCTCGACGCTGGTATCTCGACTCTGGACACTTAAGTCCGTAGGATGTGCCAAAGCGAAGCGGCGGCACATCGATTCGTTTGACAATGAGTTCCTCGAAGCGATGGGCCTAGCGGCGCCATCCTACCCCTGCTTCAATCCGTCACTTCAGAATCGATGTTCCACTTGTCTGGCTCTCGACGCTGGTCTCTCCACTCTCGACACTCGAGACTTGCTCCACGCCGCCGCCGTAGGGAAAGCTGTTTAGTTCGGCGACATGTTCAAGCAGGATGCGGCGGACTTCGAGGATGCTTTGGGGGTGGCGGTGCACGCTCGAGTGGTCGGCGGGGACCGCGATTTGGGACGAGGCGTTTTCAATGCGGGCGCTGTCGAGTGTGACGACTCCGTCGCCACTGCCGCCGGAGAGCCAGCCGGTGATGCCTTTGTGGGGTTTCTCGCCCACGATGTTGTGATATTTGACCCAAGGTCCCTGTTGCGCGGTGAGCAACACTGGCAGTAGCGGCGACTCGGGGGCGAGCGAATCGATGCTGGTGGTGACGTTGAGCGGTGCATCGGGGCGGAAGAAGCCGGGATTGCGGGCGATCAACTGGTGTCGGCCTAGCATGATGAGCGAGGGGATTTTGATAATTTTTCGTCCCAGCCAGCGCGTCAAGTCATTGGCGAATTCGCTGCCTCGGTGGGGCGTGCCAATGGTGACGACCCGGCGAATTGACGGGTTGGGATCGAAGAAAAATGTGCGGGCCAAACCTTGGCGGACTTCATCGTCTGCGTCGAGTTCGGAGAATGGTTGATCGCTCAGCGTGTGCCAAAACTTGTTGCCGCTGTCGATGGTTTGCAGTTTGGAAACCAGTCCGCCCATGCTGTGCCCGACGAGCACCATTTGATCGAGCGCTGGGTGTTGATGCTCGGGGTCGACGGTGGTGCGCATGTGGTCCAGGTCTTCGCGCATTTGTGCTGCGCTGAACCAGAACGGTTGGCCCGAGGGATAGAGGTAGAACCAAAATTGATAATTTTGGCGAATGAGTGGATCACTACGCAAGTCGTTGAACATTTCCATCCAGGTGACGGGGCTCGACCACAGTCCGTGGACCATCAACACCGGGATCTTGTCTTTCTGAAACGGCTCGAGCATATACAAGCCCTGCACGTTTTTCGCTTTGGTGGGATTCAGCAGTCCGAGGGTCGAAATGTGTGTGTCGTCGAGATCGGGTTGGCTCAGCGTATGGGCCAAGGGCGTGCTCAGATCGGTTTCCAACGGCACCAGATTGTGGACGACGTCGACTTTGGAATGATCCAAGGGGTCGTGAAGTTCCAAAACTGCATTGAGGCTTGGCGACTGGTCGGTTGGTGGAGATACCACTCGCAGGAATGCGGTCAGTGGGAATGAAAGATCTTCGGGATAGTATTCCTCGCGAGGATCGACGCCTTCTTTTTTCTTGCGCACGGCGACCAACGGTACGCCTAAGCCATAGTTGTGATAGCGATTCCGCAGCCGTTGGACTTCGTAGTCGGAGACGAACTCGAAATGATCGAAGTCGTCGGCCTGCCAGTTTTTGCTTTGCCAATTGATTTCCAATTGGCAAGCATGGTTCGAGGTTTGAATGACTTGCGTGGATCCCGGCTTCAAGTTGCCTTGTTTTTGTACGATCCGCAGCGTTCCCTCCAACGCGGTGTTGTAGAGGTCGCACGCACGGCGAAAATGGGGATCGTAGAAGTTGGTTTCTTCGAGATATTCTTCGTCGAACAAATAACGATAAGCGTGCAAAACGGATGCGCCGTAGAGTTCCAGCGCCTGCTCGTGCTGTCGGGCCTGCTCGGCCCGTTTGCCGCCGACGTAGGCAAGCTCGGCAAGTGCGTACACATTCTCGCGATGCGGTTCTTTTTCGTCGATCTCTTCCAACTCGGCAAGAAGCTTGCCGCGATCGCCGCTTAGTAGATTGTCGAGATCATAGCGGCGAAGCAATTGCAAAGTGCGCGGCGTGGGCTTGGGGCCCTGGCGAGTCACTATGCCCAGGGTGTCGGAAAGCGGATTTTTCGGCGTCGAACGGAGCGCAACCCATTTGTTGGAAGAGGTTGTGCAACCTCCGGCGCAGACGGCTAATATCAATAGCGCAGCCAGCGATGCACGCCATCGTCTGTGGTCAAGACGATCGGTGCCGTGGGAATAGTTCCAGGGCATAGCAACAAACAACATGTGTGGTAGAAGAGATCCATCGCAAGCCGTCTGATGACAGCCTGACCCGAAATAGGGCGGAAGCGTAGGCGAAAGCTGGCAGACGCGTCAAGCTCGGCTGGGGGGTGCTTGCATGGCTTTAGACTTTTAAAGCTGCGTAGATCGGGTGGCATGCCCTCGTCTGCGTGGGCATGAGACAAGCGTGCTTAAATGTCGTATCCATGGCCACGTCGGCGGACCTCCGAGGCCATGCCACCCTGCTGGCGACAGGCGAGAGTGGCTAGCCGAGGTTGGCGCTAGCCACCCTGGGCGGCGCAGCCGCAAGAGGCATCAGCAACAGGCTTGAAACCTTTTCTGTCATCCTCTGGTGACCGGGCTTTTACACCGGCGCATTGGCCAATTGCATTGATTTGTTACAATTTCTAGGGTGCTTATCCAGACTTTTTGTGTCTAATGGCAAGTACAGGCATAAGGCAACCCGTATACTCTTGGTCAAGGCACTCTAGCCGAAGGAGTTTCAAATGGAAGTCTATGGAAACGTATTGTACATACTCCTTTTTTTGCTTGCTGCTCTAGCGGCGTTTTTTTGGATTTGGATGCTGATCGAGTGCCTGACCCAAGAATCATCGGAAGGCAACGACAAATTGGCTTGGACGCTCGTTATTCTGTTGACGAACTTCGTCGGATCAATGATTTACTTTTTTGTGCGTCGACCGTCAAGAATAAGAATGTCGACTAATCAGTGGATAAAGCAACATTGCTTCTGTAAAAAGTTTTTGGCACCTACGTTCAGTCGGTCTCGGTGTTAAGGTAACATTTTCCGGTTTGCCATTCTTCGTCGACTTCTGCGAGCACGGCGCTCACGAGCCGCAGGAGCGATGCTTCG
>JAJDED010000006.1 GCA_029259915.1 Planctomycetota bacterium | reverse complement strand
ATTTAGGCGACCAGCAAATGAGAATTTACCAACCCCACGATAAGTGCTCATTGGACTTCTGTGAAGAGGCTTTGAATCACGAAGTCTCAACGAGCATAGCGCAAAAAAGTTTACCGCAGAGGACACAGAGTTACGCAGAGGAAAAGGCGAATGAGACGGTTTCAAAAAATTCTCTGCGATCCTCTGCGTCCTCTGCGGTGATTATTGTCGTTTCCTCCGCAGGGTGAATGTTTGGTATATTCCTATCTGCCGATCGCCTTAAGCGTACAGTGCGGAGGTTTTATCGGGGTCGACACCCAGGTCTTTGATTGCCTGAGCGACTTTTTTGGTATCGAACTTGCCTTGTTTACTGAGTTGGTAGAGCGTCGCGATGACGATACACTCGGCGTCGACTTCGAAGTGCCGACGCAGCGCTTCGCGTGACTCGCTACGACCCATGCCGTCGGTACCCAGGGCGAACAAGCCACCAGGGACCCAAGGATCGATCTGCTCGGCCAACGCTCGCATGTAATCAGTCGCGGCGATGACCGGGCCTTCGACGCCCTTGAGCTGCTCTTCCACGTAAGATCGTCTCGGGGTCTTGTCGGGGTTGAGCATATTCCAACGCTGACATTCCTGGGCGTCGCGGCGAAGCTGGTTGTAGCTGGTCACGCTCCAGATGTCGCTAGCAATGCCGTACTTATCGGCCAGAATTTCGGCGGCCCGTAAGGCCTCGCGGAGGATCGCACCACTGCCGAACAGCTGCGCCGTATTGCCTTTACCTGTTGCCTTTTTGGGAGTTTGGCTGGCAACCTTGTACATACCGCGAATAATGCCTTCTTCACAACCAGCAGGCATTTCTGGCATTAAGTAAGTTTCGTTTTCGAGCGTGATGTAGTAGATCGCCGTTTCGTTATCGACGTACATCCGTTTGAGTCCTTCAAACACGATGACCGCGATCTCGTAAGAGTAGGCAGGGTCGTAGGCTCGCACGGTCGGAAACGCCATCGCATTGACCAGGCTGTGGCCATCTTGGTGCTGGAGGCCTTCGCCATTGAGCGTGGTCCGCCCAGCAGTGCCACCGAGCATAAAACCTTTCGCCCGCATGTCGGCGGCGGCCCAAATGAGGTCGCCTATGCGTTGGAAGCCGAACATCGAGTAGTAGATGAACATCGGAATCATATTCACGCCGTGCGACGAATACGCCGTACCTGCGGCATTGAACGACGACATCGAACCTGCTTCGGTTATGCCTTCTTCGAGAAGCTGCCCGTCTTTGGCTTCTTTGTAATAAGCAATCTGATCGGAATCGACCGGTTCGTAGAGTTGTCCTGTGTGCGCGTAGATGCCCACTTGGCGGAAAAGGCCTTCCATGCCGAAGGTCCGAGATTCGTCGGGCACGATGGGCACGATATGCTTGCCAATTTGTTTGTCGCGGAGCAAGTCGCTCAACAGCCTCACAAAGCCCATGGTGGTCGACATTTCCTTACCCGGGCTTTTGCTGACGAGCTTGGCCATAGTTTTTTCGTAGTCGGCCAGTCGTGGTACGGACATGGTCACGGGGGCGTTGTTTCGAGCAGGCGTGGGCCCTCCCAAGGCTTCGCGGCGCTTGCGTAGGTAAACCATCTCGGGGCTATCTTCGGGAGGACGATAAAACGGGGCCTCGGCAACACGTTCGTCGGAAATCGGAATTCCAAACCGCGAGCGGAACTCGCGCAGCTCCGCTTCGTTCAGCTTCTTTTGGTTGTGCGTAACATTGCGCCCTTCGCCCCCTTCGCCCAGGCCATAGCCTTTGATGGTTTTGGCAATGACTACCGTCGGACGATCGGTGCATTCGACCGCCGCTTTGTACGCGGCGTACACCTTTTCAGGATCGTGCCCCCCGCGGCGAAGCTTACTGAGCTTTTCGTCTGAGTAGTTTTTCACCAGTTCCAGAAGTTCGGGATACTTCCCAAAGAAATTGTTGCGGATGAAATCGCCGTCGGAAACCACATACTTCTGGTACTCTCCGTCGACCACTTCCATCATCCTTCTGGCCAAGAGGCCTTGCTCGTCCTGTTTCAACAAGGGATCCCAATCGTCGCCCCAGATGACTTTAACGACGTTCCAGCCCGCGCCACGGAAAGCGCCCTCGAGTTCTTGGATAATTTTGCCGTTGCCGCGCACGGGGCCATCAAGCCGTTGCAGGTTGCAATTGATGACGAACGTGAGGTTATTGAGTTTTTCTCGCGAAGCGAGCGTGATCGCGCCAAGGCTTTCCGGTTCGTCGCATTCGCCATCGCCCAGGAAAGCCCACACGCGTTTGTTCGACGTATCGAGGATTCCCCGATCGCGCAAGTACTCGTTGAAGCGGGCTTGGTAAATCGCCATGATCGGCGCCAATCCCATCGAGACGGTTGGAAACTCCCAGAAGTCGGGCATCAGCCACGGATGCGGATACGACGAAAGCCCGCCACCCTCGCTCAGTTCGCGTCGGAAATTGATCAAGTGTTTTTCAGTCAATCGGCCTTCCAGAAAGGCGCGCGAATACATCCCCGGCGCAGTGTGGCCCTGGAAGTAAACCTGATCGCCGTCGTAGCCATCGCCCCGACCGCGGATAAAATGGTTAAGCGCCACTTCGTACAAAGTGGCCGACGAGGCAAACGTCGAGATATGCCCACCAGGTGCGGCAGGGTCGCGGTTGGCGCGAGTGACCATTGCCATGGCATTCCAACGCACAAAGCTTTTGATGCGCCGCTCCATTTCGCGATTTCCCGGATAGGGTGGCTGTTTGTCGCGGGGGATGGTGTTGTAGTAGGGCGTGGTAGCAGTAAACGGCAACTCCACCCCATTGCGATGCGCGGTGTGGTCCAAGGCTTCGAGCAATTGCTGAACGCGCTCGGGACCCTTGCTCTGGAGCACATAATCAAGCGATTCAAGCCACTCGGCCGTCTCGGACGGATCGGCATCGTTCAGGATCGGAGAAAGCGGCAAATCGGTTTTTGCATTGGCCATAATGGCTGGTCCTTACTGGTAGGTGTTCACCACAAAGGCACAAAGACACAAAGGAAATAAATTGAGGAATGGGAGGAATTCATTCCATCTCTTTGTGTCATCGTGTCTTCGTGGTTAGTCTTTCTTTCTTCTCGGTCGGTAGACTTCGGTTGCCGTGCCGAGGTGGACTTCACCGGCGAAGGCAACTGTTTCGCTGAGCGTAGGATGCGGGTGAATCGAGTCGGCGATGTCGCGCACTACGCAACCCATTTCAATGGCTACCACCGCTTCCGCGATAAGTTCGCCAGCTCCCGATCCCACAATACCGCAGCCCAACACACGGTCGGTTTCGGGATCGACGATCCATTTGGTCAAACCATCGGTTCTGCCCATGGCGATGGCCCGCCCGCTCGCTTGCCATGGATATTGTGAGATCTTTACAGTACGCCCAGCACGCTTCGCTTCTTCGGCAGTGATCCCTGCCCAAGCGATTTCCGGATCAGTAAACACGACTGCCGGAATGGCCACGCTGTCGAACGCCGCCGGTTCGCCTGCAAGGACTTCCGCGGCAACTTTGCCTTCGTGCGATGCCTTGTGCGCGAGCATTGGTTCGCCCGCGACGTCGCCAATTGCCAAAATGTGTTCGTCGCTGGTGCGCTGCTGACGGTCGACTTCCACAAAGCCGAGATCGTTGACGATAACATTCGTGTTTTCCAGCCCAAGGCCCTGAGAGACAGGCCGACGTCCTACCGAAACAAGCACTCGATCGTAGGACAACACACCTTCCAAATCGGGGCCTTGCATCTGTACTTCGATCTGTTTGCCTACCTCTTTTAATCCGATAACTTTTGTGCCCAGGCGAATTTCTTTGAATAATTTTTGTAATCGCTTTTCGAGTGGCTTGACCAGATCGCGGTCCGCGCCCGGCAATAGTCCGTCGGTCAACTCGACGACCGAAACTTCCGAGCCAAGCTCGGCATAGACGGTCCCCATTTCCAGCCCGATGTAACCACCGCCGATTATCAGCAGCGACTTGGGTACGTCGGCAAGTTGAAGCGCGCCGGTCGAATCCATCACTCGATCGCTACCGATGGCAAACATCTTCGGCATGGCAGGGATCGAACCAGTGGCCAGAATACAATGATCGAATGTGATCCGAGCGCTGTCATAAGTACTTGGGTCGCCTCCCTCAAGCTCCAGCGTTTGCGAATCGACAAAAATCCCGCGGGCGTTCACCACGCGCACTTTGCGACGTTTGGCCAATTGGGCCAGTCCCCCAGAAAGGGTTTCGATCACCTGCTCCTTGCGAGCCCGCATCGTCTTGACGTTCAGCTTCATCTTACCGAAGGCAACGCCCCATTCGCCCATGTCGCGTGCTTCGCTAATCACCTTGGCAACGTGTAAGAGGGCTTTGGAAGGAATGCAGCCGCGCAGCAGGCAAGTGCCGCCAAGCCGGGGGTCGGCTTCGACAATAGTCACTTCGAGGCCCAGGTCGGCAGCCATAAATGCCGCAGCGTATCCGCCGGGCCCACCGCCCAGTACAACCACTTGAGAGTGCATCGCGATTCCAAGTGCAGGGAATTTGTCCAGAATCGCCTATTTTACCGCAACCGGGGGTTCTCACAATGGGAGATGGTTTTAGGTAAATTCTGTTGTGATGGGGAAAAAGTGAATAAAAGACGACTACTTACCTAGCAAATGCTGTAAGGCCGGTTCGAGTTGGGGATGTTGAAATTCGAATTGGCTCTCTTGAAGCGATTTAGGTATCACTCGCGCGCTAGCCAACAGAAGTGCGTCGGCCATTTCGCCGAACAATAATCGCGCTACGAAAGCGGGCATGGGCAATAGGGTCGGACGTCCTAGAACCTTCCCTAACGTTTTGGTGAACTCGCGATTGGTGACCGCCTGGGGTGAAACAAGATTCACAGGTCCGCTAAGCGATTCGTTGTTAATGACATGCTGTATAGCTCGCACCGCGTCGAGAAGCGAAATCCAACTAAAGATCTGACGCCCATTGCCCAAGATGCCCCCGCCGCCAAGTTTGAACGGTGTGAGCATCTGCGCCAGTGCGCCACCGGCGGGACTCAATACGACACCGAATCGCATATTAACGACGCGGATACCGGCGTCGCGCGCTTCTTGGCAGGCGCGTTCCCATTGCATGCAGACTTCGGGCAAAAATCCATCGCCGCTGGGAGCCGACTCGTCCAACGTCTCTTCGCCACGATCTCCGTAATAACCGATGGCCGACGCGCAGGCCAGTACTTTCGGTTTCGGTTCAAGCGATGCGATGGCTTCGCTCACTAATGTCGTGCCGTCGACGCGGCTATCGATCAGCGATTGTTTGTAAGCGGGCGTCCAGCGCTTGCCGGCAATGTTGGCACCGGCGAGGTGAACGATCGCGTCGGCGCCAATCAATTTGTCGCGATCGATGTTTCCGGTGGCTGGGTTCCAGGCCATTTCCGTTTGCGGGTCGCTCACGGCGCCCCTTACTGCGCGGATCACCCGATGGCCAGCACCGCTGAGGGCAGAAACGAGTTCCTTGCCAATCAGCCCCGACGCCCCTGTCACGACAATTGTTTGCGGTGAACTTTCGTCAGTCATGGTGAGGCCCCCCTCAAATACTGCAAATGGTCGCTAATCGCTCTTCGCACAGCGCAAACCGGTGTGATTGCTAGTTTCGTCGGGAAGTGCATGGCCGCGATTGGATACGGTTGCGCCTCCGCCATGATTGATCGACGACAACCAGCTTCCTCCGCGTCGTACTCGCTCGGCACCCGATTGGGGGCCGCGTGGATTTCTGTTTGGGCTGCGGCCATAATAATCTGCCGCATATTCATCGGCGCACCAGCACCACACGTTCCCTACCATATCGTACAGTCCCCACCGATTGGAAGAAAAGGAGGCCACCGGCGAGGGACCGCGAAATCCGTCGCGGCCAAAATCTTCTTGGGGAAACCAGCCTTGCCAGGTATTAGCTTGGAACTGGTTGCCGGGCGCGAGCTCGTTGCCCCAGGGATAAATGCTGTCGGCGAGCCCGCCGCGGGCGGCGTATTCGTATTCCGCTTCGGTGGGGAGCCGCTTTCCTGCCCAGGCCGCGTAAGACTGGGCGTCGTACCAAGAAACATGCACCACCGGAAAATTGTCTTTGCCGGCCAGCGAACTTTCCGGCCCGCGTGGGAACCGCCAACTGGCGCCGGCCACGACTTGCCAGGAGCCAATACGGGGATCGAACACACGTGAATTGCCACGTTTCTCAGCGGTAGTTTCGTAGTCTGTGGAAGCAACAAAATTGCCAAACTGCTGGTTCGTCACCAGCCGAGTATCCATCCAGAAGCGGTCCAGAAACACCCGATGGGCGGGTCGTTGGTCTCCGGCGTCGGCTTGGATGTCTCCCATGGCGAAATAACCGCTGGGAAGGCGGGTCATCTCAGCTCGCATTGGAAGCAGAGAAGTTGACGATTGCGCAATCCCCTCAGCAGGTGCCCGCAAATGTTGCAACCCCAGGACCGCGGGCATGGGCAACAACGCGGCCATTACCCACCAAACTCGTCGACGCCGTTTTGCCATGCGCGAATCCCCTCCGACAAGCTTGCTTCCAAGCTCCGCTTGAACACGTGAACTGAGCGAGTGCTATTCGTTGCGTTTCTTTTGATACTCTTGGCTGGCTTTTTCCAGAGTGCGGCGCTCGCGCCAAGTCAGGCTATCCTGGCCATGCTCTTGGATTTTTTTGAGGATTTCGTCGACACGTTCATTCGCTGCCGAGTCGCGATCCGTAGGTTCATGGATCTGCAACTTCGGCTTGGCACGCGGCGCTATGCCTGAAAAACGATCTACCAGCCACCGAGCGGGTGAAAATCCAAACTTGTAATAATACAAACCGCACAGCGCCCCAGCCAGATGCGCGATTGCCGCGATGTTGCCCGAGCGACTCATCGCTAGATTCAAATCCCATAAGAGCCCCAATGCGGCGGCTATCCACATCGGCATGGGGATCAGAAAGAATAACAAGATTTTACGATGCGGGAAATTGAGCGCAAACAGGGCAACTACCGCTGTCACTCCCCCCGAAGCTCCCACCAAAACCGAGGGTTGGGCAGTTGCCGCTTCCGACACGGCCCAAACAAAACCGGCAAACGTGATCGACCACAAATAGAACCAAAAGAATTCGCGACGCCCGTATTTGCTTTCCAAGTCTTTCCCGAACATCCAGAGAACAAACATGTTGAACAGCACATGTTGAAAATCGTTCGGATCGTGCAAAAAGCCGTAAGTCAGCAGCCGGAAGCAACTCCACGGTTGCAGATACCAGGTGTCTGGCAGACGAAACCACGACGTAAACCCTTCGATAAACATTTGCAGTGCATAGACACACGCGGTGAAAAGCACTAGCTGAGTTGTCAGCGATTTGGGAGCCTCGATGTGAAATCCCGGCTCGCGGTCGTAGGCGTAGTCTCGATCGTAAAGGCCCATGTGATTTGTCCGTGGTCCGTTGTTTGTGGTCCGTTGGTCGTGGTGCAAGCTACGCATCAATTGGCAACTGACGACGGACCACTGGCAACGGACAAAGCCATCGAAAGATACAAGGCAGCAGCAAACCCTGAAAGTGGAAAGTCGCCCTCAGAGTAAACAGTCGATGCCTGTCGACAATTATAGGCCCCAGCGAGCGAGAAAGTGCTAGCAAGTGGGTGAATGCGAGGGAGGTTCAGGGCGAAAGCAGCGAATTCAAGCCCTCGGGCGCGGGGGCCGTGCGATCGATTTGTTCTCGAAGCTGGTTATGCCGCCGTGTGAGCGTTTTCGCTAAAGTGGAATTGTCGGCCAACAATTGGTCAATCCTTTGCTGGACTTTGGTCAATTGCCCCTGCACCGCGTCGCGATGTGCTTCGGCAGCCGTTCGATCTTTCAGCAGGCCTTCCAAATCACTGGTGAGCGACACTTTTTCCGCTTCGCGGAATTTGGCCAATTGCTTGGCGCTTTCCAAAGCCGCTTCTAATTTAGCATTGTCTTCGATCACCGCCGCCCGCGCGGCCAGAGCGACCACTTTTTCTCGCGCATACTCTTCAAACAAAAATGCGTAATCCCGCAGTGGTCGGTCGTAGAGCCGCTTGACGGCTTGGTCAATTTGTTCGGGTCCGACGCGCTGGTCGTTTTCGTCCAAGCCGATCACATGCCACTGGTCGTCGTCCGCGGTGGCCTCGGTTCCATGCCGCACGTATTCTTCGACCGACGCTTCCGGCAACATATTGCGTAATTGCTCTTCAGAGAGATCGGCATAAATGGCATGCTTGTCGGTGGGCATCGTTTCATAAAGGCTCCACGGTCCTTGGCTTGCAGCAAGGCGCTCGCCGGTACGCTGATCGATCAGCAGAACGGATTCCAGCACGACTCCATTGGCCTTGGTTTCGACTACACGAAACTCCCCCAAGTATTGTGGGCAGTCGGCGGGATTTGCCCCGTTGGGTTCACCCGTCTCGAAAGCAAAAACGATAGTATCTTTTGCCAAACCGTGTGGCTTGGGATTGGGGATTTCGGTCTCGACGCGGCCTTGGTTATCGACTTCGCCAGCGGGCAGCACGCCACGCCAAACGCGACCACGCTGCCGGGTGACGATCTTCAATTGATGGTCGAGTTCTCGGGTTCCCGGTTGATCGCCGACGCCTTTAAGCAGATCAACGGTGCGCTGTTCCGCATCCACAACGCGTTTTTCTAACTTTGGCAATCCCGCACGCAAGTTGCGATGCACGCGATACACTTCCGCACCAAGGAATAGTGCTCCCGTGCCAGCCAACAAAATCAGCACCACCACGGTCACCATGCTCCAGTGCCAGTTCTTGCTACTGAGGACCACCGCAACCAGAGCGAGCAGCAGGATAACGGCCAACACAATTTGCACGACGAGCGCCACGGAGTTTTCCTTGTGATGTCTTGGTTCGCGGTGAATTCGGTGAGGTTGAGGCGCGGGGCAGGGTTGCCTGCCGGAACAGGCAATCGAGAGAGGTTATGCAGGTTCTCCTATTATTCGATCGTAAGTGGACTGCCGGGCAGCGTCAAGTTTTTGCTGGGCAAAGACTTGCGTTGCGAGCCATTTCGTCCCGGAATCGTCTCGGGCAGACGCCCGCAGAATCGGCGTAGGCCTCAGGACGCGACTACGGACGCGTGTTTGCTCTGGTGATCCAACCGACCCAGGGCTGCCACGAATTCCGCAATCATTGTGTCTGTATGTCCGGCTGTGAGGCCCAATCTCAAAAGCGATTCTCCCTCCGGCACCGAAGGGGGACGAATCGCCCCGACCCAAAAGCCCGCCTCACGCAGCGTTTTGGCCAGACGCATGGTTTCGCTTGCCGAGCCGACCAGAAGCGGAATGATTTGGCTTGCCGACTTTCCCGTGTTCCATCCCATTTTGTTTAATTGGCTGCGTAGGGAGGCCGACTTTTCCAGCAAGTTTTTTCGACGATCGGGCTGCTCGGCCACAATTTCCAAAGCAGCTATTGCCGCAGCACTCGTTGCGGCAGGATGTGCCGTCGAAAAAACATAAGTCCGCGCACGATTAGCCAGCCACCCAACGAGCGACGTTGACCCGCAGACAAATCCCCCAGCCGCTCCCAACGCTTTGCTGAGCGTGCCTACCCGCACGTGGACCTGATCGTGAAGGCGGGGATGCTGTTCAGTCAGATGTTCTACCACGCCACGGCCATGCGTGCCGAACACCCCAGTGGCGTGCGCTTCGTCGACCATCAACATAGCATCGTGTCGTTCTGCAAGATTGCCAAGTTCCACAAGCGGGGCCAAATCGCCATCCATGCTAAAGAGCGAATCGGTCACGATTAGCCGGCGGCGGAATTGATTACTGTCTTGCAATAACCGGGCGAGCGATTCGGTGTCGCCGTGCGGATAGATGTGTGTCTCTGCGCTTGCCAGTCGACAGCCGTCGACAATGCTGGCATGGTTTTTTGCATCGCTGTAGATGGCATCGTCCTCGTTCACGAGTGCAGGAATGATTCCCGCATTGACGGCAAAGCCGGTGGGGAACAGGAGTGCCGCTTCGGTCTGCTCGAACTGCGCCAATCGTTTTTCCAATGCGGCATGCATCTCCGCGCGCCCGCAGATGAGCGGACTTGCCCCGCGCCCAATTCCTTGCTGCCGACAGGCGTCAGTCGCCGCAGCGACCAACCGCTCGTCCGCTGCCAGGCCGAGGTAGTCGTTCGAGGCAAAATTGACCAGTTGCTGGCCGTCGATTTCTACCGTGGCGCCTGCGGCACACAGCGGCACCGGCAACTCGCGTAGCAGGTCGCTTTGGCTGAGCTGATTGAGCTGTTCGTCTATCCAAATAAGCGGATCCATGCTCCAATGATAGCAAAATTATCCCGTTATTTATCCCGTGCAATTGCCCATTTGCGGTTGGAATTCAACTGGGATCGTGCGATTGATGGGAACTTTGCGGCATCGACCCGCGTCGAATAGATTGGCCCAGATGAGCGGAAGTGACGACGTCCAACCGGATGACGCCCAACTTGTGGCAGCCGTGCTCGCGGGAGACAATCGGGCTTTTGGCCGCCTTTTCGAGCGTTATCAGGATCGGCTTTATAACACGTTGGTGCGTTTTACTGGTTCACGACACGATGCCGGCGACGTGGTCCAGGACGCGTTTGTACAAGCACTCGTGAAGCTCGACACCTTTCGTGGCGACGCGCAATTTTATACCTGGTTGTACCGCATTGCCATGAACTTGGCGCTGAGCCAACGTCGCCGTCGTCGGCCCGTAGTTTCGGTCGAAGAAATCAAGGACCGAGCAGGAGAAGAGCCCGTGGCTTCGCAGACGAGTCCTGACCAAGTTTTAATCCAGCACGAGCGCGCGCAGCTTGTGCAACAGGCATTGCTCTGCCTGGGGGACGATCATCGTCAGATACTCGTGTTGCGAGAAATGGATAATTGCTCGTACGAACAAATTGGCGAAATCCTCGACCTGCCGGTGGGCACGGTTCGCAGCCGACTTTTTCGCGCTAGGCTCATGCTTAAGGAGCAATTACAGATTGTGTTTCAAAATGAACAGCTTTGAATACTCGCTAGGTTTGAACAGTTCCCGTTGGGAAACAAATTATGGCCGATAACGAACAACAATTTGGCGATGACCAGTGGTTGAGCGCTTATCTTGATGGCGAGCTCACATCGGAGCAGTGCGCGGTCGTCGAACAGCGATTGCGCGACGATCCGCGCGCGAAACAGTTGCTAGACGAATTGCGAGATGTCTCTACAGCTTTGCAGACTCTCCCAAAAGAAGTGGTGGGAGACGATCTGCGCGAGAAAATCTACGCCACGGCAGAAACGCGACGTGAGAACGATTTTCCTCATGCCGGCAGAGCTCGGCGCTGGAGATGGGCGGCATTGGCGTTGGCAGCGACGTTGGTCATGGCAGTTTATCTGCCTGAAGAAAACCGCGATGAGCAGCCGCTGGCACAAGCGGTGCCACGGCAGGGGGAAATTGCGATAAGTGCTCCAAAGCTCGAGGCGCCTGCTGGTGAAAACAAGCGGGATGAGATTGCTGCGTTCAAATCGATTCCTACAAGTGACGCTTCAAGCTCGATGGATGTTCTCGCAGCCGGAGGGCAGGGGGGGCGCAAAATTGAGGCTGAACAACATCTCCATGGAGTGGAAGAAGATTTCGCAGTAGCAGGAGCTGCGGTTGAAAACCGCCCAACGGATTCTGCTAGCGAGTTAGCCGAACTGCCGCAGTTGGAGGATTCCACCGTTGGCGAAGTGCTACAGGTTCATGTTGCTTTAAGCGACGATCAGCGGGGAACAGAGCCATTCGATCGCCTGTTGGCTGCTAATGGAATCGTGTTCCAAGAGCCGGAGAGCGGATTTGTTGATCGGCAACTGGCGGCCCCGGTTGGAGCTGTTGGGGGGAAATTAAAGAATGACAGTGCTTCGGAACTGCTTGAAGAGGAATCGGACGATGCGGAACTCGTATTGGTCGAGGCGCCCGCGGAGCAGATCGAAGTCCTGCTGAACGCTTGCCACGACGATCCTGCTCAGTGGAAATCGTTACGATTGGTTGGTGAAGGAAATTCAGAGGTTCCTTTGGCGCGCTGGCAGAGTTTGCAGCGTGGCGGGGCGTTCCGTGCCAGAAGTTTTGGTTCAGCCGATACGCCTGCCGAACGAGGCATGGCAGCAGTATTGGATAGTTTGTCGACCGACGAAAATTCAGCACCTTCCCTCAGTAAGGACCAAAAGAAAACCGCTCCGCGTAGTTCCGGAGAACAGCTCGGCTGGGCAGTGCGGGTAGGACGGATGTCCAGGGTCGATTCCCTGCGCGCCACAGAAGGCGAGCGTTCTAGCAAAATCGCAACGCTCCGCTCGGAGTTCCAGCGGTCCAAAGAACAGGACAAGCGGAAAGCTTCGGATCTTGAACAGGGGGCATCGATTCGCGTATTGTTTATCTTGCATCCAGGACGAGAAAAAGCGAAAAGTGCTCCATCGCCAGTTACCAAGAAAAAATCTTAGCATTGAATACTAAGTTGTTTTCAACCAATGAAAGGCACACCAAGCCATGGCAGACACGAAAATCCGCGTGCGTCCTAATGGTCCCTTCCTCGTCGAAGGACCTTTTACGCTCACCGACTCCGAGGGGAACGAGTTTCCCCTGGACGCCGACAAACCGGCGTTTGCCCTTTGCCGATGCGGGGCGTCGAAGAATCGACCATTCTGCGACGGAGCCCACAAGAGCTGCGGATTCGAATCTGACGAACGTGCCGGTTGAGCGTAGGTCCGGCGAATAGATCGACAGGTTTTCCACCTGTTGGTAGCTCGGATTCCGCTGGATCATTCCTCGGGAGACGTTGCGCGAAAAGCAATTCTTGCTTTCTATAGGGGTTGCGCCGGAGGCGAGGCCCCGCTCTCGTCTTTTATTTCTCTTTAACCACTTCGCAGTAGTGGTTTTCTTGCCAGGAGGCGTGATAGAATTCGCCCCCTATTTCGTATTTGGATTCAATTCGTCGTCTTGGAAGGAGTCTTTCCGTTATGCCCCAGAGCAAATCACCCGCTTCCCCATTGGATTCTGCAGCAGACACTGACGAGCAGCGTTCGAGCGAGTCGGCTCCGCAAAATGAAACCGTCGAGCGCTTCGTGGGCCAGTGGAATCGCCTGGTTAGCACGACCAACTGGGAGAAAGGCCGCATTATTTGCCAATGGCGCGAAGCCTTGATCGCCGACGGTGCAGCGGTGACCGAATATTCTGACGAAGCTTGGGCCCAATTGGTCGGCAACGTCACTAGCCAGCATGTCGGCCGTCTGCGGCGGGTGTTTCAACGATTTGGCGAACTGACCGACCAATACGAAGGTCTTTACTGGAGCCATTTTCAAGCCGCCCACGATTGGGACGATGCCGAAATGTGGTTGGAAGGGGCCATCCAAAACCAATGGTCGGTATCGCAAATGCGCGGCAAGCGTTGGGAAACGCTCGGCACGCCCCCGGAAGCGCAGCGCGCTGAAGTCGAACAGGGCGAATTTTTGGACGAGAGTGAGACACCGGTACCTTCGTCCGCAGGCGACGACAACACAAAGGTTGGTACGGTTGCCTCCAGCACGACATCCGTGAAATCGTTGTCGAGCACCGACGAAACGTCAACAGACTCGTCGCCTAAATCCGCAGAACCCCACGAATCTTCGCCTGCTAAAGAAAAAAGCAATCGCAAGCGATTGAATGTCGACGTGGAGTCGCTCCCCGACGATTTGGCCGACGCATTTGAGAGTTTCAAGCTGGCCATCATTGCCCATCGCCACGACGGTTGGAGCGAAACCACGCCCGAGACGGTTGTGGAATGCCTTAACGCTTTACGCGAGTTGGCGCTAGCCGAAGGCGACTGACCATCGGAGCGAACGATTCATTCGCTTTTGGCATATTGCTCTGCGTAATCGAGCGTCCACTGTTCGATAAGTTGCCGGAAGCTGTCGAGGTCGGCTTCTTTCAGCAGTTGATAGTGGTTGCGGCTGAAGTTTTCTTTGTTCCGCACCATTCCTTTGGCGACGATATCTAGCACATGATATTCATTGTGGGGGCTGACCGTGATCACTAGCCGGCTGAACAGGCTGTCGCGTCGGCCCTGGTTGAGCGAAAGATCGTCCCGATTGACGGCCGCCCCCCAGCCTTTGTCGTCGACCACCGTTTCGAAGCGGAAACCGGGAAAATTCTCTGCCAATTGTTGTAGGCATTGTTCGATATGCTCGGTCAGCGTGAGACGATAGCCCGAGTGGAGCCGACGCCATTCTTCCTCGCTCATTGCCTTGGCGGCAGCTTCCTGCGCTTTGGCGTCTCGGGCCTGATGGCCGCGCTCGGTGGCCCGGTGCAATCTTTCTTTGAAATCCATAGCTAGCTTCTCCGCAGCCGATCATCCTTTAGGCAAGAGAAGCTTGCAACCCCTGAATAAAGCCTGGTTTGCCTGCTCGTGTGGACATGGTGCTAGCAGTGCTAGGCCTCAAATACGGAAATTTCATCCAAATAGGTGTAATGCCGACTGTCGGAGTTGCCGATACATCTGATGCGAAGGGGGGCGTTGTCTCGCGACATTGGGCCGTGGGCTCAATGTCTATTTATATCAGCAACGACACATTCGTAGGGAAGGAACCCGCGACATGCCTCATAGCCATCTGAAGTTGTACTGTGGACCCGCTGAAACTCACGCCCCCACCCTTAGCAAAAATGAATCGGGTCAAAACTGTGTGACGGTCGCCGCTGGCGAAATCTTGCCGCTGTTGGCCGATGCCGTCAACAGCCGCCGCACCTGGCTGAGTGATTTTGAAGACGACGAAATCACGATTTCCTCGGATCTTTATGAAGTGCTGCTGGCTTACCAATACTTCAATCGACCCTCAGCTTAATGGCATGGCGGTCAGTAACTGTAAATCCAAACAGCCCGAGCGAAAATCGCCGGGCTTTTTTGTTGCGCAATGATAATCTCAAGGCATTCTATAAAAAATGTAGCCACAGAGACCACAGAGAGAATGTTGAAGATGGGAATTCCTCGGTGTTCTCAGTGATCTCTGTGGCTATACAATTGAAGGGCCCGCTCTAGGTAGTAGCAGTTGCTTAATCAGACGGAACTTGCTTCGCGGACGAAGTCGACAAGATATCGCACGTTGTCGACGGGAGTTTGCTGCAGCACCCCGTGGCCCAAGTTGAAGATATGCCCAGGTCGGCCAGCGGCAGCGTCGAGGACTTCTTGGGCCCGGGTGGCAATCGTTTCGCGATCGGCTAGCAGCACCAGAGGATCGAGATTTCCTTGGACGGCACGTTGTTCGCCGACCGCTTGCCAGGCCTCGGCCAAACCGATGCGCCAGTCGACGCCAATCACATCGCCGCCCGCTTCGGCCATCAGAGGCAGCAGGGCTGGATTGCCTGTGCCGAAATGAATGAGCGGAGCGCCCGGCGTCAATCCACGGACGATCTTCTGCACGTGGGGCAAGACGTATTTACGATAGTCGTCGGGTCCGAGACAGCCGACCCAGCTATCGAACAACTGAACCGCTTGCGCTCCCACAGCGATTTGGGCGTTGAGATACAACGTGATTGATTGTGCAAGCCGATCCAACAGATCGTTCCAAGCAGCCGGCTCGCGGAACATGAGTGTTTTCGTGTGCAAGAAAGTTCGGCTACTGCCGCCTTCGATTGCATAGCTGGCCAGTGTAAAGGGAGCTCCTGCAAAACCAATCAGAGGAATCGCAGCGGGCAAATCGCGGCGGGTCTGTGCCACGGTTTCTACCACGTAGTGCAGCGAGTCGACGTTTTCCAGCGCGAGAACTCGATTCACATCTGCCGCTTCGCGGATCGGATTGTAAATTTGAGGTCCATCTCCTGCGACGAACTCCAGTTCCATCCCCATCGGTTCAAGTATCGGTAGCAGGTCAGAAAAAATGATTGCCGCGTCCACACCCAAACGTTCGACAGCCGTACACATCACCTCGCTGCAAAGTTGCGGATTTTTGCACAGTTCGAGAAAAGTGGTTTTCTCGCGCACCGCTCGATATTCCGCCATGTAGCGGCCCGCTTGACGCATGAGCCAAATCGGTGTGTACGGTGCAGGCTTGCCCCGACAGGCAAGCATAAAAGGCGTGTTGTCCCAGGAGCTGGCATTTTGGGCTGACGAGTCTGGATTGTGCATACGCACCGACAGATCGAGTTTTTTCTTCATGAGCCCACGTGCCTCCTCAATAATTTCGTTGACCAGGTGCCCCATTTTGGAGTGTGTCGGCTCGAAGTCTACCGAAAGCCCCTTCGCACGAAGCATTTCGCTTGTTGACGGGCCAATCGAAGCGATTACCACTTTGCGCAGCGCATCGCGCAGCGCGTCTTCGGACTCAATTTTCCTAGCCACTTGCAGCAAATGGACGGCTTGTTGCGCAGAGGTGAATAAGGCTACATCAATCTCGCCGCCGACAATGCGACGGACGTTTTCTTTCAGCGGCTCAATATCTTCGGGCAAATCCCAGCGATAGATGGCGATCGATTCCACCTTGGCACCGCGTGCTTCAAGCCCGGCGGTGAGACTGACATTTGGCAAGCCGTACTCAAGCACCCCGACCACTTGATTGATGACCGGATGCTTGGCATCAAGGGTCGCTAAAATTTCTCTCCAAGTATTCGGCTCAGGAACACAAAGCGTGGGAGTAATGCCCAGTTTTCTTAGCACTGCCAAGGGTTTTGGTCCACGAACCACTGTTGGGATATCGGCAAACGTATCGAGCAACCGCTGACGGGGAACATGGCGCTCGACACTTGCAAGAAATGTTTCGATGCCCACGCCGGTGAGGAAGATCATGATATCGACTTGCCCAGTGAGCAATCGATTGGCAAAGTCGATGGCGGGTCGGTCCTCGTCGAGAGCTACTTCGCGCATCGAGGGACTCACAAAAGCCGTAGCGCCTGCCCGCTCGATCATGCGAGCCATTTCTATGGCGCGGCGGCTTTCAAACGCAGCGATATGTAGCGAGGGAGAAGACTCGATTTGACCAGCCATATTCGTTGCTTATGCACCTTTCACCTGGATTGGGCAGCGGTCCTCATTCCATTTATGCTAGCTTGATACGCAGGTTTGCGAAAGTTGAAGACACCATTATCCGAATAGGAAATTCTTCAAGGGGCAGTTAACCCAGTCAGTGGAACAAGCTTGAAAGCGAACGGAGAAAACGCAAGATAATGGTGTAGGGAAGATCCCATGCCTCGATCAGGCCCAAAGCGCAGCAATTCTCTTGCTCGAAAGAGCGAGAAAAAAATTTCCAGCATACTGAAGTGGCTTATTTGCTCAGATCGCCTACCCTGAAAACCACAAAATAAGATTGTTGCTTGACACATCCAACCGAGTTCGCAAGAATCGCGTCTTGTCGTTTAACCGTGTCGATTTTTAACTTTCAACCGTAGCAGTGTTTTGGCTGCTCGTCTTGTTATCTCGAAGGATGCCGTGGCTTTTGTGGTCGCGAGTGGGTGGGTTCAGTTAGAGATTTCTTCAAAAAAGTTGCGCTTGGGTTGCGCGCTCGAAGGCCGTACTTTTTCGATTAGGCACCATCTGACAGTTCTTGACATGTCATTCGTAGGCAAATAAAGAAAACAACTGCTTCATACGACAAAAGACTGATTGTGGCGGGCGGCAATTGTAGGCCGACTAGCTAGTCACCAAGGGTGCTTGGATGCTCGGAGAAGCGTCCATAATTTTTATTCGTTGTCGGAGGGCGACGCCCGATGGGATCGACAGTCGGCGAGTCTAGCTTGTCTAGTTCGCGGATCGGAGGCCCTCTCCGATTGTTTTGGTATCTGGTCAAACCGCACTTTTTCGGGGTGAGATTGTTTTTTGGGTAGTGAATTGTGATGCAACTCAAGAAATCAAGTTTCAAAGGAGATTCCGCTCCGAAAAGATTCGTTTGATAAACTACCTATCGGCTGGTCGATAGACCATTTAGCAGGGATGCTAAAAAAGGGAGTTCAAAACAAGAGGTTTTGAACTCCCTTTTTTATTGCGAGTAGATTTTTTGAGAATGGAACGGAGACGTAGGTGCCTGCCCCTTGCAAGTGCCTGGGAAAACTCGATAGGACGTGAAATTACCTGGCGAAGCACCTGTGGCACGTTGTCTGATAGCCCTTGGATCGAATCTAGGAGATCGCCGGTCCATTTTCTCTCAGGCAGTGCACGAATTATCCAATCTCTCCTCGTGCCAATTACTGGCACGGAGTCGTTGGGCCGAAACCACACCGATTGGAGGCCCCAGCGGTCAACAGTCGTTTCTAAATGGGGCGGTGCTGCTTGATACGTCGCTTTCTCCATTCGAGCTGGCGGGGGCCTTGCGGGCCATTGAATTGCAACTTGGTCGCAAACGGGTTGTGCGGTGGGATGCGCGGACAATCGACCTCGACTTGCTGCTCTACGGGGATAGGCTCGTGCAAAGCCCGGAGCTTACGGTTCCCCACCCTCGGATGAGTTTCCGCAGATTTGTGCTGGAACCGGCCTGTGATATTGCGGGAGATATGTGCCTTCCCACTGTCGGTTGGACTTTGAGGCAATTACTGCGTCATCTGCAGTTCGCTACCCGATATGTTGTCGTAACCGCCCCAGAGCGAGCATGGTCAGAGCGAGTGGCAAACGAAATTTGCCAATTTTTTTCCTCTCCCCGCCTGGAAAGTTGCGAGCTCTCAAGGGAACTTGGAGGTGACTTGTGGGGGGGTGACGCAGTAGAATCTGGAGATTGGCCGACGGTTGCTGATTGGCAGCGAAGCCCTGACTTGGCAAGTCGGCTTTCGGAAGTCCCTCCTATTGAAAAGGAGGGGATTCCGCCGGTTGTCAGTATTTTGTCCCCCGAGGCGTTGATGGCATTCAGCTCCACACCGAGCAGTGGACCGGTCGCCCAAAAGGTTGGACAATTTGGGCTGAGGAAATGGGCAGAGGAGGATAGCGTTCGTCCGGCGTTGGTGATTGCCCTGGAATCGCCTGCTGCAGCCGACTTGCCTGCGACAAGTATTCCGCAAGAATTACCGAAGTCGCTATCGCCGAGAATGTCACTCGACGAGTTTCGAGAATGTTTGGACAGACCCGGTACTGGGCCGATAGCGCACATCGGTGGGTACGATTTCCACGAGGTTTTGTCAGGAGCCACCGCAGCCATCCAGGCCGTGTGGCCCGACCTCGCGCAATGAACGCAGATTCATCAAGGAAATGCATTTGAAGTTCGATGAACCAACCGCGGCATGAGTGAACTAGAAACCATTTCGATGCATGTGATAACTTCCGCCGAGGAAATCTGCGCCGTGGTATTGGCGGCAAAAAGTTCTGGCCAATCGGTCGGCTTTGTGCCTACGATGGGCGCCCTGCACGAAGGACATTTGAGCTTGGTGGATGCGTCGCTGGCGGAATGCGATTTGACCGTGGTCAGTATCTTTGTGAATCCCACGCAGTTTTCTCCCGAAGAGGATTTGGAAAAATACCCGCGTCCCTTGCAGCGTGACCTGCAACTTTTAACCGAGCGTGGTTGCGAGATTGTTTTTGTTCCAACGGCCGCGGAGATGTACCCGGAAGGGGTGGAATCAACGGTTGAGGTGGGTTCCGTGGCGTCGCCTTTCGAGGGTGCATCCCGCCCGCACCATTTTCAGGGCGTGGCGACCGTCGTTTCGAAACTTTTTCAGGTTGTACCTGCCGACCGAGCCTATTTCGGTCGGAAAGACTACCAGCAGGCATTGGTGGTGGTGCAGCTTATCGAAGATTTTAATTTACCGATCACAATGCGAGTCTGCCCCATCGTGCGCGAGCCGGATGGTTTGGCGATGAGTTCGCGTAACACTTACTTACGCCCCGAACAACGGCAGCAGGCCAGTGCATTGTGGCAATCGCTTCGGATTGCGGAACAAGCCCATGCCGCAGGGGAGACGGATGTTGCTGCCATCAAGAAAAAAATGATGCAACACTTAAACAGTGCCGGGATCGAAAATGTTGATTACATCGCTTTTGTAACCGATGGAACTGTGCAAGAGGTGGAGACGGTTGCAGGGCCGACGGTTGTGGCAATCGCGGCCCGATTGGGAAAATCCCGATTAATCGACAACCACACGATCGGATAATTCTCCGGCACTTTCAGAACTTTCACGAAGTGACTATTGCCCCATGTGTTCCGAGTTGTTTCGCATTCCGTTAGCGTGGCACAGTGTGCTACTCGGACTCTGGATAGGCGGCGGGCTTTTGGCGCTGGTGCTGATGGCAAAAAGGAGTGGCTGGACGTCGGACATGGCCGGTTTCTTGCCGGGCTATCTGCTAGGTATTGTGGCCATCGCACTTGTGCCAACATTATTCCCTGAAGGGATCCCAGTTCGCGGTTATGGGTTGATGGTACTTGTTGGCGCGCTCACTGGGCTATGGATGGCCACTCGGCGTGCGCGGCAGGTGGGGCTCGAACCGGAAGTAATCTTCTCGCTGGCGTTCGGGATGTTTATCTGTGGAATTCTTTGTGCGAGGCTGTTTTATGTGATTGAGTATTGGCCGACGCGATTTCAGTTCAACAAGTGGTCCACGACGTTGCTAGAAATCGTCAAATTTACTGAGGGCGGATTGGTCATTTATGGAGCTTTTATCGGAGCTACATTGGCATTCGTGGCGTTCGTCAAGAAGCACCACTTGCCGGCCCTTGCGCTGGCTGATGTGATTGCTCCGAGTTTGGTTGCGGGGCTGGCGTTCGGGCGTATTGGATGTTTGCTCAACGGTTGTTGCTATGGCGGAGAAACCGACAAACCTTGGGCGGTCACTTTTCCCCGTGATAGTATTCCTTACATGGAGCAGGTGATTGACGGGCGAATGTTTGGCCTGCGATTGAAAGAGCTAAGCGCCACAGACCCGCGGCCAGTAGTTGTCGAGAGCGTCATGAACGTCACCGCTACGGTGGCACGTTTTGATGAGGGGTCGGTAATCGTTGCCATTAACGACCGCCCCGTGAACAATCTTGCCGAGGCACAACAAGAAATTCTGCATGCTTTTGATGTCAAGCAATCGCTGCGGTTACAGACCGAGTCCGATCGAATCATACAGCTCGCGTCTATCGATCCTACGCGGAGTTTCCCGGTCCACCCAACACAACTTTATAGCGCGATCAATGCCGTATTGATGGCTTGGTTGCTGTGGTCGTTTTACCCTTTCCGCCTCCGGGATGGCGAAGTGACCGCCCTGATGCTCACCCTTTATCCTGTAGCACGATTCTTGTTGGAAATCATCCGCATTGACGAATCGGCAGTGTTCGGCACGGGACTGAGCATTTCGCAAAATATCAGTATTCTCCTGCTGGCAGGGGCGATTGTTCTCTGGCTTTGGCTGCGAAGCCAACCCCCAGGTCGAGCAGGTTTTAAGCAACCGGTAGCTAGCTGAGAGTTTGCCTCGTAACGATGTCAAACGGTATATTTACACGATGCGACCGGCTTTCCCAACCGAAGCTAATAAGAAGAATTTGTAGGAGGAAAAACAGATGAGAGATTTTAAGTTTTCTTGGGACGCGCTGTTGATCGCGTCGGTTGTGATCGTTGCTGGAGTCTGTTCACAAATGGGGCAAATGGCTTGGGCCGATGCCTCAGAACCGCAGGGACGGATTGTACAGATTGCTCCCGGCGACGCAGATCTTGCACCGGTAACTGGCGGTGCCATTGTGGAAGAAGAAGGGCCAGCCGAAAGTAAACCGACCTATTGGATAGGGATACGCGGGCGAAGTGTTCAGAGTCCCGTGCTGAAGACCCAGTTGCAGTTGGCCGAGGATGTCGGCGTGGTTGTTGAGGAAGTGATCAACGACAGCCCGGCCGCCAAAGCGGGCGTACGAAAGCACGACATACTCCTCCGCGCCAATGGTGAACTTATCCAGGACATGAAAAATTTGCAGAGCCTCGTCATTGCTGGAGAAGCGAAGCCGATCGAGTTGAGAGTGATTCGCCTCGGCAAAGAGGAAACCTTTTCGGTGATCCCCCAACAGCAACCGCCCGGGCAGAGTGCCTCGGCAGGCCGTCGCGACGGTTTTGGAAACGATCGAACGGACGAGCTGCGCAAACTCTTGGAACAATTCGGCATTCGGGATGGAGTGCGCATGTTTGGGCCGGGAGTTGTTTTCAACAATCAGCGGTTCGATTTCAATCGTATCCCAAATGGCGTGGGCGTGACGATTCAGCGACAAAACGACGGTCCGGCAAAGATCACGGTCAAACAAGGAGACAAAACGTGGAGCTTTGATTCCAACGACCAAGAAGCGCTCAAGCAATTGCCCGACGAAGTGCGCGAGTATGTTACAAGGTTGATGGAAGGGGGTCGACTAGCGGATGGCATCGATTGGCAGCAGGAGCTGGATCAGTTTTTGCCGGACCGATTGAATGGGATACTGGGCGACGAGAGTAGAGACGCTCAGCAAGATCCGATCATACAGCGCATGGAGGAGTTGGAACTTCGGCTTAAGGAGCTTCAACAGCGGTTGGACGAGTCGGGGGCTCCCTAGTCAACCGGCGTAACTGGCCACAGGCCGCGTCGATGCGATCGCCTTTGCGGTGACGGAAGCGCACCCGCAGTCCGCCGGCTTCGAGGATTTCGCGAAACGCTTTTTGTGCTTCGGGCGTTGGCGTTTTGTATGGCAATCCCGCGACCGGATTGTATGGAATCACGTTGATGAGTGCTTCGCGACCGGCAAGCAAACGGACCAGTTGCCGCGCGTGCTCTGGCTGATCGTTGATCTGGGCCAGCAGGACATACTCGAACGTAAGCCGTCGGCCTGAGACGGAAAAATAATTGTCGGCCGCTGCGAGAATTGCTTCGAGCCCGATCCGGTCGTTCACGGGCACCAACTGGTTGCGCAGCGCGTCGTTGGGTGCGTGGAGCGAAATCGCCAAACGATATGGGGCGTCCATCTGGGCGACCCGATCGATAGCCGCGGGCAAACCTACCGTCGAGATAGTGATCCGCCGACCGCTGATGTCCAGCCCATCGGACCGGTGCGCCTCAGCCAGCGATGCCATGACCGCGTCGAGATTGGCCAGCGGTTCGCCCATGCCCATCATCACGACGTGGCTCAATCTTTCTTCTTCGCCGAGCAGCGATTGCAGACGAAGCATTTGTTCGACGATCTCGCCGGCGGTGAGATTCCGATCGACGCCGTCCAAGCCACTTGCACAGAACACGCAGCCCATTCCGCAGCCGACCTGGCTGCTGATGCAAATGGTTCGCCGCGCTCGGTCGCGCAATAGCACGCATTCGATCTGCCCACCGTCGGACAACCGCAGCAGCAATTTTTCTGTGCCATCGTCAGCCTGAGTGTGACGAACGACCTCGGTCGTCCAGAGCCGAAATTCGCCGGCCAGTTCGTTGCGGACCGCGGCAGGCAAATCGGTCATCTGCTGCCAATCGGTGGCCCGTTGCGCGAATAGCCATTTGCGAATCTGACGAGTGCGAAACTGCGGATAAGCATGTTTTTCCGCCCACGCGTCAAGCGTTTCATCCACCCCATCCAAAACATGCGGCAACAGATTGTCGGGGTTTTTCAGGGGCATTTAATTCACCAGTGCAGAATTGAACCACAAAGACACGAAGGCACAAAGAAGAGTCAAAGGTGAGTGCTAATCGGTTGATCGATTATAGATGCTATTTGCTTCCATCTCTCCTGTTTCTTCGTGCCTTTGTGGTTCATGTCTATTGTGCCAACAACAGGTTGCACTCGCTAGCTGCTAGCGTTTTGGATTCCTCTGGCCCGAATTCCCTCGGTTCGCTAATGTTCCGCGTCCTCCGAAGCCACGCGAGCATGTCGGTGGGATAGTTTTTGTGGGGGTACTTGGTTTCTGTTTGTCTTCTGCACACAACCCAAGGAGGGGTTCGTGCAACGATTGCTTACGCTGGCGACGCTGGCCGTGATGGGCGGCTTGGGTTGGCTCTTCTTTCAAGGAGGCGGCTTGAGTCAGTTCGCGGTTCTTCCGCGCGGTTCGCAAACGGGGTCTCCAGCATCCAACGGCAGTTATCAAACTCCAGGCCCTTGGGCAGGACCTGCGAACGAAGCACCCCCTAGTGCTTTTCCAGCCGGTACAAAAAAAATACTCGCGGCATTGCCTGCCGATTCACCCGCCGTCGGGCCTGCTGTTGGCCCCACCTTGCGCATTGCATCGTACAACATTCAAGACTTCGGGAACACCAAGGCCAGCAAGTCGTACGTGATGCACACGCTAGCCGACATTATTCGGCAGTTCGACATTGTCGCAGTGCAGGAAATCAGTACCCAAAATGAGTACCTGATCCCCAATTTCTTGAAACTCATCAACCAGTCGGGACGAAAATACGATCACGTCATTGGTCGGCGGTTAGGGAACACCACTTCCAAGGAACAGTACGCATTTTTGTTCGACACCCAGCGGGTGCAAGTTGACCATCAAAGTGTGTATACCATCGGCGACCCGGACAACCTGCTCCATCGCGAACCATTGGTGGCCACGTTCCGTTCTCGCGAAGTCGATCCCGACCAGGCGTTTACCTTTACACTAGTGACCGCACACACCGACCCCGACGTAGTGGCCGAGGAGATAGACGCATTGGCCGAGGTGTATCGCGTGGTGCGCCGTTCTAGTCTGGGCGAAGACGACATCATTTTATTAGGCGATTTCAACGCCGACGATCGTCACCTGGGTCGGCTGGGCCGTTTGCCGGGGGTGATCCCATTGGTAGCTGGTGTATGGACTAACACTCGGCAAAACAAACAGATCGACAATCTCATTATTCATCGACCTTCGACCACCGAGTATTCGGGAAGGTCGGGAGTGTTCGACGTGATGCGGCGATACAATCTCACGCTGCAACAAGCGCTGGAAGTATCGGACCACTTTCCGGTCTGGGCCGAGTTCAGCATCTACGAACGCGACAGCAACGGCCGCATCGCCAGCCGCCGGCGCACGACAGGCCGGTAGGCCAGAATTGTCGGACAGCAGAATGCATAGAGCGGAGAGCTAAGAGACAGAAAAAAAGGGGCCTTCTCTCTGGCTCTTAGCTCTCCGCTCTATGCACTTTGCTTGGCATGCAATTTTCTTGTTGAAATTGGGCCACGCGCTCTCGTAAGCTCATATTCACACTTACGGTATCAAGCGGATCCCCGAAGGCGGGGTATCAGGCAAGCCCGGTGCTGGTGACCTATTCCAGCAGCGGGCTTTTTTTGCGCATTACAGGAAACGGTCCCCATGGAAACTGACGGCCACACCTTGATGAATTTGTCGCGCGTTGTATCGATGATAGACGATGGCGACTTGTTGCTGTTTCGTGGTCGCGGATTCGTTTCCCGATTGATCGGCATCGCGGGTCGGAGTGATTACACACACGCAGCACGAGCCGTTTGGTGGGGCGACACACTCTTTTGTTGCGAAGTGCGCGAACTCAAAGGGGGCCGGGCAGTTACGCTTGAAAGCCAGGTGCGCAGGTTCTCTGGATTGATCGACGTCTTTGAAACCAATCCGAGCAATCGTTGGCGCGAATACGACCGGCAAGGGGCAGTGCGAACCATGCGGCGGTTGGCTGGCTGCGACTACGGATATCTTGGCGTTGCGAAGGCTGCGCTGCGGCATTTGCCGCTGTGGCGCTGCCTGATTCGCCCCGACATGAACGACCGTCGATGGACCAGTCAGCCGCCGTTCTGTTCCCAAGCCTGCGCGATGGCCGACCGCATTGGTGGAGGTGTTGATCCCGTGCCGCATCTGGCGGACCGGGTGACCGAACCTGCCGATCTGGCCCGCAGCCCATTCTATCGCTATCGGTTTGCTTTGGCAGGAGTTTGACATGCGCGACCATCCTTCACGCAAAGAATTCACCGCAGCGCTGATTGCTGCCTTGAGCTGGCTGACGTTTATTGTTTTTGCTCTAGCGTTCTCCGCTGCCGCTCATGGCCAATCGTCGCCCAGTCACCAAGCCGTGTGCCGTGTACACAACCAACTGGGGACCGTCGCCAATGTTGGCAGTGGCACGCTTGTCGACAAAACCGAAGACAGCAGCCAGGGATTGGTGCTCACTTGTTGGCATTTGTTCCGCGAGGGAACTGGCAACATTGTGGTCGAGTTTGGCAATGGTCGAACCCATGGTGCGCGGATCGTGGCACACGACGAAAAAGCCGATCTGGCTGCATTGGCAATTAGCAAACCCCAGTCCGAGCCGGTAAAAGTCGGCTTTGTTTTGGAGGGGAACGCTCGACTTTCGGCATGCGGCTTTGGTTCGAGTGGGCGCTATCGGTGTGCCAATGGAATTGTCATCGGAGAAAGCCACGGCGAAGGGCAGCGAAGCCTGCTTGTGAACGATACCGTCCGTTCCGGTGATTCTGGCGGCGGCGTGTTCGACGAACAAGGGCGGCTGGTGGCCGTCATTTGGGGCGAACGTAGCGGAGTGACTTACGCAAGTCACGGAGCGCCGCTGAAAAATTTTATCGAGCGTGTGCTGGGTCGCCGCACACGGGTGGTTGTCAATTGTCCGAACGGTTTGTGCCCGAGAACAGCGCCTTCCAATCGCGATCGCCCCGCTTGGATTTCAAAAGACAAACCCGAATCGAGCGAGGACCCGCGCTTCGGCGAACTGACACGCGCGATCAGCGCCTTGCAACTCGAGAAACAAGACCGGGGCAACTATCTCACACGTGACGAACTTGCCGGATACGTTCAAAGTGAAAAAATCGAGCAATTGGAGAATGAAAACCAGGTACGTCACGAATCTCTGCTGACGCGAATTCGCGCGTTATCCGCTGCCGGTGGACCATCCCTCGGCAAAGCGGCCGGTGCCGCGGCGGTTGGCCTGTTGGGTCTGAGCGGCCCGGCTGGCTGGGCAGTTTTGGCGGCGGGGACGTTTGGCGGCTGGCTGATGGGACGTTGGATGAAACGCAAACAACACGGCGGCGGAGGTCGCCGTCGGCAACCCTTTCGCGAATAAACAAGCCGCCGAACTCCATCCGAACCAGTCGACAAAGAAGGAGGACTCCGACGGCGCGGATGCGATGTTTCAACCGGTCGAACGAGATTTGGATGAGGCTGGAGAACTTTTACGACTTTCGCGACTCGAGGGACGTGATCCGCTACAAGACGCAATTGCAGGAAGGCTTGCTCTCGACCGGCTCGATGCGATTGCCGAGAGCGACCGTGATTCGAAGGAGGCGCATTGGGCCGACCAGCTTCGCCGCGAACTGAGAGAGCGATTTAATGAGATTGCCCCAACCAAATTTTCAATAACTGCTAAACCTGCCGAGTGACGCGTTGCGTCACGGCTGATTATCGACCTCAATTTTAACCGTGGAGTAAACCATGCCAACTGGTGACCCAGGAAAAGAACAGTTTCGACGCGCGGTCGTCGAGTTTCGCAATCTGCACGTTGTCGCTGCGTTGGGACCGTTGCTCGACTTTCGTAGTGAAGTTGTTTCGAACGACGAGTTCGGCGTGCGAGGCGGGCTCGATGAAACGACAAAGAACCATTACGTATCGCACCTTTTGGCCTGCGACCGCATGCGCCGTCGAGTCACTTACAACCCGGAAAAGATTCCGCTGGGCGATCTCATTGAGCGTGCCATCGATGCCAATCAAACGCTTCTCGGTTCCACGGAACCGTTTGGCGGCGACGAAGTGCAGGAAGCGCCGGGCGGCTTGATTACGTTGCCTTGGGCCTTTGATGGCACGGACCCTAACATTCCGATAAATAGCCAGCTCAATTTTCGCAGTCAGAACGCTCTCATTTTGCTGGGGGCCCTCGATCGTGGCATTTGCAATTGGACTCGGTTGGAAAGCCGTTTCCGAAGCACTTTTATCTACGTCAGAGATTCGATGCGGATGTACGGCACGTACGTTCAGATTCTGGAGTACTTAAATGCGTTCGCGGGCGATGCCAATCGCGTCGATATGGCTGCGGGAGTACGTCCTACGGAGGAACCGCTCGGGCCGACCGATTCGCCGAACCTACGTTCTGAAACAGCCAGAGGCACCGCTAACGTTTAGCAATAGAAGGAAAAGGTCGTGGAGAGTCCAGATTTAATACAAGAAGAAAGTCGTATGCGGCGCGAGATGGGTTGGCCTGCCGCGGCCGCGCTGATTACGGCGATGGTAGGTGCTGCGGCAACGACCTTTGCTTGGGCGATATCTCCCAAGCAACATGATCGTCCAACCCCCGCCGGCTATGCCTCGGCCCGAGAAATTGGTGAAGTCAAAGCGCGACTTACCGCCATCGAACATACGACTTATGAAATGCGGACCGAATTACGTAGCGACATCAAGGACTTGCGCACCTTGGTCCAACAGATTTTGAAGCAAAAGTAACATTCGCAGACTGAAAAATAAACCGCCAAGATCGCCAAGGACGCCAAAAAATACGAGACAAAGCCATGGAACTTGCACACCAATCACTCCTGATAAGCAAGAGAAAGCAAAGTCTTGTGGAATGGATAGCTGCAACACCTTGGCGCTCTTTGCGTCCTTGGCGGTTTTTACTTTGAAAAATATTCACAAAGGAATTCAACACCGTGCAAATTCGTGATCGAATTAAAGAGTTGCGCCGAGTGCGTGCAGGCGATTTGGTGCCGAATCCCCAAAATTGGCGCACCCACCCCGACGCGCAGCGCGATGCTTTGCGGGGGGTGTTGGCCGAGATCGGCTATGCCGATGCACTCTTAGCTCGAGAACTTCCCGATGGCCGGTTGGAATTGATCGACGGACATTTGCGTGCCGAAACAACGCCGGACGTTCATGTTCCGGTCTTGGTGCTCGATGTCGATGAAAACGAGGCCAAGAAAATCTTGCTGACGCACGACCCACTTGCAGCCTTGGCAAAGGCCGATCTGGGGCAAGTCGAGGAACTGGTTGCTTCGTGCGAATTTCATCATCCGCAGGTCGAGGAAATGATCGAGCAACTGCAAAAGGATCTTTCCCGTGCTGATGAAAACTTCGATAACCTTGCCGACCGGCCTGAAGTGGAGATTCCCGAATCGTTTCAGGTGGTGATCGAATGTGGCAGCGAAGAGGAGCAGCAATCCATTTACGAGCGGATGCGCAAGGAGGGCTACCGATGCCGAGTGTTGACGTTGTAGTCAGTTGTCCCGTGTACGATTCGTTCCGCGTGCAGCAAGTGGCGGGTATGTTTGATGTGCCGTTAGAAGACAAATGCACGGAGAATTTTGCCGTCGAGCTGCCCGAAAGAGACGAGCCGTGGCAGGTGGGTTTGATTGTCGGTCCATCGGGCAGCGGAAAAAGTACCATCGCACGCCAACATTTTTCCAGCGAACTTTATCACGGCGCCGATTGGCCTGTTGATAAAGCTGTAGTCGATTGTTTTGGAGAGTTACCTGTCCGGCGAGTGATCGAACTTTTCACGGCAGTCGGTTTTAGTTCTCCACCGTCGTGGGTGAAGCCTTACCAGGTGTTGAGTTGCGGCGAGCGTTTTCGTTGCGATCTGGCGCGAGCGCTGTCGATTGCGGAATTTGAGAGTCCGGGATCATCGCAATCCTCGAAACCGTTGGTTGTATTCGACGAATTTACGAGTGTGGTGGATCGTAACGTGGCCAAAGCAAGTTCGACGGCAATCGCAAAGGGAATCCGCCAAGGCAACATTCCATGTCGGTTCGTTGCGGTAACGTGCCATTACGACGTGGCCAAGTGGCTCGAAGCCGATTGGGTGTTGGACATGGCCACCGGTCGGCTAGATCGGAGGCGACTTCGGCGACCTTCGATCCACGTGGAAATCCATCGCACAGGGTTGGCTGCGTGGAAACTGTTTGCGCGACATCACTATTTAAGCGATAGTTTGGCTATTGGGGCTCGTTGCTACCTGGCAACCTGGCAGGGCGAACCGGTCGCATTTTGCGCCACATTGCCCGTGATTACCAAAAAAGGGCATCGCCGGTTTACGCGAATAGTGACTCTGCCCGACTACCAAGGAATGGGGATCGGAATGCGTGTGGTCGCCGCGGTTGCTTCGTTGCATCGCCAAGAAGGATTGCGAATCAACGTCACCAGCAGCCATCCCGGCTTGATTCGTCATTGTCGGTACTCCGATCAGTGGAAGACCGTCAATGTGAAGAAAACGGGTTCCAGCCGAGGTGGCACGTCCCGATTCAAGCAGTATCGCAGCTCAGCAGGTCGAGCGGTCGTTTCGTTCGAATATGTCGGCGCTTAGTGAAACCCCCAGAACCGTCGGGGACTGTCCCCCGTCCACAGGCCCCTCCCACAGACCCATGGCGCGAAGCAACGAACGTGACCGCTCCTACTCAGCAGCCGCGACTTTCCGACCAACAGCGGCGCGAGTTCTGTTTGATGTTGTCGATCGGATGCGATCGCGAGACGGCCTGCAAATATCTCGGCTTCACGTTTTCTCAGCTTCGCAACGAACTGCACGATGACCCCGAGTTTGAAACTCAAATGTATCGGGCCGAGGCAACGCCCGAATTCAATCACATGCGCAACCTCAACCAGGCCGCCAAGGACGAAAAACATTGGCGCGCTTCCGTGTGGTGGATGGAGCGCATGTCGCCGGAACGCTTTGCTCGGCGCGCTCCCAATGCTGTGACGATGGTCCAACTGAAAACATTCATCGAGGAATTAGCCGACTTGATCATAGCCGAGATTCCCGACGAGGATCAGCGCATGCGACTGTTGGAGCGTTTGTCCCAGATGACAGATTCCCTGGAGAAGGATGGCGATTTCCAGCAGACTTCCGCCGAGAACTCGGACGCTGCCGATCAGGAAGATTCTGGCAACGAATTGCAACACGAGTTGGAAACGTCATGAGCGGTAGCCACCACTTGGGCAAATCGACGAACTCGGCCAATGTGCATTCGCATCCGGTCAGGGGCAATCTTGCGAACCATTTGATCCGTTCCGTTTCCCAGCGGACGGAACAAGAGGATCCGTCGATCAAAAGCCGTCAAGCTCTCGATCTGCTTGCCTGGGGCCGATGTTATTTGCCAGGATATTTTCGGCGCGCACCTTCTGGGATGCACCTTTGGCTCGGCGAGCAACTCGATCAGCTCCGCCAGGATCGCGGGAGAAAAATTAATGTCGTAGGGCCTCGAGGAAGTGCCAAATCGACGATCAGCACGTTGTGCTTTGTGTTGCGCATGGTACTGGAAGGCTGGGATCCTTACGTATGGATTATTTCAGACACGAAGAATCAGGCGCAAACCCACCTGGAGAACATCCGGGCCGAACTGGAAGAGAACGAGCAGCTGGCACGCGACTATCCACAAGCGTCAGGCAAAGGCCCTTGTTGGCGTGCCACGACGATTCAACTCAAGAATGGAACCATTATCGAATCGTTTGGCACGGGACAACGCTTGCGAGGACGTCGGCGACGTGAATGCCGTCCGACGCTTATCATCTGCGACGATCTGCAAAACGATGCGCACATGGTCTCCGCAAGCCAGCGAGAGTCGAGCCGCCAATGGTTTTATGGAACCTTGCTCAAAGCCGGGACCAAAAAGACTAACATCATCAACCTGGCAACCGCTTTGCACCGCGACGCTTTGGCGATGCAGCTCCAGCGTACCCCGGGTTGGAATTCGTCGTTGTTTCGGTCCATCGAAACCTGGCCCAGAAACAGCAATCTCTGGGACCGCTGGGAAGAGCTTTACTCGGATGTGGAAAATCCCGACTCACGACGCGATGCTTGGAATTTCTATCAATCCAATCGTGACGCAATGCATGCAGGTTCAGTGCTATTGTGGCCGGAAGAAGAGGATCTTTACACGCTGATGAAAATGCGTGTGGAGGAAGGGCGCACATCTTTTGAACGCGAAAAGCAAAGTTCGCCAATCGATCCCGAGCGGTGTGAATGGCCCGACGAATATTTTGGCCCCCACATCTGGTGTGACGCCTGGCCCGATGATTTGCAGATGACCACGATCGCGCTCGATCCCAGCAAAGGCTCCGACGCACGACAAGGCGATTACTCGGCGCTGGTTGTGCTGGGGGTGGATCGCTTGGGCATGCTTTACGTCGAAGCCGATTTGGCCCGACGCCCGACGCCCCAGATGGTTGCCGATGGCGTCACGCTTTGTCAGCGACATCGGGTCAACGCCTTTGGGGTGGAAGCGAATATGTATCAGGAGCTTCTTGCCGGCGAGTTCCAGGCGGAATTTCGGCGGCGCGGCGTCCGGCTGGATTCGCCCTGTGCGATTCACAATCACGTGAATAAGCAAGTGCGCATCCGTCGCCTCGGTCCGTACTTGTCGCAGAAAAGATTTCGGTTTCTCGCCAAGAGCCCCTCGACGCAACTCTTGGTCGACCAACTCCGAGATTTTCCACTCGGCGCACACGACGATGGTCCCGACGCCCTGGAGATGGCTCTGCGATTGGCCGAGCAATTGCATCGAGGTTCGACTAGCGACGGTTTGGGCGAGCGGATACCGATCGAAACATAGTTTGCCGATTGGGATTGAATCACGAAGGCACAAAGGCACAAAGATTTTAATTGCCACAAGAAACACAAAAATCGCAAAAAGTAAAAGGGAGATATCGAGTTGAGTTTTTATTCTCTTCGTGCTTTTTGTGGCCATCATTCCTTTTGAGGAGACCGAGACATGACTAACCAAACCCCGACGCCCGTGAATGTCGACCCAGGTGAGCAGAAGCTTCGCGAAGCTTGTGATCTGTTGTGGAATCAATTTGTAGATCCCGCGGAAGCCTATGTCGATGACGATGGCCTGTGGTGGAACATTGTTTCTTCCGAAGGCGATCCAAAACATGGCACCAGCGTTCCCTTTTCAACCGCCGACCAATTGGCCACTATTCGGCAACAAAGCCGGCGGCTGACTGCTACCAATGAGTTTGCCATCAACGGCGTAGAAAATCGGATTAGCTACCTCGTGGGAGTAGGGCACCATTATCGGGCATCGATTCGCAAGGGCGTCGAAGCGCCCGCCGAACTTGAAATGCAAGTCCAGCTAGTGCTCGACGAATTCGTCCAGCTCAACCATTGGCATGCCCGACAGCAGGAAATTGTCCGTCGGCTCGATCGCGATGGCGAGGTTTTTTTGCGATTCTTTGTCGATGCCAAAGGAATTACCCGAGTTCGGTTTGTAGAGCCCGACCAAATCCAGACACCGAAAGAACTGACGAACTACCCTTCAGCAAATTTTGGCATCCAAACCGAGCCGGACGATGTGGAATCGGTGCTGGGCTATTTTGTTGATGGCGAACCGGTTGACGCTGGAGTGATCCAACATCGCAAAGCAAATGTCGATGCCAATGTGAAACGAGGTTTGCCACTGTATTATCCTGTGCGAAAGAACTTGCGCCGTATCGAAAAACTACTGCGAAATATGAGTGTCGTGGCGGAAATCCAATCGGCGATTGCTCTGATCCGCAAGCATCGGGGTGCTTCGCGCAGCGGTGTCGAGCAGTTTGTTGCCGATCAGAGTCAGGCCCTTGGCGTCGATGCCGTGACAGGACGCCCCAGACACCTCTCGCAATACTCGCCCGGGACGATTCTCGATGCGCCAGCCGGGCTGGAATATGATTTCCCCACTGCGGGGATCGATGCCAGCAGTTTCGTGACCGTCTTGCAGGCCGAATTGCGCGCGGTCGCCTCGCGGTTGGTCATGCCAGAGTTCATGTTTACTTCGGATGCATCGAATTCTAATTACGCCTCGACACTGGTCGCCGAAGGGCCGGCTGTGAAGATGTTTGAGCGCTTGCAGGCCAACCTTAAAAATGACGATGCACGGGTAATGCGGCGTGTGGTCGACAATGCAATTTCTCAAGGGCGATTGCCTCGTGAGACCCAGCGTTTGGTCAACATCCAAATCACACCGCCTTCGCTGCGTGTGCGTGATCAGGTGCGCGATTGCCAAGTGGAACGCATTGCCTTCGATAAGGGCCTACTTTCGCCGCAAACATGGAGCTTGCGACTAGGTCTCGATTACGACCAGGAACAGAAGAACCTGGCCATGCATCAGCATGAAGTACACGACAAAACGTAGCCGCTTGCGGCTTAGCGGATAGGAGTCGCAGGTGGCCAAAAATAGTTAATGAATCAGCCACCAAGATTTGCTAAAGTCGGACATCATGAGAACAAACACAGCTACCGCGAAGACCGACAAGCGCGAACAGGCAGAGACAGAGTTTACCAAACTGATCGATTCCGTTTGTGGCCGCGGTTTTTACGGGTCGGCAAGTGTTACTGTCAATGTTCAAGACGGTCATATTCAAACCACGCGCATCCAAGTTGAGCGAATGGTTCGATAAACAGAGACATTGAGGGTCATCGAAGAACAACCCTCTCAGGTATCGTACTGAGCTTGCACATGTTGCAAGTATTGAGTCGAGCCCCGTTGAAAGCCCGTCATGGGTTTCTAGCGGGGCTTTTTTTGTCCTTATTCGGCTAGCACGGGGAAAGGAGATTATGGCGGAAAATCTACAAGAATTTGTCGATTCGCGCGGTGTTACGGTGCGAGTGGACCGAGATCGCGGGGTGCTAAGTGGCGTCAAGCTTATCGGCTTGTATTCGCGCAACGGACGACACTATCGCGAATCGGCTTTGGAACAGGCCAAGGCGTTGTACGAAGAGGCGAAAGTCAACGTCAATCATTCCAAAGAAGGGCCCCTCACTCCGCGCGATTATCAGGATCGGCTGGGTGTCATACGTAGCGTGAAATTTCGCAAAAGCGAGGGCCTGTTCGGCGATTTGCATTTCAATCCAAAGCATCCTTTGGCGGAGCAGCTTGCGTGGGATGCTGAGCACAATCCACGCAATGTGGGGTTTTCTCACAATGTGCTCGCGCGACTTTCCCGAGAGGAAAACAAAGTGGTTGTCGAGCAAATCACTCAAGTGCAGAGTGTCGATCTTGTTGCTGACCCGGCGGCAACACGCGGCCTGTTTGAGCAAGCCGACGATCAGAACGCATCCGAAGGCGAGGAGCCACATTGGGATGCACTTACGTTGGAAACATTGCGATTGCATCGGCCTGATCTTCTCGAAGAGTGCAGCGCTTCCGCAACGCAGAAGTTGCAAAGTCGGCTTGAGGAAGCCCAGTCCCAGCTTGCCGACGCGCAGCGCAGGCAGCGCGTGGTCGAACTCTTGAACGAACATCGACTGTCCGTCGCGAGCGGAAACGAAATGAATCGGACGGAAGATCACCCAGCAAACCCAGTGGTCAGCCGCGCGTTCTTCGAAATGTTGATAAAGATTGACGACGACAAAAAGCTGCAGCAGTTGATTAGTGAACGGTCGGAGCTGATTGGCTCGGCGACAAGCAAACAGACTAGCTTTGCAGACTTCAGTCCGAGATCACGCGATCAACTCACAGTGCAAGCTTCGCGTTTTTCGGAAACAAACAATGCAAAAGAGTTTGCTGCGGCGATTCAATCACTCGCCAAATAAGACAGTTCCCATATTTTTTATCAGGAGATATTTTTCATGGCAAATTTGATGCGATGGCGTTACGGCGAAACCAATCCCGTGATGGTTCCCGTCTTGTCTGGGTTCGTTATCGAGATCGGAGATCTCGTGTATCTCGAAGGAAACAACGTCCGGCCAGCGTCAGCTCTTACCGATCAAGGGACATTGTTAGCTAACCAGGAGATGTTCCACGACAAGTTTCTGGGCGTGGCCATGCAGGCATCTTTGTCGGCGAGTACGGATCCGATTCGCGTAGCAACTAGCGGCGTGTTTGATCTGGACTGTCTGTCAGCGGCTTTCGAAGTGGGCGACTTGCTAGGTTCCACAGAGGAGCCAACTGGTACCCAACTTGAATCGCAAATCGTTGTTGGCGTTGCTACGCCTAATCTGGCGGTCGGTCGTTGCGTCAAACAGGTCGACCCCGCAAGCACGAAAGTCTTGGTCGACTTGGTGAGCACCGTGGTACGGGGTGGGCCCCAAGCGGCGGCGTAGGTGATCCACGCTCCGTGGTTTTGGCCGAATTTCGGGACACGCTCAGGTATTTCAAAAGCAATCACAAGGAGAACCTTTCTGTGACACTCAACTATCGCGAACTCAGACGCCGCTACGATTTGGATGGTGCCGACCGCACTGTGCGGCATTTATCAGAATCTCTACGCGATGGAGATTTGAAGCCCGAAGATTTTAGCATTCGCGACCTTGCCGAAGCGCTTGTGCCGGACGGAAGGCAGTGGGTGCGAATGCTCGATCCCCGTTCCGGAGGCAATGTCAGCGTTACCGAAGCGAGCGACGGCGTCGACGTCTCGGCATTTCACAATATCACGGGGCAAGTGATCTACTCGAAGATATTGGACGCTTACACCCAAGATGCATTTGTCGCTTCCAAACTGGTGCAAACGATTCCGACGCGGATGGATGGAGAAAAAATCCCAGGAATTAGCCGCATCGCCGACGAAATCGAAGAAGTAGCCCCTGGCATGCCCTATCCGCATCTCGGTTTTGGGGAAGATTACATCGAAACGCCTTCCACTTCCAAACGCGGTTTCATTGTCCCGGTTACCAAAGAAGCAATCTTCTTTGACCGGACACATCTGATTCTTTCGCGCGCTGCGGAAGTGGGTGAAGTGTTGGGTCTCAATAAAGAAAAACGAATTCTCGATACCGTGGTTGGCGCAACCAATCCCTACAAGTCCAACGGCATCAGCTACAACACCTACTTCACAAGCGGTGTGTGGTCCAACGAATTGGCTGCGAACGAGTTGGTGGACTGGTCGAATGTCGATGCTGCCGAGCAGCTCTTTGCCGACATACTCGATCCCAATACGGGCGAACCCGTCTTGGTGAGTGGAACAACAGTGCTGGTAACACCCGCATACCGTCACGCGGCACATCGTGTGTTCAACGCGGCGGAAATCACTTACACAGCCACGGGCTCGCAGACCGGTACCACAGCCGCCAATCCACTCGGAAATTACCGAGTGGAGGAAAGCCGGCTCGCATACCGACGCATTGTAGCCTCGGGAGTTGCCGCAGCTGACGCGAAGAAATGGTGGTTCGTTGGCGATTTCCAGAAGGCGTTTGCCTACATGGAAAACTGGCCGATCACGGTAGCGCAAGCTCCTATCAATAGCGAAGCCGATTTCAATAACGACGTTGTGCTTCGCTTCAAAGCCAGCGAGCGAGGAGCCGCAGCCGTATTGAATCCACGTTTTGTCGTAAAGAGCACCGGCTAGTGCATGATGCACACTCGCTCACATTGAACCACTGACCCGGGGTCGGGCGTCCCGTCCCATCGCGCTCGACTCTGGGTCAGATGGAACAAAAGTGTTTTTTGGCCCACAATTTTCTTACTCAGGAGAACGATAGCAATGGCATCTGGCGATTCGCTTTTTACTCTTGATCCATTATCGAACCGTCCTCCAGCAAGCGATTTTGCAACGGTCGACGTACGGGGCGATTTTGTGGTTTTAGATTTTGACGATGCGGTGGACGAGCAAGCTCAATTCCAAACCCTAGTTCCTAGCCACTACCAAGGAGGAAGCCTCATAGCGATCGTGACCTGGACTTCGAGTTCAGCCGTCACAGGCAATGCCAAGCTGCGAGTCGAATTGGTGCGTCTGGCTGCGGGGGCAAACTTAGATGTCCCGCCAGCTCCCAGCGGTAGCGCCGATTTGGTGGTTGGTGCTCCTGTGGCCAGTGGCGATCTGGTGGTTAGTACAACGGCTTCCATGGCCGTAAGTGGACTCGCGTCGGGCGATATACTGCAAGTGCTCGTCACACGCTTGGCAACCGATGCCGTCGACACCATGGTTGGCGACATCGAACTGATTGCCCTCGAGCTACGGGAGGCATAAACATGGCCCTCGCACTGAATCAATCTGGCTATGTCGACTTAGGAGTTTTGCCGATTTCCGATTACCCGTTCACGCTGACGGGTTGGTTTCGCGTTCCCAACGTACCCAGCTTTTTTTTCTTGATGCGTGTGCATAGCCTAACTACCGGATCGTTTCACGCTTTGGTTTCCGAGAATTTTTCCTCTGGTAAAGCTGCTGCGGTGAGTTTTGTAGGGGTAACAGGGACAGCACGCTCGACCACTTCATTGATTCCGGGGCAATGGCATCATGTTGCCGGAGTATTCGAATCAGCGAATAAGCGTACTGTAATGCTCGACGGCGGAAATACGGGCTTGAATATTGATAACCGAGTATTCGACGGTGCAACTCAGGGCCAACTTGGTAGCTTTGCCACGTCCGATGCTGTCGATGGCGCCGAAATCGCAGTGTTCAACCGCGCACTTTCACTTCAAGAAATCACCTTGCTGGCCAAGGGGTGTTCACCGGTTGCGCTCCCCAACCCTTCGCAGCTAGCGGCTTACCACGATTGTGTGCGCAGAGTGAACACGCCTGCGCGGGGGCCGGCAGCCACGGTGGTTGGTTCGGCAACGACAGTGGATCATCCGCGCATCTTGACAGCCCTTGGGCGTGGCACACAGACAATGCCCAACCGCACTGTGGGTCCTTACCAAATCGACCAGGAGCAAATTCATCACGCCTCGGCATCCGCGGCGTCTCTCGGCGTTGCAGGAATCGACTATGTGGCAGGGCAGGGGTCAGTGGCCGGCGTCGGCATGAATCAATCCGTTCTTCAGGGAGAGGTACTCAGCTAATGCCCAATGCCAAAGATATTCATGGAACTGTTTTTCGACACGGTTCCGCCGTGTTCATGGCCCGTGTTGTCAATGCCTCGGCACAGACAATCAACCAAGCTTCGATCTCGTCGGCAAGTTACACAATTTATAAGTTAACCAAGGACGACCCTACGGCACTTGTCGCAGTGACCGGTCACGACAATGTGTCGCTCGCCGTGGCGAATGTGATCTACGACACGTTGCAAGTCGACGCTGCCTGGACTGTGGACGCCCAAGGCTACAATTTTCGCCATGAATTGGATGTTTCACTTGCGGAGGCCTTTTCAAACGCAGGCGACACTTATCAGGTTCGCTACGAATTGGTTCCTGTCGCAGGACAGAAGATTGTTTTTCGCTTTCAACTGAGGTGCATATAGACGATGTCTACCAATACAGATCAAATCACTACGATTCGTGCTCAGGCGTTGGCCCAGCTCAAGCAATTGACCTTAAATCCCAAGCCGAGCTATTCCGTTGATGGCCAAAAAATATCGTGGGCCGAGTATATGGAATCGCTCCAACGGACGGTCAATTGGTGCGATCGCCAACTCGTCGAATGCCAACCTTTTGAATGCCAGTCGGAGGGAACCACGGGATGACACTCAGTTTTGATCCGACCACAGATTTTGCGCAAGCTGTCGATGGTTTGGAAAGCGTAACCTTGCAGCGTCGGGGATCGTCCCAGACCGTCACGGTTTCCTCGGCACAGCGGCAGCAAGAAACAGCTCAGGAATCTGAGCCGAGCGATGGGGCCGTGCGACAGGCAGACATTCTATGGCATCTGCAATTGCCCGCGGGAGAAGATCCGCCCGAGGTTGGCGACGCAGTCATCGATTTGCAAGGTAACCGTTGGACCATTTTGCAGGTCGAGGCCTTGTCGTTGCTCGGGCGGTGGAAATGTGCTGCGCGCGATTTGCGTATTGCGTACGGTTGTTTTGATCGTGTCGATATCGAACGGGCCGTTTGGGGCGACCTGGGTTCCGGACCGGAGATTGTTGGTTGGAATTACGCTTTTTCCGCGCTGCCGGTGAAGATCCAGCCTTCGACGGTGGTCGTCGACAATAGTGTCACACCGGTGGCAACGACGGCACACTTCGATATTATTCTCAGCGAAACGATCGCGCTGGAACCGGACGATCGATTTGTAGCCGAGGACGGCACGATTTATCAAATCGAGTCCTACGAGCAATCCGAGCGCATCGATGTTTTGCCAATTGCCAAAGTAACGCGCGTCGATACCTAAGGCCCAAAAAGTAAAAAACCGCCAAGGACGCCAAGATCGCCAAGGAATGGATTAAAGAAGGCAGGATGCAAGGGTGAGAGATCAGTGAACCGAATAGTTTGTCCGATCGATACCGCCCCTTTTCCGACCTCTAAACACTCTTGGCGTCCTTGGCGGTTCATCTCTTCACTATGATTTAAGACGAGTCGATAGCCGTGACTCGGCGGAAGAGCATCGCTACGAATTCGCGCATCAATTCAGCTTCGTTGCTTTCGAGGATTACCGCGACTTGAACCATCAACTGCCGGCGAGCATTCATTGCCTCGGCTGCGGCTAAAACGCCTGCCTCGGTCAACTCGCCGCCCACGGCCATGCGGCTGTACAGTTCGTCGAACTCGGCTTGGGTCCAACGACCAAACAACTCCGGACGTGCATCGACCACCTCGCCTACCACAGGATTGGTAATGCGGTCGAAAGCAATTTCGACGTGATGATAAGGATCTTGAAACAACTCGTCGGTGGCGACGCCAAGTCCTTCGGCCAGTTTGTGCAAGGTGCGAGCGTGAGGCCGGGTGACGCCCTGCAAGATGCTTCTTACCGTGCGTTGATCGAGCCCCGAGGCGTCGACAACATCTTGCTGGGTCATGTCGAGCCGTGCCATCAGCCGGCGAACGTTCGCGCCATGCAGCGTACGCAGGTCGTGTGCCAACGGCTGAGATCTTGTTGCATCCACGGAAATTCACCTGGTATGGGCTAAAAGAATCCCTCGACGGGACATAGACACCTGTACACTAAATCTGTTGGTGCGTCAAGAGGCCTTTTTCCGGTGGGGGCATGTGCGGGGAAGAAGCGGCAGGCATAATAGGGGCTGTTTCTGTCATTTCGAGGTCTTCCGAGAAATCATGCCCCCGACCACAGCCGAACGATTTTGTATTCTCGGTGCCGGCACTTCAGGTTTGGCGGCTGCGAAGAATTTCCTGGAAGCGGGGATTCCGTTCGATTGCTTGGAACGCGAAGACGACATCGGTGGGAACTGGAACATTGAGAAATCGTGTAGCAGCGTCCATGAGTCGACGCATTTGATTTCGTCGAAGCGGCTGACTGAGTACACCGATTATTCTATGCCGGCGGATTTTCCGGAATTCCCTAGCCACCGTCAGGTGCTAGAGTATCTGCGCGACTATGCCCGCGAGTTTGACCTGGTCGATCACATTCAATTCAGCACATCTGTCGAACGCATCGAACCAAGCGCAGCCGGCTGGCATGTCACGCTTGCCGGTGGGGAAAAGCGGACGTACCGCGGAGTGGTGATTGCCAATGGGCACAATTGGGATCCCGTGTTGCCAGAATATCCGGGAACATTTACGGGCGAAGTGCTGCACTCTTCGGAAGTGAAAACGTCAGACGCGCTTGCCGGAAAAAGTGTGTTGGTTGTGGGAGGCGGCAATTCGGGATGCGACTTGGCCGTGGAAGCTGCAATCCATGCGCGCCAGGCATTGCTCAGTATGCGTCGCGGATATCATGTGCTGCCAAAGTTGTTCAAAGGCAAGCCGATCGACCAATGCAACGAGTTTTTGCTTTCCTGGCGATTGCCGTTGTGGGTTCGGCGATTGGGCGCAAAGCTTGCGATTCGCTGGGTGCTGGGACCGGCGGAGTTGTCGGGCCTGCTGCGGCCCGATCACCGATTGTTCGAAAGCCATCCGATCATCAATTCACGATTACACGATCAAATCGCCCACGGGAAATTGACGGTACGGCCCGATATCGCGCGGTTCGACGGCCGTAACGTGACATTCACCGATGGCAGCGGTGCGGAAGTCGATCTCGTGATTTTTGCCACAGGATTTAAGTGCAGTTTTCCGTTCATCGATCGTCAGCATCTCAATTGGCGCGATGGAAGTCCCGAATTATTTATGAATGTGTTTCACCCCCAACGGGACGACCTGTTTTGTCTCGGGCTGATCCAACCCGACAGCGGACAATGGGGATTGGTTGACTATCAGGCGCAGCTTGTGACGCATTTTTTGCTGTCGCTGAAAAAAAAATCGCAAACGGCAAACTGGTTCGCGCAACAAAAGCGAGCAACAAGGCCCGATTTGAACGCCGGCATTCATTATCTCAACACACCACGTCACCGGCTCGAAGTAGAGCACTTCAGCTACCGTCGCCGGTTAAAGAAGTTGATCGCAAAGTTGGCGTGACAAGACGTTTCAGAAATCCAGTTCCATGCGGTCGACGCCAATTTCGATGTGCGGGAAGATTTTCCGTGCCGCAGGAATGTTGAGATCCGTATCGTTCTTGAGCAGCGGGTTGATGTGCACGAGTACCATGCGTCCCACGCCCGCTGCCGCGCCGACTTGGGCAACCGGGGTGAGGCAACTGTGGCCGGTGAGCTCGGCCTGATCTGGCTTGTCGTCGTCAAAGTAGCATTCGTGAATCAAGAGATCGACGCCACGAATTTTCTCGACATAGTCGGCAGCCGGGTGAGCAACCGTATCGGTTACGTAGGCCATCGATCGGTCTTGCCAATCGACGCGGAAGCCCACGGAACCCCCGGGGTGCGTGAGCGGAAAATGCGAAAGCACCGCCCCGTCGGATAGAGTGATGTTCTGCGCGAGGGCCTTGGTCTCGAACGGCGGATCGACAGGAAACAGCAAATCGGAGAAAAGGTGCTGACGCACCGCGTCGAGCTTTTCCTGTTCGCCGTGGACGGTTACGCGTTGCATCGGACGGTTGTGGAGTACGTCGAACATGTACGTCAGGCCGACTACATGATCGAGATGCGCATGCGTAATGAAGATGTCGAGCGTGTCGGTCGACAGATGCTCGCCCACTCGATACATGGCCGACCCCGCATCGAACACGATCCCCAACTCCGGGAGCATGAGACACGCGGTTTGTCGGCGATCGTTGGGGTGGTAGCCGGTGGTTCCGAGCAAATGTAGTTTCATAGTGGCCCTTGCCAAGGCGACGAAGTAGGATGCCCATTGTACAGGCGTCGGCCTGGAGATTCCATCGCGGTGTTTATAGCGTACAAGCTACACCTTGTGGATCGCAAAAATTCAGCCGTGAGGGCGGTGATTTCCTGGCAATTTTAGACGCACTCAAGGAGTTTAGAGTGAGGAGCGAACGAACCATAGGACAAAACTGGTGGCTGGCGGTCGGCGCCATGGGTTTGCTCGTATTGCTGGCAGCGGTTTGGCGAAATGGGAGTCCAGCCGCAAGTCGGCAAGTGGTTGTTTATACGGCTTTGGACGAAGAGTTTTCTCGACCCGTGTTCGAGCTATTTACCCGCAGAACGGGAATCGAGGTCTTGGGGAAATTCGATACCGAGTCGACCAAGACAGTTGGGCTCACACAGGCGATTTTGGCCGAACGCGCGCGACCCCGTTGCGACTTGTTCTGGAACAATGAAATTGTGAACACCCTGCGGCTTGAGCAGGCGGCGCTGTTGAGTGCGTTTCATCCGTCGGTCGCGGAAGCTTATCCTGAACAATACCGCTCGACCAAGGGCATGTGGTACGGCTTTGCCGCACGGGCACGAGTATTATTGGTAAACACCGATCTGGTCGCCGAGGAAGATTGGCCTACGTCGATTGTCGATCTCACGCAGCCGAAGTGGAAAGATCGCGTGGGCATTGCCAAACCGTTGGCAGGAACCACGGCCAGCCACGCCGCGTGCCTATTTGCAGTGTGGGGAGAATTGCGCGCTCGAGAATTCTTCGAATCCCTCAAAGCCAATGTCCGCATTATGGCAGGCAACAAGCAGGTTGCCCGTGAGGTTGCACGAGGGGGACTGGCCTTTGGACTCACTGATACCGATGATGCGATTATCGAAGTTGAAGCTGGTTGGCCGGTGAAGATCATCTATCCCGACCAGGGCGACCAGCAGCTTGGCACGTTGTTTATCCCCAACACGCTGGCCATCATCCGCGGAGCACCCCACCCCCGAGAAGCGGAAGCACTGGTCGAGTTTCTCCTCTCTGCCGAGGTTGAGCGCATGTTGGCCGAAGGACCGAGCGCGCAGATTCCGTTAAGCACCGAGGTGCAGGAATCGCCGCGTGTTGGTTCTCCCCAAACGGTGCGGGCCATGCAAGTTGATTTTCAGTCGGCCGCATCAAGCTGGAATCAGGCGGCAAGCTATTTGCGAGAGCGTTTTGCTACGGCCGATTGAAAATGTCGTAATTGTTCAGGCGAAAAGGGAACAATAGAACGCAGATGAACGCGGATCAACGCAGATTCACAAACTATTTCTTGTAGTTCTCTTAGCCAACATTTTTTTGTTATGACACAAGTGGTATCTGACCGTTCAGAACTGTGAAAATCAGTCCCATCGGCGTTCATCCGTGTTCTATTCCTGCTGTCGACTGAAGTGTTACAAAATTCCGATGTGTTGCAAATCAGAGTCCCCGGCGGTGTCGGCGTCGGGGCCTTTTTCCGGGCGGGGCCGGCTTCGGTTTTTCGTCTTCTGCTGGCGTCTCCTGCGGAGGTGCCGCTTGGGCCACGGCTTGGAAACCTTCGATTTCGTCGCGCTTCAACAGAGTGTTGATCAGCATTTCAATCCGAGTCAACTCGCCGCCTTGTTCGGTGGTCACAAACGTAAAGGCGATTCCCTCGCGACCCATCCGTCCAGTCCGGCCTACGCGATGGACATAATCGTCGGAAGATTGGGGGATATCGTAGTTGATGATGTGTGAAATACTGGTAACGTCGATTCCTCGACCCACGACGTCTGTCGCGACCAGGATATGGACTTTTCCATCGCGGAATTTTTTCATCACACGGTCGCGAGCCCCTTGGACCATGTCGCCATGCATGCAGTCGACATTCGGCATTTTTTTCGCGAGTTTACGTTGCGTTCGGTCGGTCCCCCGTTTGGTTCGGCAGAACACGATTGCTTGCGCCGGATTTTCACGTTTGAGCAGCGCTACGAGCAAGTCAAACTTGCGCTGCTCTTCGATGGTGAAGTAACGCTGCTCGATGGTGTCGACGCCCTTGGTTTTGGGAGAAAAATCCATGATCTCGGGATCGGTCATGTAGCTCTTGGCTAACCGTTCGACTCCCGGTGCAACCGTGGCACTTAGCAGCAAAGTTTGGCGTTTTTTTGGGCAACGCCTCAATATCTTTTCGATATCGGGGCGAAATCCGATGTCGAGCATACGGTCCGCTTCGTCGAGCACCACGCACAATAATTGTTCCAACTGCAGGGTGCCTCGCGCCAGGTGGTCGAGGACGCGACCGGGTGTGCCGACAATGATGTCGCTGCCGCGCTGAAGCTGAGAGATTTGCGAACGAATCGGTTTCCCCCCATAAACGGCCATGCAACGGACTTTTCGCCCCAGGGCCAGTTTGGCGATTTCGTCCCGGACTTGGACGGCCAATTCGCGTGTGGGAACCAAGACCAAAGCGCGCGGTTGGTGTCCCTTGGAAGGTTTGTCGATTCGCTCCAAGATGGGGATCCCAAAGGCAGCCGTCTTTCCCGTGCCGGTTCGAGCCTGGCCCAAGACATCGGCCCCGGTCAGCGCTCGGGGGATAATACCCGCTTGCACGGGAGAGGGAACTTCGTAGCGCGCGGCTGAGAGTGCCTCGAGCATCACCGACGAAAGGCCAAGTTCGCCGAAGCTCTCTGCCGAAGAGGAGGGTGTGGGGGCGTCGTTGCAAACTTGTGCGTTCGGCAAAATAGAAAGGCTTCCAGTCGGGGGACCTGCTTCACCAAGAAACTGCCTAGCAGCGCAGAAGTGGAAGGCAGAATGAAAATCAGTAATCGATCCTGGTCGGCTAGGCTATCACGGCTAGGCGGTGTAGTCAACGAGAACACTACTGTTTCGGGTGCTGTCGGCTGGTTTGCCAGGCGTACGTACAAAAAAGACCGAATGCGCCTAATTAAAGACGCATTCGGCCGGTCTTACTTGCGATAACGAGAAAGGGCTATCGTCTCTACTTGGCCTTCTTGCGAGTGGCCTTTTTTCGAGTAGCCTTCTTCTTAGTCGACTTTTTGGCGGCCTTCTTGCGAGTGGCTTTCTTTTTGGTCGACTTCTTAGCCTTCTTCTTAGTCGACTTTTTGGCGGCCTTCTTGCGAGTGGCTTTCTTTTTGGTCGACTTTTTGGCGGCCTTCTTACGTGTGGCCTTCTTTTTGGTCGACTTTTTGGCAGCCTTCTTACGTGTGGCCTTCTTTTTGGTCGACTTTTTGGCGGCCTTCTTACGCGTGGCCTTTTTTCTTGCAGCCATAATTTGGTGGCTCCTTCCCTATGAGCGCCCTAGATCAAAACCGATTCTCCCCCTGGGCGCTAACAGTGAGGAGGAGAACCCCTTAGAACCGATCGAGTGTCGATGCCAACTTCTGAGCAAACGAGCGACTCGATTACTCCTGTCAACTACGGTTAAAAACCCCGAGGCTAAGAAAACGTCAGGGCGAAGTCCTCGACTTGCAACCGTAATTTTCACTCCGGGGGTGATTCGAAAATTCCACTTAGCACGAGTTGACGGTCGATGAAGAAAGCAAAAACTATTGCCACCTTCGATGTCCAATCATCCCGTCTCGCGACATACAAAAAGTGTTTCCGTCTCTTGCCTGTGGCAATGCACAGACTTCATTGCGCGCATTGAACCAAGTAGCTGAACCATTCGTCAAGACGAATTCGAAGAAAATTTTCGTTCTCTCCAAATCGTCAAACGGAATCCGTAAGAGATTTGAATCTGTCACAGTACATTCTGAGGTCGGCAAGTGGAGCAATCGGGTCGATGCGCGGACATCAAACAGAACATTGGGCCCATTGGACCAACATTTCGTTTTGTTCGGAAAAACCATAGGTTTTTGCTCCCAGAGGGCTCTTGAAAAAGCTACTGAGAAACGTCAATGGCCCCGTTTCGCCCCGTTGTCGGGCAACGGTTACAAACCGAGCCAAATCGAGCACCAAGGGGGCGGCCAGCAACGAATCGCAACCTTGCCAAGTAAATTGAAAAGTCATCGGTGTAGACAAGAAACCGGTGAAGTGGACATGGTCCCACGCAGTTTTCCAATCGCCCATACTTTTGATACGCTCGATCGAAACCAAAGTTTGCGGGGCGTAGCCAAGCAATTCTTCAAGCAGATGATCCTTGCTGACTACCTTCGATTCTTTGTTCTGGGGATCGTCGAGGACTTGGCTGTCGAGATTGCCAAAAATGTTGTGCCCCACCCAGCTCATGACCTGAAGATTGCGGGCAGAGAACATCGGAGCTAGCACGCTTTTGAGCAAAGTTTCCCCCGTCTTGGCGTCGGAGCCGGCATGGCACGTTTCGCGCTCGCGGGCCAATTGATCCATTCCTTTTGGAGTGGCACCTAACGAGGGTGTAAAATTTACATAAGGCATGCCAAGATCTAATGCCGCAATGGCATACAAGCTGCTCGCCGGCAAAGGAGAGTCGGACGATTCGAGTTGCTCCTGCACTTCGGACCAGGTTCCAGGCCAGCAAGACCTTGCCAAGGGAGCTTCGGTCGAGGCAAGATTGACGACGATTACCTCGCCCAATTCATGGCGTTGACGGAAATCTTGCAGATCTTCCTGGAGCCGTTTGACGGTTTGGGTCGGCGAAAATTCTTCCTCCATTTCGCCAGAGGCGAGCCGACGGATGGTTGTGCCGCTGTTGCACAACGTGCCAGGGCGGATGTTCTGGTCGGCGGATTCCAGGTCTTCTCGGCAAGCGGTGAGTGTCTCACGGTCGAAGACGCGGCTTTCTTGGTGCATGCGTTGCGCTTCGTCGGCAAGCTGCGTGGTCCGAATTTCGTGCCCGCCCACAACAAACTGATCCCAATTTGGCAGAGGCAGGTGCGAAAACTGGGGTAGCGAACTCACCAAGCCGATTTCGTCGGCCAGTCCTTGCCGCAGAGCCGACAAACCCAGGGTAGTTGTGGTCGCAACTCCGCCGCGAGCGCCGATCAGCCAGAGTCCAATACGAGAAGCAGTCATTCATTGCCTGATAGAAAAACAAATGAATTGCGGTACAAGGATAACGGCCCATATTGTCGCATGGACACGTCGGCAGCGTCAACGGTTGCCGGTTCTAAAGCGAAATGTCAGAGTGTACACTGAACCCGTTTGACAACTGTTGTGTCGACTGCTTCGAACTGACAATCACCATTATCCCCTGCGAATAGAATCCGATGCTAGAAACTATAGAATCTGCCCCGCGTGACGCCATTCTTGGACTCTCTGCCGCGTTTCGCGAAGATCCTCGGCCTGAAAAAATCAATTTGAGTGTCGGCGTCTACCAAGACGAAAATGGCAAGACACCCTTGCTGCATTGCGTTCGCGAAGCGGAGCAGCGCCTTGCAGAGGCTGCCGCGAGCAAATCGTACTTGCCGATTTCCGGTGCTCCCGAATTTACCGAGGTCATTCAGCAATTGGCTCTGGGTGCGCGGCACGAAGCAATTACATCGAAACGGATTGCCGGTGCACATACTCCAGGTGGAACGGGCGCGCTGCGCGTGGCTGGCGACTTTTTGCATGCTAACTTACCCAATGCGACAGTGTGGTTGAGCGAACCCACCTGGCCGAACCATCCTAATGTGTTTGCCGCGGCGGGCGTGCCGATGAAAAGCTATCCCTATTTCGATCAACCGTCGAACAGCCTTGCTTGGGAGGCGATGATCGAAGCGATTGACAAGATCCCCCGCGGCGACGTGATTTTGTTGCACGGCTGTTGTCACAATCCCACGGGCATTGATCCCACGGTCGAGCAATGGCAAAAAATCGCGGATGTGGTGCAAGAGCGCGGTTTACTGCCGCTGCTGGACTTTGCTTATCAAGGATTCGCCGACGGGATTGAGCAGGACGCCGCCGGTTTGCGAGCGCTTTGCCGCCCCGGGGCCGAGCTTTTGGTTTGCAGTTCGTTTTCCAAAAACTTCGGGTTGTATCGCGAGCGGGTAGGTGCGCTGTCGATTATCGTTCCGTCGGCCGCTGCCGTGCCGGCTGTGCAAAGCCAAATCAACCGCGTGATTCGCGCGAATTATTCGAACCCGCCGGCCCACGGTGCGGAGATCGTCAACTATGTGCTGCGGAGCGATTCACTGCGGTCGGACTGGGAAACAGAAGTTGCCACGATGAGAAACCGCATTAACGGAATGCGACAAAGTTTGGTCACCGAGTTGAAGGCCAAAGGCGTTCCCGGTGAATTCGGGTTTATTACTGAGCAGCGCGGAATGTTTTCCTTCACCGGCCTCACCAAAACAGAGGTCGAAGCGATTCGCGAACAGCACGCGATCTACATCGTTGGGTCAGGCCGGATTAATGTCGCGGGGCTCACTCCGACCAACGTCGAACGCGTGGCCGAAGCAATCGGTGCGGTACGGGGCTAATCCGCTAGATCCGAGCTGTCCGGCAGAGCGAGGTACCCTGGCTGGGGAGATTGTGCTACGCTTTTAGCGATTCGTGGTCCAGGAGCATGGCCCGACACTTAGGCTTGTTGCGGAACTGTCGGGCGCGCAAGAACCGGGTGCTTTTTCGCGAAAGTTTTGAGCCATGAACATCTTGTTTGCTACAGCCGAGGCGGTGCCATTCTGCAAGACGGGCGGCTTGGGGGATGTTTGTGGTAGTTTGCCTCGCGCGTTGGCCAAGCTCGGACATCGGCCAACCATTATCTTGCCTGCGTTTCGCCAAGCTTTCGAAGCAGGGCTGAAGATCGAACCGACCGGCATCGATTTTGAAGTGACCCTCGGTCAGAAGCGCGTGCGGGGGCAATATCTCCGCAGCGAGTTGCCCGACTCGAACGTGCCCGTCTATCTGGTCGAGCAAACGGGCTATTACGACCGCGAGCAACTTTACCATGAAGATGGCGAAGACTACCGCGACAATTGCGAGCGCTTCGCGTTCTTCTGCCAAGCAGCGCTGCAAGCCATCGTGTTGTTGGAGCTTGATACCGAAGTGGTGCATTGCCACGACTGGTGTGCAGGGCTGATACCTGCCTATCTAAAAACGGTCCTGCAGGATCAGCCTCCGTACGATCAGATTGCCACGCTGTATACGATTCACAACTTGGCCTATCAGGGCAACTTTTGGCATTGGGACATGGCGCTCACCAGGATCGATTGGAAATACTTCAATTGGCGGCAGATGGAGTTTTATGGCAATTTGAGTTTCATGAAGACGGCGATCGTTTTTTCTGACGCTATCAACACGGTGAGTCCGACCTATGCTCGCGAGATTATGCGTCCGCCGCTGAGCTGCGGTTTGGAAGGTGCCCTGCAACATCGTAGCGAAGATCTGTTTGGCATATTGAATGGTGCGGACACCGACCACTGGAATCCGGCAAGCGACGAATTTTTGGGCGAGCATCAATACGATGTGACGAATGTCGAGCCAGGCAAAGCCGCCTGCAAAGCCGCCTTGCAAGCAGAGTTGGGGCTTCCGCAACGTCCCGAAGTACCGCTGCTGGCCGCAGTAGGCCGATTGGCCGACCAAAAAGGGTTTGATCTCGTGGCCCGAGTGATGCAGCAATGGGCCAGCGAGCGCGATGTGCAATGGGTAATCCTGGGTACTGGCGAACAGAAGTATCATCAGGTTTTCAGTAGTATTGCCCAGGAGCATCCGGGGCATGTTTGTGTACGTCTGGAATTTTCCAATGAGTTGGCTCACCGCATTGAGGCGGGGGCCGACATGTTTCTCATGCCCAGTCAATACGAGCCGTGCGGGCTCAATCAACTCTATAGCCTGAAGTACGGAACTGTGCCGGTGGTTCGCTCGACGGGGGGGCTGGCCGATACCGTGGTTGATACCAATTCTCAAACGATTGCCGAACAAATCGCCACTGGTTTCACTTTTAGCGAATACACAGCCCAAGCACTTGCCGAGACGTTAAACCGTGCAAGCGAAGTGTTCGCAGATAAGCCAGTCTGGCGACAATTGATCGACCGGGGCATGAAGCAAGATTGGTCTTGGGAGCAAAGCGCCCGGAAATATATCGATCTATACGAACAGACGCTCACCCGGGCGCGTCGCGAGGCGTTTACTGCTTAGAGCCTATCCAAGTACTCATTGCCAGCACTGCTACTGCAGCAGTTCGGAGGGTTCTTGGATAGGCACTTAACACATCAGCGTAAAAATTGAACCACGAAGACACGAAGGCACTAAGAAAGAAAAAAGGAAGTAGGAGTGTGCCACTGGCTCTGCCAGTGCTGGGGTCAGGTGCCGCACCTGACCTACGAATTCCATTCCCCAATTCCTTTCTTTGTGTCTTCGTGCCTTTGTGGTTAACAACCAGCTCTTAGATCGGAGAAATTCTGTTGGGCAGCTCCGATTTGTTGAACTTACCGATTTCCGAGTTGCGAACCGATCCGGTGGTTGGTCGCAAGGTGTTCATTGCGGAAGATAGGGCACGACGACCGAACGACTATTCTGCATTCTCCTCGGCATTAGACATGAGCCCCGCCGAAGGGGTGTTGGCTGCGTGCTCGTTTTGTGCAGGTCATGAAGAAATGACGCCTGCCGCACTGGCGGAAGTTGCCGATGGCCAAGGTGGCTGGCAGGTGCGAGTGATCCCCAACAAATACCCCGCAGTGAATTGCGATGCGACAGTACTCCCTGGGGAAACCGGAGATAAAAATCAATCGGATACCAAGATATTCAATGCAGAGGCTCCGTTTGGGGCACACGAAGTCATTGTCGAATCGCCCCGTCATGAGGCAGACCTGAACGACCTATCGACTTCCGAGTTAGCGAGCGTACTGGGTGTGTATCGCGATCGCTTGCGGCATTGGGCATCTGACAATCGAATTCGGCATTGTTCGTTGTTCAAGAACGTCGGTTTTGAGGCGGGAGCGTCACTGGAGCATGTGCATAGCCAACTGGTGGCTTTGCCTTTTGTTCCCGAGGTGATTCAAGCAGAACTGCGTGGGGCCCAACGCCATTTTCAGACGCATAGAAAATGTGTCTTTTGCAGACTGCTGGCAGAAGAACGTCGGCTTGGAGTGCGGATTGTGGCGGAAGAAGATTCGATGATCGCCTTTTGTGCCTACGCAGGACGGCAGCCGTACGAAATCTGGATAATGCCTACCACCCATGCGGCTCAGTTCCACGAGATTGACGATCAACTGGCCATGTCGCTTGCAAGACTGTTACAACAGGTGCTTGCGAGGCTGCGAGAGCAGCTTTCGCCGTTGTCTTACAACCTGGTTTTGCATACGCTGCCCTATGACGGAGCCACTGACCAATATTATCATTGGCACTGGGAACTGATTCCGCGATCGTCGCATCTGGCGGGGTTGGAGTGGGGGGCTGGGGTGCATATCAATTCCCTGTCGCCGGAGCGCGCGGCCAGATTCCTTCGAGATGCTTAGTTCGAGTTTTGCACTTTTTAACAAGCAGAATAGAACGCAGATGCACACGGATCATGCGGATTTCCGCAGATTTTTTTAGGGTACTGAGAACTGTGTCCATGAGAACGAACCTCACAATTATTCCGTAATCGGTGCCAATCCGTTTCATCCGCGTTTATCAGTGTTCTATTCTTTTTTGAAGAAATTGCGGTGGTTCCTGAGCCCTAAAGTGCAAAAGTCGAACTTAGGACTTCGGCGTAAATCACCCTGGCAAAAGCTGTCGATCCAGTAGAATGGGACAACTTCGGTGTCCGCGACCCCTGTGACGTTTATTATGTCAAGTTGTGCCGAACTTGGCGGTCATTTCCCTCGCAATTGCCGATTGGGTGCTAGTCGAAGTTCCTCGGACCGGCGATGTTAGAGGGAGTCGTTTTAACCGCTAGCTTGCTTACCATCGTATCCCACTCGATAATACTGCCATGAATCACCCGCTACGACTTGTGCTTGTTCTTCATAACCATCAGCCGATCGGAAATTTCGACGGCGTGTTCGAGCAAGCCTATCAAGATAGTTACTTGCCGTTTCTCGACGTCTTCGAACGATTCGAGACGTTGCGGATTGCGCTGCACACTAGCGGTTCGTTGATGGAATGGATCGACGCGCATCATCCCGAGTACGTCGATCGGCTGGCGGGGTTGGTGGCTTCGGGGCGCATCGAAATCGTCGGCGGGGCTTTTTTCGAACCGATCCTCACGATGATTCCGGCTCGCGACCGAATCGGGCAAATCACCACATACACCAAGTGGCTGCAAGATCGGTTGGGAGCGCAGATACGTGGCATGTGGGTGCCCGAGAGGGTTTGGGAGCAATCGTTGGCGAGCGACTTGGTACGTGCGGGGATCGGCTACACCATTCTCGACGACTTCCACTTCAAAAATGCCGGACTCGATGCCGAGCAACTCCACGGGTACTACGTTACCGAAGACGACGGCCAAGTGCTCAACGTGCTGCCCGGTAGCGAGCGGCTTCGCTACTTGATTCCGTTTCAAGATCCGCCGGAAACGATCAATCACTTGCGATGGGTCGCGGAGCATCACCCGGGAGCGGTGGCGGTGTTTGGCGACGATGGCGAGAAGTTTGGCACCTGGCCCGGCACAAAAGAACATGTTTACGATCGCGGATGGCTTACGCAATTGTTTGAAGCGCTCGAGGCGAATCGAGATTGGTTGAAAGTCACGACTCCAAGCGAAGCGATTGAAAATGTTCCGCCTCTTGGCAAACTTTACATTCCCGAGGGCAGCTATCGGGAGATGACCGAATGGGCGCTGCCGGCTGCGAAGATCAACGAATTTGAAGACGTACATCACGACCTGGAACATCAAGGCCTTTGGGAAAAGGTGGCGCCGTTTGTTCGCGGAGGGTTTTGGAGAAATTTCAAAGTGAAATATCCCGAGACCAATGCCATGTACGCCCGCATGCAGATGGTCAGCGGGCGCTTGGAACAAGCGATTGAATCGGGTGCTACCGGCCCGTTGGTCGACGAAGCGCGAATCGAGCTCTATCGGGGACAATGCAATTGCAGTTATTGGCACGGCGCGTTTGGCGGCGTTTATCTGCCCCATTTGCGGAATGCCATTTATCAACACCTGATCGCGGCTGACAATTTGCTCGATCAAGCAGAAGGTCGGGGTTGGCAAACGGGCCAGCAACCCTGGGTGGAACTGACCTCGGAGGATTACAATCTCGATGGTCGCCCCGAAGCCCGACTTGCCAACAACCGCCTCACCGCGCTGGTTTCTCCCGCGGAGGGAGGGCAGATCTACGAGTTGGACGCGAACGCTATCGCGCACAACTTGCTGGCAACACTCACCCGTCGCCCGGAGTCCTATCACCGCAAAGTGCAACAAGGCCCTTCATCAGCAAATGGAGAGGTGGCCAGCATTCATGATCAGATTGTTTTCAAGCAAGAGGGCCTCGACGAGCGACTTGGCTACGATCATTGGGCCCGTAACAGCCTGATCGACCATTTTTATGCCGAGGATGCTTCGCTTGAGCAAATTTCCGAGGGTCATGTTGAAGAGTTGGGCGATTTTGTCCACGGCCCCTACGAAACAAAGTTGCGCCGTAGCGAAGGGCGCGTGCAGTTGCAATTGGTGCGCGAAGGACACGTTCGAGAAACGGCCATTCGGATCACTAAGGGGATCACGCTGAATGCAAATGAAGCAGCGTTAGAAATTGCCTATCTGGTCGAAAATATTCCCAATGATGTGACGCTCCGTTTTGCCCCGGAATTAAATTTTGCCGGTTTGCCCTCGGGAGCCGACGACCGCTACTTCCGTGACAAAGAGGGGCAGATTCTGGGACAACTTGGCACCCGGCTAGATCTGCACGACACCCACGATCTTGGCTTGGTCGACCAATGGTTGGGAATCGACGTGGGCCTGTCGTTCGATCGTCCCACTGCCGTGTGGACCTACCCGGTCGAAACGGTCAGCCAGTCGGAAGGGGGATTCGAACTGGTGCACCAGTCGGTCGCGGTGGTGCCCCACTGGCGATTGGTTCCCGACGTGAACGGGCGTTGGAGCATGACCATGCGATTGGTCATCGATACCCAGCTAGCCGAATCGCGAATGGTTGAATCGGCAGAAGTGGCTTCGGTATGAACGGTGCGGGACGTCAGCATCCGCTGGCCAGTGCGATCCAATCGATTTCATTGGCGAAACTCTGCGCTTGATAACCCACGGTAGCCAATAGCGGCACGCCACACCGCGAGGCAATGTCGTCCGCGTTGCTGGCCGCGCTGTCGTCGGTTTGCTTTGAAGTCTGATTGAGCACCACGCCGGCAATAGGCAACTTGGGCGCGGCTGCTCCGGCGGTAATCAACGTTTGCAGTGTGGCGTTGATTGTGCCGAGTTCGTTGGCGGCGACTACGACCAGAGGAAATCCCAGATCGGCTGCCAAGTCGGCGTTGTAATCCGAGTCGCTCAACGGCGACATCAGCCCGCCGGCGCCTTCTACCAACACAAAGTCACTTTGCTCTTTCCAGATTTGGAGACCTGTGCGGAGCAATTCGCGATCGACTTGTCGGCCCTCGGCGCTGGCCGCCCTTGGCGGTGCCAGCGGTAATTCGAATCGCTGCGGACAGACTTGCTCCAACGTTCCAGGCCGTCCCGCCGCTTGCCATAGCAGTTCAGCATCTTCGGCAACCAACTGGTCACCTTCGCGGCGACAACCACTGGCTACCGGTTTGTAAACTCCAACACGGACACCAGTGGCAACCAGTGTTCGGGCTATCATCGCCGCAACGTAGGTTTTGCCGACTTCCGTTCCCGTGCCCGTGATGAACAATCCCAACATAAGCCTTAAAGCACCAAAAATTCTTCGACCGCTTCGCGCATTGCTTGACGATCGGCCGTAGCGCCGGTCCAAATCTCAAACGCCAACGCCACCTGTTCGATCAAAAGGGTGAGCCCGTCAATCGTTGGGCAACCTTTTTCTCGAGCATTGCGTAGCAACCACGTCAGCGGGGGATTGTAAACGACGTCGGCAACGACCGCCCCGGCGGGCAGTGAATCAATTGCGATCGGTAATTGTTCATGGGGTTGCTGGCGTCCCACGGGCGTGGCATCGATCAACAGTTGGCAATCGGCGTCGACAGCCAGCGGCGTGCCGGTCTCGAGCGCTTGCACCCTGCAAGATTGCAGCGAAGTTTGCTGGGCAAGCTCATGGGAGAACTTTTCAATCGTTTCAGGACGTCGGCAAACATAAACGATCTCTCGTGCCGCCGATTGGGCTAATTCTGCGCCCAGCGCACGTGCCAGTCGCCCCGAGCCAACAATGGTGATTTGCGCACCGGCTAAATCGATTGTTTGTTCGACAAGTTGCCGTAGTGCACGTCCCTCGGTGTTATCGCCATGAAGTTTTCCCTGCGTTTGCCTAATGCAATTGACCTGTCCACATATCTGCGCGACCGGGGAAACTTCCTCCAGATAGGACAACACGGTAGAGCGATGCGGCGGGGCGAGCATGATTCCGTGGAAGCCAAAAATGCGCGCACCGCGCAGCGCCCCTTCAAAATCGATGGTCGGTACTTCGAAAGTCAGAAATCGCCAGTCGAGCCGGCCAACCGCGAACGCCTTTTCCAGCATGTATTGCGTGGGGTTTCCCGCCACAGGATCGCCCATCAAACAACATACATCCTGCTGCGGTTGGTTGGTCACACGAGATCCTTACAAACGACGTTTCATGCCACGGGCCGCGCCAAATCTTACGAGGCCACCAGAACTGCCCATTTTGACTTCCCGAGGCCCAGTTTTCAACGTCAACTGCCGAGACCCGATCAAGGCTACCGATTGATGGCATGGTATTGTAGGACTATTGAGGACGCCGCTGAACCGCAAGTGGTCCGCTTGCGGTTCTGCGGACAAAAACAAATGCGTTGAGATACTAGCTTGAGACCCCCAATGATCCGCGAACGCCCTCTAAGTTGGCTTTTCTGCATTGCCTCGATCGTGGTCGATCTGGCATTTTTGGCAATGGCCGGCCGCTACGTAATTTCGGAACACGTGATTCTGGCAGGGCTTCTCCTTGGTCAGACGGCGATCCTGGCTATCTGGGCTGGCACCGGGGGAGGGCACCGACTGGGGCGTGCCAGTGTGATGGTCGTTGCTACCGGGCTGGTGGCCTTGGCAACCGGCAAACATGCGCTGGGAAACTGGAAGCAATGGCTGGCGGTTCTTTTCGGATATACGCTGTCGGTTTATGTTGCGGCCGTACTCATCAGCATCAGACGAACCCTGGCTGCCCAGCGAGCAGATGCTCATACCCCCGCGAGCCGCTGGCAGGTGCCGCTCATCGAGCTATTCGGTTGGACGATCATCGTGGCGATCGTCAGTTTCGCAGCGCGGTCGATGGCTTTTGATTTCATCCGCCCCGGCGACCATGCGTTGGAGAAAATTGTTGCCATACTAGCGACGCCCATCCTTTTTGCCATGTGTATCAAGAATGACATTCGCGATCTGTCCCGTGGCCTGGCGTTTTGGATAGTGCTGGGTATTCTTGCCGCTGCAGCGTTATTGCACTGGCGAGAACGGTGGGGAGTTCTGCTCATTGCCACGCAAACATGTACGATGGTTTTCTGGTATATGGTGTTAGGCTTAGACCACGTCATGTGTGAAGCCCGCGCCATCGAAGAAAAAAAACTTCCTGAAGACCATTCGCATTCCACTGAAACGCCTTCCGAGGGCGATCACACACCATAACGTGGCACACGCACCAACAGCATGCTGGTCAGTATCATGCCAACAAGAACCGTGGTAGTCGGCTCCGGCACGGCAAGCGATTCGGTTAAGACTCCAACACTACTTGCTTGGAGTTGCCAAATCAGAAAATCGGTTCCGTCCACGGACAGGTCTCCGTTGGCGTCCCCTTGTCCGTGGGAAGCGGTTCCCGTCAGGCCATAGTTGGTTTCCCATAGGCCGAGGTCCTGATCGTCGACGAATGTGTCGCCATTAAAGTCGGCATCCGAAACCATCAAGTTGTCAATTAGGAAATAAGCAGGTGTATTCATGCCGAACATTCCGTTGTCGCTTGAGGTCAGTTCGAATTCAAGCGATTGGACTTGCGTGCCCAAAGAGGAGAGATCTACCCAAGCCCAATTGTCCACAACATAGTCTTGGCTACTGCTGCCGCGATAGTCGGCCAGATAGAAATCGACTGTTCCGGTGGTGTTTCCAGAAATATCTTTGCCGAAGATAGCAAGTTTGAACCAGTCGGGATCGCTGCCTGAGATGCCACCGAATTTTTTAGCGAACGCATCTCCAAGGAGCATAGACAGCGCTGCGTAAGTGCCATTGGTGATGTAGGTTCCCGTAACTTCCGTCGGCTGAGAAAAGGTTATCACGGAATCACCAGGTGCGGAGTTAAACGCCACACCAAAGTTTGCGCTCCCTTCCGCCCCGCTTCCGGGAAAAGCGCTATACTGGTTCGTAAATCCGGCTGTCGTCGTGTCGGTGCTGTTGGAAGCGGCCCACCCGGTCCACGTACTAAACACTACGTTGTAACTGTTGTTGAAATCGACGCCTTGACTTACGAACCCGCCTGCCAAATCACTTCCGTTGTAATAATCTCCCGCACTCGTCGAGCTAGGCAGGGGAACATCCTCGAAATCAACGATGGTTCCGGCGTTTGTCAAGGCGGAGGTTCCCAAGGCTCCTGCAATTAGTGTCAAGGTTTGAATCCATCGGTTACAACGCATCTGAACTGCCTCCATAAAATGAGAGAATATAAAGTTGTTGTAAGGTGGGTTAGTCGAACGCCTTTTGCGGTGCGCCAGCAAGCGAGACTGTTCAAAAAGGCTCAAGGGTTTCGTTTCCTGCTCGAGAGCAGAATGCGGCTAAGGTGAGATTATCTAAGTCTTCGAAGAGAAAATGTACGGAACCATCCGCGAACAGCGTAAGCGCACCTGTTGGGTGATAACTGCTGATCTCTTGGCCAAAATCGAAGAAAACATATGGCTTTGGCCCGGACAAGACTGAAGGAGCATTTATCGAGTTCGATTGATCAAACAAGTTGCGTACACTGATCCACAGAGAGTGGATTCCCTCAGGAGCTTCTGCAATGAGGATCGTGTGCGAAGATCCATCGGTGATCTCCTTCAATGAGATGCTCTTCTCGAAGATCATGGCTCCTTTTTCAGGATTGTTCGACGAGTTGAGACCGCGAAGACTCCGCTCGCCATTGAGTGCGCCATAATGTGACCGGGCGTACAAATGGGGTGAGGATGCTGGAAGATCGAGCGATTTCCTCAGCGCCGAATCATGAGGAGCGCTCGGACAGAGGTAGATTGCCAGACGCGTCTGCCCGGCTGGCAAATTGCTTTGATCAGTATAGGAAACGCCACGAACAATCAGATCGAAAACCGATGTCTCCTCAAGGCTAGGCAAGATGGAGGCGCTCCAGCTTAACTCCGCTTTGCTTGGCGGCCACCATCCACCGCGAGGAAAAGTTCCATTCGTGCCATGGTATGAGTGCAATGCAATTCCCATTTGTCGCAGGTTGTTCTGGCATTGGGTGCGTCGCGCCGATTCCCGTGCCCCCTGAATTGCAGGCAACAGCATCGCAACTAACAGGCCAATGATGGCGATTACCGCCAACAACTCCACCAGCGTGAAGCCGCAGCGCGACCGGGATGATGGTTTCATCGTACGCAAGCAGAAAAAAAGCGAACATTCTGCGCGACTGCCGTCCCTCGCGGCATGCCACTCGCCAACGCGTTGGTAGGTCTTCTGACTCCCGAGCTCAAGCGTGGCTAGGCCTTCTCGCCGCGGGAGTACGCTTCAACAGTACCCACGTTCGGCAATGGCTAAAGAAACTTGCCACACTTGAACATGCTCGGTCACAGCGGCGGGGCC
>JAJDED010000050.1 GCA_029259915.1 Planctomycetota bacterium | reverse complement strand
TTATTTCCCCTTTAATTTTATAAACGGGTTTTGCCGTATTGGTTTCCCTCAAAAATTATAAAACGTTTACAACCCCCCCCCCCCCCCCCCCCGATACATTAGGCTGTAGCAGGACAGAGGAGAGCAGAGTGATGAGTAACTTTCTTTTTCAGAACCGCGAAAAGACGTCGCCTCGCGTTGGCGGCTTGCCTTTCTGGGCCGCACTTTCTGTGGCGTTTCTTCTCAGCGCGCAGACTACGCTTCAGGCTGCGCCGATGACGTTTGGGTTTGAGGCGGAGGTTGGGCTCCTACCGCCATTTAATGCTGACGTCGGGTTGCCATTCACGTTGGAAGAAGGTTCGGTAATTAATGGACTGATCACGATTGATCCGGATAGGAGCGATCCCCCCTTTGGCAATTCTTCGAAGAGCCTTCAGCCGTTTGCAATCGAATTGATGTTTAACGGATTTTCGTTTGGAACGGACGAATTCGAAGCAACTGCCATTAATGATTCAGTTATCCTCGACGGTCCGAATGCTGGAGGGGCCGATTTTATCGTCATTCGCTGTTCGTCAGGCTCCTCGGTGGTTTGTTCGCCTGCTCCGTTGGAGTTTCCAGGCTCTCCGCCGCTTTTTTTTAGTCTTGACATGCAGTTGTCCGGGAGCACGTCGCTACTCCAAGAGCCTCAGCTGCCAAACGGTATTGATGTATGGAATGGGTTTGCTATTGAACGATCGGTTCGATTTAGTTTTGCAACCACGTCTGGAAATGGAGCGGTATTTGATGCCACGGTGGCATCGTTTGCGGTCGTTCCTGAACCATCGTCTGTCTCCTTCATGCTAGTTACCAGTTACATGTTTTTGCTTGGAAGTCACCGACTTGTTTGAAGTCTGCGAGAATGTAAGTCAAACACGGAGGTAAGAAGAAATGCTGCATATTATCCGCAACAATAAGAGTTCTGGTTTGTTCTTGAAACGCTTGGGCGTCGAACACCTAGAAGATAGACGTTTACTTGCGATTATGTGGGCAAACGAATTGGATGTGAACGGCAACTTTGATATCAACAACGGATTTCAAGCGCAATACGGTAATGACACTTTAATAGCGCGTGAACTCGTCAACCGTGCTATTGACGACTGGGAAAGGGTCATCACAAATTACAATTTCGCGGTCGACAACGACGCCGACCCGAACAACAATTTGGATGACATATTCATGCTGAATGTCTCGGCGGGGCCAATTGCGGGACGCGGCGTCACAGGGAACTTCCAGTTTGGAGCAGACAACAGGCCTTTTTCCGCTGACATCACGTTAGACGACAATGGCGGCGGCGATGGCTGGTTCTTTGATTCCACACCTCTCGATGACGCTGAATTCACTGGAATAGCGGATGCTTTTCAAGCCAGTTTTGTCGACGCCACAGTGGCAGGGCAGCAAGCCCTAAACGACTTCTACCGCACAATTACACATGAAATTGGCCACGCGATGGGAGTGCTGCTGATTACACCTAACGCATTGGAATCGGGACTCCCTTGGTTTGATGTGAATGGAAATCCAGTCGCCAACCCTAACCCTGTCAACAATAATGATGCCGTTCTTGGGCCTCTGATATATGTTGGCAATGATCAATCGCCAGGAGGCGGGTTTGTTGAAACTCGTCTTGCTTCTGATCCCGATGGCATTCCAAATAGCGGCGATGAGCTATTTGCGGTGAATGAACTCTGGCAATACACTCTTGCTGACAACTCGACCGTCACATTCACCGAAAGCGGAGGCGGGCACTTCTATGAGGGATTGGCCGATCCCAATGTTGCTGGGGCGGACCAACACCTAAACGAGCTGATGAATCCAGGTCGAGTTGTGCCAGCAGGAAACAATCCTGCCGAAACAACTCGCCAATTTATCTCTGATCTTGATGCTGCGTTCCTCGCCGATGCCTACGGCTACACGGTCACACTGCCGAGCGACTTGCCCGACTTCACGAACGCGAATCAAGACCTGTTCTCCTCCGGCACAGCGCATATCCTCTTCGATGCCAATACCAGCACACTGCTCATCCAAGGCTTGGCTAACGATCCCGGCAATACCAATCTGCGCGTCGACGACATAATCAACATCGCGCAGGTGGGCGACGATCTGCGTATCACGTTGACCTACACTCCCAACGGTGCCAACCAACGCGAGTTCATCCGCGATATTGCGGCCGACCGTGTCAGTCAAATCCTCATCGCCGGCAATGGCGGGACCGATATGATCACAAACGACACGGCATTGGATCCTCTCGTGCAAATGATCGACTACGTCGTCAGCAGCAACGAAGACGCCCTGGAGGCCGCGGGACAGAGCACCACCGATGGCATTGTCGACGTCAGCACCATCGTCCCCGGCAATCAAACCACGCTCCGCGCAGCGATCGTCGAATCGAACGCCCGAGCAGGGGCACAGTCGATCTATGTCGGTCGTAATCAGTACGATCTGACTCGCACCGGCACCGAATTCTCCAACGGGACGAACAACGACCTGGACATCACCGGCGACGTGACGATTGTCGGCGCAGGCGCCGGGCTGAGTGTCATTGATGCCTCTGGGTTCCAAACTCCCGGTGTTCATACTCGCGTGTTCGAGATTGGCAGCAATGGCAATTTAACGCTTGAACGTCTTACGGTCACCGGTGGCGATGTGATTGCTGGCGGCGGAGGAATTTTGGTAAATACTGGCGGCGCAGTACGTCTCGATCAAGTGGCGATGGTCGATAATTCCGCCACCGGTAGTGGCGGCGGGTTGCTGGCGGTTTCACCACCCAACTCTCCGACGATCACCACCAGCGTAGACATCTTCAACAGCGTGTTTGCAGGCAATGCTTCGGGACAGTTTGGTGGCGGTCTGCTGGTAACAGAGGAAGGCGCATTCCTGAAGATTGGAAACACCATCTTTGCAAATAATACGGCTACTATAGGGCGCCCTGATTTTCGAGCTGCTAACGGAGCGACCGGCGAAGATTGGGGCAACAACATGGTCGAAGTCTATAATATTGCGGATCAACTTATTTTTGGCTCGGGGTTGGGCAATGTGCTCAACCAAGCGGTCGACCACGTAGTTACGGGAATGGCTGACGTGGTGAATGCTGGCGATGACAACTCGGTTTTATCGCTACGCGAAGCGGTACTCGCGATTGACGCTGGCGGAACCGGTCCAGGAGTGGGGTCGATCTGGGTGCCGGCCTGGCAACATCGGCTAACTCGTAATGGGGCCGAGGCGCATGATGGCCATTTCAACGACATCGACATTCGCCGTGACGTAACGATCGTCGGTGTCGGTGCCGGGTTGACGGTAATCGATGCTAGCGGGTTGAACGATCCTGCTCACGACGCCCATAATCGGGCCTTTGAAATCCGAGGCTCGCTGAATCGCAGCCTTGATATTTCGCGAGTTACGGTGTCGAGTGGAACAACGACTGGTGACACGGCAGGAAATGCAGTTTTACTTCGCGCTGGCGGATCGCTAACCCTGACCGACAGTGCGATTGCCAACCACACTGGGATGGCAACCGGCGTTGCCGTGCGATCTCTAAGCAGCGATGTAACTATCGAGCGGAGCGTGTTTACGAATAACGAAAGTACAACCGCCGGTATGGGTGCTGTAAGATCGACCGGCGGTGGGAGCTTGACGATCGGCGATTCTGTATTCGCGTTAAATCGGACTCCCATTGGAACGTTTACCAACGTCGATACCGACAGCTTGGTTATTAAAACCAGTCTTGGTAATAATCTTTACGACGAGGACGCGGACGGATTCTTCACCGGCCCTACCGATATCCTGGGAACTCCTGACTACGTGGTCACCAGTGTTGCAGATACTTTCCGAGAGGTTGATAACGCATTTTCGCTCTCAGTACGCGAAGCGATTAACCTGGCAAACGCCAACGACAATGTAGCCGAAGAAATTTGGCTGCCGCCCTGGACATTTGTTCTGACCAGAGATCGCACGACCTTTGGCATTGGCACGACCGACATCGACAGTGCCTTCGGCGACCTGGATATTAGCGATTCTCTCACCGTGCGCGGTATTGCGGGCGCGACGTCGGTAGCGTGGCGGTCGGGCGTAGTCGATGCCGTGTTCGACTTGCTGGGCGATTACAACGGCGACGGGATCAATAATCCCGACGACGGCTATACTAGCGGTGGAGACTTTCTTACTTGGCAACAGCAAAACGGTTCGACCGGAGTACCAAACCAATTCTCCGCCGACGGCGATGACGATGGCGACGTTGACGCTGCGGACTTAACCATTTGGCAAGACCACTATGGCAACTTCCTAAGCCTGCTCGGCGTAGATGTGCCTCAATTAAGTTAACGCAAAGTGCTTTAGGAAAGCGCTTCTTCGGCGGCGGCTTCTGCCAGGTCGATCGTGAAATCGGCGTCGAGTTCTACGTCTTGGGCTGTAGTGATTTCTTCCGGGTCGATGCAGAAGGCAAACGGGCTTTCGTCTGCCGGGTGATCACCAAAGCTAACTCCAAGCGCCCGTGCCGACTTGACAGCAGCCCCATGAGAATCGACTTGTCGAAGTTGGTTGACCGCTTTGATAATGGGCACACTTTCGATTTCGGGCGGATGGTAACAGACCATCTCGCCGAATCGGCCCTCGACAATCAGTCGCACCGCGTGAGCTCCGTATTGAGTGGCAAGCACGCGATCAAAAGTTGTCGGCGCTCCGCCACGTTGTAAATGGCCAAGCACAGCAACGCGGGTTTCTCGATGCAATCGCTGCTCGATTTCAGCAGCGACTATCTGGCCGATGCCACCCAGCTTGGCTTGGGCTCCATGCTGATTCTCTCCCACTAATTCGCCATCGGGCAGTTCAGCACCTTCGGCGACAACTACAAGGGTAAACTGCTTCCCTTTGCTCTCGCGATGAAGAATCTTGTGGCAAACGTTTTCGTAGGTCCATGGAATTTCGGGAATGAGGATCACGTCGCCACCGCCGGCAATCCCTGCATGGAGAGCGATCCAGCCAGCGTGGCGCCCCATCACTTCCAGGACCATAATTCTTTCGTGACTTGCCGCAGTGGTGTGCAAACGATCGAGCGCATTGGTCGCACACTCTACGGCGCTATCAAATCCAAAGGTAAATGCAGTTGCCGAGAGGTCGTTATCGATGGTCTTGGGGACCCCAACCACCGGGATACCTTGCTCGTGAAACTGTTGAGCAACGGCCAACGAACCGTCGCCGCCGATGCAGACCAGGCCTTCGATTCCTAGCTGCTCCATCGTGGTTTTCACGCCCGCCATCAATTCGGGATCGAGCTCAACACGGTCGGAAACGCCGACAGTCGCGGCAAATCGGCCCTTGTTGGTTGAGCCAAGAATGGTGCCGCCCTGGTTGAGGATGCCGGTCGTGTTCTTTGGTGTGAGCGTGATGTAGCGCACAGGGTCGTAAAGCCCCTCGTAACCTTTGAGGAATCCAACGCAATCGTAGCCCAACTGCCACGACGTTTTCACGACGCCTCGAATCACCGCGTTCAGTCCTGGACAATCGCCACCGCTGGTTAACACTCCGATCCGTTTCTTCGACATCGATCGTTCTCTCCGCAAATTTTTTTGGTGTGCAAATCTTCAATGTGAAGCAGCCGGTTTTTGCTTCAGTTGCAATACAAACATAGGTCGCCGCCCAGGGGGTGGAGCGAAAACGGAGAATCGGCACGACCCGTACCATCGGTCTCTGAGCTGACTCCTAAGGAGAAATGAAACGCCGAAATATCAGCCGGCGTAAGGTGCGGAGTTTTCCATACGCTTCGCGGAGACCTGCTTTCGAGCTTCCATGCTGTCTATCCGTGAATTCAATCGGCACTTCCTGGCAGCGGGCGCCGAGCAAATGCAAATGCCAAAGCGTTTCTTCGAGGAAGGAGTACCCTTGTGCTTGAAGACTATCCCAGCGAAGTTTCCGTAGTATCGAAGTGTTATAAATCCGAAAGTTGCCGCTGCAATCGCGTGTCGAGATTCCAAGCAGGTGGCGTGTGAGCGAATTGACCAAGCGGCTGGCCAATCGACGGTGTAGAGGCCAACCAACGATTGATCCTCCCGGGCAGTATCGCGAACCGATCACCACATCTGCCGACACGGCCGCTTCAACCATTTGCGATAAATGCCTTGGCGAATGACTCCAATCGGAGTCGAGCGTCACCAGCAAATCGTGATTGTCTTGACAAGCGATTTGCATGGCCTTCAAAATCGCAGACCCCAAGCCGAGCTTGCCCGGTCGATGGTGACAAGAAAACCAATCGGCTTTCTCGGCGAACTGGTCGCACCAGGTGCCCGTTCCATCGGGAGAATTGTCGTCGACCACCAGCAGCAGAGCTGCAGGCAGTGCTTCATGAATCGCTGCTACTAACGAAGGAATATTTTCGAGTTCGTTGTACGTTGCCAGTGCAACAAGAATAGACGATGGATTGGCCATGGCTATCAGCGGAAACCAATCAAGAGTTGGCCAGAACAGGTTATCCCAAGTGAGACTGCAGTTCCGAGGACTCTAATCGACTGAAAAGCTGACGAAACTTGCTGCCAGGTACAATCTCCGCGGGAGAGCGATGCTCTTCCTCGATCACCAACAAGTCGCCCGGGCTGTTCGCAGTAGATTCTATCGTAAGACAGACGTCCTCGGCTACAGAGTCCTCAATCAGATCGCTGCTTTCGTCGGAGGTATCATTTGTCGGCTCAGGGTTTTCCTCCAGGTCCAGCTCCGTATCAAAGTCGAGATCGACTTCATCTCTAGATGCGTGAGAACTTGTGGCCGACATGCTGTCGATTGCCATTTGTGGCTCGACGTTCACTGTTTCCAAGGCCCGAAGTTGACATGCAAAGGCTGTGTCGAGCCGATTGATCACTTGAGGCGCCTGGGCCAGTAGTTGACTTTCAAAGGTCGAATAGCGATCCAGCAGGATTTCTTCCGAATCGAACGTCTCCTCAAAGGGATCGCGAGCTTGCGGAAGCGTTGTCGTAGGCGTCTCACCCTGAGGAGAGTCCAAAGTTATTTTTTCTAACTGAGCAAGAAGATGATCCTCAGTGTCAAACGTTGCAAGTAAATCGTGATCTTCCTCGTGTTGTCGAGTAATGGGAATCGAGGCGGGAAGATCATCGTCCGCTTCATCTTCTGCAAATACTTCGTCGCCGGTACTCAATTCACCAAATTCGACAACACTTTCAGTAAATTCCGCTTCGCACTTGGGTGTGTTCCAAGGGGCGGGAAGTTGCTGGAGCTCCGACCAAGCCTGTTGGACTATCGCACCATCAAGAGGAGTGGCTCCAGTTTCGTGAGCGATCAACACCAGTTGATCGCCAAGTTGATTCACCAATCGAGGCACCCCGTCGGTGGCAGCGAAAATAGATTCGAGTCCGTCCTGGGCTATCAGTGCATCGGGATTCATTCCTACGGCAGCCATTTGTGCGCGCACGTATTGAAACGTCTCCTCGCGGCCCATGGCCGAGAGATAACATCGAGCGGACACTCGCTGGCTGAACCCGGTAAGTTGCGGATCGGCAAAGCGCTCTTCCAATTGGGGACACCCCGCAAGCACCAGATGCACTAACGATTGCCCGCCGTTGGCGACGTTCGTTAGCACACGCAATTCCTCCAGCAATCGAACCGGAAGTGAGTCGGCCTCGTCGACGAGTAAAACCAGTTGACGCGCCGGAGCGTCGTTCGGACGCAAGTAGCTTAATAGCGATAACCGCAACTCCCCTTCGTCCATGCCGCGAAAAGGTAATTCCAGTTGGAACAGAATCATCTGATGCAGAGAGCGGCGAGTACAAATCTGGGCTCCAGCCAGAGGCACGATCGCCATTTGATCGCCATACTCTTGGGCCAACACCTCCAATAAAATACTTTTTCCAACCCCAGCGGGGCCAATCAGCAAACAGGGCCCTTCGCCACGCGCTATCGCCCGACCGATTCTCTGCCGGGCTTCTTCAGCCACGACCGAAGGAAAATACCGATCGGCATCCGGGGCAGTGACAAACGGACGAGAAGTGGCGTGGGGCGAGTGTTGGTGGGGCATGGGAGCGGGTTCCTTTGTTTTTCGCCAGGGAAAGCAAATTACGTCCGTGGCAAAATAGTGCGCAGACCTTTAGACTCGGTATTCACGAAGCTCGGCCTCTATCGTCTTCCATCGGCATTGCCGAGAGATTGCTTCAGGCACTCCCCCCAAAATTTGCCCAGGTTGACTCTCCCAATTGCACAAGAACAATGGAAGAGAAGTCGTCGAAGAACTTTTATTGCGAAATCTCCAGATGTAGGGCGCTCTGTGTTTTCTATCAAGATTTGTGGAATCAAATCGCTAAAGGATGCGCAAGCCGCTCTCGACGCTGGTGTTGATGCAATTGGGCTGAATTTCTATGAGCAAAGTCCTCGGTATGTCACGATCGAGTTGGCCCGTCAAATCTGCAACATAATTCCTCCGACCGTGACACCGGTGGGCGTGTTCGTAAATGCTCCGACCGACAAGATTAAACAGATATGTTACGAGGTGGGAATCGAAGTGGTCCAACTCCACGGCGACGAACCCCCCGAGCACCTTACGGCGATCAAACCCCGGTGGAAGGTAATCCGCGCATGTCGCATGGACGATCGGGGGCTGCAAGGGTTGGGAGACGATCTCCAGGCTTGCTCAGACAATGGGGGATTGTTTCCCGATGCGGTCCTCCTTGATGCGGCAGTCGCAGGGCAATACGGCGGGACAGGGTCGACACTTGCTTGGAACGAACTTGCGGACTGGCGACCACTTCCGGGTGCGGTGCCACTAATCCTCGCCGGGGGACTCACTCCAGAAAATGTTACCGAAGCAATCAGCGCGGTACGGCCGGATGGAGTCGACGTTGCCAGCGGAGTTGAGAGTGCTCCGGGAGTGAAAGACCCTGAAAAGATGCGGTTATTCGTCGAGGCTGCAAAGACGGCATTTGCTAAAATTACATAAGGTCCTCTCGCCTTGTCTTGCCACTTGGCACCCGCGCAGGTTAAAATCATTTCAACCGTCATAATCTATACAATCACTAATCGGCCTTAGCGAACGTCGATTTGTCTGCTGTTTTCAAGTTTCAAGGAGTAATCCATCGTGGCCCAAGTTGAAACCCAACTTCCGTACAAAGTTTTAGACTGTAGCGAAGCCGAATTCGAGCGTCTTGCCGAGTGGGGTCGCAAAGAGATCGATCTGGCCGAAAATGAAATGCCAGGTCTCATGGCGCTACGTGAAAAATATGGCAAAGCCAAGCCGCTTGCCGGCGCACGGGTCGCGGGCTGTCTGCACATGACCATTCAAACTGCCGTGCTGATCGAGACGCTCATCGAATTGGGCGCCGAGGTGACCTGGAGTAGCTGCAATATCTTCAGCACCCAAGATCATGCCGCTTGTGCGATCGCCAAGGCAGGCATCCCCGTCTATGCCTGGAAAGGCATGAATGAAAAGGAATTCGACTGGTGCATCGAGCAATCGCTTTTCTTCCCGTCAGGAGAAACCTTGAATCTGATCCTCGACGATGGTGGCGATCTCACTGCGATGGTCCACAACAAGTACCCAGAAATGCTGGAAAACATCAAAGGCTTGTCGGAAGAAACCACCACCGGCGTGCACCGGCTTTACCAGATGCACGAACGAGGCGAGTTGAAAGTTCCAGCGATTAACGTCAACGACTCGGTCACCAAGAGCAAGTTCGACAATCTCTACGGCTGCCGCGAATCGTTGGCCGACGGCATCAAGCGGGCGACCGACATCATGGTGGCCGGTAAAATTGTCGTGATCGCCGGCTACGGCGATGTTGGTAAAGGCTGTTCACAATCGATGCGAGGATTGGGGGCTCGTGTGATTCTCACCGAGATCGATCCCATCTTGGCCCTGCAAGCCGCGATGGAAGGCTATGAAATCACCACGATGGAAGACGCGGTCGCCGAGGGCGACATCTTCGTCACCACCACTGGCAACCGCGACATCATCACCGGCAAGCATTTGGCTCAGATGAAGAACGACGCGATCGTTTGCAACATTGGGCACTTCGATCTGGAGATCGACATGGCCTGGCTCGAGGGCGAAGTCGATGCTGGGCGTGCCACCAAGGATCGGATCAAGCCAGCCGAGGTCGGTGCCGTCGACAAGTACACGCTGTCCAGTGGCCGCTCTATCCTCATACTGGCGGAAGGCCGACTGGTGAACTTGGGCTGTGCCACAGGGCATCCCTCGTTTGTAATGAGCAACTCGTTCACCAACCAAGTGTTGGCACAGTTGGCCCTCTGGAACGAAACCGAGAATTTCCCGCTGGGAGTGCACGTGCTTCCCAAGGAACTCGACGAAGAGGTGGCCCGACTCCATCTCGCAAAGCTTGGCGTCAAACTCACCAAAATGACGCAGGCCCAAAGCGACTACATTGGCGTGCCCATCGAGGGCCCCTACAAGCCGGAATATTACCGGTATTAAGAAACAAACGATTTTATTTTTGAATTGAAATCACAGCCGCCGGCGGAAGCCGGCGGTTTCTTTATGCGCGGGCATACCGTAAACTTGGCGGCTGATTACTTGAATCACTAGCCTCCCACCCCATTCCTTCCCATGCCCCACATTTCCGCCTTCCGTGGCATCCGTTACGACCTTGGTCACGTCGGTTCGCTTTCCGATGTGATTGCTCCGCCCTACGATGTGATCGATGCCGAGTTGCAAAAGCAACTTGTCGATGGTCATCCGAATAACTGCACGCGCTTGATCCTCGGCCAAGACGAACCGGGCGACGACGACACAAACAACCGATATACCCGCGCGGCTCGTTTCCTGAAAAACTGGCTTCGGGAGGGTGTGCTGTTCACCGAGGCCAATCCAGCGATTTATGTCTACCACCAGGAATTCGAAGAAGCAGGTCAAAAGTTCACGCGTCGGGGGTTCATGTGCCGTACACGGTTGGAACCTTTTGGAGAGGGAAACATCCACCCCCACGAAGAAACCCATGGCGGCGCGAAAGCCGATCGACTCAAGCTTTGGAAAAGTTGCCGGGCCAATATGAGCCAGATTTTTGGGCTCTATCCCGATCCCCAGAACGTTGCCCAGGGGTTGCTCGAACAGGCTATCATCGGCCAAACGCCACTCGAGGCAACCGACCATCTGGGTGTATTGCATCGTATCTGGCCGGTGACTGACGTAAGTGTGATCACCGAAGTGGTCGCCGCCATGGGAGGCAAACCGGTTTATATCGCCGACGGTCATCATCGCTACGAAACGGCCTGCAACTACCGCGACGAATTGGCTGCGGAACTTGCCGCCAAAGGGGAACAACTCGACGAACAACATCCGGCCAACTACGTACTGATGATGTGCGTTTCAATGAGTGATCCCGGGATGATCGTTTTGCCAACGCACCGATTGTTCCGCGGATTGCCGCCGATGACGTCTGCCCAATTATGCGAACGATTGGGCCAAGTTTTCGAGACCTCCCCGGCAGGTGAAGGGCCTGCCCGGGCACCAGAATTGTGGGAGGAAATCGAGACAGAAGACTCCCAGGGCACGTTGGCTTTTTTTACGGCGGAAGATCAGCATTGGACGTTTGCTCGACTGACCGATGCCGGGCGAGCCAAGATGGCTGAGGCTGCACACGATCACTGCGACGAATGGCAAACGCTGGGGGTAAGTTTGCTGCATCGGCTGGTAGTCGACACGCTGCTCGATTCGCCGAATCTCCCCGCCCCGAAATATGTCCGCTCGATTGAAGAGGTGGTCTCGGGGCTCGAGCATGGCGACTCGGTAGGTCGCGATCACACCGGCCAAATGGCCAGTGGAGGCCGATTCGAATTGGCCGCGCTGGTGATGCCAGCCACCCTCGACCACATTCGAGCAATATCCAACGCCGCCGAACGCATGCCTGCCAAAAGCACCTATTTCTACCCCAAGCTGCTGAGCGGTTTAGTCTTCAATCCGCTAGAGTGAATGACGAAGCATGAATGACGAATGACGATGTCACTTCCCATTTCCACCTTCCGCCTTCCCCCCTCCGCCTTTCTCTCCTCCCGTTTCACGTGAAACCAACTAGGCAATTCCGTAAGAATGGGTTGTTTCGCGAAACGGGGAGTTTCACGTGAAACGGGAAGACCGTGCTGATTGTTTCACGTGGAACGACGTACCACACAACCGACCGCCGATAAGCTTCTCAGGCGGTCCCCAGTCCAGCCGCAATCAAATTCCGCATTCAGCAATCCGAACTCCGCATTCGCTCATGGGTCGAGTCATCTGTATTGCCAATCAGAAGGGTGGCGTGGGCAAGACGACCACGGCACTCAATCTGGCTACTTTGCTAGCAATCGCCGGACAGCGCACGTTGCTGGTGGATCTCGATCCCCAATGCAATGCAACCACCGGGTCAGGACATGTGCCAAGCGAACGCCATGCGCTAGTCGACAGCCGACCGCTACGCGAATCGTTTGTCGTCACCGCTCAGTCGGGCCTTTCGTTGTTGCCGGGGTCGCGCAGTTTTCAGGATGTCGACGCCTTGGCCAATTCGTCGAACTCCCATTCGCTCATGCTAGCAACTCATCTTTCGGGAAGCCTGGGGTCGTTCGACACGGTGCTGATCGATTGCCCCCCCTCGCTGGGACAACTCACCCGCACGGCACTCGCCAGTGCTAGCGAAGTGTTGATGCCAATTCAATGTGAGTACTTTGCGATGGAAGGGTTGACTCAAATGATCGAAGTAATCCGGCAGGTGATCGATCGGCCTGAAAGCCGATTAACATTTGGCGGCATCTTGCTAACGATGTACGATGCCACCTTGGAACTTACGGCCGAGGTCGACCGGGAAGTTCGCGAGTTTTTTGGAGAAGTTGTTTTTGAAAGTGTCATTCCACGCGACGTAGCCGTTTCGGAAGCGCCGAGCCATGGCCGCTCGGTCGTCGATTATGCCCCTCGATCGCGAGGAGCGCGGGCTTACGTGGAACTTTGCCAGGAGGTGCTACAGCGTGTCTAAGGAAAGACGATTGGGAAGAGGATTGGAAGCACTGCTGGGGCGTTCGTTGGAGCCGACTGAAGAACCCTCGGAAGATTCGCAGGCGACCGAACCGCAGAAGCTTTCTATTTACGAGGGATCCGAGCAGGTAACCCGTAGCGAAGACGGCCAACCATGGCTCGAGCTGACGGCCATCGACCGCAATCCATTCCAGCCACGGCAGAACTTCAACGAAGCGGAAATCGCAGACCTCTGCGACAGCATCCGCACGCACGGATTTTTGCAACCGATCGTGGTTCGCAAAGTTGACGAACGGTTTCAGATCATCGCTGGCGAACGTCGCTTCCGCGCGGCACAACTGGCCAACTGGGAACGTCTGCCCGTGCAAATCCGCGAAGTCGACGATCGCGAGATGGCCGAGTTGGCCATCGTCGAAAACGTCCAACGCAAAGATCTCAATCCGTTGGAAAAAGCGGCATCCTTTCAGCGCTACTTGCAAGAGTATCAGTGCACTCAAGAAGAATTGGCAGGCCGAGTGAATGTCGATCGCTCGACCGTGGCCAATCTCATCCGCCTGTTGGAACTGCCCGAAGACGTAAAACAAATGGTTGCCGAGGGGCAAATCACGCAGGGGCACGCGCGGGCGCTTTTGCCACTTGGCGATGAATTTGAGCAATGCCAGTTCGCCAAGCAGATCAACCGCGAATCGCTCTCGGTTCGTGCCACCGAACAACTGGTTCACGATCATATCCACTGCGCCGATGTCGAACCACTTACGGTCGTCGATGCCCAGGGTAATTCCCAATCGGCAAAGCCATCGCCGGCACGTCACCTAGCGGGGATCGAAGAGCAACTCAAATTGGCCTTGGGCACCAAAGTCGATCTAAAACAAACGGCCAAAGGCCGCGGTCGGATCACGATCCATTTCAAAAATATCGAGGAATTCGAGCGACTCCGCACGATCCTCAGCGGCGATTCCGGGTCGTTCCACGAGGCGATGTAAGAGGCGGCACCTCAAGGAACATATACATGCGTATACTCTCTTGTTGCTTTCGCTGTCTTCTGAGGATACGATCAACCATTCGATTCATGCTGAAAGCTGGTAACCGTCAGGTACTGCCTTTCCGCGGGGCGTGGCGCAGCCTGGCAGCGCGGTCGCCGCGGCGACAGGTCGCAGGTTCGAATCCTGCACGCAAGAATAAAAAAGAAATCGGGGCGTGGCGCAGCCTGGCAGCGCGACTGGTTTGGGACCAGTAGGTCGCAGGTTCGAATCCTGTCGCCCCGACTTTTACTAAATCCGCTGATTTCCTGAGTGAAATACCTGTCGATGGTCGGCAGTGCAGCCTGTTGTTTCAGTGGCGCAAAACGGTATTTACCGTTTTGGCGTCCGAACCCCAGGAGATTGCACTATGCCAAGACTATCGAATTCTCTCCCCAAATACCGCAAGCACCTTGGCAGTGGGCAAGCGGTCGTCACTCTCAGCGGTCGGGATTTTTATCTCGGTCCCCACAACACCAAGGCCAGTAAGCTTGAGTATGATCGGCTAATTGGCGAATGGCTGGCCAACGGGCGTAAGCTGTCTACGGGCTTGTCGAACGATCTCACGGTTTCCGAACTGTTGTTGAGATACTGGGAGCATGCCAAGGGTTACTATCGAAAGAACGGGAAGCCCACCCAAGAAATCAGTGCACTCAAATCTGCGTTGCGGCCTGTTCGTGAATTGTATGGAAGCCGACCTGCTGTTGAGTTTGGGCCGCTGGCCCTGGAAGCTGTCCGCCAGCGGATGATTGACTCGGGTTGGAGTCGGACAGGTATCAATCGAGCCGTTAGTCGAATCCGTCGAGTGTTCCGGTGGGCAGTTTGCAAGGAATTGCTTCCGTCTGCAATACATCAGGCACTCGCCTCGATGGATGGGCTCAGGAAGGACCGTTCAGATGCCCCTGAGGGCTCACCAATTGCCCCAGTTCGCGATGCGATCGTAAAAGCGACCACTGAACACCTGTCACCCATTGTGGCCGACATGGTTCGTTTACAGAGACTCACAGGGATGCGTCCTGGTGAGGTGTGTATCGTGCGGCCTTGTGACATCGATCGTAGTGGCGAGGTGTGGAAGTATCGTCCGGAGGAGCACAAGACAGAGCACCACGGGCGGGATCGTACCATCTTCATCGGACCCAAAGCTCAAGCCATTTTACTTCGGTACCTGGCTCGGGATTCTGTCATGTACTGCTTCCGACCGATTGATAGCGAGGCCAAGCGGAGGGCTGAAGCGCACGAGAAACGTAAAACTCCCATAAGTTGCGGCAACCGACCGGGAACCAATCGCAAGAGGAAGCCCAAATGTACGGCTGGAGAACGGTATGACACCAATTCCTACCGCCGCGCTATTAACCGGGCCTGCGACAAAGCGTTTCCTCACCCAACACTCGGCTACAAGATGTGCTCTAGTTTTACTGACGCTCAAAAGCGTGAGCTTCGCAAGTGGCAATCAGAACATCACTGGTCACCTAACCAGCTACGCCATACCGCTGCCACTGAGATTCGGAAACAGCATGGATTGGAGGCGGCTCAGGTGATCCTCGGCCACAGCCAGCTTGGCGTCACCCAGGTATACGCCGAGCGCGACGACGCAAAAGGGATCGAGGTGGCGCGAGCCATTGGATGATAGCGGTATGGGACCCAAATGCGGAGAACCTCAAATTATTGGGATCACCCCCCACCCTTCGCGCTTAGTTCCACCGGGTATTAGTCTCGCCGTCCCCAGATGGCTCAATTCCAACGCAAGGCTTCTTGCCGCGGTCAAGTTGCACAATTCTCTCTGCAGTTTCTACATAGATTAGACTAGTAACTTGTGGATCATGTCAAAATACGGGTATATTGCTCTGTAAGAGTATCTAGTTCCAAAGCCTCGTTGGGAAAACCCATGGGCACCAAGAATTGGTATGTAAAACTGGCAAGTGGTCCGATCGGACCGATGAGTTCCTCGCAATTGCGAAGACTTGCAGATTCAGGAGCGGTTTGTCCAACCAGTCTAGTACGTCTAGCCAACTCCAAGCGTTGGGTCATGGCTTCAAAGGTACAAGGTCTGCTTGACGTTCCAGCTTGTGGGATTGCTTCAAATGACATCACTAAAGGTGATGCATCTCCCCCCCTGCCATTAGATCGAGTAACTAGCAAAGACTCGCCGAGCGCTATGCCTACCTGGCTAAGTGTCTCTGTCGGATTAACTATCGGGGGTGTTGTTGTAGGTCTAATTGTAACTTTCATGCCATTACCGTCCGGTTCTGGACCGAGTGAATGGTTCGGTTCTCCACAGGTCGCGTCAACATCTGTTTCACCAGCAGATGAAGTTGAGGCCAAACTTTCTATTTCTCAAAAAGCGGACGGTGTCGTCGAAGTTTCAGGACTTAAGTTGGCAGGCGATTTTGCTGCAAAGAAATGGGATCCCAATCGAACTCAGGACCTTCTTCATGCCGCAGATGATAAGCCCATCGAGGAAGTTTCTGATGTGCATGAAGGAAGCACACCAGCAGTGTCTAACGCCGAGAGCGCAGTTACTGCGAAGATGATTGCAGAGCGCATACGCCGATCATGCGTAACCATTCGAGTATCTCTTAAAGATGGATCGAGCATAGGTAGTGGTTTCGTTATTGAGAATGACCGTTCTGTAGTTACCTGTCTTCATGTTGTAAAAGGGGCGGAGAAAATCGAAGTAGAGTTATCGAGCGGAAAGCTTATTCCTTGCTTGGTTTTCAGAGCATTATCTGAGTCTTCGGACCTCGTAGTTTTGCGTACTGCTCAACCTTGCGAGTCACCCCCGTTACTTCTAGCCACAGAAATTGCTGCTCAGGGCGACGTAATTTATGCCTTTGGCTCCCCTAAAGGACTCTCAGGTACTTTCTCCAGTGGAATTGTCAGCGCGATCCGTAGCGGAAATGGTTCGATCACTGCAGTCGATTCATTCAGGCCAGATGGTGTCGCTTTAATCCAGTTTACAGCTGCTATTTCGCCGGGCAGTAGCGGGGGACCTCTAGTTGATGCTCGTGGCCAAGTTGTGGGCGTAGTTGCTGCAGAATGGCCCACTGCAGAAGATGTCTATTTTGCTACAGCGATTCATCACCTTAGTGAACTACTGGAAGTTGCAAACAAGGGAAGCGAACATCTACTCGTTGAACTTCCAGAACGTCCAAAGAGAATCGAGAGTACGGAAATAAGTGATATTGCAGCAGCCACTGGTCGTGTTGCTGACGAATTGAAGAAGCAACGCGAGGAGAGAGAGAAGACCAGAAAGCTCTTTGAGGCAATTGCTAGTCGTCAAGAGCAGAATAATGAACGCAAAGGCGATTTGAGCAAATTGCAAAAGAAGATCAGTGACGCACGAATAGTACTACAACGCATGAATGCTGAAGGAAATAATCTGATGGACCAGCACGACACAATACAAGCTAAGGGGCGCGTAGTTTATGAGAACGGTATGCGAACAAAGTCGCAGATTCATACTTTCGAGCGCCACATTAGCGGCATAAAGAATGAATTGCTGAACCGACAAGCTGCTGCCCAGCAAGGGAAGGAATATGTGGGTGACCCAAGATCGACTGCAGCTCTGTCAGCGGATCTTCAGCAACTGCGTCAAAATCTCTACAATCGGCAAGCTGAAGCAATGCAGCTAGAGGCTGCTTACATTGCACTGGATCAACAAGCCCGATCAATCCAACAACAGATTGCTTTCAAACGGAACGAACGTGACCGCCTTCAACACGAAATCCAAGAGCTAGAAAAACAACCGCAATCCCTATTGAAATACGTTCCATGAGATGCACTCGATTTTGCAGCGCGAGCCGCCAACCTTCGCTTTGAGAAGTATTAAAGCGAAAGTGGTGGCACGTTTATCGGTCACGCAATGCTGCACGCCAAAGATAAGCGAGTCTATAACTTGCAATTGCGGCTTGTAGCTTGGCGAGATTACCAGCCCTAACCAGGTAATCTTCTGAAAAGTTTATCGTCGGTATTTGAGTATGTTCATTCATGGCTGCATGGATAGGGCCTAGAGCTTCTGAAGTGTATACCCACTCAACGGCCAATTCTCGCGTCTCAGGCAGCCAAAACTGGGGCACCCGCATTGAGTTAGTAAATATGGCTTTTCTTGCACTTGCGTCAGATCGTTCATGTTCATCGAGAAACTGTAATGACCGTTTTTCAATTTCAGTTTTTGCTTGCTTGAGTAAATCCTGCTCAGCAGTTTCTCTTAGTCGCCGAGCAATCGAACCCTCGTTGTAATTACCCCCTAGTAACCCATCCCATAGAGCATGCATGTTGTTTTTCTGGCGAGTTGGTATCGAGTTGGCCCCACGATCACCATCAGGGAATAATCCCTCGGCATAAAGGCTACCGGCGTGCAATGGTTGATGAGCATCGCCTACGAGGTGAGCCAGCCAGCAAACAGCCAATGCCTTATCCGATTCCGATGAGATCGATTTCTGGAAAATAAGAATTCCGACACAAAGGTCGATCGCTTGAGCAATATAAAGCTCTTGCGTTTTCATTGTTGCGTCGTCGGGCAACCGCCCTGGGGTCTCGGGAAGATTGACTTGAGATTCATCGCCTAGAACTAGCGTAGCCCCAAGTTCATAGTGCCACGTCGGGCGATTGTACTTTGGCTGTCTGCGGGCAATGTCGGGCCAATAGCCTGCTGTTCCGATTCGCCAACGGTCAACGTCGCGTATCTTTTCGGGAGGCGTAAAGTCTTCTCGATAACGGGGATGAGCGGCAAGAATTTCGAGTAGTCGTTCTTGCTCAGCAGGTTTCAGTTGGTCAAACGCCAATAAGGCAATCAGATGATGGCCCGACTCGGACCAAGCATAGACTGGTGGGTTGGACAACAACAATGCAAAGAGTGCCAATAAAGTTTTCAAAACTGATTGCCGCACTATATCGTCTCCTGCTGTGAAGCCCAGATTCTAATTCAAGGGCAAGTATGACGCGATGCTAGATAAAATCCCTAAGTGATATCCGCACTTACTCCAACAATTTATGGCAAAGCCCGCGGGTTCGTGTTACTATCGGACCATGAACAATAAACAACTCTTCGCCATTGCGACCACCGTTTGTCTTCTAACTGCCCTCCCAGTATTCGCTGGTCCTTTCGACCCGCCGCCGACCTATTACAACACTGCAACTGGTACCGGGGCAACACTTCAAGGTCAGCTGCACAACATCATCGACAACCACACGATCCGCTCCTACGGCGACGCACGGTCCATCCTTCAAGATACCGATGTTGACCCGAGTGATCCTGACCGCATGCTACTAGTTTACAACCGTGTTTCGCTAGATGTTTCGGTGATCAATCCTGGCGGCTCCATTCCAGGTTGGGATAGTGGTGCCTCTTGGAACCGTGAACATACTTGGCCACGATCTCTAGGCGTGGGTAGTTCCGGTGCAGACAATAGCGACCTTCACCAGTTACGGCCATCGAATCCGAGTATCAATAGCTCGCGTGGCAACAGAAATTTCGGCGGAGTGTTTGGAGCTCAGTCTTTTGGTGCGGTCTCCGATGGCGGGACCAAGTGGTATCCAGGTGATGCAGATGCAGGCATGATCGCACGGCAAGAGTTTTACATGGAAGTGAGGTACGATGGTTCTGACTCAAATACAGTAGATCTGACTCTTGTAAATGGCAATCCTGGCACAGGCAGCAACACCCTAGGCACATTAGATCGTTTGATTGAGTGGCACTACGAAGCAGTTCCCGACGACTTTGAGCTACGCCGCAATGATGTCATCTACGACAGCTACCAATTCAATCGCAATCCATTCATTGACCGACCTGAATTCGTGTGGTCTGTTTTCGTCGATCAGAACAATGACAGTCAAATAGCGATTAACGGGGCAGCAATCGCTGGTGATGGCTCTACTTCCGCTACGGTTGACCTGGGGCGCGTGTTAGTCGGTGGGGCGGTCCCTGCTAGCCAATCGGTGACTATCGATAAGCTCGGAAACAATGGAACTTACTATGAAGTGACGGCGGCGGGAGACGCCACTAGCACCGTTTCTGGACGCTATAACGCATTCAGTACAGGCGGGGTCGATTCAACTTCGTTTGACGTGGGACTCAGCACTAGTACAGGCACAGCCGGTCTGCGTAGTGGTACAGTGACTATCGACAATCTGGACATCACAACAGGTGCCGGGGCGGGAATGGGCGATAGTGATGCCAACGACGTACTTACCGTAACACTCGACGTTCTCGATCATGCCGACCCATCTTTTAATGGTGTTGCTGACCAGAACGTACTAAACTTCGACTTTGGAAGTGTTGCTCTAGGAGCCACCGATCCGACTTTTAATTTCGATATCTTCAATCTTGAAGATACAGCAAGCTTCACCGCAGCACTCGATTTAGATGGCATCTTGGGGAGTGGTGATACCGGCACTCTGACAACCGACTTGGCCACGTTCTCTAATTTGGATGCTGGGCTGAGTAGTGCTTTCACTGCCACACTCGACACCGCGGTCGCTGGGATGTTTTCGGCAACCTATACCCTCAGCTTTTCCGATGAGGATGTTGACGGTGCCATCGGCCTTGGCGACCTTACACTCATGCTTTCGGGCGAAGTGACGGCAGGTTCCGACAATGCTGACTTCGATGGTGATGGGGACGTCGATGGGGTCGACTTCTTGATCTGGCAACGAGGTAACGGCAGTCCCGGCGGACTAGCACAAGGTGATGCCAATAACAGCGGGGCTGTGGATGCTGCAGACCTGGCTATTTGGCAGTCGCAGTACGGTGTGCCGCCATTGTCAGGCTTGGCAAGTGTTCCCGAGCCGAGTTCTCTTACTCTTGTCTTTGCTTCTTGTTTATTCGTAGCTGGTAGCCGATACAGCACCAAGCGTAGATCAGCATAATCAGCATAGCCCAAGTCATGGGTTGTTGGCCGAAAAGTAGCGACTCCGAGTAGAGTTGCATAGCCGCGAGCACACAGACGATGGCTAGCACGACCAGCGAGCTACAGAAGCCAGGTCGGCTGTTGATTAAGCCGAAGGCGTTCAGGATTGGAATGTCGCGGCCGGCAGCTACAGCGATCGTGACAATGATCGTGGCGAGCCAGGCGTAGGCGATGAGGTGGGGCATGGGGGCATTCGTGTTCGTGATCTCAGGAAGATGGGCCAATCTTGACTCCCGGTGGCCCTTTTTCATTATGGCCATCGACCGCGAAGATTCCCGTATCGAACTGCAAAGGCAACGATTACGCCTAGCAAGATGACTGCAGATACTGCTGCAAGTATTGGGTGTGATTTTACCCACTCAACGATAACCTGCGGAACTTCGGTGATAGGCATAATTTTACGCTCCATTTATCGGCACAATTTCAAGCAAACCATCCTCGAACGGCCGCATCAACTCCGCCAACGGCTCACGCGAATCAATATCAGAGTTCATCCACAACGAATAGTCGTCGTCATTCCGTAGCACGATCGGCATTCTAGGATGACCGACAGAACGAACCTCAGCGTTCGGATCAGTCGTCAGAATTGTGCAGCTAAGAACCGATTCGTCTTCGCTCTGCCATGACTCCCACAACCCGGCAAACGCGAACAGCTTGTTACCAGGAAGCGAGAAGTAGTGACCCTTTTCCTCGAAGTGCGACGCCGGGACTAGACAACGTCGACGTTTGAACGCTTCACGGTAAGACGGCTTTTCGTCAATGGTTTCGCACCGAGCATTGAAGCAGCGCCGCTGAAACACTTTGCGCGACTTCGATTTTGCAGGAGGCTTCCACCATGACGGCAACAATCCCCATTCCATTGGCACAAGTTCACCCTTGCCATCGTCACTTTGCCGAATCACTGGAAGCGGATTCGTTGGGTAGAAGCTACCCGTAGGTATTGTCTGCGGGCAGCTGTCCATGAACGACTTAAAAGCTATCCAAAGATCGTCGACCATCGCAACGAGTTTGAAGTGGTGGCACATGGTCAGATTCTTGCCAGTTTAATGCAAACAAACAAGAAGCGGGTGTGCAAGCTGATTGGAAAAGCACACAATCTGCTGTCTTGCTTGATATGTACGAATGTATAGATAAACTCCCAGCTATTTGAACTTTAGGAGCCGGGCATGTACCAGCGCGATGAACTGGAAGAAAAGGGCTACACCGTCAGCACAAAGAACGTCGCGATCAGCTGGATGTGCACACTGGAGTGGCACAACCGAGTTGCCACTTTCTTCGGTGCGACTGAGGCTGAATCACTAAAACAAGCAGGTCGGTACGTGGCTGATATGGAACGGAAATACTTGCTACAGCAACAACGGCTTCGGTGTGAAGGGAGTGGCGACGTGTGAGGCTAGTCATTGAACCGTAGCCGTAGTAGACAAGTCACTGCTAGAAAAGCCCTCTGAATCTGTTGGTGTACCACCCTCAAACGGGTTTGGTTCAATCGCATCGATCATAGCCTTCGCACTCAAGCCAACTCGCTGAAGCTCACGCGCTAGATGACGGCTCAATTCGTCGAGACGCGCAAGGTTCACGTCGATAATCCGGCCGTCAGATTTGAGTAAACGCACCGATTCGTCATCGACCACCAACGGAGTAGCAAATATATGATGCGAGCCGCCCTTGCTTGTCCACTTCAGCAGTTGTGAGTTGTAGGCCGAGTGTTTCTTAAATCCGTCCAGTGTGAAAGCTTGATCCAATACGGATAGGCTAGTTAGCGAGATATTCTGATCGGAGTGAACGCCATCGTTTATTGTGATTGTGCAAGATGCTTCGTTGAACTCAGTCGGAACGCCTTTGGCCAATCTCTCGCCATCACGTCCACTCCAGATTCGCCCTTTTGGTTTTTGGGGCGTGACTTCCTTCTTAGGTGCTGGTTTCGGTGTAACTATCGGTGTGGGAGTGAAGGCGCTACTAGTGTTGCTAGGGGTGCTTTTTCGGCGGTGGTAGTGATAGGTGCCCGCCTTGCGGTCATGGTGACCACCATTGGCGTCAAGGCCGCCACCGTGAGAGTAAACCGGAACCGTCGAAGTAGTCCCCAACAATAACGCAATACAAGACGCTAGAAGAGTCCAACGGATCATAGCACTATCCTCCCCGGAGCGAATGAACGGTCAGTAGAAGCTCATTATTGCCGACTGAGCTGCATTTGCAATGTGGGGCAATCTCAGGGCAATGTGGTGAAGATCCCAGGGCAATCTGGGGGCAATCTCAGGAAGATGTGCTGAGCTAGCTAGCCCGCACGCAATTTACAGCGGTGTTTTGTCCAATGCCAGGTGAATATACCCAAAAAAAGTATGCCAGATGATGGCTCGGGAATCACTACGACCCAGGCTTCTATTTCTCCATCCGGGTTGAGCAGTGGGAAGCTTACGTGGCAGTTTATGGCACTGGACTCTGCGGGGCTAAATTGCTGTCGAGCGGATCAGAATTAAGATCGTTGCACCGATTGGTATTGGCTTCCACACTGGTCACAAGATCGCAGGGAACAACTCATTTTCTAAGGAAGCTTCCTCGGCTTCGCTCTCGTCTTCGCTATTTTCTGAAATGGACAGATCAGAAACGTCATTCTCGGAAAGCTCTGCACTGATGTATTGCCGATTTGGAGTTTCAGTCAGTGCGTACTCAGAAAACGCTTCTTCCACGAGGAGGTTCGATTCGCGGTCGCTAACTGTCGATATCGGCTCGCTTGTTGTCAATGCCAGGTCAACGAGTTGGGGGCTTAGTTGTGCCGTGGCTAGCGCAGATTCTTGGTTGTTGTGATCAGCGAATAAGGCGTTGACGGGTGGCGGACCCTGGAAGCCATACGTTGCCTGCCACACGGCAATATCATTCACATCAACATCGGTGTCGTTGTCGGCATCGCCATCAGCTTTGGTAGCGAGTGGCATTGGGGTACCGTTCCCACGCTGCCAGGCCAAAAAGTCGAATCCGTCGATGTCACCGTCCAGATCAAAATCGGCCGAAGGAGAAGGGAGAACCGAAGCCACTTCAAAAGCACCAATGTCGATTCTCGGGCCATCCGAACTATCACCATCCTCTACGCGAGGGAAACCCGTGCCACGCTGATCAAATTCCGGCACGCCATTCAAATTGGCGACCGCAGCAGGATCACCTGCATCAATGGCAGGGCTGCCCGTGAGTAGCTCGTGTGTAGGGGTCGGGCCTCCGTTGTCTTGCAGTGGGCCGAGCAGCGGGTCAACTCCCAAAATGTTGCCAACTCCCACTAGAGTAGCACTTCCCACTGCTTCAATCAGGTTGTAATCGGACCGAATTGTCCCCCAAACATCAGTTCCATTCCGTGCAATGATTGAATTAGCTACAGTTCCCTGGATTGTTGTGTCGGAGGGTGTTCCAAAGAAAACGCCGGTGCCGGTGTTGTCAACAATTGTACTGTGGAGAATACTTGAAGATGAATTATTGAAAACTACTCCTGTACCAAGGTTGCCACTTATCGTCGAATTGGTAATGGTAGTCGTACCAGATGACCAAAGTCCATCACCGATAAAATATTGTGATTCATTTGCATCAATAGTTGAATCGTTTATGAATGCTGTAGCACTGGCCAGGAAAGCTCCTCCTCCAAATGCACCTGCGCTGTTACCTGTTATGCGAGAGGCTTCGATAGAAACTGTCCCATTTCTGATATACGTTCCCCCTCCTTCGTCCGAACTGCTGCTACCTGCCGAATTGAGTGCAATTGTAGTGTTTGTAATGCTGACCTGAGTTGAAGCAGAGACATCGAAATAGAGGCCACCCCCGTCGTCTCTGTTAGATGTATTGGAACTGATCGTACTGTCGGAGACGGCAATAACGGCATTGGACTGCGGGGACTGGGCATCAATACCTCCACCTGAATAAAAATCTCCAGTTGTCATATTGTTACTTATTGTTGAGTTTGACAAAGTGAGTGACAGAAACTGACGTGCAGAGACACCGCCACCTCCGTTCTTCGCCGTGTTTTGGTCAATCGTTGACGATGCAATTGCCAGTGCAGCACCATCGGAAAACAGTGCACCACCCGAATTGTTAGACGTGTTTCCGCTAAGCACAGAGTTTGAGATGCTGAGGTTCTCCCGATTGTAGATAGCGCCTCCAGGCGCACTGGTATCTCCATTTTGCAAGGTCACTCCACCAATTGCGACGTTGAGGTCATTGCCCGAATCAAAATCGTTTATCAGAAAGATGCGGGTACCCATCCCATCAGGAGTGCCGGGAGTGGCATCATTACCAGCAGCGTCGATCGTTAGTTGTCCAGAGCCAGGACCACTGATCGTCAGATCCTTGAAGATGACAAGCTGCCCAAGTGTGAGATTGATCGTTCCTGTCACAGAAAAATCGATCGTCTCGCCGGCAGGTGCGTTGGCGATGGCATCACGGAGTGAGATATCACCATCGATGATGCTGCCGTCTGCTTCGTCGATGAGCGTGTCGACGGTGACCGTGAGCATTTGACGCTGTTCAAGCCTTTCAAATCTTGGGCGTCTCAACGAATGAGCTAGCGACGAGCCTGAGAAGTAGCGACGCATCCTGATACCCTCCATCAGATGAGAGGTCGATGTTTTGATGGAAAACTGCTCTGATTCTAGCCTACGCGGAAGCCAGCTACCATCTTTTCGAGGTTTATAGCATGATAACTGGTAACCGCTTCTTAACAGCGTACGTCGCATAACACCTGTGCAGCGATACCTTCTATTTAGCTAGTCAGAGGGATAAAATAGGGCAACCAGTCTTTCTCCGGGGTGCTGCTGAGAGTCGCTCTGTCAGCAGTGTTGCGCGAGAGGCGTCGGCAGCAACTTTCTCCTTGCCGTTCCTGCAGTCGTCACTCGGCCCCGGATTTTTTTAGCAAGGAGTTTTTTATGTCAGATGTTATTTCCTCAGAAGAGGATCGTCGTGCTGCTGAAGACCCGCTACTTCAGGAAGCTGCGAAAGTTGGTGAGCTTCTGCGCTTACTAAGCTCAGTGCTTGAGAAATCTCTCAGTCCGAAAAGAATGGCTGAATTCCTAAAATCGTTCGATCAACATCGCGATGGAGTTATCGAGCATCTTGAACATTTGCAGTCTCGTTTTGAAGCCGAGGTGGATGAGGCGAAAAATTATTCTCCAGCTGTCTGTGACTTTCTTGTCTGGCATCTCGGCGAAGCCAAGCGGCTTGTCCCCCTAGAAATTAAAACGGCTGAAGAACGCTCGGCGCTGGCAAGCCATTTTTTTGATGTGGCCTACAGAATCTTCCAGGCAGGAACTAATCCCACAGAGCTACATCTCGTTCCAAAACTTGCGCGGTTTCAGCAATACGAACTTAAGCGTGTCCGCACAAGGCACAAAGAACTTTCTGCCAGAGAGGAGCGACGTCGATATGCTTGGCCAGAAACTCTACAGCCCCGATATCAAGTGCCACCGTACTTAAACGACCAAAGCAATCAAATACGTAGGGAAATGTCCGCACAAGTTGGTGCCCATCTAAAAGAATTCCGAAAAGAAGTTTCTGAGTTAATTACTTCTACCGCCGAGAAAAAGGCATTGGTAAAAGATATCGCATTAGACAAAAATCCTAACCCCCAATCCACAGAGTGCAGGACGGCTCCGCAGAGCGACAATGAAGCGGAAAACTACGCCGTATCCCAAGATAAAACCAACCAGAATAGTCCATCATCTTCAGCCAAAATACCACCGAAGTTCCGCTCGAAGCCAATATCTAAACAGAAAGCGGCAAAGCTACTTGATAAGCCGAATCCCGACAGTGGTGTGGAATGGTTGAACCAGTGCATTTCCGATGGGATTATCACTTGTGAATCTCATTCTCGACAGGCTCATGTGTTCGATATCAGGGAATTTCCTGAACCGGTCCACGATCAGCTCCAGTAATCTTCCCGTCTTCTCCCGTCTTCTCCCGGTAACTCCCGGTAACTCCCGGTAACTCCCGGAACATCCTCTGCCAGACGCTACCATCGCTTCTGTTGTTTGTTTCTTCATCCAAACAAAAGCGAGGTAATTCATGGACATCTCAATAGAGCACCGTCTAACACTCACCCAGGCAGCGAATAAGCTTGGGAAATCTCCCAGTACGCTTTGGCGTTGGGCGCTTCGTGGAGTGCGAGGCGGCATCAAACTCGACAGTTATGCCGAGGGTGCGCAACGATACACGACTGACGCGGCACTCGATAAATTTCGCGAGGCCTGCACGGCTGCAGCAAATGGCGAGACGGTAACTCAATCCCGGACTTCCGCCCAACGCCAGCGCGACATCAGCAAAGCCGAGCACGAATTGGTTAACGCTGGTATCTAATTTTTTTCACCAAGCCCAGCGGGCATGAAAATGGCCCGCCCTGCGACAACAGGTACGGGCCAAACATCAGGATACGACGAATATGGATTATGCTAAACCGAGCCCGGCTCGTCATCGAGCGTTTGGTGGGTACCGACCATTCCCCGATCACGCTCTTCCCGGTCCCGTCAGAGATTACGTTCTCGGCGCATCGAAGGCAATCGGGTGTGACCCCGCTTTTGTTGCGTTGCCATTGCTGGCTTCGCTCGCCCGCGCCATCGGCACTAGACGTGTGATACGACTCAAGAACACTTGGACCGAGCCGGCGATCATTTGGGCGGCAATCATCGGCAAATCTGGCTCACACAAGACCCCCGCGCTACAGTCCGCGATGCAATTTTTGGATTGTCGGCAAGCCGAAGCGATCGCCAAGCACACCGAAGAACTGGCCAGCCATGAGCGCGACACAACACAATATGAGCGCGACCACGCTCATTGGAAAAAGAGCAACAGCACAGACCAGCCACCGGAAAAACCAGAGGAGCCGACATGCACGCGGCTCACTACTAGTGACTGCACGATCGAAGCACTGGCCGCGCTCCTGGCGGTGCAGTTCGACGGCTTACTGGTGTCGCGCGACGAACTGGCCGGCTGGCTTGGCGGTATCGCCGAATATAAGGGCGGGAAGGGGAGCGACCTGGGGCATTGGCTTGCTTGCTGGTCTGCTCAACCACTCACGGTCGATCGCAAGACCGGTACCACCAAGATGATACACGTTCCGCGCGCGACCGTCAGTTTGGTCGGTGGCATCCAGCCGGGTGTACTGCGAGAAGCAATCGGGCGCGAGCACTTGCAGGATGGATTGTGCGCACGGCTGTTGATGGCGATGCCAGAAACCAGGCCCGTCACCTGGACTGATGCCACTGTTGATGCGGACGTCGAACATCAGATTTCCGTTGTGTTCGACAGATTGCTGGCGCTGGAACCCGCGACCAATGAGCACGGCAAGCTAGAGCCCTTCCCGCTGGATCTGACGCCCGAGGCCAAGGCGGTGTGGGTTGAATACTATAACCGGCACCGCGCGGAATTGGTTGACTTCGATGACGACCTGGCTGCGGCTTGGTCAAAGTTGGAAGCTTATACGGCACGATTTGCACTCATCTTCCAATTATGCGATTGGGTGGCTGGCGATGACATGGCGGGCCATGCGGTGGACGAACTGTCGATGCGCGCCGCTATCGAGCTATCCGACTGGTTCGGTGGAGAGGCTAAGCGGGTGTACGGGCTGTTTGTCGAATCGGTCGAGGACCGTGAGCAACGGGAGTTGCTGGAATGGATCCATCGCAAGGGCGGAAGACTCACAGCGCGAGAGCTACAGCAGGGTAGCCGTCGATTCGATCGATCAGAAGAAGCCGGATCGGCGCTAAACGATTTGGCCAGTGCTGGCTTTGGCCGATGGGAAGTCGTTCCCACGGAGGGCAGACCACGGCGAGAATTTATTCTGTCTACGCCGTCTACGTATACGGAAGCCTGTAGTTCTGCGGATTCAGGGACTTCCGTATACGTAGACACACCGTTGAATCAACTCAATGGGGAGCCCCAGCCATGACCCACCTGTGCGACGGCATCCCGACCAGCCAACGAAGGGAACTGCCCACGTCGCTGCCAATCTAGTCGGGGGAGTGTGACCAGTGCCGAGCCTCGATAGTCTGCCACGGCCCCAGCTTGTGGCGACATCACCAACTCTGGCAGTGAACCGATATCACGTTACTTGTGGTTCGACCTGACTGTACGCCCAAAGGCTAGCAGAGCGCGGCGGCATCGTGGTGATGCAGTTTACCCGTGAAGTCGACAAGCACTTTATTCGAGGCTGAACCCATGAATACCACCAATCAGAAACAAACAAATAAGGACGTGGTCGATTGTGGCCGACCACGTAATCAACCACGTCAACGTCGGCTGTTTCCAGACATACCGGAGACCCGAGAAGTGCGAATCGAGAGAATTTTTTCTGGAAGTCTAAGCCGTGAATTAAGAAAGGCCAGCGAAATAATTTTCGATTACGACCTAGCCACCAAAATCGCAAAAGGGGAATAAATCATGCTGGAAAGTAAATCTGTATTAACAAATCGGCTTCGCAGTCTAGGCCTCTGGAGTGATGCCAGTTTGTGGAAAGATTCTAAAATTAAGGAGTTTCGGGAGGCTGGCATGAGGCGCGCAGAAGCAGCCGAAAAAGCTTGGAAGTTGCTAAGTGAAAAATATCCACCAGAAATAGAAATTCCACAACAGAACGAAAAGTGCACTCCAGGTGTGAATTTTATCCCAGAGCAGACTGCTGATCTCCCCCCTGGGGCACTTGCGGATTTTTGGCAAGACGTTAATTGGGCCTATGGCAATTTGGAAGCCGGTGAAGTGGATCCTGAAAACGCACCCTCGGCCGGCGCTGTGGCGTTGCTCGGCTGGGCTCGCAGCAACAAGAACGATTTCTTCGCGAAGATGGTTCCACGAGCCCTCAGCTTTTTGGAGAAACAGGATCCGCCGCAGGAGCATGATCAGCAAGAGTTGGAGGAGATCGAAGATCTGGCTGCGGCACTGGGGGTCACCTCCGACGGGATCCCTTACACGGGTCGGTTATTGGAAAAAGAGTGAATTCGCCTGGATTGCCCAACGATTCTGGGTGGCATCGGAGCGTTTGGTTTCCACCGGAGACACAACGACCGGCAAGATCACCACCAGACGCACCCGCGCGACGATTTTGCCAAAACGGTATTTACTGCTTTGCGCTCCCCGGCTGATTCCCAAGTACTGCAATACAAGACGTTTGATTGCATCTCCTTGAATGGGTTTGCAAAACAGCCTGAGATTAGTTAGAGTCTACTATGCAAGCGCAAAACAGGCTGATTGCCAGGTCTTCACGCGAGATTTGGGACCAGTAGGTCGCAGGTTCGAATCCTGTCGCCCCGACTTTGAAACACAAACGGCTCTCCGCACGGCTCGTGGAGAGCCGTTTTTTCGTTTATGTGCCTATTTCTAATGAGAAGCGATCTGATCTTCTCATGCTCTGCTAGTCGCAGTCTAGGTGGACTTATCGAGAATTATTGGCCCAAAAATCACATGTTGTGCGTGATTTGGTAGTGGCCAGCGACGTTGTTATCGGCGAAGGTGCATGTTGTTTATCAAAATGAGAAATGAAAGACAAGCCGATGACTTCTAGCCTTTGCGGAGTAGTAGCTCGCCTCACGGCGTTTATTTTCATCGTATGTCCAGCGATTGTTGCTAGTGCGCAAGAGGCGACTGATGGTCCCTTGCGCGTTGGAAGTTCTGCGCCCAGTGCGGATATTCTCAGCGATGAACAATGGACCAAAGTCGATGACTCAATCCAACGTGCGCTGCGCTGGTTGGCAGCGAATCAACAAAAAAATGGTTCGTTTCCAACACTGCCTCAGGGTCAGCCAGCAGTAACCAGTCTAGGCGTGATGGCCTTTTTGTCAGCTGGTCACACATTGGAAGGCGGGGAGTATGCTGCGGTCCTCAGTGATGCCGTCGACTTTGCCCTCGACTGCCAACAAGCAGACGGGTTGCTCTCTTTGCCAAGGACTCAGCCAACGACGGTGCGGCATAATGGATCGCATACAGCATACTACAATCACGGAATTACAGGGCTCATGCTTGGTGAAGTATATGGAATGACAGACGCTGCGCGTTCGGAGCAGATTCTCAAAGCGATTCCGATGGCAATCAATGTGCTACGTAAATCGCAATTGAACAAACGTCGCGAGGGCGACCGGGGTGGCTGGCAGTACTACACGCATCATCTCGATGTCGATTCCGACATGTCCTCGACCACTTGGCAACTCATGTTTTTGCGATCAGCAAAAAACGCCGGATTCGACGTTCCAGAAGAAATGGTAGTCGAGGCTGTGAAGTACGTCGAAAGATGCTATGACTCGAAGAATGGAGTATTTAATTACGGGCTTTTCGGTAGGGAGCGATATACCACGGTAGGATCTGTAGGTGGTGGGATTATTTCTCTTTCGATGGGTGGCAAACACAATTCACCAATGGTTCAAAGTGCGGGACAGTGGTTGCTAAATCAACGCTTCGAGAAATACAACTCTTTTATCAGCGCTGGCGGCAATTATCACTATGGGCTGCATTACAGCAGCCAAGCTGGTTATCAACTCGGTGGAAAATATTGGCGTAACCTTTATCCGCGCATCGTAGAAGTTCTGCTCAAGAACCAGCGAGCAGACGGTTCATGGCCACGTGAAGTCGGCATCGCTTCCGGGTACGGAAACTCCTACTCTACCGCCCTCGCCATCTTGTCGCTGACTCCTCCGTACCAACTGCTCCCAATCTATCAGCGATGATATCTCCCAACGAGCATTCGGCGTGTAACCCCATCGCAGGATAAGTGTTTACAGAAAATCCTCGCTTTTGCCAGACGGATATCAAGAAGGTACAATCTGCCTAAGAGAGTAAGTCACGTTTGTTCCCGCGTCATCACCGGAGAGACCTGTCATCGTGGCTAATGTTTCACATTTCCGCTTATGGTATTCGGCTAGAATACTTGTGGTTATCTCGCGGATTATTTTTTCATGCGGCCTTCTCATGCAATTAACTTGTCACTCAGTATTCGCGCAGGAGCTATTCAGGCCAAGTGGATAGCGAATACAGACGAGGTGGACATGCAAACTCCCCGGCCGTTCTATGCGGGGAATTATAGGGCCATCAAAGCCTTTGCGGTGCTGACAACGACAATCGCTCTGTTGGGCATTGATTGTTTGTTCGCAGCTAATGCTGCTCTGCAAGAAGAAGAGATCGTTGTCTATCAAGTTGGCAAAAAGGTCTCGGACTTTCCGGCGCAAGACGACTTCTCTACCCCTGAAGCAGCGTATGCCACGATTGGCGGTCAGCTTGCAGCCGGCACCATTGATTGGAGAGCTGTGAATTGCAAGCGGGTGAATCAGGATTTCCCGCCTGGCCCTTACAAAAAGCCACCAGCGGAAGTCTCGCGTCGAATCCGGACGGCTGAGGTTCTGGAAACACGAATATATCGCGGTTACTTCGCCCAGGTTACGGCTCGCGAAGAGAAAGGGGAGCGTCCGTTTGATATGCGTTGCTTCGTATTGGAGGGAGAGCGATGGCTCAACGAAGGCAATAGTCGCGCGGCGACGTTCGAGGAAGCTGTCAATAAGTTTTCCAGCTTGGTCATGCGGCAAAAAGATCTTGCAAAGATTCAACCGCGAACGCCAGTCAAAGATGCTCAGGTGGCACTTATCCGGTACGTCAACTATCTTCGGACCAAAGGGAAACCGCCAAAGGAGTACATACTTGAGGCAATTGCCCAGCATGAATTGGTTGCTATCGGAGAGATTCACCACCGCCCAACTTACTGGTCACTCAACAGCGAGATCGTGCAAGACCCACGTTTTGCAAAATCTGTCGGAACGATCTATCTCGAATTACCGATGCACGCCCAGCAGCTGATCGATGACTTCCTCGCAGCCAAGCATCTCGACACGGCTCCAGTGGTAATGATGCTTCGCGACAATCTTTGGATGGGTTGGCCCGACCAGGCGATGCTCGATTTCTTCACGGCGGTTTGGCAAACCAATCAGAGTCTAGAAGGCTCGCAGCGAATTTGCATACGTCTAGTCGACATGAAGCGACCCTGGAAAGAGTGGCTTCGCGACGGAAACTCGAAAAAACATCAAACTGACCGGGACAAACTCATGGCTGACAATATCCTCAAGGATATGGCGACACGTGCGGACCCACGGCACGCGCTATTCATTGTTGGCTATGCCCACATCGAGAATCTCAGGATTGCTGGGGCGGAACAACCGATCGCCAACGCCGGACGCTATCTCCGCGACCGGCTCGGAGCCGAAATGTTTAGCATTGTGCAACACGGTCCGGTGATCACCAACAGGGGTAAGGTCTTGGGCCGAACCTGCCTGGGGCTTTTCGACGAAGCGTTTGTCAAACAAGGAAACATGCCCGTTGCATTTACGTTGGCGGACAGTCCTTTCGGCCAACAGCGTTACGACTTGAACGGCGACCGTTGCGAGACGTCGATCAACACTTTCCAAGAAGCCTTTGACGGCTACCTCTACTTTGGCCCCTTGAAGGATGAAATCTTCTCACCACTGATTACGGGATTCTACACCGACGAGTTTGTAAAGGAACTTGACCAGCGCCATCGTCTGGCATTCGGAAGTGGTTTGGTGGAAGGCTTGGGGTTACCTGCTGCTGACGTTCAGAGTTTCGAGAATTGGATGGGCGGCTCTTGGGGAAGACCTCGCTCATGGCGCAATTCCTTGGGTCCAATTACTGCGTGGCATCAAGGTGACGAAGGGGGCAAATACATATTCTGGATCGATTCACCAGCCCCTGCCGAGATCGACGCCGATCCGACCACCGAAGAAGGACTTAAACGGCTTGTCGACGAATTCTTTCAACACAATTTTCGTGATATCACCGGGCGGCGGGCAATCAAGTGGGGGCCGATCACGAACGAGGCAAACGGGAATACCTCAATTGTGTACAAGTACGAGGCCACGATTCGGGGCAAAGACACCGTCGTGGTCGAGCAGGTCTTCACGTTTGGCCCCAAGGGTGGGTTTGTCTCGTTAAAAAATATTGAGGAACGATCCAGCATGGACTAATGATCTCTGCCGATCGAATGCGTCGCAGAGAAACTTTCCTCCATTGCACCCTGTTTTCTCCCGCCCGATTGACCGTTTGACGGTCCGCCCTTAAACTCAGCGTTTCTTCACACACGTTGAGAGTCATGGGCACACCTATTCTACGCATTGCTACGCGATGGCTGCGGCATCACCGCCGACAGGTGACCGCCGAGTTGGTGCTTGCTGCCCTGGTATTCACGTCGCTGGGACTTGCGGTGCCTTTGCCTGTCACGCGATCGAGCAGCGAGCCGTATCCGTGCAAAAATTGCTCGTGCGGCTGTGTGAATGCAGAAGTCTGCTGGCGGGATTGTTGCTGCTTTACACAAAAACAAAAACTGGCCTGGGCCGAGATAAACGGGGTGATTCCACCTGCGTTCGTCTTCGCCGCGGTTGAAAAACCGTCCTGCTGCCAGAAAGAGCCCGCGCTGCCGTCTTGTTGTGCAAAGCGAGTTGCCAAGTCTTGCCACAGCAAGCCAAGCTGTTGTCAGAAGCAAAATAAGCCGACAGCTCGACCACTCGTATGGCGTCAAGACCACCGGCGATCTTCGACTTCGGTGATTTTGTTACAAGCACTTCGTTGCCAGGGTCTTGGCAATTCTTGGACTTTGTTGCCGCCGGCAATCATACCTGCCGAACCAGCCATAGGTTTTGACGAACCTGCGCCCGCCGAGTTTGTTGCGATCCACGATCAATCATTTCAAGGCCAATTGCCTGCGCCCGATGCGCCTCCCCCGAAGAACGTTGCCTAAGGCAATTTCGTTCTTTCTCTCGTTTTCGACGAATCCATGAGGACTGCCACTATGCGCAGACATTCTGCGCTGACGTTGGTGGAACTGCTGGTCGTTGTGTCGATCATCGGCGTGCTGATGGCATTGTTGCTCCCCGCGGTGCAACAGGCCCGCGCTGCCGCTCGACGCGTGACCTGTCAGAACAACCTGCGTCAGTTGGGCTTGGCCATTGCGCAACATACCAACACACACGACGGCCACTTCCCGCGCACCTATCACGCAGGAGCGGGCCAGTCGTGGGTGTTCACACTTGCGCCGTTTTTGGAAGACGTCGACGCGATGCGGATATGCCCCGAAGATGAGTTTGGCGAAACGCGCCTGGCTAGCAAGGGCACTAGCTATGTGATCAGCGAATACATTGCGATCGAAGTGGTCGAATTAGCCCCCGGAAGTTCCCAAAAGGAAGTCACATCCGTGGAGCGGATTGACCAGTTGTTGGCCACGTCGCGAATGATCACCGTGTTTGAAGGGGCCGAATCGCGAGACCCGGAATCTTTCTTTTACGAACACGCGCACCCTAGCAACTGGTTTAGCCCCAACGCCCTTTTGCTGGACTTTGTCTGGCCGAAATTGCTACGTGAAATCCAACCAGATCGGCACACGCATGGCATTGCCAATTACCTCTTTGCCGACGGGCATGTGTCGATTATTCCTGCGAGAACCATCCAGTCCTGGGCCAACGAAGGATACAACTTCGCGCGGCCTGATAAGGGAGTGATTATCCAAGATTAACTTGATTCAATAAGGAAAATAGAATGTCACCTTTCAAATATCCCCTGTGTTTTTTTCTACTAATCACTATCACGATGTCAGTGGGTGAACAATCGTTCGGTCACGGCCAGCCGCTTAATTTGATAGTCGAACCGCTCACTAATCGTTTGGCGGTAAGCGGACATGTGGATCACGGGATTTTCGACAATCTGGCCGGAACGATATTTACCAACGAGCCGGGCATCGGCGTGAGCGATCCGGGCAACGGCTTGGCCAGCGGAACAGAGATTGGTTTGGTTGTCACACAAGGGCTCCTTTATTGGGATGGCACCGCCCTAGCGCCCACGACGGCCACAGTTTCCATTCTGCCGCATATTGGAGCCGGATATGATGTAACTACAAGTTCCGGTTTGCAAACCGGCATGCACCTGGGGACTTACAACGGCTTGCCATTATGGGACGAACATCTCGATTTTATTCTCACCCCCAGTTCCGCCCCTGCGGGACTTTACGGGATGGCCGTGCAATTTGTCGCCGAGCCCTACGGCCCGAGCGATCCAGTGGTGATGTCGTTTACGCTGGGTACGTGGGATGATCTAGCGATCGCTGCCGCTATTGAATTGATGGAGTCGGAGCTCCTTCCCACAGCGAATCCTGATTTTAACAATGACGGGCAAACCGATGCCGCGGACCTGGCGATGTGGTCCACAGGATTTGGCACGGCAACTTTAGCAGGTCATGGCCAAGGAGAATCCGACGGCGATGGCGACGTCGACGGCTTCGATTTTCTAGCCTGGCAACGCGGTGTTGCCTCGGCGATTCCCAGTAGCCAAACGATACCTGAACCATCGGCTATTCAAGTGGCGCTACTTTGCGCACTGGCTAGTAGTTGCTGCCGCTTTTGCGGATGTGGACCATGGGGGCGGCTTCGCCATCCGTCCCGCCACGAACGACGCGAGCAACGAAAATACGATGGTCGCCCGAGTCGGCGTGTGACGTAGACTCGCACTCCAAATGGCCAAGGCAGTCTTCCAGGATTGGAACCCCGCGTGGGCAATGGCGAATAGCCAAGCCCTCGAAGGCTGCCTCGCCCGGCTCAAAACCTTTGCCAAAGTGCTTGAGAAAATCGAACTGCTTCTCGGCAACAATGTTCAGTACAAACGGCTCGCCATTGGTAAGCCAATCGCACACATAGCGGCCCGACTTCACGGCGACAGAAACCGAGGGGGGCTCAAAGCCGGCTTGCATCACCCAGCTGGCGAGCATCCCGGTAGCGCGATCGCCGGACCCTACGGTAAGAACATAAATGCCGCTAGAGACTTTGCCCAAAGCGGCGTCGAAATCAGTGTTGGCCATGGTGTTTTCCTCTGGATGTTAAACCGCCAAGGACGCCAAGGATTCACTTTTAATTGATTCCAATAGTCGGATTCAGCCGCTTGTTGTCAGAGAGTGATCAGGTTGGAAAATGAATTTGCCATGTTTTTCTTGGCGTCCTTGGCGGTTTATCTCTTCTCTTTGATTTCTTACAGAGCTTGAATTATTATCGGCGGACCTTGCGGCCAATTTTCTTTTCGACGCTATCGACTTTCGCTTGCAATCGACCCTGCTGGCCTCGACGGTAATCGAGCTTCGCCGTGCACGTCACCCGGTCGGAATGTTCGGCCACTTTCTCCATACAACGCTGCATCAGTGCCAGAACATCGGCCAGTTCGCCCTCGACAATTGTGCCCATCGCGTGCAGCTCGTAATCGAGACCACATTGGTCCACGAGGTCAACGCACTCGGCGACATATTTACTCACACTTTCCCCATGTCCCAGCGGGACAATACTCATTTCCAAGAGCACCATAAAGCAACTCCCACCACGCAGCTAGCGAAAAAAGGCTATTGGCTTTGTTCTCAGACCATTTTATGCACCGAATTAAGTCTGTCGACCTCGAACTGCTAGCAACGATAGTTGGTGTCACAGCATACCTAAAATCGTGGGAAACGTCGGGTATTGCTCTTCGCAGTGAGTCGGCAATTCAATAGTCTTTCGACCCTTCAAAGAGGCCGATTTGCTATGTCGAGGCTCATTTTAAGAGCTCCGCCGCCGCACTCCCGTTTTATCTTGAGATGATTCTGATTCGTTTTACTCTGATGGTCTTGGCACTCTTCATGTGCCAAGCTTGCACGGCATTGGCCCAGGTCGCACCGGCTTGGCGGCCTTTTCGTGAAGTGATTTCCAATCCTGCGACTGCAGGCGGGCCACCGGTGTACGAATTTATCGAAGAGCATCCAGCAGCGGGAATACCACCCGAGGCAATTTCCGATGTTCAGCTCGATGCGCTCTCCGCAAGTTGTTGCGATCCTTTTGACCTCAGCACCCGGGCAGGGCCCGTTTATATCGAAGCGCCGTTTGGAGACCCAGTTTTGGCGCCGTTGGCGGATACGGAAGTGTGGGGCTGGACCTTGCTTCCCAACGATGTGATTTGGCATTCGTATTGGGCGGGGGCCAAAGAGCCTCGGATTTCGGGAACGGCTTTTGAAGAATTGAATTCAGATATCTCGTTGTTTGAAGTGACGTTGGGAGGACGCAGCTCGGTTTTGCGCTACGGAACCGTACAAAACGGACGTCCCCAAGGTTGGGAACTGCAACTCGAAGGTGCCGGCATGCTGCGGCTGAATCTCGATCAGAACTGGGATCTGGAAGCAGTCGATTTTCGGTTCGGCATGCCGCTGATCTATGGTCGAGGCAATACGCAGTGGAAGTTTTCCTACTACCACCTCAGTTCGCACCTGGGCGACGAGTTTCTCGTCCGCAATCCCGCCGCAATGCGGATCAACTTTAGTCGCGATGTACTTGTATTAGGTTATTCCTTTTTCCCCCGACCGGCTTTGCGCTTGTATGGCGAAGCTGGGTGGGCGTTCTATGCGGACGAGGGAACCGACCCTTGGGAATTTCAATTTGGAGTCGACTTCGCCCAGCCCGGGCCGACCGGGTGCGAGGGCACGCCGTTTGTGGCTATCAATGGCCATCTTCGCCAGGAAGTCGATTTTGGCGGTAATTTCGTGGCTCAAGCAGGTTGGCTATGGCGGGGGGAATCTGGCAAAGTGCTACGCACCGGGTTGCACTACTTCAACGGTAAAAGCAACCAGTTTGAATTCTTCAATAACTTTGAGCAGCAAATCGGCATCGGTCTTTGGCACGAATATTGAACCGCTTCCCGAATCAGCTTCTAGTCGAAGGTTGATCATTGCGCTAGAATGCCCCAATGCGTACACCTTTAGCTGATTACCGAGTGTTTTGGCGAGAGTTTCGACACACGTTTCATAGCACCGGCGCAGTGCTTCCCAGCGGGCGTCGATTGGCGCGGGCACTTGCCAGCCGGATTGCTGCAATGGACCCGCCACAAAAGATTCTGGAAGTCGGCCCGGGAACCGGGGCAGTGACTCGCCAGATTATTTCTCGAATGGGTCCGAACGACCAGCTCGACCTGGTGGAACTCAACCCACGGTTCGCCGAGGTGCTCCGCAATCATTTGGATACCGAACCTTCATGGAAACCGGTGGCGGGGCGCGTGCGGGTGTGGGAAATGCCCGTGGAACAGATCGATGCGTCAGAGAAATACGATGTCATCGTCTCGGGATTGCCGCTGAATAATTTTGCGGTGGCGATGGTTCAGGAAATACTCTCTCAGTTCCACAGTTTAGCGGCAGTGGATGCGAGTTTGAGTTTCTTCGAATATATCGCAGTTCGCAAAGCCAAGTCGCTTCTGTGCCGTCGCAGCGAACGACGTCGATTATCGGGAATCGAGCGATTATTGTTTCGTGAATTCCAACAGTGGGAAATGTCGCGGCAATGTATCGTGTCGAACGTCCCACCAGCTTGGGTGCATCATTTGCAATTGCCGGGCAAGTCAAGGGTCGAGAGTCCAGAGCCAAGAGCCAGAAGCACAGCTTCGTCACATTTTTCTGGCTCACGACCCTCGACTCTGGACTCCAAAAAAACATGATTCGCATTCTCACGATTGAAACAACCTGTGACGAAACCGCGGCGGCAGTGGTGACCGACCAGTTGCAGGTGTTGGGTGCCGTGGTCGCTTCGCAAGACGATCTTCACCAACGATTCGGCGGAGTTGTGCCCGAGGTTGCCAGTCGGGCTCATGTCGAACGAATCTTGCCGGTAATCGATCAAGCACTTCGTCAGGCTGGAGTTGAATTGTTCGATCTCGATGCGGTGGCAGTTGCGAATCGGCCCGGTTTGGCAGGTTCGTTGTTGGTGGGGCTGATGGCTGCCAAGACATTGTGCTTTGCGTACGATTTGCCGTTGATTGCGATCGATCACCTCCAGGCGCACATCTATGCGGGACGGATTTCCAGCGGGCGTGATATCTTCCCTTGCGTTGGGCTGATTGTTAGCGGCGGCCACTCCAACCTTTACCGCTGCCAGACAGCTTTGGACTTCACGCCATTGGGAAGCACCATCGACGACGCAGCCGGCGAAGCGTTTGACAAAGTCGCCTCAATGCTAGGGCTCAATTATCCCGGCGGACCAGCCATTGAGCGCGCTGCCCAGGGAGGAGATCCAAAACGCTTCCGATTGCCGCGACCTTTGTTGGCGGATAGCTCGCGGCTCGATTTCAGTTTTAGCGGGCTAAAAACGTCTGTGCGCTATCAGTTGTTCGGACCGGGACGTGTGAAAAAGGGGACAGGTCCAATTTTTACTCCGAACGCGACTAAACACCAGGACGAGCCTTCGGAAAATTGGACCTGTCCCCTTTTTCACGCCCAGCTCGTTGCCGACATGGCAGCCAGCTTTCAAGCAGCGGTGATTGATTGTCTGGTAGGCAAAGCAATGTTGGCGCTAGAGCGAACCAATTCCAAGCGGCTGTGCGTGGGAGGAGGCGTCGCAGCAAACACCAGTTTGCGAAAGGCACTGGAGGCGGAGTCTGCAGAACGCGGCTTCGAACTGATCGTCCCCCCACTCGCGCTATGCACCGACAACGCCGTGATGGGGGCGATAGCCATCGAACGTTACTACGCAAGCGAGTTCGAAGATCTTGACCTCGACATCACCGCCGGCCTAGTACGCAACTGACCTCTTTTCTATCTTGCCTGCTATATCTGCGCAAGTAAGAAGCCGCGACCAACTGGGCCACGGCTTCTTGAGAATCTTTTGACGGTGGATCTTTACCGTCAATTGTTTTGCTGTGCTTTCAACTGACACGAAGGACAATAGGAAGGACTCACAACAGAAGTTTTGTCTCCCGACCCACGGTAGAATGCCGTGTGGTTGGTGGCACTCGATTTTTCGCCTGCTTGGTACTTTTCAAGGGTTTCTTGCCATTCCGCATCAGAAATCTTTCCTGCTTTCTTGCACAACACGATCGAACCAGTCTTGTCGATGATTGCGGTGAAGGGAAATTCGGTGGCATGAAATGCGTCGGCCACTTTCTTGCCGTAGCTGGTGCTTACGTCGACGTGGCACAATTGGTATGCGTCCAGTAGTTCGGCCTGTTCGCCTTTGGACTCGAGTTGCTCGGTTTCCAGTTCCGATTGAGGATTGCCAGGTACGTCGAGCACAACCAACAGCGGGCGATCATCTTTGCGAGTTGCTTCCAGGGCCTTGCCATAATCGGCTTGCCAAGTTGCGCTAGTGTCTCGGGAAACACTACTAGCGGCAAACGAACTGACAATAAGTGCAAGTGAAACAAGTGAATGAACCATCTTCTAACTCCTTTTTTTTGGGCACGAACTTCACCACGAATAAAATTCCCTCGATGACTCGGCAAACCGCCGATCGTGTTATTCGTGTCAGCTCGTGGTCTCGGACAGAGTCCTTCAGCAGCAAGAAACGCCTGCGAACCATGCAGGTTGTGATGCCATCCTGACTGAATCTGCTAAGGGTGGGAAAACCTGGGTAGGATTCGAGCACGATGCTCGGGAGGGAATTGGCGACTCGCAAACAGCCGAGCCACACCACGATTTAGTTGCGGAGGATTGTGACAGTTCGACTGGATTATTCAAGAGCTTAATCTTGAGCTACCCCCGCTAGCAGAGGGGATAAGGCCACGCCTGCGGAGTTTGGCTAAGGAGGAGTTCGTTGTCGCAAGTTATTTGATTGCAATGGTTTAAGGGTTAGTTGGTGGGGTTGTCCAGCATTAGTTGGCTCCTAATGTCACAGGAACATCAATTTGCTGTCCGTCTCGTACAATTGTGACTTGGATTACATTCCCCGGGTTATATTCCCAAATCTTATCGCGGAATTGCACACCGCTGCGCATCGGTTCGCCATCCACGGCCAGAATCCGATCGGCGTGCGAACGGTCGATCGTTTCCGTTTCGTAAACTACAGGTCCCTGTCGCCTGCGCTGAACCACACGCCGAAAGCCTTGCAATCCTGCTTGTGCCGCGGGGCCTTCCGGATCGAGCTGGACGATCACAAGTCCTGCTTCCGTTTCCATCACGCGAATGATGCCCACGTTGGCGTGAATCACGCGCCCGTTTTCGATGAGTTCCGGTACGATACTCTTGATGCGATCGATCGGGATGGCAAACCCGACTCCGGCGTTTTGTCCAGTTTTGGTTGCGATTGCGACACACATGCCAATCATACGCGAACTTGTATCCAACAGCGGCCCCCCCGAGTTGCCGGGGTTCATGGCAGCGTCGGTTTGAATAAGCGACTGCATCACACGCCCTGGTTCGCGACTGTGCAAATTGCGATTCAAACTGGAAATGATCCCGGCGGTTAGTGTGCCATCCCAGCTAAATGGGGTGCCGAGGACAAACACACGCTGCCCGACGCGCAAATTGTTGGAGCTTCCGAGTTTGATCGGGTAAAGGTCTTCCGCAGGCGCGTCGATCCTTAGTACGGCAATATCGCTTTCTTTATCTTGCCCAATGAGCGTGGCTTGGTAGGCCGTTTCACTTGAAGCAAGGGTGACTTCGATTGCTTTGGCATTCTCTACCACGTGAAAATTCGTGATGATGTGACCTTTTTTATCGAGAACCGCTCCCGAACCCGAACCCTCGGCCTGCCGCTGATGCCCAAAGAGATGGTCGATTTGCACGGTCGTTGTATTGATATTCACGACGCTGGGGTTCGACTGCTCGTAAACTCGTATGTTGGTGCGTTCTTCCGGGGTCATTCCCTGAGTGTCGTCCGGTTGTTCGTCCCAGTTCGTGTGCTGGTGACGATCAACTTCGGCCTGAGGTTGTACAGCCAGAGCTTGTTTCCCCGCGATGTCTTGCAGCAAGTGGCGGTCGTTCAGCGCAACCCCCAGCGCCATGCCGGCAGATACGCACGCTAAACAGAGCAAAACTTGCTTCTTCATTGCTACAGGCTCCGAGTGCTTTTGTGCTTAAAACTAGTGCGATTCTTCTTCTTTCTACGATCGTGGCGGACGATGCGTTCGTCGGCAAGATCGCTCGGCGACTTAATTGGCTACTGTAGTGTAAATGGCCAAATCCATGGGATCAGCACTAGTGCCGCACCAGTCATCAGCAGCGCCAAAGGCCAACCCACTTTCCAGTAGTCGCGCGGTTGATATCCGCCAGGGCCCATCACCATCAGGTTGGTTTGATAACCGATGGGAGTGACAAAACTCAAGCTCGCGGCCAAGGTCACTGCAATGATAAATGGCCGAGGGTCGTAGTTGCCGACCAGAGCGATATTGACCGAGACAGTCAGCATAATACTAGCCACAGCAACATTGGTGATCGTCTCGGTAAACATCTGCGAGACAACGTAGATTACCGCAAGCAGAACGTACGGCATCCATGCTGCGGGCATTCCAAGTATGGAAGTCGCATCAATCATCGTTTGGGCCAGCCAGCGCGCCGCCCCGCTATGGTCGAGTGCTTCGCCCAACCCAAGAGCAGCGCCGATTGTGAGCAACACTTGCAAATCAATCGCCGAACGTGCTTCCGAAGTCGTGAGGCAGCGAGACACAATCATTGCCAACACGATGGCGATGGCCGCAATCGCATGGATGTTTCTGTCGGTCAGATTACCCCATGGCAACACTTGCGGCCACAGGCTGCAAATGGTTAACCAGGCAATCAACCCCAGAAACAACAAGCCCGCGAGCAGTGCCCGATCGTGACGCCGAGCCGCAGTCGCTCCGACACGGCTTACTAAGTAGAACTCTCGACTATGTCTGTGGGCGTCGACAAACTCGTTGCGTGTTTGTAGCAAAAGCGTATCGCCAGGCTCTAGCCGGATATTGCCAACCTTGTTGGTGAGCCGTTCGCCGTTACGATGCACGGCAACCACCGCGGCGTTGTAACGTTTGCGAAAGCCCGCTTCTCGGACAGTCAATCCAATCAACGGCGAAGTGGGCGACAGGACCGCTTCGGTCAACTGGCGGCGGATCCGCTCGGCGGGGGTGGTTTCAAAGGTGGTATCTACTGCCGGCACCAAGCCGGGAATTCTCTCCAGATCGGCAATAGTGGTTACCACGCCGGTGAAAATAAGATGGTCGCCCGATTGGATTGTGTCTTGCGGACTCACCGGAGTGATGGTTTCGCCCGAGCGGTCGATTTCGATCAGAAACAGCCCGGGAAGATTCCGTAGACCGGCTTCCTGGACGTTTTTGCCGATCAACGGGCAGGCACGCTCGACCTGCATTTCCACGAGGTACTCGCGTCGGCGTTCGTCGAATTGTTCGATCAGGTCGCGGCGGTCGGGAAGCCTGCGCGGGGCGATTGTCAGCATATAAACAACGCCCAACAATGCCATCGGGACACCGACACCGGTGATTTCGAAGAAAGTAAGTTCTCCGATCCGTTCTGTAATCTCTGGTGCATAGTGGTTGTCGCGTACCATGGCCGACAGTTTTCCGTTGATCACCAGTGTGGTGCTGGTGCCGATCAGCGTGCAAACGCCGCCCAGGATTGTCAGATAACTTAGCGGGATGAGCAGCCGGGAAGGGGAAATACTGCGTCGCCGGCACCAATCGACAACAACCGGCGCCATCATGGCAACCAAGGGAGTGTTCAGAACGAATGCCGAGACTGGCACGACTGCCAGTGTAAGTCGGGTCAATGCGTTTCGCTCGGTAGACGCGTTCCCTAAAAGTCGGTTACCGATCCAATCGAGTATGCCGGTTGTTCGTAGGCCGGCCGATGCCGCAAACAGTGCGGCGATAATGACTACTGCCTTGCTAGAAAACCCGGCCAGAGCGCGCTCCGTGTCGACAACCCCAGCCAGGGTTACCAGCACCAATCCACCGAGAAAGAGCAAATCGACCGAGACCGTCTTGCGCCATTGCATGGCCAAGAAAACCGCAACGATAACTCCCAAGGCAATCATGCCGTGGGGGGAGAGACTCGATTCCTCTGCTCCATGCTGAGCAAGCAAAACTGGAATTTCCAAAGCAAACGTGCGCACCGAATTTTTTGCACCTTAGAAGGAATTGTGATAAGTGATGGCCGATAGTTAGCGGTAGTCTCGTACTTGATCCGTGGAAATGACTCGCAGGGGATTCTCTCTCGAGATTTGTTACTCGGGTGTTCTAATTACCGCGACTCAATGAATCAAGCTTGGCTACGCAACAGTATGGCTTGCAAGAGCTTTTGAACAAAGGGAGGAAACCTGCCAGGCATGGGTTCACCGTGGACAGCATTAGTGGCCAGATTGTGGACTGGGACCACCATCAGAAGGGATCCCTTTCTGTCAAAGAGGACTTGTGGCCCAGACAGGGGCGACCATCGCGAATCCGCAGATTTCTGGAGTTCCAGTCAACCTGAGCCGCTGGATCTGTTCCTGCCAGCGGCGAATCTGGCTAGTTTCTGGTGGCAGTTGGGGTCGAAACAGCTTAAACTGGGGGTAGTATGACGGTCACCATGTTTTTTTGGGACAGTGATAGGGCATCTCCTGCGCTGGGACGGCTATCCTTTCGGAACAGGTTGGCTGTGGCGTAGACGGTACAGAACGGGAGCGCTCCAATGCGTATGATTCGATTTGCGGCAATTTGCCTTACTACCTCATCTTTGTTGACACTGGCGATTGGTTCTCAGCGCACTTTGGCTGATAACTCAGCGCAGTTGTCTACTTTCCAGCAGCAGGATCAGACCTATTATGCGCTGAGTCTTATGCCGGACATCGCGATCAAAGAGTCCGATGGAAGTGAGATTGTCGTATTGTTCGATACTTCGGCAAGCCAGCAGGGAGTTTATCGCGAGGCGGCTTTTGCCGCGCTGGACACGCTGCTGGAGAACCTTCGGGCAGGCGACCGGGTGGAACTTTTGGCTGTCGACTTGGATGTGAAACCATTGACTGATGGATTCGTGCCTGCGAGTAGAGAGGAAATCCGCGATTCGGTCGCTCGCCTGCGCGAGCAGATTCCGTTGGGGTCGACCAACCTAGCGTCCGGTCTTCGAGCTGCGGTTTCCCGCTTCACGTCAGACAAAGCGAAACAACGCACAATCATTTACATTGGCGACGGCATCAGTGCCGCCAACTTGCTCGATACCACCACGCTCGATCGTTTGGTGGGCGAGTTACGCGAAGCGCGCACCAGTGTTATCAGCCACGCGATTGGCCCGAAGGTCGACGCCCAACTGCTGGCTGTTTTGGCCAATCATACCGGTGGCAATCTTTATGTTCAGCCGCCTCTGGCATGGCGCAACGAACAGGCAGGCCTCAGCGAACAACGTGCTCAAGAAGAAAATACCCGCAATGCCCAGCTTGGCGGAAAATTTTTGGCCGAGTCGACCTGGGCAACCGTCCTCTGGCCAGTAAGTGCCGACTTAGATGCGAAGTTGGGACAAACCTATCCGGCAGCTTTTCCTCCGTTGCGTACCGACCGCGATACCATTCTCCTGGGCGTGACCCCCGATGCGCTTTTGGAAAATCTCAGTATCCAGATTGTCGCCGAGGGACACATCGGCCAAGTGCCGCTCGCCTGGACCGCCAGCCCCGAACCTTCGCAAGAAGACAATGCCTATTTGACCAAGCTGGTCGAACTTGCCAAACGTGACGAGGGCCTTTCCCTGCCAACGGTTGGCTCTGCCGGTTTAGCTGAAACTGCGCGAATGGTGGGAGCGGAACTCGATCAGTTGACCTCTTTGGCGGAACGGGCGGTCGCTTCTGGCGATCGTCAATCGGCACGAAAGCTTGCGCAAGCCGTGCTGCGTTCTGATCCAGGAAATGTTCGAGCACACACGGTGCAGCATGTGGCCGATGAACTCGAGCATGCCTCGGACGAAACTTCTGCATCGGGCGAGATCTCGTTGGTTCAACCGCAGTCGGTCGAAGTCGGTGCCGCTGTCGATGACGAAAAGCTCATGAACCAGGTTTTGGGCGGAGGCGAGTTCCTCGATCAGGTCGAGCAAGAACGGCGCGTGATTGCCGAGATGCTCAGCAAAGAGATTGAAAATGTGGTGATCGATGCACGCGGTACGATGTCGTCCAATCCGCAGATGGCGATCCAAGATATGAAATTGGCCCTGGAAAGCGTCAAGCGCGCTCCCGACTTGGACGCCGGCAAGCGTGCCGAATTGATCGGCAAACTACAGACTGCGCTCAAGGAAGCGCGTCATCAGGCAGCTTTGAAAGACGAAATCGATCGCCAGCGCCAAGAAGAACTTGCCTCGATTCGCGAGCGCAAGCTGCTCAATGATCGACTGGTTCGCAATATCGAGCGCAAAAAACAGCTTATGGATCGCGTCAGTGCGTTGATCGATGAGAGCCGTTACCGCGAGGCAGAAGAAGTTGCCCAAATCGTCGAAGAGATCGATCCCAATAGTGTCGCTCCCCGAGTTGCAGCGTTATGGGTTCGTCAGAAGAGACATCATCATTTGCAACAGGTCGTACGGGCGGCCCGTCACAGAGCAACCTGGGAAACTTTGTATCAGTCGGAGTTGTCGCATGTGCCGTTTCCCGACAATCCCCCAATCGTCTATCCCGACGCGGAAGTTTGGGAAGAGTTGACCAACCGGCGCAAGTCCTTTGCCACGGTGGATCTTAGTGCCCGCAGTAAGGCGGAAGAGCAAATCCAGACCGCGCTACGTGAACCATTGAAAGCACCCCTGCAATTCAACGAACAGCCTCTGACGGAGATTGTTACGATTTTGCAGGACGAGTACGACATCCCCATCGTTTTCGATAACTCGGCACTCGACGAAGTAGCGATCAGCCCCGAAACCGAAGTAACGGTGAACCTGCGAAATATCACGTTGCGATCTGCGCTGAATCTGATGCTCAAACAGCCTGGATTGGAAGATCTCACCTACGTGATTGACGAGGAAGTCTTGTTGATTACGACCGAAGATCGAGCCAACGAAACACTGAAGGTCAAGGTTTATCCAGTGGCCGACTTGGTATTGCCGGTGGAGAACTTAGGCATCGTCGGTGGTAGCAGTAGCAGTGGCGGTGGTGGTGGTGGCGGCCTCGGCGGCGGTGGTGGCGGTGGCTTTGGCGGCGGCGGCGGCGGTGGCGGTGGCGGCGGCGGTTTTGGTGGTGGCGGTGGTGGCCTCAACGTGGCCGACGAACCGCTGGCGACTGCACAACCTAAGCAAGTCAGCACACTTAGCATTGTCGAAGAGCAACCCGATGCCAATCAGGCTGCCACCGGTTCAAGCAAAAAACCACCCACTGGGAATAAAGATGTTGAATTGACAAATCCCGCCAGCATCGATGCTCCCGAAGAGTATTGGGCGCGCCGTTTTGCCAGTGGGCAGTTGGATCCCGCTGCCGTGCGTCAGTCGACGCGACAGTTGATGAAACAGGGCGACGCGGTTCAGGTGATCGCGCTGATCCAAGCTGCGTTGCGTCACGGCCAAGCTCAGTCGTGGATGTACGAAACACTGGGTGTTGCCATGGAATTGGCCGGTCGGGAGAAGAGTGAAATCGAGCGCGCCATCATGTCGGCATGCGATTTCAGCAGCTCGCCGGACGAATTGTTACTGATTGCTCAATACTTGTCGTACATCGAATTGGATGCTCGCGCGGTAGAAGTGTATCGCCAAGTGGTGAAGCTTTCTCCTCTGCATTACGAGGCGTTTGCGTTGGGGTTGCGAGCTGCCCAACGGGCGGAAGATATGTCGGGGATTCGTTGGGCAACGGGCGGCATCTTGTCGCAAGCCTGGCCACGTGATCAGCAGGAAATTTTCGACACCGCAAAACGCGTTGCGATTGCCACGCTTGAAGAGTTGAAAAAGAGTGGTAACGAAAAAGAATATGCAAACTACAAACAATCGCTTGATCAGGCGTTGATACGCGATGTGGTCGTCGAAATTAGTTGGTCAGGCGATGCCGATATCGATTTGATTGTCGAGGAGCCAGGCGACGCGGTTTGCTCGCTGCACGAACCACGTTCCATTGGCGGCGGGGTGGTTTCTGGGGATTCCTACGCTGGCTACCAAGAGAAATCTACGGAAGGATTGAGCGAAAAATATGTTTGTGCTCAGGCCTTTCCTGGCACCTATCGCTTGCGGATTCGCAAAGTCTGGGGCGACGTCGTTGCCAACAAAGTGACTGTCGACGTGACCATGAATCAGGGAACCGACCAAGCACGTCACGAACGACAACGCATCCAGGTGTTTGAAGACGAAGACGCGGTGGTACTATTCACTCTTGATCAGGGCCGTCGTATTCAGCCGTTGGAAGCCCAGCAGCTGGAGGTGGCGGTTCGTCGTCAGGAGGCGATTAGCCGGGCGGTTTTAGCGCAACAGATTGGGGGGATTACCGATCCTAGGATCGCACCAGTCCGACCCGGAGATTTCGATTTACGCCGTCGACGCGCTCTTGCAGGAGGCGGCGGGGCGGTTGGCTTCCAGCCGGTAATCGTCACCTTGCCAGCGGGAACCCAAATGGTCGCCACGGGAGTTGTTTCAGCCGACCGACGTTACGTGCGAATTTCTGCTTCTCCTTCGTTCACCGGGATTGGCGACGTAACTACTTTCACGTTCGCTGGTGCAGCCCAAGATGCGGACGCCGGTGGTGGCGGCGGTGGCGGCGGCGGCGGGGGCGGCGGAATCTAGCGCAGCTTCAAACCTGATAAACCAATCGTTTCCCGCTGCTTTTGGGTCAGTTCCGCGATCCCCTGTTTGGCAAGTGCGATTAACGCAAAGAGTTGCTCTTGATCGAATGTGGCCTCTTCGCCGGAGCCTTGCACTTCTATAAATTTTCCTTGACCGGTCATTACGACGTTCATGTCCACGTCGGCCCGAACGTCTTCGCGATAGTCGAGATCCAGCAACGCCTTGCCATCGACGATTCCAACACTCACCGCGGCCACGGTGTCGACTAGTGGCAAAGGCTTGCCTGCAAAGTCCTCCAATGTGCGCAGCGCTTCGACCAAAGCAACAAAGCCTCCGGTGATGCTCGCGGTTCGAGTACCGCCATCGGCAAGCATGACATCGCAATCGACCGTAATTGTTCGTTCGCCGATTGCCGACAGGTCCACTCCCGCACGCAAGCTGCGACCGATCAATCGCTGAATTTCTGAAGTTCGTCCGTCGAGCTTAACTCCTCGATCACGACGTTTCCGCGGCGCGGTGCTACCGGGCATCATGTTGTATTCGGCAGTGATCCAACCTTTGCCTTTGCCGGCAAGCCAGGGTGGAACTTCCTCATCAATGCTGGCGGTACACAGAATGGTGGTGTTTCCCGCGCGGACCAGCACTCGGCCAGGCGCGGCCCCTGGGACATCTCGATCGAGAATAAAGGGGCGCAATTTATCAGCTGTCCGACCGTCGGCACGGCAATCCATTACTTAAACCTCCGATTAACTGTGTACACCAAGTAGCCAAGCCAAGACGCCCTTTTGCACATGCATCCGATTAGCTGCCTGTTCGACGACCACACTGTTGGGACTGTCGATCACTTCGTCGGTGACCTCCTCGCCTCGGTGTGCAGGGAGACAATGCATGAATAGTGCCTTGTCGGGTGCCGAGGACATCAATTCTTGATTTACCTGATAAGGGGCGAAATCCTTCTTACGTTTTTCTTTTTCCGCTTCTTGTCCCATGCTGGCCCAAACATCGGTATACACGGCTGCAGCATCCAGCACCGCTTCGTGAGGGTCGGAGGTTTGGCTGAACTGCACTCCGGGACATTGTTCGTGAAGCGTGCTAACAAACTTGGTGGGAAATTCATACCCACTGGGGCAGGCAAGGGAAAACTCGACCCCAAGTCGTCCACAACAAACAGCCAGACTCCTCGCAACATTGTTGGCATCTCCTACCCAGGCAAGTTTTGCACCCTCGAGAGTCCCAACTTTTTCACGTAGCGTGTAGAGATCGGCCAACGCCTGGCAAGGATGGGCCAGTTCGGTAAGGCCGTTGATCACGGAGCAACTAGCCGCCTCGGCCACGCGTTGCACAATCGAATGCTGCTTGGCCCGGAAGACGATCACGTCGACATATTCGCTCAGCACGCGCGTGAAATCCTCAATCGATTCGCGTTTTCCGAAGCCAACGTCATCGCCCAGCATCATGCTGCTGCCGCCCAAATGTGCCATGCCCGATTGAAAACTTACGCGGGTGCGCAGCGAGGGCTTTTCAAAGATCATCGCCATCACCCGGCCCGGGAGCAGCGGCTCGCGGATTCCAGCGGACGTCTTTTCTTTCAGATCCTCGGTCAACGAAAAAATCCTCAGGATCTCTTCTGGTGTGAGGTCAGATATTTCTAGCAGATGCTTCATGGTTCGATGACAGAATTAATTAGTCTAGTTTTACTATTATAAGGAAAATTACGAGGATTTAATGAACAGGAGGCAACAGAGATAGCAGAGGACTTGTTCTCCGTTTTCTCTGTTGCCTCCTGTTTAAAATATCTCAGAGAAAAATCCAAAGTACGAAATTTATATTTATGTTTTTTTCAAAAACAGCTCAGGGTGAAAACTGCCGGAGGACATCAATTAAAATCTCACACCCTTCCTCCACTTGGCCGTCGGTGAGTGTCATTGCAGGCAACAGACGGACCACGTTTCCCTGAGTACAGTTGATTAAAAGTCCACGTTCCAAACACTGCCCGACCAAAGGCGTCGCGTCGACATTCAATTCGATGCCGATCATCAAGCCGCTGATCCGTACTTCGTCGACAAATGGCAATTCCTCGACCAGCGGGTCAAGCTTGGCTTGAAAAGCTTGACTCAATGCAATCGCCCGGTCGAGTAGTCCGTCGCGTTCGATGGTTTCGATGGTGGCAATTCCCGCCCGGGCTGCAATCGGATTGCCGCCAAACGTGGCAGCGTGCATCCCCGGCCGCAGACTGGGGGCAATCTCTCTTCGCGCCAACAATGCCGCCCCCGCAATTCCGCCGCAGAGGCTTTTTGCCAAAGTCATGATGTCGGGTTCGACGCCATAATTCTGATAGGCAAACCACTTTCCGGTCCGTCCGCAGCCCGTTTGCACTTCGTCAAAAATCAGCATTAACGAGTGTTCGTCGGCCAACTGACGAAGACCTTGAAGAAAGCCCTCGGGCGGGAGCCGGATGCCGCCCTCTCCTTGAATCGGCTCGATCATAATCGCTGCGGTTTCGTTATCGATTTTGTTGCGAACCGCGTCGAGGTCGCCAAAAGGCGCATAGCAAAAACCAGGAAGCAACGGGCCGATGTCCTGATGGAATTTCGGTTGGGCAGTTGCGGTGGTGGCGGCGTAGGTTCGACCATGAAATCCACCTTCGAAAGTGATAATTTTGTAGCGTTCCTCCGAGGCGTGCAGCCGAGCAAGTTTGATGGCTCCTTCATTGGCCTCGGCCCCGGAATTGCAGAAAAAAGCTTGGCCACCAAAGCTCCGTTCGCTCAGAAGTTTGGCCCACTTTCCCTGAGCCTCGGTGTGCCACGTATTGGGCACATGGATCAACTCCGCCACCTGTTCCTGCACCGCTTTGACAATGGCCTCGGGACAGTGCCCCAACAGGTTGCAGCCCCAGCCGGGGAAAAAATCGAGATAACGATTTCCCTGATCATCCCAAACCCAGGAACCCTCGCCGCGGACCAAGGAGAGCGGAAACCGACCGTAATTGGGAATCACGTAATCCTGAAACATCGCCGCGGTGGTAGGCGACATCGCTTGTTTTGCAGTGGCGGTCAAGCAATCAACTCCTCAATGGGTCAGTGAGCTGGGGTGCATAGTGGACAGGCTGACATTCAAGCGGGTTCACCCACAATTTCGGTTCCCACACCCTTGTTTGTGTAAATTTCCAGCAACAGCGAATGTCGGGTTCGACCGTCGATGATGTGAACTTTCCTCACGCCCTTGCGCAACGTTTCCAGGCACGCTTCCACCTTGGGAATCATGCCCGAATCGATGCTTCCCTCGGCAATCAAGCTGCGAGCATCGGCTGAGGATAGCGAATGGATAAGCGATTCGGGATCGTCTTTGGACCGGCGGACCCCATTCACGTCGCTCAGGAAAACCAACTTTTCTGCGCCAACCGCCCGAGCCACCGCCGTAGCAGCGGTATCGGCATTCACGTTGAGCCGCTGGCCGTCTTCCGTTTCGCACATGGAAGGGATCACAGGCACTTGCCCCGCGTAGGTAAGATTGTCGAGCGTCTCGCGATCGACACGTGTCACCTGACCCACGGCTCCCAAATCAACGGGTGCGCCATCCTCGCCATTAAGCGTCAGCCGCTCGCCGAATAAAACATTGTTACTGGCCAGCCCAGAGAAATTGAGCGACATGGCCCGACCGCCAAATTCTTCGATCCGCTTGGCGAGCATTTCATTGATTTCGCCGGCCAACACACGCTCGACAATCTCAAGAGTTGCCGCATCGGTATAACGCCGCCCCTGAATGAATCGTGGTTGGATATTCGCTTCGGACATCGCCCGGCTAATGGCCGCACCGCCGCCGTGTACGACAATCGGACGCATCCCGACCGATTCCATAAACACGATGTCGACCAGCAGATGCCGCAGTGCCTCAGGATCTTCCATCACACTGCCGCCGAGCTTGATGACGGTGATTTTGTCGCGAAATTCGCGGATCCACCCCATCGCTTCGATCAGGACATCGGCCTTTTCAATCGCGTCTTGCAAGATAGGGGTCCTGGGCTTGAGGGTGTCGTGTGGAGGAATTGCGACAGGCCGCAGTAGTGAGGCACTCACATTTCTTCCTGGTTCGTTTGGCAAAGGTCTCGGAAGTCAGGGGAATCCCCCATTCTAAAGCCCAAACTCGGAGGGCGAAAGAGGCTCGTTTTCTTGCTGAGGGCTTTTGGCTTTTCAAAGCTACGCAGATTGGGTGGCATGCCCTCGTCTGCGTGGGCATGGATTGGTTCATGCTGAAACGTCGAAACATGGCCACGTCGGCGGACCTCCGAGGCCATGCCACCTGAGAAGTTTTTCTCCCAATTGAAAAAGTGAAAAGCCCTGTTTCTTGCCTGACCATGCCCTAGAAGTCTTGTAAGATTCATGTCAAGATATGGCCACCGAACCCACCGCACCTCGTTTTTTGCCCCATTTCCTGCCGCATGCCCCCTCGCAAACCCGCCCTAGCCATTGTTCTCGCTGCCGGACAAGGCACCCGCATGGAGTCGGACCTGCCCAAGGTGCTGGTGCCTGTGGCGGGCCGCCCGATGATTCATTACGTGATCGACGCCCTGCAAGAAGCCGGGATTGAGCAGATTGTGGTTGTCGTCGGTTACCGATCCGAACTGGTGCGTGCTGAACTCGAATCGATTGAAGGTGTGGAATTCGCCGAGCAGACTGAACAACTTGGTACGGGCCACGCGGTGATGATGTGCCGCGACCAGCTTGTGACCCACCAAGGCCCGGTGATTGTCGTGACGGGCGATTCGCCGATGCTTCAAACAAGCTCGGTTCGCAAGCTCCTGGATTTTTACACAGAAGGGGGCGGGGCTTGTCTACTGGGGACGGCCGAACGGGATAATCCCACCAGTTATGGTCGCATCGTTCGAGACAGCGAGGGCAACTTTCTAGGTATCGTCGAACAGCGCGACGCGACCGAGGCCCAACGGGCCATCCAAGAAGTGAACGTCAGCACCTATCTGTTCGACTCTGCCGAGTTACTAGCAGCTCTAGACAAGTTGACCGATGACAACGCACAACGGGAATATTACATTACCGACTGTCCTGCAATCCTTTTGGCTGCGGGCAAAAAGGTACAGGCGCTCGCGGTACTCGAGCCGTGCGAATCTCTCAGCATCAATAGCCTCGATGAGCTTCGTGTTGTGGAACAAGAACTGAACCGCCAAGCGGCTGCGGGCGTCTTAAGTCAAGACAATTCCGAAGGAAACCCCAATGACTGACCTGAAACTTTTCAGTGGTAATGCCAATCCGAAACTCAGCCGAGACATTGCCAACTATCTTGGTGTGGATTTAGGTAAAATCACGCTAGGCGCGTTCCCCGACGGCGAGACCTCCTGCAAAATCGAAGAAGACGTCCGAGGCCGCGACGTTTATCTGATCCAGCCCACCTGCCCGCCCGCCAACGAGCACCTGATGGAGCTGTTGGTGATGATCGACAGTTGCAAACGGGCCAGTGCCGAGCGGGTGACCGCGGTGATGCCCTATTTTGGCTACGCCCGCCAAGATCGCAAAGACGAAGGTCGCGTGCCGATTACCGCCAAGCTGGTGGCCAATCTCATCGCACGGGCTGGCGCCGACCGGGTGCTGGCGATGGATCTTCACGCTGCCCAGATTCAGGGATTTTTTGATGTTCCACTCGATCACCTCTACGCCGCCCCGGTGCTTAACGAGCATTTTCTCAGCATGAACTTCTCGACCGACGATTTGGTAATCGTGAGTCCCGACGAGGGCAGTATCAAGCGGGCCTTGGGCCACGCCAAGCGGTTGGGCGGTACCGTGGCGATTATCGACAAACGTCGAACGAGCGCCGAAACCACTGTGCAAGAAAACGTGATTGGCGGCCCGGTTGATGGAAAAATCGTGCTGATGTTCGACGATATGATCAGCACCGCCGGCTCGATTGCCGGGGCGGCCAGAGTGCTCCGATCTCGCGGCGCACGAGAAATCCACGTCGCTACCACCCACGCGGTACTCTGCGGACCGGCGGTCGAAAGGCTCCAGGCGGCCCAACTCAGCAGCATCGTTTGCACCGATTCGATTCCGCTCAAGCCGGAGCAAATCTTGCCGCAGACAGAAGTCCTGACCATTGCCCCGCTCTTGGGCGAAGCGGTCAAACGCATCCACCGCAACGAGTCGGTGAGCCTGCTGTTCAAGCATTGAGCTAATAAAAGAATCTGGCCTACTGCCCTAACACGTTATGGCGGGCAGAAGTAGCGGCCTGATCGACGCGGCGGATGTTTGCCCAATCGTCTTTGTAAGAAAGCTCGACAAACTTCGTGGACTTGTCGCCGCCGAATTCTTTTTCCAGCGTCGTGCCTGCCCAATCCAAGCCGAGCAATGCCTCGCGAAGCCCGATGCGGATTTCGGCTCCTAGGTTGTACGCATAGCCAAATGCGACCGGGGGAAACTTTTCCGATTTGTAAACCACGCGGAAGTCCTCGGCAGCAATCACACCCTTGGCCACCTCGCGGGCAAACACGTCGCTCGCGACCGCCGCCACGTCAACATCGCCGTTGGCAACCATTTGGATCGACTCTAAATGGCCGTAGGAAAAGCTCCAGTCGTAATCCCGCTCCGGCAGCAGATTATGCTTTTGCATCAACAGCACCAGCGCCGCTTTGTACCCCGAATTGGAGCGGGGTCGCGTGAAGGCGATTTTGTGATTGCGCAGTTGAAACAGCTCTTTGACGTCGCTATCGGCGCGGACGATAAACAGCATCGTGTAACCGGAGCGACCGTCTTCGCGGCCAAAGGTACACATGGGCGTAAATCCGCAAGAATTCACGGCAGTCGGCACTTCGCCGGAGCTAAAGGCCGTGACGTGCAGCTTGCCGTTTCGCAAGGCTTCCAATTGGTCTTTGGGGTCTTCTAACTGGAGATACTTCACAGGGATTCCGGTCCGCGCTCGGATGGCGTCCATCGCCACTCGCCAAACTGCGGGGCTGTTTTCGTCGTCGTCGGAGGCGATAAACGAAAAAACCAGTTCGCGGGGCGTCTCGTGTAGTTCGATATTCGTCGGCGGGTCGGCCAACAGATCGCCATCCGCATCTTGATATACGGGATCGAGCTTGCTCATGGGTGCAATGTTCGAGAGCAGATTGCTCATCGTGCGGTCAAGCGATTGCTGACGGGCTTCGCTTTCCCACGTGGAAGCCATAAACGTCGCGGTGCCAGCCGCCGCCGCAATTACCACCAGGGCCGCAATCATTCGCTTTCGCACAAATGCCCGTTGCTTGGTCATGTGTTGCTTGGTCACGTGAAGTGCTCTCCCGAAAAGTTGTCCCCACCAAGGCGGGGCTAATTCTTGTCAGTAGTCGATTTTTTTTACGTTCCGGTCCCACCGACGGGCCTTGCTCCAGACCAATTTGGCTTCGCGTTCGTTGCCCTGTTTTTCAAAGATGTAGCTCCGGGCGACTAAAGTCTCGACTGTTTCGCCCTCGCCTTGTTCGGCCATGTCCAAATCGGCGTTGGCCGCATCGTAGTTGCCCAGCGCGGCGTTTGCAATTGCCCGCTGAACATAGGCGTTGACGGTGGAGTAGCCGAGCCAGCCCCCTTCGAGAGCGAGGGTCAGCTTCTCGACGGCTGTGGAGAAGTCGCGGCTTTCCAGCGCCGCGGTCCCGTCGGTATAGGCCTGGGAGGCCTCTTCGCGGGAAAGTTTGCGTTTTTCCGCGCTATCACAGCCGACCAGCGCTGCCCCCAACACGATCACCAGTCCGATTGATAAAGGGTTGCGAGTCACAAGCTTTGCTATTGAAAGAGGAGTATTACTGTTCGACTTCTTCGCCATTGCGTGAGCCCCACGCCCGCCAGACCACCAGGTCGATATTGTCGTTTACCAGCTCAGTATGGCCATCACCAAACACAACGACAGCCGTACCCGGATGTTCACTGCTGGGAGGGATAATGGCATGTTCACCAGGGGTGTCAGAAATAAAGCTCTTCCCACAGGTTTGACCAGTCCAGTTCGGGGGAGCGACGTGGTTGTATTGCGTCGAGTCGTACCCCGCAAAAGGCCAACCGTTCGAAAATTCCGATCCTACATCGAAGCGTCCCCCACTCGTGAAATTAAATGCTCCTTCGGATTTTGGAATGTATCGGCTAGCTTCTTCAAAAACGGGTTCAAAATCTTGCCCTGGTTCGAGATCTCCCCCGGGGCATCTAATCATCGAATATTTACTAGGTAAGGAGCTGAAGTCCTCTCCGCTTCCCATGACATGTTCAGAGAAAAAGCCTGTCTTCGACAAGCCGTCAACAAAGTCCTTGGCTTTGAGCCCCTCCTTACCGTCAGCCCCCCTCCCCATTGTGAACGCTCCGTTCCCACCCGGATGCCAGAAATCAAGAGGGCGGGGGTCGTATTCAGTCCCACTTACTAATCTTTTACCTGCCCCTGGGGTTGAACCTCCGAAGTTGGATCGATAATTGTTTTCAGAAATTAGTCCCTCGGCATGGATGTCGCTAGGACAAACAAACATTGATTGGGCAGCCGTATAGGCCTCAAAGTTCGGATTGGCAGCATCGAGTATTTTTTCCTGAGCAGCATCAAAATTGATCAAATTGTAGACGTTGCCCGCCTCCATAAACGGGAGTATCCAAATGTGAACGGAATAAAATCCAGTTTTATGATCTGGCTGAACGCCTGAGTAATTGGAGGTGTTAATTTCCGCACCGGAAGCATTGAGCCAATCCGGCTTAAGCCTTCCTGGGGGGAAAGTGCCGTGGGCGCTTTCGTAGTTCACGGCCCCCAGGCCCATCTGCTTGAGGTTGTTGGTGCACTGCGTGCGCCGAGCCGCTTCGCGGGCTGCTTGGACTGCCGGTAATAACAGCGCAACAAGAACGCCGATAATGGCGATCACCACCAGTAGTTCGACTAACGTAAAAGCGCGAGATTTTTTAGGGGTCATGGTTGCACTCCGTCGGTTCCAATGTAGGCGATGACACTCACCTTGCAAGACCCGCTTGCAAGGCTAAAGGAGCATCGTCATAGCAGAAGAATTATAAATGAGTTCTGTGAAGATTCCGTTCTTGCTGGATCAATGATAAATTTCAAAAAAAGTTATGAACCGCCAAGGACGCTAGTGAATTCGGATTGTTGAAAGCGGAGTGCGGAATTGCCTCGCTCCTCGCCCCTAACAGGCTCTTGGCGGTTCATCTTTTTCAGTTTGACTTATTTTAGGGTTCCTCGGCCGGTTGCAGATCGACATCAACCCATACCAAACGATGATCGCTGCTGACAAACGGATAATCGCCCACCAGTCGGAAACTCTGCTCTTCATTCTTAGGCCAAAACACTCCGGAAGCAATACTTTTAAGGCACCTTGCGGGTATTACGTAGTCGAGTCGTAGGTTTCCCGGCCCCGGGTCGTCGGAAGCATCAAGCGTATCGAATCGGGGGTTACCCACATGGCTGGCGTTTACCCCGCCTTGCAGCTTTGCCTGTTCTTCGCCACCGTCGCTCTCGGGAGCAGGCGAGTTCGACACTTTAGGCGAGGCTAACAACATGGAAATTCCCTCCGGACCGTCGCCATCATGGGGGTCGCCGTTCAGGTCGCCGAGAATGACAAATGCAGCCTCCGCCGACAATCCACCGCGGCGGCCATGATCGTCGTAGATATATGAGCTTTGCTCCGCTGGGCCAATGTAATCGACCCAGAAGCGGATCTCGTCGTGATTTCGCCGACCGTTACGATCTTCGGGGCCGTCGTAGGTTGGCGGTGTTGGATGCGAAGCCAGCAGGTGAATCGTCTGTCCGGCCACGTCGATCGGCACATCCCAATGGCTTTTCGACGAAAGCGGAAACTTTGCCAATGCTTCGACCGAATACCAATCGCCGGGGACCTCGGTAGCGTCGTCCTCTGGCAACTGAGCATCGGGCATGTGCTTCCACAGAAAGGCACGAAATGTGCGCACTTCGTCGCGGTCGATAGGGAATCGCGACAACAGCACCATCGCATACTGGCCCGGATACCGGCCAAATCCCCAGCAATCCCCGCCATAATCGTTGCTGCCAGGGGTGGCATCGATGCGGCCGTTCCGATCGAGATCCAGCCCGGAATGAACACCGGTGTTCGACGGAGCAGAATAAACGTGTGGGTATTCAATTGGCTGGGCCGGTCCCTCGGCAGATTGCGAGGCATTCTGACCGATGCCCAGGTAATTCTGCTGAAACAATTCGACCAGCTTTCCGGTGGCATCCTTTCCGGTGACACCCTCTCCGGTGGAATCGTAGTCGACTTCGTTGAGCAGCAATATGTCGGGCCGCACGCGTTGGATGATTTCAGCAACAGCCGACGCCTGGCTGTCGCCCGGTTGAGCCAATCGTTGGGCGACTTCTCCCGCGCTGTTGCCATAGAAGGAGACATTAAACGTAGCAATTCGCACGGACTGTGCCGCGACCGGGCTGAGGACTGTTATCAATAGGGTGCAAGCTGCGAATTCTGTGGCGATAGTACGCCAGCGTTTTGCCAGAATCTGAAAAACCACGGATTGCGCGGAGTGACACGGATGAAAAGAAAGGTTTGAACTTTCATACTGACGGTGAAAAAAGAACATTGACAAGTGGTCGCCTATATCAGTGACATCTGAGCAATCCGTGGTTTCTCGTCGTGGTTCAGTAAAATACTGGTGTATTACGGCTCTCAGGATAAACGCAGCACCTGCTGCGGGAGGATGCGGAAACTACCTATTTCTGACTCTGATACCCGAAAATCACGGAATACAAATGTTTTTTCCAGCATTTTTGGTAAATTTCACATAAAATGAATTCGGATATTCTGCCTAACCATCATAATATCTAAATGAAGGGAGCTTATCATTTTCGCTAATGGTTGGGTCCGATCGCTGCCCCGGACCCGGCAGTTTGAAATCGTCGGAGACGCAGCATCGCATGTGTGCAGTTGAACAACTTGTGGTTGAGCAACACGAAACTCACTGAGACGTTCAAATTTTTTTGTTTTTGGGAGGAGTTCTAATGAAGAGAATTGCTTTTAGTTTTTGCGCCCTAGCGCTGATCGCGATGATCGGTACGACGGCAAACGCAACGACGTTTATGTCGGACTCGTTTTCTTACGCTGCTGGTCAATTGACCGATACTAACGCTGGCGCTAATGTATCTGGCGGACTTTGGCAAACGCATAGTGGTGCCACTAGTGGAAAAGTTCAAGTCACTGCTACTGGTGAAGCCGTGTCGGTTCAGGATGCCTTCCCCATAACCGGTGAAGATGTCAGTAGACTTGCATTTAACAGTACTGGTCTACACACGATCGGCGCTGGCGAGACATGGTACTATGCCGCGCTGGTAACCATCAACGATACACGTGCTGGCTCGGGTGCTAAACTTGAAAACCAATCGTACATTTTGCACTTCAGGGACAGCGGCACTTTTAACTTCCGCACTCGGGCCCACGTAACGGACCCAAGCACGGGTATCGGCGGCGCGGGTTTCCGATTTGGCTTGTCAGGAAGCTCTGGTAACCCTTTGGACTTTAGTGCCGACCTGAACTTCGGTCAGCAGTACAAAGTCGTAGGGTCCTACGAAGTTAACACGGGGCAAACCAACTTGTGGGTCGACCCGGTCAGCATCGCCAGCCCTAGTCTTTCTGATCTCGTTCCGGGCGCGGCGTTCACTCTAATCAATAATTTGTCCATACGGCAGGACACGATATCCAGTGGACCGACGTTTAACGCTGTGATCGACTCGGTCGCCTTGGGTGACGACTTTGATAGTGTCGTGGCCAACGCCATGAATGGCTCGAACATTCCCGAGCCAGCCAGTTTGGCCTTGGTCCTGTTGGGCTTGGCAGGAATCGCCAGCACCCGTCGCCGGAGCTAACGATTTCTAGTGAAGAATAAGGAGACATGCTCCTAAAGAATGTGAAGAGCAGACGACACTTTGACGAGTGCTCTTCCAAGCGTGACATCCACCCGAGCCGTCGTCGGCCGCATAACCGGCGGCGGCTCTGGTTTTTTTAAGAGCAGGAATTTCTCCTGCCGTACAAAGTTGAACCACAAAGACACGATGGACACCAAGGAGACAAAAAGGAAGAATTGATCAGCCCCCCTATTTTTCTTTGTGCCCATTGTGCCTTTGCGGTGAATCCGTTTCGCACATTGCAGATTTCCTGTGGCAACTACGCTTGATTATTTGTTAGTCATAGGTTGGATTGGATTGATACTCGAAGCATTTGAACCTTACCCGAATTTGAGGATCACACATCATGAAAAAACGCCATTTAGGAATTGGTATGCTGGCGTGTCTGCTGGCCAGTTTGGTGATTTCTTCTGTCGCCGAGGCAGGGGCGCCTATCCCGCGGAAAATCTTTGCGATGGGGAGCGGGCTACCTTCCGGCGTGGGAAATGTTCCGGGAAACCCTTCCGACTCAATTATGTTTTACGACGTGAGCGCTATTGGCCATGGTGCTACTTCAGGCGTGTTCAATAACGACCCACTGTTTTCGGTGTGGATGGGATTTGAGATTTTCGATGGCGAACAAAGCGGTAATCTACCTGAGGGGATATCTGCTGGTAATCGGGAAGAAATTTCCGCGGTTACATTCAATTCAGCCAACGGCACGATCTACGTGGGATCCTTCGACAGCGGTTCGCCACCGGCTTTGGATTCTGTTGGCGACACTCAGGGGGATTGGGACCTTTACCGGATTAATTATCAGGCGATTCTCGACGATTTCGTGACCAATTCTCGTCCCAAGGGAACGATCTATGGTCGTCCATTGGATATTACTATCGCCAACGAGTCGTTTTTGGGGACCATCGGCAGCCCATTGTGGGATGGCGTGAACGATGGTGTGGCCAACAATGTTCGGCATCCTTCGGATCCTGCGGGCACAAATACGGTCCATGTTCCTGGCTCTTTTGTGAAAATTGGGGAATTGGGCAAACAGACTCCGGTGGGCCCATCCTTCTTTGACTCTCAAATCGACTTCATCAATCCAGAGACGCTAGTATTTTTGGATGCCTCTTCGGGGCCTGATCCGGCGACTCAGGACTTCAACATTCGACTGTGGAATCGCGTAAGTACCAGCCAAGGGTTTGCCACATTGCCACCAGGCCCATTTGATCCGCCATCGGCGGCGAAAGATGATCAGGAGGGTGGCTTTAACAGTGTGAACAATACCGAGTCGTGGGAATCTACAATGGCCGGGCGGCTGGCGCTTGACCCTCTCTCGGAAACCAATCCGACCGGTTGGGCACTTGTAAAGAACAATGGCACGATCGGGATTTGGGCCGCCGATAGCGATGGCGGTGGCGACGACATTGCCTTCTACGAGTTGGACCTCGTTGCAAAAACCGCCACCAAGAAAGAGCTTGCCAATACTCCTGATGGTGGCCCGTTTGCCACACAGTTTGGTTTGGCAGAGAATCCCGACGTCGATGCCACGACGAACGATGCTGAGATTGACCAACTGTTTGTCAACAAAAATGGCGATTTGGTCATCGTCGAAAGTGGCTTTTTCGATACGACCCCAGGCAGCTTTGTAGAGCCCACCGGTAACGGGGGCGAGACGGCTGAGGAGCCGCGTGTGATTACCATCGACATCGCCGATTATGATAATCCCGATTCCGATGCCAGCGGTTTTGACGAAGTGCTTGCCGCCGGACCAGCCGGAACGGGCTTTGATGATCCCGATGCCTATACGGTGGGTGTGCCCATTCCTATCTCGGGTGCGAATGATAACGACACGCAGGTTTCTAACACGACCAAAGTTGGTTACGATAAAAGTACGGGGTATATCTACATCATTGAACAAGATGTCAATGGGCCTGTGGGGTCTCCGACATTTGACGAAGACCTTTACGTCTTTGATCCCGCGTCGGGCACGATTATCTATCATGAGCTCTCATTGGGATCTGGGGATCTTGATCAAAAACCGTTTAACCCCGGTCTGTTCAACGAAGGTACGCAGATTATCTTCACCCGTGGCGACATCAACGATGATGGAAATGTCGATTACGCCGACATCCAGGCATTGCAAGACGCGATTGTCGATCCGACTCTCGGTGGGACAGTTTCCGCATCGGTCGGAGCCGAGTGGTATGACCTGACCAGCGACGGCTTGCTCACCGCGGCGGATGTCACGGAATTGGTCGAAGGCATTCTCGGCACGCGTCTGGGCGATTTCAATCTTGATGGATTGGTCGATGGCCAAGACTTCTTGGACTGGCAGTTGAACCTGGCGACGTTCGATGCCGCCGATCTGGCCGATTGGGAGCTCAATTACGGTTTCAACAACATGGGACCGCTGGCCGGAAGTTCGGCTGTGCCTGAACCAGCTTCGATTGCACTAATCGGACTGGGCCTTAGCATCGTCTCTTTACGTCGACGCCGTTGAGTTCAAACCTTTGAATAACACGATTGCAGGGCGATTTGCTTCGAGCAGATCGCCCTGTTATCTTTTATAGGGGGAGTAATGCGGTTGTAGGAGAGGAATCGCTGTGAATCACAACTGTCGACTTCGATTTGCTTTTACCAGGACGAAGTTATTCTTTGCAGTTAATTTTTTGGTGATGTGTTCGGCTTCACCAGTCGTTGCCCAGTTAGAAATAACTGAGATCATGTTTGATCCGAACGACGAGAGCGTCTGGGAGTGGATCGAAGTTCGCAATACAAGCGGGTCGGCCATTGACTTGAACGGCTATTACGCAGACCGTTTGAGCGACCCTGATATTTCTAGCTCAGCTAGTCCAAACATCCAGAATACGGTTGCCACCAATACGATTATTCCGGCTGATGGCGTAGCCGTTCTTTACGATGGATTCTTGGGGGCAGCGAACCCAGCCACGCACAATGATCAGTTTTTCAGAGATGCCTGGAGTCTTCCGGGCTCGGTCCCACTGGTCTCGCTGAATTCATTCCCGACGCTAACAAACACTGGTACGGCCGTCGGCTTTTGGCCAGATCGGGCGAACTATGATGCGGACCTCATCGATCCGAACCTGGGAGGCGCACTCTGCGCAAATCCTGGAGCCGCAGGCAATACGTGCGAAGTCGGCAGCTTTAACAACGCGGCATTTAGCATCGATTACAGCATGGGTTTTCCGGCAGGCGATGGCATGTCGTCGGTACGCTGGAATGGAACCGGCAGCAACCAGGACGGCGCCAATTGGCAACTGAGCCAAGACGGAGTCGCCGGTGCGGTAACAAGCATGCAACTGCTCACACCAGGCGCTGATGTCGGCAACCCTGGGATAGTGCCCGGAGGCACAGCCCCTGCGGGCGTTGTTTTCACGGAGATCATGTCCAACACTAGTCTTAACGAAGGTATGTGGGAGTGGGTAGAAATCTATAATAACCGCGGAACACCTATCGATTTCAATTCAACGCCCTTCGTATTTGATGATGACGACAACGCTGATCTCTCAGGCGCAAACATCACTTCGGGGTCCCTGGCCAACGGAACGGCGGCGGTACTGTTCGACGGCGATGCTCTTACGTTGCAACAAATTCAAGATGCGTGGGACCCAGGTGGGACGAATGGCACAAATTTTATACCAGTGTCGAATTTTTCTGGGCTTGCTAACGGCGGCGACACAATTGCCTTATGGGATAGTTTTTCTGCGTACTTGGCTGACACCAACATAGGGGGGCGTACAACAGCTAATGCCATTGCCACCGTTACTTACTCATCTGGAAGCGGTTGGCCAACGAGTACCGATGGAGCATCGATCAATCTTAATGATTTAAGTGCAGACCCCACCAACAGCGCAAGTTGGGATCTCAGCTCCGATGGAGATACGGCAGGCTCATTCTTCATCTCGACCGACACTCCGCTGCATCCGGGCGGGGATGTTGGGAGCCCCGGGTCGTTTAATGGTGTGGCACCTCCGAATGCGGACTTTGATGGAGATGGTGACGTGGATGGGACCGACTTTTTGATTTGGCAGCGCAATTTTGGTGTGGTGGGGGGCCCGTTGTTTGGGCTTGGCGATGCCGACGGAGACGGGGACGTGACCGCCGGTGATTTGGCGATCTGGGAGACCCAATATGGCACATCAACTCAGAATGCCGACTTCGATGGCGACAGCGACGTGGATGGGACCGACTATTTGATTTGGCAGCGCAATCTGGGCGTGGTTGGCGGGCTGGCCTTCGGCCCTGGAGATGCCAACGGGGATGGCGACGTAACCGCAGGCGATTTGGCGATTTGGGAGGCTCAGTACGGCATAGCGCCTCTTACGGAGGCAACCACGTCTGTTCCCGAGCCTACAGCGGTTGTGTTGGCGGTGTTTGTGTCATGCCTCGTGTCACTGGTCTCCAGACAGCGAAGAGATTGAACGGATTTTTCGCCAGAAAATGCCGTGGATTGCCGCAACTGGCCCACACTTTTCTTGCCCTGACATACCCGGTAGATTCTAATAAAAGGCGTAGGGTGCGTCATATTGGCTGCGCCCATTTTTTACAGGTATCTTCTCGTTTTCTTATCTCCAAAAAATAGGTGGCAGAGAATGATTCGCACTCTCTTGTTTCATGGTTGTGTTGTTGTTTTAACATTAGGCTGGTTGGCGCAAGCCGGTTATGCCCAATTGCGGATTGTTACCTACAACACTGCCAATGGTACTTTCCCTAGCGGCAACAACCCCAACCCTCGCACGGGGATGGACAACGTTCTCCAAGCAATCAGTGATGAGGTAACCAACGGCATTGCCAAGCCCATCGACGTATTGATCTTCCAAGAGCACGACGACCCTTCGACGACGACCCAGGCGTTCGTCAATCTACTCGACGGAATCTACGGTGCAGGGACTTACGGACGAAGCACCGTCATAACCCTTCCCAACTTTACAGACAACATCCGACAGACCCTGATCTACAATACCAACACACTGTCACTAATTGGTGAGAAGGCTTTCGGTACGACTGGAGGTTCCGCTGCGGCACGGCAGAGCGCCCGCTTCCAGCTTCGCCCGGTGGGGTATGACAGCTCGGCGGATATCTACATTTACAACGACCACTACAAAGCAGGAACCACAGGCACGGATCAAAGCCGGCGTAACTTTGAGGCGCAATTTGTTCGCGCCGACGCTGATGCGTTGGGGCAGGGCACAAACGCGATTTATGCAGGGGACTATAATATCCAATCGAGTAGTGAGGCGATGTACCAGACCCTTTTGGGTGCGGGTAACGGCCAAGCCTTTGACCCGATCAGCACTTCAGGGACCTGGCACAACAACTCTTCGCTTGCCGCTGTTCATACGCAAAGCCCACATGACGGCAGCGACGGTCTGGTTACGGGTGGGTTGGACGATCGGTTTGATTTTCAACTGGTCACGGGCGAGCTGCTGGATAACGAGGGGCTCAGCTACATTCCCGGGTCGTACCATGCTTTTGGCAACGATGGAGTTTCTTACAACCAAGCAATCAATAATACATTTGTTGGCAGGTCTCAGACATCTGGTGTATTGAACGATCTGGCGCATGTGTCCGACCACCTTCCCGTGGTGGCCGATTATCAGCTTCCGGCTTCGATGAGTGCGACCCTTGCTTCGGCTTTGCCGGGGACGATCAATCTCAATGATGTCGTCAATCTCGACGTGCTTGTCGAGAATGTGGCCAGTGTGCTGGTTGCCGCGGGGGCTGATGAATTGGACTACACTTTAAACGTCTCGGGTGATTTGATCGGCGGAGGCATTACCGATTTGGACCTGGCACTGGGTGGCGGCAACACCCATCAGGTTACGTTAGATACGACAACGCTGGGAATGAAATCGGGCACGATTACCGTTTCCAGTTCGAGCCAGTCGGCTGCCAACAGCTTGGTCAACATCCCCATCAGTTTCGACGTCCTTGGCGGCACCTTCTTGGAAGCCGATTTCAACCAGAGCGGTACTGTCGACAGCGCCGATTTGGCCATCTGGCAAGCGGCTTACGGTGTCAACGCCGGGGGTGATACCAATAGCGACGGCGACACTGATGGGGACGACTTCCTGCTATGGCAGCGACAGGTTGGAACGTTTCCGCTGTCTGCTTCGCAAGCGGTTCCCGAACCGACCACAGGGTTGCTGTTGATGATCGGCATATTCTTTCTGGGTACACGCAAGGGAGATAAACGCTGATCGCGCAGCCTGCCGCTGAGAACGAAACCTTTGAATGAGTCTCCGCGATAATCTGCGAAATCTGCGTTTTGTATGTCTTGTTCTAGAGCAACTGATTTGCTGAGACGTGCTCGGCGTGCTTCTGGAGGTCTTCGGGTTCCAGCGCCGCCAAGAAGGGTAGATTGCGATACATGTCTTCGTAATCGAGGCCGTAGCCTACGACAAATTCATCGGGAATCCGGAACGCGGCAAAATCGGGCTCGTACTCGACTTCCTGCCGACCTTCTTTACGCAAGAGAACTGCCGAGCGAATCGAACTGGGTTCGAATTCGTGGAGCTTGTCCACAACACGCTCAAGTGTGTGGCCTGTATCGAAAATGTCGTCCACCAACAGCACGTCGCGGCCGGTGATGTCGAGCATCAGTTCGGAATTGATGATCAGCTCGCCACGCTCGGTGGTTGCACCCCGGTAGCTACTGGCCTGGATAACGCCGACACGCATCGGCTGATCGATCAGGCGGATTAAATCGGCTACGAGCACGACGCTGCCCGTCAGCACGCCGATGATCGTCATGTGCCGTCCCTCAAAGGCGGTTTCGATATCCTGGGCTAAACGGGAAACCCCGTCGTGGAGCTTTTCCTTGTCCAAGAGTATTTTCATCCGCCATTTCTCCTTTTAGTTCGGGGCGTGTTGTCCCGGAATGGTTATTTCAGTGGGTTCAATTATTATCGCGTTGCCAACGACAGTTAGGCAACGAAAATTGTAGTTTGTAGGGCTCTTCGCAGAATATGGATTATAGCAAAAAGAATACGGATTATAGCAAAAGTGCGGCAATGCAGCCGGTCATAAACGCGGCAAGTGTTCCGCCTAACATGGCCCGGAGGCCGAGGCGGGCCAAATCGCCCTGACGATTGGGAGCAATTCCGCCAATCCCGCCCAACTGGATGCCGATCGAACTGAAGTTAGCAAATCCGCAGAGGGCATAGGTGAGAATGATACGCGAGCGATCGCTAATTTGGACAGCACTCTCCGGGTCGGCCCATTCCGAGAGCCGGCCATAGGCGACAAACTCGTTGGTTGCCATCTTCAATCCCATCAATTGCCCGGCCGCCATGCAATCGTTTGTTTCGACGCCGATCAACCAGGCCAAGGGATAGAACATATAGCTGAGCGCCGCTTCCAGGGACCACATGGCATCGCCATCGGGCCCAATATATCCGAACTGCGTACCCACCCAGCCGACGATTACGTTGATCAAAGTAATCATCGCGAGAAACACAATCAGCATGGCCCCCACGTTCAGTGCGAGTTTCATCCCGCCGGTGGTTCCAACCGCAACGGCTTCGAGTACATTCGTGCTTTTCTCTTCGATGTCGATTTGTACGTTGCCCAGTGTTTTGGGTGTTTCGGTTTCGGGTTGCATCACTTTGGAAAGCAAGAGAGCTCCCGGTGCGGAGATTACAGAAGCGGAAAGCAAATGGCCGGCTTCGAAGCCCATTTCCGAAAGTGCGCCCAACACCCCACCCGCCATAGTCGCGAAACCGCCGACCATCACGGCGTTGAGTTCCGAGGTGGTCATCGAACTGATATAAGGGCGAATGACCAAGGGTGCTTCGGTTTGCCCGACAAACACATTGGCAGCAGACGAGAGCGTTTCGGCCCCCGAGGTGCCGAGCGTCTTTTGCATGACGAGGGCAAACAGGCCAACGATTTTTTGAATGACCCCGTAATAGTAAAACACCGACATCAAGGCGGAGAAAAAGATGATCGTCGGCAATACTTTGAAGGCAAAAAAGTGTTCTGCGAAGTCTGTGCCAAAGACAAAAAGCGAACCTGCTTCCACGCAATCGAGCAATTTGACGAAAACGGTATTCACCCATTCGAAAATCCACTCGCCGGGCGTGGTTCGTAGAATAATCACGGCGAAAGCAAATTGCAGAACCAAGCCCCCAAATACCACACGCCACGGAAACAGGCGTTTATGCGAACTCATTAACCATGCCAAACCGATCATCACGGCCAAGCCGAGCAAACTGGTGTATTGAGCCATAGAAGAAGTCCCGATGAGGAAAAGGGGCTAGGGAAAAGATAAGATAAAACTGTTGAACTCAGAGCGGAACGGTTTTTCGCCCCACGAATTTACTAAAAGAATTCAATCGTCGCCGACGGTGTTGAAGATGCGATCTCCTGCATCCCCCAGGCCGGGAACAATGAATTTTTGATCGTTGAGTACGGGATCTATCTGGCAGACGTAGATTTGAGCCTCGCGAAATTGTGAAGCGACCGTGTCTACTCCTTCGCGTGATGCGATCAGCGACAGTACTTTCACATGGGGGACACCCCATTCGCGCAACGAGGTGAGCGCGGCAGTTACTGAGCCGCCGGTTGCCAACATCGGATCGAGAATAAGCGCCACGTCGACGGGCCGCTGCTCGGGGAGTTTGTCATAATAACGAACAGGCTGGGCGGTCGCTTCGTCGCGGTAAAGACCCAAGTGCCAAACTTCGGCGGTTGGCATCAAATCGAGTATTGGATCAACCATGCTCAAACCGGCACGAAGAATGGGAATCAAACCTACTCGGCCAGAGAGGGCTACCCCATCGGCAGTTTCCAGAGGAGTTTCCACTTGCGTTGCGACGGTGGGCAAATCCTTAGTCGCTTCGTAGGCCATCAAGGCTGCCAGACAACGTACCGAGAGGCGAAATTCCGCCGAGTCGGTCTTGTGATTGCGCAACTGAGTGACATGGTATTGGGTGAGCGGGTGCTTCACATGCGTGACGCCGCCGACAATTCCATCATGATTTGCAGAACCGGTGTTTTTGGTTGCAATCGCCGATTGAGCCGCCATCGCAATACTCCTGTTTTGTTGGATGTCGTGGCACCGTCCATTGGTCCTCAATTGTATCTGCCACGAATGGGCTTGAGAAGTATTCCGCCGAAAGTTGTCGATTCTAGGGGCCAAGGAGGTCCGAACAGTTTCCCTGACCCGCAACGTCACGACTGTTGGGACCGCCAACGATCGCGCTCTTGGACCAGTTCGGCAGCGATGCTGATGGCAATTTCACCCGGCTGGTTGCTGCCCAGAGATAAGCCAATGGGGCAGCGGAAAGCATTGGTCTGTTCTTTGTCGATCCCTGCGGCCTTTAGTTCCCGCTGTAAAACGGCCCGTTTCGCCTTACTGCCGATCACGCCCAGATAAGGGAATTGGCGTTTTGAGCGGAAGATTTCCTCCAAAATCGGCCGATCTGTAGCGTGGCCCATCGTCATGCATACGACAAAGGCGTCTTCGGGCAATTGGGCCGCTCGGGTCTTGGGCTCGGGCTCGCAGATTTTCTCCAGTTGCTTTTGATCGTCGATTTTATCTAGCCACTCTTGCCGGGGATCGATGCACGTGATGCGGCAATCCAGCGAGCCCATGCATCGAATCAGTGCATTGGCAACGTGCCCTGCGCCAAACACCACGACGTTCCAATCGCACAGATTGTAGGTTTCAAAAAAGAGTTTCACCGCCCCGCCGCAAGTCATGCCGACATCGCGCTGAAGATTCCACTCGACAAGAACGTTGGCAATCGCATCGCTGCCGGTTTGGGTCAGTAGTTGCTGAGCATATTGGATGGCCTGGTGTTCGACTTTGCCGCCACCCACCGTGCCGCTGGACACACCGGCTGCGGTCACCAGCATTTTGCTGCCAGCGTCTTGGGGAGTGCTACCCACCGCTTCGACCATGGTGACGCTAACAAATGGAGTCCCCGTTCGGGCGAGTTCAGCCAGTCGTTCAACAAATCCGTGCGGTGTGGACATAGATCGCTTATTTCGAGATGTCGAATTGATGGGGGTCCGAGACGACGTGTCTGGAACCTGTTCTATTTGGCGAGCGTAGTTTTTGAAGCGTCAGGGGCTGCAGCAAGTTGTGTGAGACAGCGCAAGACCTCCTCGCCCGTGGCGGGGAGCCGCAGATCGATTTGTTCCGCAGGCCCTCCGTATGATAGAGCATTCTTCACCGCTGCCCAGACACTAATGCCAAGCATTAAGGGAGGCTCGCCCACCGCCTTGCTTCGACGGATATTTTGAACATTATCCTGGTTGTCGAATGTGGTGACGTTGAATTCCTCCGGTAGATCGGTGACTGCGGGGATTTTGTAGGTTGTTGGCGAGTGCGATAGCAGTTCGCCCTGGTCGTCATAAACGAGAGCTTCGCTAGTGACCCAACCCAGTCCTTGAATGAAACCGCCGATGATTTGGCCCCGGTCCACACCCGGGTTGATCGATTGGCCGATATCGACAAGCAAGTCGACACGCGGCACACGCAGCTCGCCTGTAAATCGGTCGATGACCACTTCGGCCACCGCAGCCCCTTGGGTGAAGTAGAAAAAGGGAGTGCCCCGTCCGGTTTCTCGATTGAAATCGACGCCTGGCGTGGCGAAAAATCCTCGTGCACCGAGATCGACGCGCTCGCGACGGGCTTCGTCGCAAATTTGCTGAAATTCCACACGGACTTGCGGTCGGCGACTGTCGATCACAAAACCGTCTACAAATTCGATGTGCCGCGGTGAAGCCTGTAGCCCCGCGTCGGGGTCGGCTAGCCGCTCGGCGGCGAATTGTTGCAAGCGTGCTTTAATTTTTTGGCAGGCTTCGACGGCGGCCGCTCCGTTCAAATCGGTACTGGCCGATGCGGCAGTGGGCGAAGTGTTGTTGTTTTTCTCCGTGCTGGTCGGCATTAGCACCACACGGCTTGTATTGATTGCGAATTCGTCGGCTACTAACTGCCGAATTTTTATGTTGACGCCTTGCCCCATCTCGGTGGCACCGGTCGATACCTGTATCGTGCCATCGGTATAGACGTTCACCAGCGCATTTCCCTGATTGAGAAACTTGGTGGTGAAGGAAATGCCGAACTTGATGCCCGTCAGTGCCAGCCCGCGTAACTGGAGTTTCGAGTTTGCATTGAACTGGGCAATCTCTTGCCGACGCTGTTGGTATTGCGACTGGGCGGCAAGCGAAGCATAGATTTCAGGCAGATGATTTTTGTCGAACACCTGGCCATAGGGGGTCACGTTCCGTTCGCCGATGCCATAAAGATTCGCCAAACGGATATCGTAGGCATCGCGCTGCAAATGCTGAGCGATCGATTCCAACACGTTTTCTGTCACAGCCATCGCCTGCGGACCACCGAACCCGCGGAAAGCCGTATTGGGCGGCAGATTGGTAAAGCAGATACGCCCATTGAGTTCGACGTGTGGGACGTAGTACGCATTGTCGGAGTGCAGCAGCGTGCGTTCCAAAACAGCGGGAGATAAATCGGTGGCTGCCCCGCCATTGGAAAAGTAGTTGCACCGCAGCGCTTCGATTCGGCCTGAAGCGTCGAAACCTACTTCCCAGCGGGTGAGATATTCATGCCGCTTGCCGGTGACGCGCATGTCGTCGTCTTTGTTGTAGATCACCCTCGCAGGTCGACCGGTTTTTTGGGCCACGAGCGCAGCCATCATCGCGGGAATTGCTGCTTGGGTTTCTTTGCCGCCGAAAGCTCCCCCCATGCGTTTGCAGATGCAGACTACTTCGTGTTGCCCCACCCCCAAAACCTCGGCTACCACGGCTTGAATTTCAGTCGGATTCTGCGTCGAAGAATGAACAACAATCTGACCTTGCTCGCCCGGGTAGGCAATCGAGGCCTGAGATTCCAGATAAAACTGTTCTTGCCCACCGCTGGAGAATGTCCCGCTTAATTGGTGCTCGGCGGAGGCGAGTTTTTTATCCACATCGCCACGGGCAATTCGCAAACGAGCGCCCAAGAACCGCTCTTTGCTAATTGCTTCTTCCAATTCCAAAATCGGCTTGGCAGCGCGGCATTCGATCCGCACTGCCTGCCTGCCAAGCTCGAGAGCCTCGCGACTCTCAGCCGCAACGACAGCAACTGGCTGCCCCAAATACAGCAGTTGCTCATCAGCCAGAAAGGGTTCGTCGGCTGTGATCAATCCAAATATGTTGTGCCCCGGGACGTCGTGTGCAGTGAAACATGCGACAACACCTGGGACAGCAAAAGCAGGCTGTGTATCAACAGCAAATAACTCGCCACAAGCGACCGGGCTTCCCACAAAACCAACATGGAGTTCCCCATCGAAAGTGCGCACGTCGTCCAAATACAACGCCTGGCCCGTGACGTGCCCTTCGGCGGAATCGTGCGGCAGTGGTTTTCCGACGGACTTCATTGGCTTGGACATGTTTTCATAAAACAAGGAACGCGGAGTTGGTGGGCACTTCGCGGGCGTTCTAGCGAATCTTGGGTTCAGTGCTTGCCGTCAAGCAATCAATAGTTCGGGTTGATTTTCGTAAAAGAATTTCAAAAATACGTTTCGCGTAAGTTGGGTACGATACTCGGCCGAGCCGCGTACGTCGCTGATTGGCGAGATCTCTTCCGTGGCCAGTTCCCCAGCCTGCCGCATTGTGGCTTCCGAAAAAGGTTTCCCGAGCAAAAACTGCTCAACTTTACGCGGCCGGACAATCGTGGGTCCTACCGCACCAAGTGCAATCGAAGCTTCCGCGATCGTGTTCCCGTCGAACCGCAATCTTATCGCGGCTGTAAAGCTGGCGATATCCAGATCTCTGCGGCGCGATACTTTATAAAGCTTTAAAGTTTCATCATCCCTGGGCAGGGGCACATCTATCTTCGTCAGAAGTTCTCCTGGCCGTAAATCAAATTTCTTGTAACCCGAGTAGAAATCGTTGATGTTCACTCGGCGAGTGCCCGATTGGCTGCTCAACGTGAGCATTGATTCCATGACGTACAGAAATGGCAGCGAATCAGCAATCGGGGAAGCGTTTACTATGTTTCCACCGATCGTGCCGACGTTGCGGATTTGGGGTGATCCGAAAACCGTGAGTATCCGGTGGAATTCTGGAGCCACGCCAGCGCAGGCTTCTTCCACCGCCGCCCAACTAGCACGCGCCCCAAGTACCAGCCGATCGGACTCTACGCTTACGGATTCCATTTCTGTCAGACGGTTCAAATCCAATATCGACGTCGGGAGCTCGAGCGTTTTGTTGATCCGCACACCGACGTCCGTTCCGCCGGCGATGATCGTCGCTTCGGGGTGCGCGTCGAGAAATTTGGTGGCAGAATTCAAATCGTCCGGGCTAAATAGCGAGTGTTTCTGACTTCCAGAACCAGTGATAATCTCAATATCGCCGGCTGCATTCTCAGCTAGATCTTCGAGCATCGCTGCCTCGGGATAGATTTCCTTGAGGCGATGATGCGCGGAAGCGTCGAATTGGGTTCCAGCGTCCAAGATGGGCGTGTAGCCAGTGCAGCGACAAAGGTTGCCCGTAAGGCCATGACGCAAATCCGCGGTGCTGAGCTGTTGGCAATCTTCAAGCATACCAGTCATCGCAACGACAAACCCTGGAGTGCAGAACCCGCACTGCGAACCGTGGCAATCGATCATCGATTGTTGCATGGGCGTCATCTGGTCATTGCGAGAAAGTCCCTCGACAGAAACAATATGCATGCCATCCAACTGAAACATAAATTGAATACACGAGTCGACGCTCTGATACACAAAACGCCCATCGCGTGGTCGCCCAATCAGCACGGTGCAAGCGCCGCAATCGCCTTCGCTGCAAACAATTTTTGTACCGATCAGCCCTAAATCTCGGCGGAGAAAATCAGAGAGAGAACGCAGCGCACTCTGCCCTCCGACGAGGTGACGATGCCCGTTGACATAGAGAAGGATCGAATCGCGCATAAAAAAATACGAGGCCATTTCGCCTTGCGCAAAGCACGCCTGTGCCTGAAGAAACACCTATTGCGACAAGAGCTGGAAGTAGGCAATGTGTAGGACAACTAGTTCAATAACAACTTTAATTATCGAGCATCCTTTTCAGAGCGTCAAGTTCGCTGCTAACTGCGCAACGTACGTGAGTAGTTTCCACACCGTTTTTTGCTTGAACCTTGGTGTCTTCACTCCCCCACTTTCCACAGTTGTCAATTAGCAATAGTTGGGAAACTTTCTCGGAAGAGTCCCCGTAACCAGGCAATGCCGATAGAATGTGGTTGGTGACCTTACGGTGTTTCTATGGCTATAAGCGTTTTTGATTTATTCACGATTGGAATCGGACCATCAAGTTCTCATTGCGTAGGACCGATGCGAGCTGCCTATCGGTTTGCGCTCGATTTGAAAGAGCATGGACACTTCCACGATGTTGCTTCATTGGAGGTTCGACTCTACGGTTCGTTAGCACTCACCGGCAAAGGGCACGGCACCGACCGGGCGATCTTGTTAGGGCTTGAAGGCGAAACTCCGGAAACAGTGGACCCTTCTTCGATCTCGGGTCGAGTCGAGCAGATTCATGCATCATCAACGCTGCGTTTGCTGAATGAAAAGCCGATAGCCTTTCTTCCCGCCGAGCACCTAATTGCTGTCGTAGACGAGATGCTTCCGCTGCATACCAACGGCATTCAGTTTCGAGCCGCAGATCCTGCGGGAGTGGAAATAGCAACGCGCGAATACTATTCGATCGGCGGCGGTTTTGTTGTCGACGCCGACGGCAATTCGATCCAACCACCGCTTCCAGAAAAGTGTCCACCGCCTTTTCCATTCAAGTCGGGTAAAGAACTCCTGCAAATGGCCAGGGCGTCGGGCTTGTCGGTGAGTGAAATGACGTGGCAAAACGAAACCAGTTGGCGCACTCGCGACGAAGTTTCAAACGGTCTATTGCGAGTGTGGCAAGCGATGCAGGAGTGTGTGCAGCGTGGCTGCCGGCAGGAAGGAATTCTTCCCGGGGGGCTCAAGGTTCAGCGGCGGGCGGCGGAACTCGCTCGCCAATTACACGAACGGGGAAGTTCTGCAGAAGGCGATAATCTTTCGCCACTCGATTGGATCGACGTATTTGCATTGGCAGTCGGTGAAGAAAATGCGTCCGGAAGTCGTGTTGTTACCGCGCCTACGAACGGCGCGGCGGGAATTATTCCCGCAGTGATGCACTACTTCGCACGGTTTTGCCAAGGGGCGAACGACGAGGCGATGGTTCGGTTTCTATTAACCGCTGGAGCGATTGCCATGCTTTTCAAAGAGCAAGCTTCGCTCTCCGGGGCAGAAGTAGGTTGCCAGGGCGAGGTCGGCGTGGCGTGTTCGATGGCCGCGGGTGCGCTCACCGAAGTGCTTGGTGGCACAGTGGCTCAGGTTGAACAAGCAGCCGAGATTGGCATGGAGCACAACCTGGGGCTAACGTGCGACCCCGTGGGAGGTTTGGTACAGGTCCCTTGTATCGAGCGAAACGCCATGGCGTCAGTTGCGGCGGTGAATGCCTCAAGATTGGCACTGCACGGGGATGGAACTCATCGCGTGAGTCTCGACGATGCCATCGCAACCATGCGCCAAACCGGCGCGGACATGTCGAATAAATACAAAGAAACGTCGCAAGGCGGATTGGCCGTAAACGTGGTGGAGTGCTGAATCGTCAGAACCTTTTCTATCGGCAAGAAAAACATTCGATTTCCAGCCGCATCAGTTCTTCAGCAACCGCGGAAGCCGAATCGGGACGTCGTAGCGGGTCTTTCGCCAATAGTCGATGCACCAGCGATGCGATTGGCTTGGGCAAGCGTGGAACGCTTTGCCGGATGCAGCTTGGCGTCATTTCCCTGTGGAGTCGAATCAATTGGTCGGGCGAGTTGGCAACGAACGGCAGCTTTCCGGCAAGCATCTCATAGAGCGTCACACCCAAGCTGTACAGATCGCTGCTTGGTGCGGCAGATAAACTTGAGGTCACCGACTCGGGGGACACGTAGTTCAGCGTTCCTACAACGGGCCGAGTCGACCAGTGTCTGGCCTCGGTCTCCGAATGGGCAAATCCCAAATCGATCAACGTCGAATGCCCCTCGGGCGAAACGATGATGTTGCTAGGTTTCACGTCGGCGTGGATCATGTTGGTCGAATCGTGCAATGCCGAAAGTGCCTCGGCCACTTGGCGTGCAACCCAAAGCGTGATCGGCAGAGGCAAGTGCTTTTTTGTCGCTAGAATTGTCGACAAGCTCTTACCGGCCAATTTTGGCATCACAAAGTAATAGGGCGCCTGTCCTACTTGCGCAGAAAGCACGGGAAGCAAATGCGGATGCGACACGGCCCGCCCCAGCCACGCTGCCCGGCGTTGCATTTCGATCGCATGCGGATCGCGCCACCATTCTTTGCGCAACACTTTGATGACGTAGTTTGCCGGTTGATCCGCGGGGGCATCGACTGGGCGCACCACATAGACCCGCGCCAATTCGCTTTCGCTGATCAGCCGAACAAGTTGCCAAGGTCCCATGCGGCCGACAAGTAGTTGCCGGTCGTCGGAATCGGTGTTGGCAAAGTTTGCGGTGACAAAGTTTGCAGTGACCGAGGAAGAATGTTCTACAGTTGCCATGCCTAGGTGTCGCGAGGAGTCGAGTCTGGGTCATGTTGGACCAAGGTCTTGGCCAACAGGAAGGTACTTGTTCCATCGGCTTTGCTGTCCTGCATCTCTATAATCAAACTCCAGGAAACATGCCCTAAACGATGTCGTTGGGAACTTGGGGCATTGGGGAAAAATTTGCGGTCAGCCGCCGATATATTTTGCTTGCAGAGTACGAGCGGTAGAGGGATCGTCGGTCCCGGTGACAATCGTTCGCCCGTCGGCAAATATCGTGAATAGGAATTCGTCGACAACCAATCGAACGAGATAGGGATTCATGGTCACCTGGCCTGCGGAGCTCAGTTTTTTTGCCAGTGCAGGAAGATCAATGGAATCGTCGTTGGCTGGAGAAATTTGCACCGAATTTCTTCCGCAAAGTTGTGTGACTGCTGCTCCCAGGTGCCCTTCAAGCCAAGGGAATTCATGTCGGCCGCACGTCGGACAATTTTCGTTTCGCGCGTTGTCTACCGCTAGCTGACGAAGCTCGTTTTGCCACAGGTCGACAAATGTCATTGCCGGATTCAACTGGCTGCAGTTGCCGCTGAGTAGTTTAATCGCTTCACTCGCTTGGAGAGAAGCAACGACGTTGACAATGGGTGCCAGTACACCGGCCGTTTCGCAGGTGGGCTGCGCGGCCGCAGGCGGGGGTTTGGGGATGATGCACGTCAGGCAGGGCGTGTGGCCGGGCACGATGGCAAATGCTTGTCCTTCCATGGCAACGCAACCGCCAAAGATCCAGGGCGTGCCGTTGGCTACGGCAAAATCGTTGAGTAAATATCGCGTTTCAAAATTGTCGGTGCCGTCTATCAGTACATCGACATCGACAGCCAATTGGCGCAAGTTGCCCGAGTGGACATCTGCAACTACGGGTTCGATCTCCACCGAACTGTTGACCTGTTCAAGTCGTCGCGACGCAGCCACCGCTTTCGGAAGTTGCTCTGCCGCGTCACGTTCGTCGAAAAGCACTTGGCGGTGCAGATTGTCCAGGTCGACAAAATCGCGGTCGACAATTCGCAAAAAGCCTACTCCCGCTCGCACTAAAGTATCCGCGACCACGGAACCCAATGCACCGCAACCGCAGATCAACACCCGGCTGTTTAATAATTTTTGCTGCCCCTCTTCTCCGAGCGGAGCAAAGCGAATTTGTCGCCGATAGCGGTCGAATTTTGAGTCGGAATGGGTCATGCGGGGTTCACACGAAGTAGCCTGCCAGATCGAATTGCGGTGCCAGTTCGGCTTGCAGCACATCGCAACCGTGACGTGCCGCGGTCCAATCAGCGTACGTCTTGCCGCGACGGATCGCAACAACCGGCTTTTCGCAAGTGGCTAACCAATCGGGCGGTCTTTCGTTGTCTGTTAAAACAACCGCTAAAGCGTCGCACGCGGACATTTCTACAGCAGTTGGCTTGGCACCAACGCCAAGCTGGTGGGCGAGCAGTAGCTGATGCGGGGGAGATTGGGAGCGACGAATTTGGTGGAGTTGCTTCGCTTCGACGAGCACCATCATCACCGCGGGAAACCAATCCAACTTTGCCAATTCGCTAAAAAGGTTTTTACCGGATTGAGTTAGATCGGCAATCAGAGGCACCCCTTGCTCGCATGCCGCGGCACAGAGCGATTCACTCGGCTGTGAAACCAATAGGGCGATACATGCCGATCGGGTAGCCGGCAATTGTTCAACTGAGATTTGTTCGTCGCGAACAGCGCGTAAAACGGTCCGACGCCTTTCCAGCCGAAGGTGGCAGCCATCCGCCGACCACCTCCGTAAGCCAACCCAGCGAGAAGTTTTCGACAACCGACCTTGATCGTCGATGATCTCAAGATCGAGTTGATATTGCATCGGCAGCTCAGGTGTCCAAAAACAGGGGTCGGGAACCATCGTTGAAGCAAGGGCTACGGCATTGGATTGAGAAGGCGCCGATTGCAAAACGAATTCCGCAGGCAATGTTCTAGCAAACTCAGAAAAAGGCCCTCGCAATCGGCCACGGATTTCTACCACGTTCGACTCAGAACAAGCTTGTACGTACACACGCGCTTGGCCGTCGACCGCCTCGCCTAAGATCCATTGGAATGGTGGTTCGCACATGTTCGCTCAATCGGCTGAGGATTCGTCGGCAGAGGAAAAATTCGCCGCCAGATGCTGACCCGTCATCGAGTCCGCACATTCGGCGACCTGTTCGGGAGTCCCCCGCGCGACGATGCTTCCTCCCTGTTTGTCGGCACCGGGGCCAACATCAATGATGTAATCGGCTGTTTGCATCATCAACAGATTGTGCTCGACCACCACAAGCGAATGTCCCATCGCCACCAAAGAATCAAAACAATCCAAAAGTTGCAGCACGTCCGAATTGTGGAGTCCCGTGGCAGGTTCGTCGAGGACGAAGAGCGTACGCCCTCGGCGGGGAGCGGCAACATACGTGGCCATCTTTAGCCGTTGTGCCTCGCCACCCGAGAGCGTGTTGGCCGGTTGTCCAAGTCGCAAATAGTCGAGTCCCACGTCCATGAGGCACTTCAATCGGGCGAGAATCTTTCGCTGTCCACGGAAAAAACTAAACGCTTCGCGTACCGAGAAATCGAGCACTTCGGCAATGTTGCAGCCACGCACTTTTACTTCTAACACCTCGCGTCGATAACGCTGCCCGTGACATTCGGGGCAACGCATATACACATCGGCCATCAAACGCATGTCGATTTGCGTATATCCCTCCCCTTGGCAAGCTTCGCATCGTCCACCATCGACATTAAAACTGAAATGACTCGCTTTGAATCCCCGGGACTGCGCTTCCGCCGACGCCGCGAACAAAGCGCGAATAGGATCAAAGGCTTTGATGTAAGTCACTGGGTTCGACCGGGGCGTTCGGCCGATGGGGCTTTGATCCACCAGAACGGCGTCTTCCACTTGACTGGCACCTGTGATTTCATCGAATGGCGAAGGCTTGTCGCTGTCCAACCGCAAATGTTGAGCTACGGCGGGGAAAAGCGTCTGTTGGACCAGCGTACTTTTTCCCGCTCCGCTCACGCCGGTTACCACGCACAGCATGCCAAGTGGAAACTCGGCCGTGATATTTTTTAGGTTGTTGCCCGTGGCACCCTTCAGGCGAATCCAACCATGTTCGGTGGCCCGACGCTCGTTTTGCGGAGCAACACTGTGGCGGCGGAAGAGCCAATCCCCGGTGCGGCTTTCGTCGCATTCCGCCATGGCCGACGGCGAGCCATGGAACACAATCCGCCCGCCTAGCTCCCCTGCCGCGGGGCCCAATTCAACCACTTCGTCTGCTGCGCGGATCAAAGACGATTCGTGTTCGACCAAGGCCACCGTGTTACCCCGATCTCGCAGTTCTTTTACCATCTCGACGAGTCGTGGCATGTCGGCCGGGTGGAGGCCGGCACTGGGTTCGTCCAACACATAAAGCATGCCCACGAGATTCGATCCCAAAGCCGAGGTCAGGGCGACCCGCTGTGCCTCGCCGCCGCTCAGTGTTTTTAGCGGCCTTTCCAGCGAAAGATGTCCCACGCCAATGCGATCGAGATAGCGCAATCGGGCCATGACTTGTTCGAGTAGCAACATCCCCACTTTATTTTGCCATGGCGTCAGCTTTAGATTCTCGAACCAAGCAAGTGCGTCGAGGATGGTCAGCGACGACAGTTCGGCAAGGTTCTTTTCGCCTATCCGTACGGCAAGCGCCTCAGGCTTGAGTCGTTTTCCTATACATGCTTCACACGGGTAATAGCTGCGCCATCGGCTTAGGAAAACGCGCAGGTGCATTTTGTATTTGCGTCGTTCCAGCCAATCGAAAAATCCATTGAGCCCGCCAAAGTTGCGTTCGGGAACTCCCTCGCGAACGAGCCGAGCCTGCTCTTCGGTGAGATCGCGATAGGGCACGTCCACCGGCAGATTGTAGTCGCCTGCCAGTGCCAGAAGTTCTTCCAGCTCGTGCGCATAGGCTGGCGTGTTCCACGGAGCAACGGCCCCATCGCGGAGCGATTTTTTGTCGTCGGGAACCACACGTTCCATGTCGACGTCGATGATGTTTCCAAAACCTTCGCAGGCGGGGCATGCCCCTAGCGGATTGTTGTAATTCAACAACTGTGGCTCAGGGGCGGGATAATCGATCTCGCATGCTTCGCAGCGAAAAGAGTGGCTAAAGCACCGAGCGAGCCAATGCCGCCCGTCGATTTCACCATTCCTGCCCGTGGGTTGAATCTCGTGATTGCTCTGCTGATCGGCTATCTCTACCCAAACGATGCAACTTCCCCGTCCCGCTTCCAACGCAGCCTCCAAGGACTCCCGCAGTCGGGAAGTACCCTCGGGGGAAACAGCAACGCGATCAAGCACCACTTCCAAAGATTCATCGTCATCGATGTCTTCCACGGCAGCGTCGTCTAACTCGAGCGTCCGGCCATTTTTTACAATGCGCCGATAACCCAGAGCCTTGAGATCGGCCAGCCACACTTCCGTTGGCCGTTCGATGCCCCGCGACGACCGAAATCCGATCATCAGCCGCGACCCGGGGTCGAGATTCAATAATTCATCGCTGGCCGATTCGGCAGTGTCTTGCTGCACTTCCTCGCCGCAACCGTGGCAAACGACTTGACCGATGCGAGAGAACAACAGTTGGAGATGCTCGTTGATTTGCGTCGTGCTGCCGACCGTCGCCCGGCTAGATCGGCTCACGTTTTTTCGTGTCACTGCAATCGACGGCGGGATTCCCTCGATACTTTCGGCCTCCGGCTTATCGAGTTGCTGTAAGAATTGCCGAGTGTAGGTGGAAAAACTTTCGATGTAGCGGCGCTGTCCCTCAGCATACAGCGTATCGAGAGCCAGGCTTGTCTTTCCGCTACCGCTCACGCCACAAAACGCGATCAGTTGCCGGTGTGGCAAATCCAAATCCACATGTTGCAGATTATTCACCGACACACCGCGCAGCTGAATCTGCTGCAAGGGAGTTGGAGGTGCGGTACTGGAAGGGCTGGGGGGCATTCTCTGAGGACTCTTGACCGATGGTGAAACCCCTCATCCTACCGCAAACCAACCCCAGTGTGCCAGCGGCGGAATGTCGATAAGCGGCAAGGGCTTTGGCGACACGGGAGGCGAATCCTCTGATCGCGAAAGAATGTTGTCAGCCATGACACCCACGAGAGCTTTGTTATAATCCTTGCTGGACCATTGCTTGTCCCGAAATGGAGCCCACAAGTTGTCGAAAAAAAAGTGGAAAAACCCGTTTTATACGCTGCTTATTCCGGTGAGCATGGCTTTTGTAATTACCGGTTTCGCCTACTGTTTTATGGCGTTTCAGGCGGTTAACTCGGGTCGCGCTGGAGCGCTTCGGCATGCCGACCATCCACTATTCGCCTGGCTTCGTGCGAATGGAAGCACTGCAATGCTTGTCGAACTTGCGGTTTTAGCAGTGCTCACAGTTGGAGCAATCGGCACCGACAGTTGGTGGACAAACGGTGATGGTACTTCCCCAGACGAGAGGGAACAAACCAATGGGAAGTAATTCAAACCGAAAAGAATTCGGAATCCGAAATTGCCTAGCTCCTCACTCCTAGCCCCTAGCCTCTTTTACACAAGCATTGCCCTGATGGCTGATTCTTCCGCACGAAAAAAAATTGAGCAATTGCGGACCACGATTCGTGAGCACGATCGGCGCTACTATGTCGAGGCCGCCCCGATAATTTCTGATCTCGAGTATGATCGTCTTCTGGAACAGCTCAAAAGCCTCGAGTCCGATCATCCCGACTTGATTTCGCCAGACAGCCCGACGCAACGGGTTGGCGATTCTCCTGTCGACGAACTCAACTCGGTACGCCATCGCGTGCCGATGATGTCGATCGACAATACCTACAGCACGGCAGAATTGCAAAAGTATGGCGAACGGATTGCGGGCCTGCTTCCCGGTGAGGAAGTCGAGTGGGTGGTCGAGTTGAAAATCGATGGCGTTGCGGTCTCGGTGACTTATGAGAATGGCGTTCTGGTCCGCGGGGCAACACGCGGGGATGGTGCCACGGGCGACGACATCACCCACAATGTCCGCACGGTTCTTGGAGTTCCACTACGGCTTGAAGGCGACAACTTTCCGCCTCTGGTAGAAGTACGGGGCGAGATTTACATGACCAATGCCGACTTGTCGAAGCTCAATGCCGGGCGGCTTGAAGAAGGCTTGGAGCCCTTTGCCAACACACGCAATGTCACCGCCGGCAGCATTCGATTGCTCGATCCGCGAATTTGTGCCGAGCGGAAGCTGCGCATGTTTTGCCACGGCTCGGGGGCTGTCGAGGGGTTGGGTGTCGACAACCACATTGATTTCTTAGATCAGCTCGGGCATTGGGGACTTCCCGCGACACCCCATGTCGCAAGCTTTTCCAGTTTTGCCAAGGCGGTTGAACATGCCGAGTCGTTGGTCGAACGACTGCATGAACTCGACTTTGAAGTCGACGGACTGGTCTTGAAAGTTAACCGCTTCAACCAACGGGAACAACTTGGTTCGACAAGTAAAAGTCCCCGTTGGTTGATCGCTTACAAGTTTGAAAAATACGAAGCGGTGACCACGCTGAACGAAATTCGTGTCCAAGTCGGCAAAACCGGGGCGATTACTCCCGTGGCAGAACTCGAACCGGTTGAGTTGGCGGGTACCACGGTACGCCGGGCCAGTTTGCATAATGCCGATGAGATTGCCCGTAAAGACGTCCGCGTAGGTGACACGGTTGTTGTTGAAAAGGCAGGAAAGATCATCCCCCATATCGTCCGCGTGGAGATGCACCAGCGGAAGTCTGGTTCCGTGGCGTTTCAGTTTCCTACAGAATGCCCCGAGTGTGAAACTCCACTCGAACAGGACGAAGGCGTTTACATCCGCTGCCCGAATCTGAGGTGCCCCGCGCAAGTGCGCGAGCGATTGCTTTACTTCGCCAGCCGGTCAGCAATGGATATCGAAGGCTTGGGCGACAAACTCATTTTTCAGTTGGTTTCTTCGAGAATCGTGCGAGACTTCGCAGACTTGTACAAACTCACCCAAGACCAGCTCCAAGGCCTGGAGCGGATGGGCGAAAAGTCGGCCACAAAATTACTCGACGCAATTGCTGACAGCAAATCGCGCGGGTTAGCTCGACTGCTCAACGCGCTGTCGATTCGCCACGTGGGCACACGCGTGGCAAGTATTTTGGCCGACCGGTTTCAAACGCTCGCGGAGCTTCAGGCAGCTTCCGTCGAACAATTGAGCGAGATCGACGAAGTGGGCGACATCATCGCCCAAAGCGTTTTTGATTTTTTTCGAAGCGAGTATGGCCAGCAAGCCGTTACTCACTTGGCCGATGCAGGTGTTGTGTGTGAATCACTTCAGACTCCCGATTCCAAAAGTGCTTCGCAAATCCTGGCTGGCAAAACGGTGGTCGTCACCGGGAAATTGGAAAAACACACCCGCGACGAAATTCACGCCCTGGTCGAGCAACACGGCGGCCGGGCCTCAAGCAGCATTTCCAAGAACACCGATCTCTTGGTGGCCGGCGAGAAAGCAGGCAGCAAGCTCGACAAAGCGCGGCAACTGGGTGTCGCAGTTGTCAGCGAGGCTGATTTTGAAGAATTGCTGAGTTCTGTGTGAAACAACCATGCGCGAGTGCTATAATCGATTGAGTGGAGGATAGTAAGCGATGAGTGATTATGAAACTTTGCTGAACGCAGCGAGCCAATTGCCCACTCCTGAAAAGGTGCAATTCATCGAGGCATTGTGGGAAAGCGTGCCAACCGCGTCGGCGCCATTGAGCGATGAGTGGTTGACCGAGATCAAACGCCGTTCCAAGGAATTTGACGCGGGCGGGATCACGACTGTGCCATGGGAAACCGTCCGTAACGAAGCGCTGCGTCGGGTGGGCATCGATGTTGTCGATTGAGATTCTCCCTAGCGCACGACTCGATTTCGACGAATCGTTTGATTGGTACGCCAAGCGGAGCGAGCAGGCGGCAGTCCGGTTTGCTGCTGAGATAGAATCAGCATTGGCGAAAATCGTGGATGCCCCTGAGCGGTTTGGCCTTCTTGATGATGAGCATCGCTCTTGTATTCTCAAACGGTTCCCTTTTCGCATTGTTTACCGAATCATAGACGGACGATTACTCATTGTCGCGATTGCACATGCTAAGCGGAAACCAGGGTACTGGGAGAATCGTTGATCCGTTGAGGCGAGTATTTTGTAAAGCTTGGAATGCCGCTACAGTTTCGCTACAGCCTCAGCGCCGCGCGGACTTCTGGCGACATCGTCATGCCAAGTTGCTCGGCGCGCTCGATCAGGTCGCGTGCCTCTTCGCGGTTTCCCTGTTGCAGTAGTAGCAGGCCCAAGTTGTAATGCAGCGCTGCGGAGCCGGCGTTGGCGGCTACGCCTTCGCGGTAGATCGCTTCCGCTTCTTTGGTTTTCCCTAGCGTGGCGAGCAAACCTCCCAGGTTGGCGCATAAATCGGGATGCGTTGGTCGCAGTTTCCGACATTGTCCGTAGGCTTTTAGGGCATCAAGAGGTTGATTCAATACGTAAAATGTGTTTCCCAATTGCAAATGGGCAAGAAAGTGCAGTGGATCGATCTGGACAGCGTTCTGCAAAGGTTGAATTGCAAGTGTGGGACGCCCCCGCTGAAAATGTGCCAGGCCCAGATGGTAATAGATTTCAGCCGCATAGGGCCGCAAACGTCGAGCCTTTTCCAGCGGTTCGATCGCCAGATGGCCGTTGCCGCTGGCGTTGAGCGCAGAACCGAGCGCCAACTGTGCGCGCCAGTCTGAGGGATGGCCCGCTACAAGAAAATTTCCCAAGCGGACTGCCTCGTCGTGTTTTCCTTGCTTGCTGAGCAGCAATCCTTTGCCAAGTTCGGCGTTAAGCGATTGAGGAAATTGTTCGGCAATCACATCGAACTGGCTAGCGGCGGCGTCGGTGCGCCCCATGCGCAGATAGAATTCTGCTAGATGTTGTCGGGGTGTTTCGAGCATTGGGGCGGCATCGATTGCAAAAAGCAATTCACGTTCCGCCTCTTCGAATTTTCCTTGGTAGGCAAGAATCAACCCCAAATCGCTGTGGTAACGCCAATGCGGCTTCGAGGTGATGGCGATCGCCTGCTGGAGATGTTCTTTCGCCTCTTCAAAACGACCAGACTGCATCAATGCCAAACCCAAGTCGGCTTGGATCGAGTGTGAGCGGGGCCGCAGTGCAATCGCCTTTTCGGCATGAGCCACGGCCCCACGGGTGTCGTGTCGCGAGAGGGCTTCTCGGCTGAGCAGAATTTGGCATTCGGGCAACTTGGGGGTTAGAGCTCCCAGCGCTAGCACACGTGCGGACCGGAGGGTATTCCACTCATTCCTCTGCCGCCATTCGCTGACAAGTAACCCTCCCGCGATAAGCAGCAACATTGCCCATTTGCCAATGTGCATCGCGGCCGGCACAAAGTGCGTCCGCGGCAAACTCTCGGGCACGTTTTCGACGAGGTTTTCCTGCGTTTTGCGTTCGCTCACCTGCCAAATAAAACCATCAAAGTAGAAGTGCAACATGGAGGACGTAACAAATAGGGCCATCAGCCACTGGTGTGCATCCGTGTTTCTTGTGCTGAACACGTACTCGTTTACGTCGACCGAGAAAAACTGGATCGAGCTATAGGCAGCGATCAATGCCAAATAGATGCCCAACATCGACCAACGATCGCGAAACAGAAATCCAAGAAGACCGAAACGGTCTCCGGCTTTCTGCATCAGTCGTCGATTGTAAATCCATACGATCGCGTAGTATTGCACCGCGTGAAAAATCTCGAACATCGCGATGCCGATCAATAAATTGGTCGACAATCGGCCCGAGTACCAATAAAACCAACCCGTGGATGCGGCCAATAGCAGCTTGATCCAGCAGATGGGTTCATTCCGACGCCACCGGGAGACTATCTGCCAGAGGTATGCCAACATCGTGGCAATCCCTGCGGCTCCAACGGCAATCCGCACCGTGCGGAGCCACTCTGGACCGAACAGTGGCAGTCCCGACTGCCAAATCGCATTGGCAATACCAAACACTCGCGCATCGCTAAAAACTACGCCCGCGGCAAACATGGTCAGACACAACCAATGGTCAAGCCGGGCCGCACGGCGATCGTTCACCCCCATTTTCACATCATAGATTCGCATGAAACCGTAGGTTTGCATCAGCCCGTGCCAGGTGCCCCAGAAGAGTAATATCAATTCCAACCCGTGGAGATGCTTCCAGGGAAGGTGTAGGGCCGAGGCCAACGCGGCAGGCGGCGTGAACAACAGGGCCAGAGCAAAAACCAGGAGAGGCGTGAGCAAAAAACGCCAATAGAAACGGCGGAACAATTCGCGGTCGCCGTAGGCGCGCATGAATCCGGGCAGATGATGACCCAGCGAAGCGAAGGAAATCACCGACAGGTGAATCTGCTCGGGGGTAAGCCAATGGCGAGCTAGGATCAGCAAAATTGGCACAATCAGAAGTGGCGTCATGACCACGTAGGCCAGATCCCACAATGGGGAGATAATCCACGCGGCCGTGTGGCCTCTGTCCAGTCTGGATTGCTGAGATGCGAGCGACACGGCGGTTTCAGAAGGTTTTTTACTAGGGGGTTGGCTGGGAGTGTTCCCCAATTATTGCACCAAGACACCCGGGAGGCATAGACTAGCTTCTTCCTGGGAAAGATGCAGTTGGGCCTTAATTTCTTGGCTTTTCGTGTCCGGCAGCTTATGCTGGAGTGGAGCTAGAGTGCATGCCTGAGAAGCATGGTGCATCCTAGCCGCCGGCGGAAGCCGGTGGACCGCTGGCTGCCGCCAGCGGCTAGTAACCGATCAGAAAAGACGAAGGCTAAAGATGAAAATTGCAGAACAGACCAGATGGCTCCTGTTGACCGTATTGTTGTTTGCACCTCTGAATACTTTCGCCGACGACACTCAAGATGTTGCCGAAGGTGAAGCTGCCGAAGCGATCGACTTGTTTCAGGCGATTGACGATGGCTTAGTCGAAGCCAAATTTGTCGCCCGTAGCGATTCCAAAGGCCGATTGGTCCTTACCAACAAAACCAATGAACCTGTCGATGTGCTGGTTCCCGAGGCATTTGCCGGCGTTCCCGTGCTTAGGCAGGGCGGTTTCGGCGGCGGCGGCGGTGGCGGCCTTGGTGGAGGGGGTGGCGGAGGCGGCGGCCAAAGCGTTGGCGGTGGCGGTGGAGGCGGTCGCGGTGGCGGAGGTGGCGGAAGAGGCGGCGGCGGTGGTGGCGGTAGGTTTAACATCCTTCCCGAAAAGGTGAGCCGTATTGATGTGCCTCTGTTGTGTCTTGATCATGGGTTGAAAGATCCCTCGTCCAGCAAGCCTTATGAAATTCGTCCCATCGAAGATGTTGTCGACAACCCCGCGGTCATCGAAGTAGTAAAAGCCTTCGCCAATGGCGAGTTGCCCCGGAGCGCTTCTCAGGCAGCAGTGTGGCATCTCAATAGTGACGTGAGTTGGGTTGATTTAGCCAACAAGCTCACAGGCACCGCGCGGAATGTAGTACGAGGCCATTACTTTAGTAGTGCCGAGGTTCGCGTTGCCATGGCCATCGCCAACCAGGCCGAAGCGATGACTGTCGGCGAAGTGGTTGAGCCACGAAATTGGATTCCACCCAGCGCGAAGCAGGCCACCGAGAAAGACTCCTACGACGGCTATACCCCAGAAATCATAACCGACGATCAGGAATCGCCCGAAGAATAGGCGAGCGTTGTTGGATGTGGGTTATGCTGCCGGCTTGAGGTGCTTGCGCTGCTCTGCCAACAGTCGTTGAATCTCGCGCTGGTACTCGGCTTGCCGAGCCTGCCATCGTTTCTCGTCAAGCGAAAACTCGCGATGTTGTTGGTCGAGTTCCTTCTCCCGGGCAACAAGCCGCGCGGCCCGCTGTTCCAAGTCACGCTCGCGGCGTTCGAGCCATTGTTCCAGCTCGAGCCTTCTCTGGTGGAGCTGTTGGTGTTGCCCCGACAACTCGGTGCGAACTGATTCCAACTGCTTGCGGCGTGTTTGCACTTCTTCAGCAGCGAGCAGGAAATGGTCGGCAAGACGCGCACGTAATTGGGCAATCGATCGCGACAAAGTAGCTGGAGCCAAGACTCCCTGCAATTGGAGCCAGATTTCCTCCGCGGCCAATCGCATTTCCAGGACTTCTCGCTGCGCTGAGCGTAGCTCTTCCTGCAATTGTTCGAGTGCCACCTGCCTTTGGTCGAGTTCCGCCTCGCGTCGGTCGAGTTGTTGTTGGTGCTGCTCGAGCAATTGGTTTTTACGCTGGCGATCTTGGTCGAGGACACCCCGCTCGCGCGTGACACGGTTTTCAAATGCCAATTCCTGTCGTTCCAACTCGCGTAGCTGGTCGGCTAGTTGCACTTGCTGCTCGGCAAGCATCGACTCGGCGGCAGTCAGGGTTGCATCGCGTGTTTCGAATTCGTGGGCCCGCCGCTGGAGTTCGACCATTTTCTGCTCGGTCACGCCGAGCCGTTCAAAACGTTCCAGGGCGGTTTTGATTTCCAGTTCACGGAATTGAAGATGCCGCTGTTGGTCGTTAAGTTCGGTCTGCTGAAGCTCGAATGATTGGATCTTCCGTGCCAATTCGGCTCGTTCCCACTCGGCTTCGCTGGCTCGTTCTCCCAGGCGTTGCTCCCATTCGTGTAGTTCTTCTTGCCTTTTTGAAAGCTCGGTGTCTGCCGCGGTGATTTTCTCGGTGCGCTGTGCGAGCGCAATTTGGCCGCTGGTGAGCCGGTCGGTTTCCTTGTAGATTTCCGCTTCGCGCTGATCGAGTTCTCGATGACGCTGTTCGTAGGCTGCTCGCGACTCTTCGAGTTCTTCCTGCTTAGTTTGATGAAGGGCTGCCTGGATTTCTAGCTCGTTGAGTTTGTCTTGTAATTCGGATTCAGAAAACTGCAACGTAGTCTGCAAATCGAGCAGTTCCTTCTCCTTCCGCGTAAGCTCTTGAGCCTTGATATCTGAATTGGCTTGACTGAAATCGTGATCGGGCTGCGTTGCATTTTCCGCGAGTTCGGCCTGTTGTTCCTTAATCGCCTGTTCGCGGTCGTCGAGTTCATTTTCTCGCTCCTCGATCCACAGTCGGGCGTTGCGAACCCGACTTTCAAACTCGGCTTCCTGCGAGTTGAGACGTGCCTCGCGCCGGTCTGCCTCGGAGAGTCGTTGATGCAGATGTTCCGCGAGTTCCGTAGCCTGACGGGCCAACACCTCGGGCGATGCGCCTGTTTGAATTAGCTGGCCAACAAGATCCTCAGCGCCGTCAGTCTCTTCGACAACACTTTGCTGTGACAACTCAACATGGGCAATCGCTCCGACGGAGGAGTCTTGAACTTGCTCGGTGTTCACTCTTCGTACTGGGTGTGCCGCATCGATACGAGTTTCCCGTGGAAATTTTCCCTCGACAGCGTCTTCCCGCGATTCGTGTCCGTCAGTCGCCATGCTAGCACCTATAGATACCAGAAGACCGGTTGCCGTAACGATTTCAACAACCGGCAAGGTTTGCCCAAAACGTCAAATCGGCAATCTGGCTTCAGAAATTGATTCCTTCCTCCGCCGATTTGCAGATGCGCGCAAAAACAAAGCTCGCACGCCATAGATTGCGTACAAGCTTTGGGGAAATGTTTCAGACTTATGCTAGCAACTTCTAAGCCTTGGCGGCATCGATAGCTTCTTGCAAACGTGTCTTGGGTTGCACGCCCACAAAGCGGTCGACAACTTCGCCATCCTTAAAGACCATCAGCGTAGGAATGCTGCTGACACCATAACTCTGTGCGGAATTGGGTGCCTCGTCGACATTTAGCTTGATGACCTTTGCGGAACCACTGTTTTCGCCCGCGAGTTCCTCGACCAGAGGAGCGATCTGTCGGCACGGACCACACCACGGGGCCCAAAAATCGACAAGCACTGGTTCCGCAGATTGCAAAACTTCCGACTCAAAATTCGCATCGGTAATTTCTTGTACGCCCATGTTCTGGCTACTCCCTGGTAATATGTTGGATCGTTATTTTGTCATGATCAAACGGACCCCAAACCCCGCTGGAGGTTCGGCCCACGGTTGTTCTCTGGTGCGAATCTCCTTACTACGCACGTTGGTCCTGAAATGTTCGTCGCAACCGGGTGAATTATTGGGAATCGTCGGCAGGCTGTCAACGAAAGCCCCCGCGCATTGCTTAAACTGGGGCCCTGGGGGATATTATGTGAGAGTAGAATCAGGCTTCAGTTCGACAGATTACACAATTTGGCTATGAGCCCTAGGCCCATACAGCCAGGGCAGGAGGTTACATATCATGGTTCTCACTCCCAGTACGATGCTTGAATTGGGTGTCCGAGCCCCCGATTTTTCGCTAGTCAATATCGACGGGCAAACGGTTTCCCTCGCAGATTTCGAGGGGGCCCCTGCTTTGTTAATCATTTTTATGTGCAACCATTGCCCCTATGTAGTTCACGTGGCAGATCATCTCGCACAACTGGCCCACGAATATTCGCAGCGTGGAGTTGCCATCGTTGGCATCAATTCGAACGATGTGGCAAACTACCCCGCCGACTCGCCGGAGCAGATGGTGGCCGAGGCGATGGAGCGTGGCTACGTGTTTCCCTACTTGTTCGACGAGACACAAGAAGTCGCTCAAGCTTACCATGCGGCTTGCACTCCAGATTTTTTTGTATTTGATGGTGACCAGCGGCTTGTCTATCGCGGACAGATGGATTCCAGCCGTCCCGACAGTGGGATGCCAGTTACCGGTGGCGATTTGCGAGCGGCGCTCGACGCAGTGTTGGCTGGCGAAAAACCGTCGCAGGAGCAGCAGCCCAGCATAGGTTGCAACATCAAGTGGAAATCAGGAAACGAACCCGACTATTTTGGCCGCTAGAGCAGTCTGACATTTGCAAATCGCTTTTGCCGATGAAAATCATTGAAACAAGCTGGTTCCATAAAGTAGGCGAGAGAGCCCTCGATCTGCTGTTCCCGCCCCACTGCGCATTGTGCAGAAAATCGTTGGAACAATTTCCCGATGGGGTTGGACTTTGCTCCGATTGTCGCGAGCGATTGCCGTTGACGGATTGGCCAACTTGCCGACGGTGCGCGGCACGGGTGCCGGAGATCCCTGGGACTGTGGACGAATGTGGCCACTGCCGCGGCAACAAATTGCGTTTCGATAGAGCAATGGCTCTGGGACCGCATTTGGGAGAGTTGCGTGATTTAATTCTGAAGATGAAGGAAGATCATACAAACTCTTTGGCTACCCTATTGGGCGGACTGATCGCACTCCATCTCGGCGAATCGATACGGGAATTGCAGGCCGACTGTATCGTGCCGATTCCGATACACTCCGGACGACGGTTTTCTCGGCGGGCAGATTCCTCGCTCTCCTTGGCAAGGGTTTTAGGCCGGAGACTGGACATTCCGGTTGCGGAAAATCTGCTCGAGTGGCGACGTAACACCTCTAGCCAATTGGGTTTAACGCGAGAAGGTAGAATTCGGAATATGCAGGGAGTGATGCGGGTTCGAGCGGGCTATTATTTAGATGCCCCCCACCTGTTATTGGTTGACGACACGATGACCACCGGAGCGACATGCAGCGAAGCGGCCCGTACACTGAAAAAAAGTGGTGTCGCCCGGGTAACAGTCGTTGTCGTCGGTCGAACCCCCGCCTAGAAGATCGAGACGAATCCCCAAGAGCCCGCCTTGCCCACTCGCCACCAATTCGCAGAATAGTCCGCAATGGATATCCCTGAAATCACAACAGGCCAGAAAGGCCGACCGCTCGATCCTTTTCGTCGAGCAGTGCTGCGCGGGTTGGCGGTGTTGCTGCCCCCGCTGCTGACGATCGTGATTTTTGTATGGGTAGGCAATACGGTCGCGAACTACCTGTTACAGCCAATGCAGGCCACGGCACGTCGCGTGTTGATCGCACATTGCGAAAAGCGGATTGTGCCGGAGGAAGAAATCCCAGCCGGCGATGTAGTGGATGGGCAGGCAGAATTTGGCGACACGATCGTTCGTCAGGTTGCCGATGGGCGTTTTGTGCCAGCGGACGATTACGAATATGTCCAAATGTCGCTCGCCCCCGATCTGGTTCCTGAAAGTGCAAACAAATTCTACCAGGTTTATGTCGATCAGAAATTTCTGCAGCCGCACCTGGTGATACCGCTATTTCTCAGTGTTTTTCTTCTCGTGCTTTACTTGCTGGGCCGGTTTCTGGCGGCAGGCATCGGGCGCTTTTTTTGGATGCAATTCGAGCGGATTATCAATCGATTGCCATTGATCCGCAACGTTTACTCGTCGGTCAAGCAGGTGACCGATTTCCTGTTCAGCGAACGCGAAATCGAATACACCCGTGTCGTGGCGATCGAGTATCCCCGCAAGGGAATTTGGACCATCGCGATGGTCACGGGCGAAAGTTTGCTCGACATCCGCTGTGCGGCAAACGAGCCTGTGCTGTCGGTGTTGGTGCCAACGTCGCCGATGCCGTTTACCGGGTTTACGGTAACTATCCGGAAGAGTGAAACGATCGACTTGAATATCACGATCGACCAAGCCTTCCAGTTCATCGTCAGTTGCGGAGTGGTGGTTCCCGACCAACAGGTTACCCAAGCACTGGCCGATCGCGAGCACAGTAGCGCTTCTTTGTCATCCCCGCCCCAGTAGCAGCGATTGCTGGCCTCTGGTTCACTCGGTACGATGAAGACCTTCCCATTCTCGAAGGTTTGATCTCTCCTATGTCCTCGATTCACGTACGTATCGGCACACGTGCCAGTCTCCTGGCACTGTGGCAAGCCAATTGGGTTGCCGAGCAGCTTCGTGGATTCGGTGCGACCGTAGAAATTGTCGAAATCACAACCCGTGGCGACACTGAACAAAGGGGCCCCATTGCCGACATTGGATTGCAGGGGGTATTTACCAAGGAAATTCAAGCTGCGGTACTCGAGGGGCGTGCGGACATTGCGGTGCATAGCTTGAAAGATTTGCCCACCGAAACGGTCTCAGGATTGAAATTGGCGGCAGTGCCTCCGCGCGAAAATCTTGCCGATGCCTTGGTTGCGAATCAGGCAACCTCGCTAGCAGAGTTACCTGCCGGGGCCATCGTGGGCACAGGCAGCTTGCGCCGTCATGCCCAGCTTAAGCATTTGCGACCCGATATTGAGATTCGCTGCATTCGTGGGAACGTCGACACCCGCCTGCGGAAACTCGACGAAGGCGAGTTCGACGTGATTGTCCTTGCCGCTGCGGGGTTGCAACGCCTTGGTTGGAAGTCGCGAATTGTCGAACTGCTGGAACCGCCGCGGATGCTGCCTGCACCGGGGCAGGGGGCGTTGGGACTCGAATGTCGCGCGGACGACGACTCGGTTCAAGAACTCTTAAACCAACTCGACGACAATCAGACTCACCGGGCCACGGATGCAGAACGCGCGATGCTTGCACAATTGCACGCAGGCTGCTCGGCCCCCGTGGGTGCCTGGGGCCGAATCGAGAACGGGCGTTTAGCACTCGACGGACTGGTCGCCGATCTCGACGCGAAGCAAGTGCTCAAGTTTTCAGCGAGTGCAAATCTCGACGAGGCGGATGCTCTGGGCAAACTCGTAGCTGCGGAACTGTTGAATCAGGGTGCGGCGAAAATCATTGCCGACTCCCGCCACGATTGATTCTGCCTGCTAGCGGCAAGGTTTGCAGTACGCTGCTTCTCTCATCGGCATGAATTGCCGGTACGCGCTGCGTGGCGATCCCTGCTTACAGAGCTGCGCGGAGGTCGGCGGGTGATTTCCCCACTGTTTTTCCAGAGGATTGTGATGTTGCTGGCATGGGGAGCCAGTTTTCGGCACGCCATCTGCCTAGCATTTGGGCGATGGCAGGGGGGCGCACCTGCTACTCCCAATAACGATCATGTCCTACGGAATGTATCTTTCCGCCGAAGGTGCGAAGGCCCAGGCCCAGCGTCTGGAATTCATTGCCAACAATTTGGCCAACGTCGACACTCCCGGCTTCAAACGCGATGTGCCTACCTTTCAGGCCCGCTTTGCCGAAGCAATCCAACAAGGCACCGCCAACTCCGGCAGCCAGTCGATCAACGACGTGGGCGGTGGAGTGAAGCTGATGGAAGTCGACACCGACTTTTCGAACAGCACGCTGAGAGACACCAACGTCGACACTGATTTTGCCATCAACGGGGATGGATTCTTCCACGTTCGCGATGAGAGCGGCGAAACGTTTCTTACCCGTGCTGGGAATTTCTTAGTAAATGCTCAAGGCCGATTGGTCACCCAGACTGGCGAATTTTCGGTGTTAGACGATTCTGGGGGTGCCATCGAACTCGATGGCGAATTGCCCTGGGAATTGCTAGCCGGCGGCATCATCAACCAAGAGGGTAGCACGGTCGCACTCGGACTTCAGAAGCCGCAATCGTTGGGCGACCTGGTAAAAGTCGGCAGCAACATGTTCCGCTCCCTGGGGCCAGTAACCTCCGTGCCCGCTGAACAGCGTAGCATTCTCCAAGGTTCGCTCGAACAGTCGGGCGTAAGCTCCACGCGAGAAATGATGGCAATGATCGAAACGTCCCGTGCATTTGAAGCAAACACCAAACTTATCCAGCATCAGGACGGCATGCTCAGCCAACTAATCGGCCGAGTGCTATCAAGTTAGTAAGGCGCTAGTTGCTAGGCGCTAGGCGCTAGTGCAAGCAACGCACGTCTTCAATAACTAACAACTAGTAACTAGCGCCTAGCAACTAACAACTAGGAACTCCTCAATGAGTGTTCAATCCCTTTATACGGCTGCCACGGGCATGGAAGCCCTGGAAACCAAGCTCGATGTGATTGCCAATAATATGGCGAATATCAACACGACCGGTTTCAAAAAAGACCGGGCGAATTTCGAGGATTTGATCTACCGACAGAACCGGCTGCCTGGTGCGACCGACGCCGATGGAAATCTGACGTCCACTGGCATCGAAGTCGGTTTGGGCACCCGAGTTTCCAGCACACAAACAAACCACACACAGGGCTCGTTGCAAACGACAGGCAATCCGCTCGATTTTGCGATCGAGGGGCGAGGTTTTTTCAAAGTCATCGATCCGGGCGGTGATTTCCTTTATACGCGAGCGGGCAACTTTGGCATCAACGCCAATGGACAGCTTGTTCTTGGATCGGCCAATACGGGTTGGGTTGTCGATCCCCCGGTGAATATCCCCAATAACGCGGTCGACGTGGTGGTGACTGCCGATGGGCAGGTTCAGTACCGCACGAGCGACTCGCCCACGTTGCAAACAGCTGGTCAGATGAACCTTTCGACGTTCATCAATCCCGATGGTTTGTTGAAGATGGGCGACAACCTCTACAAGCAAACCGATGCGTCGAACACGGCCACGGATGGAGTCCCCGGGGCCCCTGGTATTGGCGTAATCGCCCAGGGTGCTTTGGAATCTTCGAATGTCGAACCGGTTCAAGAATTGATCGATTTGATCACCACCCAGCGTGCCTTCGAGCTCAACTCGCAGGTGGTCCAGGCCGGCGACCAGGTGATGCAAATTGCCGCCAACTTGCGACGATTGTAAACCAACGAACGGAAATAACGTCCGACTATGAATTTCTCCATGTTCCAAAAACTTGTTTGCTTTGCAGTTGTGTGCGTCGGTGGCGCTTCGCAACTATTTGGCGCAAATGTCGCTTTGCGGGAGCATTCAGCCCACCAAGGCAGCCTGATTCGCTTGGGCGACGTTGCAGACATTTCGGCAGCGACAACCGGGGAGCTAAACAACCTTTCCACGACAGTCCTGATGCCAGCACCTGCACCGGGAACGCAGCAGTTCTTACATCGCGCTCAGATTCGCGACTTGATCGCGGCCCAGGGCATCGAAATCAACCAAGTGTTCTTGAGCGGCGCAAATGTGGTCACCATCGGGCATGCTGCGGACGGCACGGCAGGGCAGGGCAGTAAGCAATATTCCCGGGCCGAGATGCAAGAGATTCGATTGTCTCTGCAAACGGCTATCCTCGATTATCTCATGCAACAGACGGGTCATAACACTTGGAAAGTGGAAGCTGTGACGAACGACGTTCAGATTCTCCAGGTGGCAGAATTCGGCTCTACGTTGGAGGTTACCGGGGGGAGCAATCCGTGGACCGGCAGACAAGAATTCCAGCTCACCGGGGCAAACGGAAACACCGAGGTTTCCCTCTCAGCCAAAGTGACAAGGATCCAACCGGTCGTGGTCGTGGTTCGACCTCTGGAACGCGGCGAGATGGTTCGCGCCACAGACGTTGAACTCCGCCAGCAGGAAGGAAATTCACACCGGTTGGCAATAACGAGTTTGGCCACAGCAGTAGGCATGGAAGCACGCCGGGCCTTGCAATCAGGAACCATTTTGCAGGAAGGGCATCTCAGCGCACCGCTGCTGGTTGAACGGGGTGAGACGGTCACTGTGTTTGCTCGCACCGCGGGCATCACGGTACGAACGTTTGCCATTGCCAAGCAAAACGGCGCTCAAGGCGAGTTGGTTCAAGTGGAAACTTTGGATGGCGACGAAAAGTTCAAAGCACGCGTTTCCGGTCGCCGCCAACTGGAAGTATTAGCCACAGGCGCAACAGCCGGCGACTACGCCTCGCTTCCTCGGCACCGTGTAAAACATCGCTAACAACAGAATCAGCATCAACAAACCAAGAATACGATTTTCATCGAAAGTCAACCATGTCGCGAGTCAGACTCCAAAATATCGCAGTAGAAATCATGGCCCTCGTGCTGGCGACAGGGGCAGGTACATGCCCGGCTCATGCACAGGATGGCAGCTTGTTCTTGCAACCTTCGCAAGCTCCTCAGGGGCTTACGCTCAAGACCAGCTCGTTTGTCTTTCGGGAGTTGCCACCCGAGGCGCGCCCTCGCGAACTGCAAGAACAAGATATTGTCACCGTGTTGGTCGATTTTCGCTCTCGGTTTTTGAGCCAGGGAGACGCGGAAAGCAGAAAGACCGCGAGCCTTTCAGCCGTTTTGGCGGATTGGCTGAAAATAGATAGCGGCGCGCTGAAACCTGCTACGCAGTCCGACGGCGACCCCACTATCAACGGTACACTCAATAGCCAATATCGGGCCGAGTCTGATGTAGAGCTCAGCGATTCGTTGACATTTCGCATTGCTGCGAAAATTGTCGACATTCGCCCCAACGGAAATCTGGTGATCGAAGGTCACCAGGAAATTCGCAATAACGAAGAGCGCTGGAGGATTTCGATCACAGGCGTAGTTCGCCGCGAAGCCATCCAAGCCGACCGCACGGTGAGCAGCGATGCCATTGCCGAACTGCGTATCGACAAGGAAGAGCTGGGACAGGTCCGCGATGGCTACGCCCGGGGATGGTTCTCGAAATGGTACGACAGATATAAGCCGTTTTAGTAGTGAGGCGCTAGGGGCTAGGGACTAGGAAACAAGAGAAACTGGGAACAACCAAGCAATGCGAACCAACCAAACTACTTTCCGAACGCTGCTGATGCTTGTTGCCGCTTGCGGGATGTTTGCATCTGAGGCTCACCGTGCCGAGGGTCGCACGTTTTTGCGGAACATTTGCCGTGTGAAGGGTCAGGAAGAAAACGTCCTACGTGGCTTGGGCTTGGTGGTTGGATTGAACGGCACGGGAGAAGCCAACGACGCCCAAACCATGCGAGCGCTTTCTCGGGCAATGGAGATTATGGGTAGTCCTACCCCCCAATCAGGATTGCCTGGCAGTGGAAATTTCGAGGAACTGAAAAAGATAAAGAATGTCTCGCTCGTCTGGGTCACAGCGAGCGTGCCGGCTACGGGTGCTCGCAGAGGCGACAAGCTCGATTGCAACATCAGCGCGATCAATGGCAAGAGCCTTCAGGGTGGACGACTGGCGTTTGCCGCGCTCAAGGGCCCGAATGTTCAAGACGAACGCGTTTATGCGTTGGCTGAAGGCGCGATTCATCTCGACGACCTTGCCCAACCGTTGGTCGGCCGTATCCATAACGGTTGTCAGATGGAAGAGGATGTTTTTACACCGTTTGTCGACAATGAAGGATGGATCACGCTGATACTGGAGAGAAATCACGCGAATTTCCAGACCGCAACGGATGTCGCCGGCATCATCCGGCAAACCTACTTCCAACAAAATCCTGGCGATATTGAGGCCCTCAATGCGGCGAATATCCGCATGAAAATCCCAAAAATCTATAGTGACGACCCGGTCGATTTTATTTCCAGTCTGCTCGATATGCAGAGCTATACGCCGGAGCCAGAAGCCCGCGTAGTGATCAACGAGCGCACGGGGAGCATCGTCATCAGTGGCGATGTTCAGATTGGCGACGTGGTGGTTTCGCACCGCAATATCGTGGTCGATGCTGCCAAACAAGTCACACCGTTTACCGCATTAGACCCTCAAGATGGCACTGATTCGCCAAAGCTCACAGCCTTGGTCGATGCACTCACTGCTTTGAAAGTTCCCACTGCGGACGCGATCGACATTATCAAAAACATCGAGCGTAGCGGCAAACTCCATGGCCGACTGATTATCGAGTAGCATTCAAATCGTCGGACTTCTACAAACCTCTTCAATAAGCAGCTTGCCATGAAAATTAATCCAACCCAATTGAATGCAGTCCGTCCGCTCAAGCCGACGAACCTAGGCGCACAACAGCAGGTTGCGGAAGCTCACGAAGTCCAAGAGACATTTCGTCAGTTTGTAGGTGAGGCATTTTTTGGACAGTTGCTCAAAGCGATGCGTAGCACTCAGGGCAAACCAGCTTATTTTCATGGCGGCCAGACAGAGGAAGTTTTCCGTGGACAGTTGGACCAAGCCTTGGCAGAAGAGATGACCGAAGCAAGTGCCGACCAAATTGCCGACCCGATGTTCCGTCAACAATTTCCGCAACAAGCCGCCTTGCTTGCCAGCGAAAAGCAGCAGGCAACCGCGTCGTTGTCGGACCTAAGCCAACTTGTTCGTCGGTAAGGCGTTTAACAGACTTCACCACCAGGATTTTTCCTTAGCGAGTAATTGAGAGCGACCATTGATGGACATCCATTGGGAATCAGAACTTGCACAACTCCTGAGTCGGCTTTCGACTACGCAGCAGCAGTTGCTTTCGCTGCTAGCAAGTAAACGCGATTTGTTGCTCCGGCGTGACCACGAAGGTTTGAAGGAGCTAGCATCCGAAGAGGAGTCGTTGTCTGCCGAACTCGAATCGTGCCATCGAACGCGTCAAGAACTTTTGGATAAAGCCGATGCTGCAGGACTGCCCTCTGATAGCATCCAATCTTTGACTGCCGCATTGCCGAAGGAAGAGGGTTCCACGCTAGAAAAACCGCTTCAAGAGTCGCTCGAACGGTCACGCTTGCTTCGCCACGAAAGCGTGGCGCATTGGGTCGCGGTGCAACGAACTTTGCTCCATCTTTCACATATGCTGGAGATTATTGCTACGAAGGGGCATGGGAAGCCGACATATGGAAAAGGAAGCGCTGCCGGTAGTAGTGGTGCGCTAATAGATCAGGCAGTTTAGGAAGCAAGGGTTGAGGTGCGAGGAGTGAGGAGCGAGTCAGAAATTGGTCGCTCTCGCCACTCCGGAAATCCTCTCCCTTCGATCCTAGCTCCTCACTCCTAGCTCCTCAAATCCATGTCTCTTTTCGGCTCCATCCAGATGGCGGGCAATACGCTGCAGGCCATGCAAATTGGCTTGCATGTGGTGGGCAATAATATTGCCAATGCCAACACGCCCGGCTACATCCGCGAAAAAGTTCTCTACACCCCTGCGCCGGTTCAAGAGCTCGGCAGACTCACGCTCGGACTTGGCGTTGATATCGCGGGAATTGTTCAGAACGTCGACAAGTTCGTCGAAAGTCGTCTGCGCGATGCGGGAAGCGATCGAGCCAGCGCAGACGTTCAAGAGAAAATCTATCGGGATCTGGAACTCGCCTTAGGGGAGTTGAGCGAAGTCGATATCAGCACGGCGTTGTCGAAGTTTTTCAGCAGTATTGATGAGGTCGCCAAGACGCCCGAGGACATCCAAATCCGCAATCTGGCCATTGCCGACGGGGTGACGTTAGCCCAGCGAATCAATACGCTCGATCTCCGTGTCCGCGCCTTGCACCAGGACCTCAGCAGTCGCGTTCAAGATATTGCCGGGGAGATCAACACCCTTACCGAACAAATTCGCAAACTGAATCTGCAAATTGTCACGACCGAAGGCGGAGGAAACTCAGGCAGCGACGCGGGTGGGTTGCGCAGTCAACGAAATCTGGCTCTGAAAGAATTGGCAGAAATCACCAATATCACGGTAAACGAATCGCCGTCGGGCACGGTCAATGTCTCGATCAACGGCGAGTTGATCGTGTTCGAGGGAACACGCCGTGCGGTCGAGGCGGGGGTCGTCAATGAGAACGGCTTTTCGCTCTCCGAGATTCGCTATGCGGATAATAAAGATCGTCTGGACGTGTCAGGTGGAGAGTTGCATGGTCTCTACGAAGCCCGCGATACCGTGGTTGGAGGTTTCCTGGAGGGGCTCGACACGTTTGCCTCGACTTTGGCCTTCGAGTTCAACAAAGTCTACTCGCAGGGGGAAGGCAAAGTAGGATTTACGTCGCTGACTAGCGTTGAAGCTGTCAACAATCCTAATGCCACGCTTGACCAGGCGGGGCTCGATTTTGATCTCGTCAGTGGTGAATTTCTCTTCAAAGTGAGCAATATAGATACGGCTGCAGATCCGGTTGAAAGACTGACTGAGGAGTACCGGATTGCAGTGGATCTAAACGGCATAGACGGCGATACCACGCTCGCCTCGCTGGCAAGTGCGCTGGACGCGATAGATGGCGTATCAGCAAAAATTACCTTCGACAACCGTTTGGAGATCACCAGCGATTCGTCCGACGTGGAATTCAGTTTTGCCGACGACACCAGCGGATTGCTTGCCGCTTTGGGAGTCAACACGTTTTTCACCGGCTCCACGGCTGGCGATCTGGGAGTGAACCAGGTGCTCCAGACCGACTTTGCAGCAGGGGCAAAATTTGCCGCAAGTCTCAATGGCATCGGGGATGGTTCGGAAAATGCGCTCCGTTTGAGCAGTCTCCACGATACGGGCATTGCAAGTCTTGATGGGGGAACCATCACCGGCGTTTACGACCAGCTTGTAACCGACACCACCCAAGGGGCCACCATCACCGCGGCGGTTGCCGACGGTCTGCGCGTTTTTGAAGGCACCCTGGATGCAAGTGCCCAGGCCGTCAGCGGCGTGAATCTCGACGAAGAAGCAATCGACATGATCATGCTCCAGCGCACCTATCAGGCGTCCGCCCGGTACATCCAAACATTAGCAGAATTGCTAGACGTCCTTGTCGCTTTATAGCCGATATGCTCCCTCCACCTCGATTTCTGACCTCTGAGTCCCGACCTCTGACCCCTAGTTTCCAATGGCCGGCTTAATTCCCATCCCGACAACCCGCATCACAGGTCTGTTTGCCCGACAGCGCTTGACGCAACAGTTGCAGAACGACCAACTCGGTTTGTTCCGTCTTCAGGATCAAATCAGCACGGGTCAGCGGATTATATTGCCAAGCGACGATGCCCCGGCTGCCTTGCGGTCGATCGCGCTACAAAGACTCATCGAACGTAAAGCCCAATTTGAAAGCAACATCGCAACCGGCAACGATTTTCTTGCAGCTACCGACAGAGCATTGGCCTCGGTGGCTGATAAATTGATCGAGATCAAGGGTGCTACGCTTGATGTTGTCGATACGACAACCACGCAAGAACAGAGAAATGCCGCGATCGCGGAGATCGACGGCTTTCTGCAATCGTTGGTGGGAATCGGCAACACACAATTTCGTGGCCGCTTTCTCTTTGCCGGGACGCAGACAAGTCAGCAGCCGTTTTCTTTTGAAGACGACAACGTCGTTTACCATGGCGATAACGGCTCGGTACGCAATCATTCAGACATCGGAGTGTTATTTTCGACCAACTCTCCGGGCGATTCGGTGTTTGGTGGCATCTCGGCTGAGGTCCAAGGCACGGTCGATCTGAATCCGCAACTTAACAGCAACACACTCTTGAAAACGTTGCGGGGCGGGCGTGGTATTGAGCCCAACGGAGCGTTGTCGATTTCCGATGGGACGAACAGTTCGATCATCGATATCAGCGGCGCGGTCACGGTCGGCGACGTGGTGCGGTTGATCGAGGAAAACCCGGTTGGCAGTCGGCAGATCACGGTTAGCATTTCCGGGCAAGGGTTGAATCTCCAATTCGACCCCAGCGTGCCCGCGAATTCTGGCGCCAACCTGATCGTGCAAGAAGTCGGCAACGGCACGAGCGCGAAGGAGTTGGGTATCGTTACGTCTGCAGGCCTGGGCACTTCGCTACTTGCCGGCGACGATCTCGACCCCACGATTCAAAAAACCACCTCGCTTGGTGACTTGTTGGGTACGAAGGCGCGCGCAAAACTTACCGGGGGCGGCTCGAATAACGACATTTTGTTGGAAGCTTCCGCCAACGGAACTGCGTTTGACGGCGTCACCGTGCAATTTGTCGATGACGAATTGCTGCAAGCTGCGCCTGGGCTCACGGCTGGAAACGAAGTCGCTGAGTACGACGCCAACGCCAGGGCATCGCGGGCGAGCCTGTCTTTCCTCGGAAACGGGAACGACTTGATTATTACCGCCGACACTCCAGGCGCGGCATTCAACAATGTGGCAATCAATGTTGTGACGGGTGCAGTGGATATCGGGGACGCGGCCACGGCCAATTACGATTCGGGTACTAAAACGTTGACCATTACCGTCGACGACACTGGCGAAACCTCGATTAACTCCGTAATAAATGCCGTGGCCACCACCGGCCAATTCACGGCGACCCACGACAACAGCGTCGAAGCTGCGCTGAACCCCGCCGCGTTGATCACCGGCGGTGTGAGCGGCAACACCGGAAACAGCGGCGGCGATGCTAAAACGCTTTATATCCGCATCGATCCCGGGGCATCGAAGGCAAACAACGTCGTTGCCGCGGTGAATACGGAGGGAACATTTACCGCGAAATTGGATGCGGTCGATTCCTCGTCTTCTCTGGAAGCGGGCACGGGGTTGGTGAACTTTAGCTCAACGGCCACCACCACTGGGGGCAGTGGCGTAATGCTCGATAAGTCCTCGGGTATTCGCGTGGTGAACGGTGGGGAAACCTTTGACATCACGTTTGGCAATGCCGAAAACGTCAACGATCTGCTTAATGCGCTCAACGGCTCCGACGCCGGCTTATTCGCCGAGATCAATGCCGACGGGTCGGGAATCAACATCCGTTCGCGGCTCAGCGGACACGATTTCCAAATCGGCGAAAACGGTGGCCAAACCGCCACACAGCTTGGAATTCGTAGCTACACCAACTCCACCAAGCTGCAGGACTTCAACTACGGCGTAGGCATCGAGGCACAAGAAGGTTTCAATCTGCCTACCACCGCTGGCACGGATATCACTATCACAAAAAGCGACGGCACGAGCATCGATGTGGATCTGAGCGGCGCTAAATCCCTCAACGATGTTGTGGTCGCGATCAATGGTGCGGTTGCTGCAAGTGCTGCTCCCGGGAGTGTTACCGCACAACTTGGGGCACCAGGGAATGTGCTCGAATTGGTCGACAACACTTTCCCCGGCATTCAGCAGTTCACCCTTAGTCAAGCCTCAGGTAGCTTGGCTGCGCAGTATCTTGGAATTGTGCCAAACAATCAGACGTCGGTCGTTACCCCAACAGATACGCTGACTGGCGATTCCGCGAACTACGTTGATTTCACAATCCAAGCGAGCGATGGCAGTACCTTCGGCGCGGATTTGAGTCAGGCCAAAACCGTCGAAGATGTGATTAATGCAATCAACTCCGTCACGGGCGCGGCCGTTACCGCACAACTTGCTTCCGCGGGCAACGGCATCAATTTGGTGGACAACACGGGTGGAGCGGGGCAACTTACCGTCACCCAAGCCGAAGGAAGCCAGGCTGCCGTACTGCTTGGCTTTGTGCCCGACGATCCAGAATCAGCGCAGCCCTCTGCGTCGAGCGCAACGGGTTCGCTTCAGAGTACTGATCAACATTTCTTGGAAACCGACAGCGTATTCACCACGCTCATCCGGTTACGCGATGCCTTGGTAGCCAACGACTTGTCGGCCATATCTCGGGCAGCGGCTAAAATCGAAGAAGGCATCGATCGCGTTACCTTTGCTCGTGCCGAAGTCGGTGCTAGACAGCAAGGTTTGGAGGTCTCTCAGCGAAGTCTCGAGGACGAAGAAATCCAACTCCGCTCGGCTCTTTCCGATCAGCTGGACGTCGACCTGATCGAAGCCATTTCGAGTCTGACCGCCCGGCAAGTCTCGCTGGAAGCCTCTCTGCGGGCGACGGCAAATATCTTACAGCTCTCCCTGCTTAACTTCATTTAGCCATTTTTTCTAACCGGCCCATACCCCCAGCGCCGATAAGACAAATGGACACGCTGCTAGCGTTATGCCTGTGCTAATGGGTTTATGCCCACTTTCTCACAAGGAAAGTATGCTTCGGGTTGTTGAGTCAAGGAAGGCGGTAGGTAGTACGATGGATGTATTCACCACACGTTTTGGGACGCTCACGGTCCATCCTCAGGACGAATTGTTCTTCGAGCATGGTCTGATTGGGCTGGAGCAAAACCGGCGCTGGATCGTGCTTACCGATACTTTGAATCCCGCTTTGGGATGGCTGCAGAGTATCGAGCATGGCCACGTGGCTCTGGGCATTGTCAGCCCCCGCCGGTTTGTTTCCGACTACCAGCTCCGCGTCGACCGGGACGATCTACGAACGATCCAGCTAGAAACGGTGCGTGACGCCGAGGTGGTGGTGATTGCCAGTCGGCAACCCGCGGGGTTGACACTGAATCTTCGCGCCCCCCTGGTGATTAACGTCGAGGCCCGACGGGGCTGCCAGGTGATTGCCAAAGATACCCATCCCGTGCAATTCCTCGTTGCCCCCACAAACGTTGATCTTAAAAGAACCGCTTGATTATTTAGGAAACACACATGTCTGTTTTGACAGGCTAATAAATAGAACTGAAGCAAACTAAGAGTAAACACCCCATCATATTTCAAAGGGCGCAGCCCAGCCGATCAGGAGCGAGCGATGTTGGTTTTGTCGAGACAACGCGACGAGAGTATTATCATTGGCGACAATGTCGTTATTACCGTCGTAGATGTACGTGGCGACAAGGTAAAACTTGGCATCGACGCCCCTAAAGAGATTTCCGTTCATCGTCAGGAAGTGTATGAGGCAATCCAGCGCGAAAACCGTCAGGCGGCCATGCTCAAGCCTGAGGACGCGCGGCTCCTGGGTCCCAATGCTGGGGCCACAGAATAAAGCCAGGGTCCCATTTTCTCTTCATCCCGGCTTTTTTTCGCCAGGGACCTTTTGACCGATTATTCGTGTGGGTGATTGTCTGCCGGCTTATTAGGTTTCAAATATGCGGTTTGAAACGGTTGCACACCCCCTCAAGTAATATGTTGCCGAAAACACCCCAAAAATCCTCTTCTCGGCCTAAAGCACCCATTTTGCCGAGTCGATATCTGCCCATAGACGGTCCGCCACCCGGAAAGGCGCGTTTACAGCGCGCATTGCACGATAACTGACCTAGAGTTGGACACGGGGCATTTCCCGGCGACCAACGACAGGCATGGCGAAGAGTGAAGCCGAGGGCTGTCTGCAAAGAATTTGCAACGGTGAATTGAATTGCGAGGCGAGTGTCCTCGGCGCCGTGTGACGTAAAAAGTTAGGCCGGAGTCATCGGACTCCCCAGTATCCGGTCTTCCAAAGAAAACTGGTTTTTTTAGACAGGGGTGTTTCAATGACTCGAATTAACACAAATGTGAGTTCGCTGGTTGCCCAAAACACGTTGGGTCGATCGAATGCGAGCTTGAACGAAGCGTTGACCCGGTTGAGCACGGGTTTGCGAATCAACACAGGTAAAGACGACCCAGCCGGTTTGATCGCCAGCGAAAACTTGCGGAGCGATATCACGTCGATCCGCCGTGCGATCAGCAATACCGACCGGGCGAATCAAGTGATTGCCACGGCCGACAGTGCCTTGGGGCAGGTCAGCTCGCTGCTGAACGATATCCGCGGTTTGGTCACAGAGAGTGCCAACACGGGTGCCCTTTCCGACGAGCAAATTGCTGCTAATCAGTTGCAGCTTGACAGCTCGCTCGAAGCCTTGAATCGTATCGCTCAGACCACGACCTTCCAAGGCCGACGTCTGCTGGACGGCAGTCTTGATTTTATTACAACTGCTGGCACAAGCTTCAGCAGCATTACCGATCTGAAGATTGACCAGGCTAACCTCGGTTCTACCGGGTCGGTGAGCGTGGACATCAGTGTATCGACGGCTGCGACGAAGGCTCAAGTGGATGTGGCAAATATACCTGCTGCAACTACGCCTGTTGCTTCGACTGCAACAATTGATGCGACGAACTCGGCCGTAGCTGGTGTAGCAACTGCCACCTTAGTCAATAGTGGAGCAGATGACACCATCACCATTACTGCAGCCGCAGGCAACGAAGCTTTCTTGAATACCATTACTGATATCAATGTCACCTTTGGTGGCGGTGCGGCCGCAGCAACCATCGACGGCGGTGGTATCTTGCAAGTGACGGTGACGCAAGCCTCTGGTGTCGCGACGGTGGCAGATATTGCCTCTGCGATCCAGGGCGCAACTGAAATTGTTACCGCCTCTGCAGCAACAGGTACCGGTACGGTAACCACTGCAAATGTTGCAGCTGCCGGCACCGTTGCTTCGTTGGGAACAACTGGGCGTGTCTCTGGCGACGCAGACATTGTTGTGACAGCTGCAGCTACGGGAACAGGTGGTGATGGAACTACAATCACAATTGCTGAAAATGCATCGATTGGTACTGGATTACCCACGGCAACATATAACTCGACTACCGATGTCATTACCGTTACAGTCGATGACTCTGAAACAGTTGCTTTGTCAGCAATCAACACCGCTATTAATGACCTGACTGATTTTAATGCTGTCCTGACAGTCAACTCTGGTGATGGCAACTACAATGCCACCACGGGTACCGCTGGAAGTGCAGGCGCGAACAATCTTAATGCCGCAGCTGCTTTTGCTGGTGGTGTTGGATCAGGTGGTATTACTGCTGCTGTTGTGCTAGAGCTTGCAGGCTCGAACGGTGCCGAAGTATTGAGTTTCGGGGCAAACACATCTCTCACTGAGTTGGTCAATGGTATCAACCTGGTTAGCGATGCCACCGGCGTCGCCGCGACTGCCAATGGCACGACTTTGGAACTGAAATCGACGGCCTTTGGCACGAATTCCGTAGTCGACCTGCGAGTTATCAGCGAAGGGACCGGTGCAACTCCAGCAGGTACGTTTACCACGGCAATTAGCCAAGGTAAGCGGACCGTGGGAGCCGACATTATTGCTTCGGTCAATGGTGTTTCCGCCACTGGTAACGGCAACCAGTTGTCGATCAACACGGCCACGTTGGACGTGACCGCCACAATCGCTGCCGCGACGACCGGAACGCTTAGCTTCACCATCACTGGTGGCGGTGCTTTGTTCCAACTCGGTCCCGACGTGGTCAGCAACCAGCAAGCACGTTTGGGCATTGGTAGCGTAAACACTGCCCAGTTGGGTGGTGTGAGCGGAAAGCTGTTCTCGCTCGGTACTGGTGGTTCTTCGGAACTGAACAGTGGCAAGCTGGATACGGCTGCGAAGATCGTTGAAGAGGCTATTGACGAAGTGACTTCACTTCGAGGTCGATTGGGTGCGTTCCAGCGAACCACGCTCGAGACCAATAAGCAAGCCTTGAACGATACGCTGATCAACCTGACCGATGCTGAAAGCTCGATCCGCGATGCAGACTTCGCTAGCGAATCGGCCCAGTTGACGCGGGCTCAGATTCTTGTGCAGTCGGGCACTACGGTGCTTCAGATTGCCAACTCGAATCCGCAGAACGTGTTGGCCTTGCTCAGGTAAGACGCGTTCGAGCGTTAAACACGTTCGAGTATTAAATAGGTTCGAGTATTAAACATCCCAAAACCGGTTCGGCCCTTCGCGGCCGAGCCGGTTTTTTTGTTGCTCCGGCACCCTCTCGCTGACCGATATATTCGATAGAGTTTACAACTCCAGTGCTAGCACTACGCGCACACCGGCAACCTATATTTTACAGGCTGTTAGCTATTAGCGATTGGCTGTTAGCTGCCAGCGTGGAAACCAACCTTCAACCTATCTGGCTAATAGCTAACCGCTAAAAGCTAATCGCTGCCCATGGGCCGAATTACTTCCAACGTGGGTCTGATCACCGGGATTCCGATTACGGATACCGTGGATCAATTAATGCAAGTGGCGGGGGTTCCGCGCGATTTGCTGTTGGGTCGGACCCAAGACCTGCAATCCCAGCAGTTGGCGATTACCACCATGTCCAGCAGGTTGCTCAGTCTGAAATTTGACTTGGGCAAGCTCAATGTGAGCGATCCATTTCAGTCGCGAACGGTGACATCTCAGAACGAAGAGTTACTCACCGCTGAGCTCGTTTCGGGCGGCAAACCACCGGTGGGCAACTTTCAAGTGCGGGCCGTCCAGGTGGCCACGTCGCAGCAGCTGATTAGCCAGCGTTTCGAGGATCTCAACGATGTCCAAAGCATCGGCACCTTGTCCTATGGCTTTGGCGGTTTCGTTGATAAAGGTATTTCGCTCGACGAGTTGAATAGTGGGGCGGGAGTCTCGCGTGGCCAGATCAAGATTACAGACCTCGGCGGTAACTCAGCGGTTATCGATCTGAGTTTAGCGCGGACGGTCGATGACGTTGTCGGTGCGATCAACGCCGATGCGACGATCAATGTTACGGCTTCGGTAGCCGGCGATACTTTCAAGCTCACCGACAGCGTGGGCGGAGCCAGTACGCTGACGGTACAGGAAGTGGCAGGTGGCACCACCGCCGCCGACCTTGGCCTGGCGGGAATCAGCACCACGGCATCCGAAGCGACCGGAGCCGATGTTTACGGATTACACACCGACATCAAACTATCGCGGCTCAACGATGGCAATGGAATTCGCATCGCCACGGGCGACGATCTGACGATCGCACTTGCCGATACGACTTCGGCAGGAGTCGACCTGTCTGGAGTCACGACGCTTGGAGGCGTAGTCGACGCGATCAACAACAACGTCGATTTAACTGGAAAAATTACCGCGGCTATCGCAGCCGACGGAAATCGTCTCGAGCTCACCGACTTGACCTCTGGCGCGGGAACATTCAGCGTTGCCAACGTCCTCACGGGTTCGGCTGCCGACGACTTGGGCCTTACGGAAACCGCCGCTGCTGGCGTCATCACTGGTGGTCGATTGGTATCGGGTCTGCGTGATACGCTGCTCTCCAGCCTCAATGGGGGGCAAGGACTTGGCACGCTTGGCGACATCCAGATTACCGATCGAGCGGGAGGCAGTGACACCGTCGATCTGGCGTCGGCCGAAACACTCGACGAAATTGTCGGACTGATCAACGATTCGAACGCGAACGTTTCCGCTGCGATCAACTCGGCCCGCAATGGCATTCAAATTACCGACACTAGCAGCGGCAGTGGCAATCTCATTGTCGCCAACAGCGGAGCCACCACAACTGCCGATGCCTTGAGCATTGCCGTCAACGCAGCCGTCGGCTCGGTCAATAGCACGTCGCTCAATCGCCAAACTTTGAGTGAAGCGACGTTGCTTTCCAGCCTCAATGGCGGGACTGGTATTACGGCCAGCGACATTTCGATTACCGATTCCAACGGCCAAACGGCTTCAATCGATCTCAATACGGCAGGCTCCGAAGCCAAGACGATAGGCGACGTACTCGACGCCATCAATGCGACATCGATCGGAGTCCAAGCAAGCATCAACGGCACCGGTGATGGAATACTGATCACCAACACGGCAGTCGGCTCACAGACGCTTGGCGTGAAAGATATCAATGGTACTTTGGCTGCGGACTTGAATTTGACCCGCGCCAGTACCACCATCGACATCAATGGGACCGACACCCAAGTCGTCGATGGCACCAACGGCTATTCGGTGGATCTGTCAGACATTACTGGTGCGGAAACGTCGATCAGTTTATCATCGCTCAATGACGGAGCAGGCATAAACTTCAGCGACATTAGAATTACGGATTCTCAGGAAAAAGTTTTGTCATTCGACCTCAATGGGGTGCACGCTGGTGTGACGACTGTTGGGCAGCTGATCGATGCGATCAACGCGGACGCTGTTACGCAGAACGTTGGCGTTACGGCAAGCATCAATAGTTCGGGAACCGGTATCCTGCTCACCGACACGGCTGGCGGTACTGAAAATCTAAAGGTCGAAGACATTAACGGCACGGCGGCTGCGGAGCTGAAGATTCTGAGTACCGCAAGCACTACCACGACCGTTGACGGCATCGGATTGTTTTCCGCGCAAAGTGCCAGCCAGGGGGCGTTGGAAACGGTCGCGGCGCGGATCAACGACCTCGACTCCGGCGTCACGGCCAGTACATTTTTCGACGGTATCGGGTATCGCCTTTCGTTGGTCGTCGACCAAACGGGCTCGGCGAACGAAATCTTACTCGACACGGGTAGTTCAGGCTTTGTATTTGAGGAAACATCTTCGGCGCGAGACGCTTTGATAGTCTTAGGCGATCAGCCAATCGCTGGCTCGGGCGTGCTAATCAGTTCCTCGACGAACAGTTTTGACCAAGTCATTTCCGGCGTCGATCTCACCATCGTTGCTCCCAGCGACGCTCCAGTGACGGTGTCTGTTGCGAAGAGTGATGCGGACCTTGTCGCTGTGGTCGAAGACTTTATAAAAACATACAACGCCTTGCGCAGCGAGCTGGACGATCTGACGGAGTTCAACGAGACCGATCTCACAACCGGGCTGCTTTTCGGAACCAACGAAGCTCTGCAAGTCGATACGGATCTTTCCCGCGCGTTGACCGATCGTTATTTCGGATTGGGCAGTTTTCAATCGCTCGCAGAGATTGGCATTGAAGTCGACGACCAAGGCAAACTGGAGTTGGATAAGAGCAAGCTTCAGAATGCTTTCTCCCAAGACTCCGCAGGGTTGGAAAGGTTTTTTTCCGACGATAGTAACGGCGTCGTAGCGAAGATTAATAGTGTGATCGATCGGCTGGCGAGTGCCGACAATAGCGTACTCACCAGTCGAAACGACACGTTGCAGGCGACTATCGACAGCAATCAACTTCGGATTGATCAATTCAACGCATCGCTAGACCGGCAGCGGGAACGGCTGCTGCTACAGTTCTTCCAACTCGAACAAGTCATTGGCGGGTTGCAGGCCAGCCAGGCCGCTTTGAACGCCCTGCAGCCGATTCCGCCGCTGTCGATATCCTCCCGCTAACAGAAACTTTGCATTCACTAGCACCCAGTAGATGAGAGATCAAGGATGTCGCATTCTCAGAAATCAAGCTACCTCGACAGTAAAGTCAAAACCGCCTCGCAACCGCAGCTTCATTTGATGCTGTTGGAAGGTGCGATTCGCTTTGGCCAACAGGCGAAAAAAATTGGGGACACCGATCCCGATTCCGCCGAGGTTGAACGGTTGCTTAACCGGATGCTGGACATTGTCGAAGAACTCGCGCTCAGCACAGCCGGTGATAAGGGCGAGATTTCCAAACAGTTCGAAGAACAATATGCCTTTATCTATCGAGAACTGGCTGCCTGTCGCGTGAATCGCCAATTGGAGAAACTCGACGATTGCTTGCGTCTTTTGCACTTCGAGCGCGAAACCTGGAAACTCGCCAGCGAGAAAATAGAGACGCCTTCGCCTAAGACGAGCACTTTCGCTCCGCCACCGGTCCAAATCGATACTTATTCGGCCGGCGAGTCTTTTTCACTGGAAGCCTAATAGCCAAGGGCATTTCCCTAGCAAATCAGCTTGCGAATCGATCCGGCTGCGCGCAGATTGCTTCTCTTCGCCGATCGGGGTCTGGCGGATTGACGGGGTTACACTAGCACGCTTATGATCGGGCTTGTGATTCGATCTCTATTGCCATCTCGCAGCCATATCGCCAGCGCTGTGCGGAAGTTCAGAACATCTCTGCAAACCTAAGCAGACAGGGAGCAACCCGGAAGTGACAGCCACCGACACCAAACAACTTATCCGCGTGGGGCATAGCCCCGATCCCGACGATGCCTTCATGTTTCATGCTTTGGCGAACGATCATCTCGATACCGGAGAATTCCGGTTTACCCACGAACTGGTCGATATCGAAACGCTGAATCAACGTGCTTTCGAAGGGGAGTTGGAGCTCACTGCTGTGAGCATCCATGCCTACGCGTATCTGGTCGACAAATACCTGCTGTGTACTTGCGGGGCCAGCATGGGCGACGGTTATGGCCCGATGGTGGTGGCTCGCGAAGAGTCCACTGTTGCCGATTTAGCGAACCGAGTGATTGCCGTGCCGGGCAAGCTGACCAGTGCGTTTCTTGCCTTGCGGTTATGCCTCGGCAAAGAGTTTGATTTTGTATTGGTGCCGTTCGACGAAATCATTCCCGCGGTGTGCGCAGGCCAATACCAAGATCAACAGGTTGATGCGGGACTGATTATTCACGAAGGACAGCTTACCTACGCCGAGAACGATCTGAAGCTGATCGTCGACCTGGGCGTCTGGTGGCAAGAACTTACCGGGGGGTTGCCGTTGCCGCTAGGTGCGAACGCCATCCGCAAAGATCTGGGAGCGGGAACAATCGAGGAAGTCCAGCGGCTTCTGCACGCAAGTATTAAGTATGGATTGGATCATCGCAGCGAGGCTTTGGAGTATGCGCACCAATTCGGCAGAGATCTCGACCAGCAGAAGGCGGACCAATTCGTGGGGATGTACGTCAACGATTGGACGCTCGATTTCGGTGCCAAGGGCCGCGAAGCGGTTGCAAAATTTTTAGCGATGGGGCACGAGCAGGGGATTCTGCCCGAGTTGATCGTTCCCGAGTTCGTCGAGGCATAAAGTGCAATAAAATTGCTATGGATTGGAAATCGCAACTTGATCGGGCTGTCGACAATTGTGTCTCCGATGTCGTTGCGTTGCGACACCACTTGCATGCACACCCCGAGCCGAGTGGCGAAGAACTCCAAACCAGTTTGCATCTTTACCAGCTTCTCGGAAAGCTGGAACTCGAAGTGCGCATGGGCCCCGATGGGTGTGGGGTTGTTGCCGAAAATGATTTTCAAAATGGCGACATAGCAGAATCGCCGGACACCGCCCGAGTTGCCTTGCGCGGCGACATCGATGCACTGCGGATTCAAGATGAAAAGGAAGTTTCCTACGCCAGCACCAATCAAGGAATCATGCACGCCTGCGGCCACGACGCCCACACGGCGATCATCTACGGCGTAGCGGCGACTCTTGCCTCCTTGGAACGCAGCGGCAGTCTTCCCTGGCCGGTTGCGTGGCGTGCGATTTTTCAACCTTCCGAGGAAACAGCCACGGGCGCTGCGCAGATGATCGAAGCTGGCGTGCTGGAAAACGTGTCGGCAATTTTTGCTTTGCACGTCGACCCCACGCGGCGCACCGGGGAGATTGGCATGCGCTCCGGTCCCCTCACCGCGCATTGCGATTCACTCCATCTGACAGTCCACGGGCAGGGAGGACACGGTGCTCGGCCACACGAATCGAGAGATCCGATTGCCGCCTCGGCACAATTGATCAACGCCCTCTATCAGTTCGTCCCCCGGGCAAGCGATAGTTTCGAAGCCGTTGTGGTGAGCATTGGACAACTTCGCGGCGGGGAGAATCCCAATGTGATTCCCGACACGGTCGAATTGTGGGGGACCGTCCGAACGCTCGATGCCTCTGTGCGATCACACACGATCGAGAAAATTCGTCAAGTGGCCCGTGGCGTTGGGGAGATCACCAGCACCGAGATCGAGGTGGCCTTTCACGTGAGCATCCCTTCGGTGTACAACGATGCGGACATGACTCGCCTCGTTTGGCAAGAAGCTGAGGACGTGGTGGGACGCGACAACGTGCAACTGATTGCTCGGCCTAGTATGGGAAGCGAAGATTTTGCGTGTTACTTGGAAAACATTCCCGGCACGATGTTCCGATTGGGCTGTGCCTCCGATTTGGCCGCGGCCAAGGCGCTGCACACTTCGATGTTCGACATCGACGAAAATGCCTTGGTAATTGGCGTACGAATCCTGGCACGTGCTGCGATTCTTGCTTGTCGACCTGACAATGGACAGTCGGCGTAGTTTTTCACAGACCATCTATTGCGTTTCCACCTGAGCTTCGCAAACCTGCGGGAGACAACATCGTGGGCGTCATCGATTTTCATTCAAACAAGAGTCCCTCTCTCGGCGTTGAAATCGAACTTGGCCTGGTCGACGAGCGCACCATGGCCCTTTCCAGTTCGTATGCACAGCTTAAAGAAAAACTCTCGCTTAAAGATTCTCCAAGTATCAAGCCGGAGCTGATGCAATGCGTGTTGGAAATCAATACCGAAGTATGCACCACGGTCGACGATGCCCAAGACGACCTACGCCGCAAATTGATTCAGGTAGAAACGGCCGCCGACGAGTTGGACCTTCGATTGTGGTGGGGATCGACGCATCCGTTTTCCAAATGGAGCGAGCAAAAAGTCACGCCCGACGATCGCTATTACCAATTGGTCGACCTGTTGCAGGAGTTGGCCCGACGGCTGATTACTTTTGGTCTGCACGTGCACGTGGGTGTCGACTCGGGCGACAAAGCGGTGATGATCTGCGATCGAATTTTGCGTCATCTCCCCACGTTTCTCGCCCTCTCGGCCAGCAGCCCCATCTGGGAAGGGCGCAAGACGGGCCTGCAATCGCACCGCTCGAAGGTGATGGAAGGCCTCCCCACCGCCGGTTTGCCGACGTTGATGCGCAACTGGAGCGAATACGTATGGCTGGTCAATCACATGATCGACACCGGATTTATCAACACAATCCGCGAAATCTGGTGGGACGTACGTCCGCACCACAAATTCGGCACCGTCGAAGTGCGCATCTGCGACATGCCGGGCAACCTCGAAGACACGTTGGCCATTGTTGCGCTGATCCAGTGCGTCGTAAAAGGTTTGTCCGACGAAATCGACCACGGCGCGTACCAACACGATTGCCATCCGATGATGGTGCGTCAAAACAAATGGCGGGCAACTCGCTTTGGCACCGCAGCTCAGCTTGTCGATTCCTACACACACGAAGTGCTGTCTGTGCCTCGCGCGGTTGAGAGCCTCATTACGAAACTGCAACCGGTGGCAGCGGAGTTAGGGTGCGAACATCACCTCGAGCATTGCCGCCACATCGCCGAGTCTCCCAGTTGGGCCGACCGCCAACTTTCGATTCTCGCCGAAACCAACAGCGCCGAAGAAATCGTCCGCCAACTTACGGATCTCTCTCGCGTTGCCGAGAAGAAGCAGAGCTAGCAGTCTATTTTTGTTTGCTATGTTTTCAGCGTATCGTCGGTAGTGAGGCAATTTGGCCGAAGGCCTCACTTCACCGTAGCCTGGGGCAACGCCCCAGGAATAGAAAAGCAAAAACATTTTTTGGCCAAAGGCCATATTCACCCTGAACGCAAGTGAATACGGCCTTCAGCCGAACAATCACGAAGCACTTTCAGACCTGGGGCGTTGCCCCAGGCTACGTTGACAATGGCCTTCGGCCAAGAAAGCAAGGCACGCTGACCTACTATCGGATCGATTATTTCTTGGCACAGCAATTGTTGAGTTGACTCTCAGTGCAGTCAGCAAAGATTTATTTGCAATGTAACTTCATTAGCGGTACAACTTCTCTTTAGTACCACTTGGCTATCTCACTCGGCCAACTATCTGGTACTCGGAACTAGGAGCTTGGAATAATCTCTTGCTTTAAGAAATGCCCTTTCTAAAAAAGATGTCACGATGTACAGACTACCCAAGTCTTGGAAAAGGGCACTTACCCAGTTAGGTTTTTCTTGCAAACAGTGGAGGTCTCTTCGACAGCGGAAAGACTCATCACTTTCGCCACGCGTCGAGCAGCTGGAAGACCGTCGGATGATGGCTATTGATTTGGTTACGCTCGTGCCTGTCGATCAACCTGAGTCAACTTGGACCAGCTTTCCAAATCAGACATTTACTCCATCCGTTCCTGCTGAAGCAATTATGTTCGGTCCTAGAAGTGATGAGAACCTGGGACCAGAAGGATCATACCAGCAAATCGATGCTGCTGGTTCAACATCCAGTACTACGGCACCCACAATCATCACCGTAACGATCAGCGGCCCGAATTCGGTGAATCCTAATGGCAGCTCGTATGACATTCCCTCAGGCGATGGTAACCAAATCGAGGCCGTACCGATTGGCGGTGCAGAGATTATCAAAATCTCCTTTAGTAATGCGATTGACGTTGGTACTTTCAGCAATGCGTTAACGCTCACAGGCGTTTTCACGGGAAATGATTATACGTCGAAAGTGGTATTTCAAATTTTCGATGTCAGCACGAATACTGCAACATGGGAATACACGCCTTGAATCTTTGGAGATCAATTCCTTGCCGACCAATTGGTTCTAACACTAGCCGACTCTGTTACCGATACCAGCGGAGTTTCACTCGATGGCGAGTGGACCAACCCACTCTCGATCACCGACACCGGCACCAGCGTCTTCCCCTCGGGTGACGGTACCGCCGGCGGCGATTTTGAGTTCTTCTTGGCAATTCTTCCGGGGGACTTTAATCAGAGCAATATTGTCAACATTACAGACTTTGGCATCATGCAGCCCAATTTCAACATAGCTGGCCAATTTGGCTATCAAGATGGCGATGCGAACGGCGATGGGTTGGTCAACATTACGGATTTTGGAATTTGGCAGCCATATGTCCATACAACAGACTTTACCAATTGGCCAGCCCAGCAAACCGCTTCTTCAGACAGCGGCACTAGTATCAGCAGTTTGCTTGTTGCCCGGGATTCGGTATTTGCCGCGATGGCAATGTCTCAGGAGCAAGGTAGGGGTGAGGGGCCATTCCGCCGATTAGGCTCGCCTTTTGCTGCTTAATGCCTGCAGGCAGGTCTGGCAGCGAAACTAGTGGGAAAACCACAAAGGCACAAAGCCACGAAGAGTAGCAAACTAATACAGGCTGTTTGCTTTTCTTTGTGCCGTCGTGTCTTAGTGGTTCAATGGTCAGCCTTGACGCTAGCAGCGCAAGTTCGCTACGCTCCGGCACCATTTTCCCCGCGATGCGTGTCTCTGATAAAGTTCCACTCTTTTATGACGATTCTCGATCGTTACTTGCTGCGGCAGTTTGTGCAGATCTTTGTGATCTGTTTTCTTAGCCTTACCGGGCTGTATGTGGTGATCGATGCCTTTGGCCACCTCGACCATTTTACTGCCTATGCCGAAGAGCAAGGAAATCTGATTGGCATTATCGCCCAATACTATGGATACCGTTCGCTCAGTTTCTTTGATCGGACGAGCGGCATTTTGGCGATGATTGCCGCGATGTTTACCGTGGCGTGGTTACAGCGGCACCAGGAATTGACGGCCATGTTGGCGGCGGGGATTTCCAAGTTCCGCGTGATCAAGCCGCTGTTGGTCGCGGCGGTTGTCGTGAGCTTGTTGGGAGTCGCCAACCGAGAACTGGTGATTCCCAACGTCCGCGACCAGTTGACCCGCGACACGAAACATCTTAGCGGCGATCAATCGCGAGATCTCGAAGCACGTTTTGACAACAGGACCGATATCTTGATCGGCGGGGAAAAAACGGTTGCTGCCGAGGCGAAGATCATCAAGCCGACATTTGTGCTTCCGCCAGCTTTGGCCCAATATGGCAAACAGATTGTCGCCCAAAACGCTTACTTCTTGCCGGCCACTGCGGAGCATCCGCAAGGATATTTGCTCGAAGAAGTTTCGACGCCTCGTAAGATCGGTAGACTTGATTCACTGAGCCTGAACGAACGGTTGGTGATTGCCACTCCCAAAGACACTTCGTGGTTGGGATCGAATCAAGCGTTTGTGGTGTCGGAAGTCCCCTTTCGACTGTTGGCGAACGGGTCGGCTTGGCGAAGCTACGCTTCCACTGGCGAACTGATTACCGAACTAGGAAACCCGAGCACCGATTTGGGCCCTGACGTGCGGGTTGCCGTGCATACTCGTCTGATGCAGCCCTTCATGGATGGCACGCTGTTGATGCTAGGGCTGCCTTTGATGTTTTCGCGTCGCAGCCGAAATGTGTTTTTGTCGTTTGGAATTTGCTTGTTAGTAGCACTCTCTTTCTCGCTAGTCTCTCTGGCCTGCCAATCGCTGGGAGGGCTCAGCCTGCTGCGTCCCACGCTCGCTGCCTGGTTGCCGCTGCTGGTGTTTGTGCCTGTCGCCGTGGCAATGAGCCACACGCTACGCACGTAAGCAATTTGCTCGACTCTTGAGCATGGGGGTTGCAGAAATGGTTGGCCATTGCCATCCTGAGGCTTACTCATTCTTTCGTTTCAACCCACGATTTCCGGAGCCAACCCCTCATGAAAGTTGCCACGCTCACCACCAATAAGGGCGAGATTCGCATTGAATTGCATGCCGACAAAACGCCGAATACAGTCGCCAATTTTGAGAAACTCGCCGCCGACGGTTTTTACAATGGCTTAGCGTTTCACAGAGTGATCGACGATTTCATGGTCCAGGGCGGCTGCCCCCAAGGCACAGGCACCGGCGGGCCCGGTTATACCTTTGAAGACGAGTTTCACTCGGAACTCAAGCACGATACCCCCGGCATACTTTCCATGGCCAACTCCGGACCAAATACCAATGGCTCGCAGTTTTTTATTACGCACGTTCCTTGCCCCTGGCTGGACGGAAAACATTCGGTGTTCGGCCGAGTGATCGCCGACGGTCAAGCCGTGGTCGATGCCATCCAGCAAGGCGACAAGATTGAAACATTGGTCATCGCGGACGAATGAAAATTACTCGCAGTTCATTCTTGCGCAGAGCACCTATCGGAAAAAATGAGTGAGGCAGCAAAAATGTGTGGATTTCGATTTTTCATAGCTGCTTCCACAATTGCTTGTTTATTCGGAATCGTTTGTTTCCAGAGTGTGGCAGAAGCGGACCAACTGTATTGGAACCAGTTTCGGGGCCCTCATGCCGACGGAACCGTCGCCGCGCCAGATCCGCCTGTTGAATTTGACGATCAGAAGAATGTCTTGTGGAAAACGTCCATACATGGCAAAGGTTGGTCGTCTCCGGTGGTGTGGGGAGAGCAGGTGTGGCTCACGACAGCTCCCGAAGACGGAACCGAGCTATATGCCGTTTGTGTGGACCTGTCAAGCGGCCGTATCTTGCATAATCTTCTGGTGTTTGAAGTCGCTGAGCCAGAGTTTTGCCACTCGACCAATAGCTATGCCTCTTGTACACCGGTAGTTGAAGAGGGACGCGTTTACGTCCACTTCGGCACGTACGGCTCTGCCTGTTTGGACACGAAATCAGGTGAAAAACTTTGGGAACGCCGCGACTTGCATTGCGATCACTTCCGCGGCCCCGCTTCTTCGCCCATTGTTTTTGGTGACAGGTGTTTCATTCATTTTGATGGAATCGATGTGCAATTTGTCGTTGCGCTAGACAAACACACGGGAGAAACTCTTTGGCAACAAGACCGCAACATCGACTATGGCACCGATGTCGGTGATTTCAAAAAAGCATATAGCACGCCTGCAATAATCCACGTTGATGGGCAACCGCAACTGGTTAGCCCGGCCGCGGTTGAGACGCTATCTTACGATCCGCAGTCAGGCAAAGAACTGTGGCATGTGCATCACGGTGGCATGAATGCAGCTGCCAGACCGATTTTTAAGCACGACTTGGTTTATATTAGCGCGGGACGGGGCAACTCAAGCCTCGTCGCGGTCCGCCCTGATGGAAGCGGTGATGTTTCGGAATCTCACGTCGTGTGGCGTACCGGGAAGAGTGTTCCTCAAAAGTCTTCGCAAATTATCATTGGGGACAATTTGTACATGATTAGCGACAATGGCGTCGCCTCTTGTCGGGATGCGCACAACGGAGAGGTTTTCTGGACCGAGCGTCTGGACGGAGAGTTTTGGGCTTCGCCCGTATGTGCCAACAAACAGATTTATTTCTCGAGCAAGCAGGGATCCGTCTTCGTGGTCCGGGCAGGCCCCGAATTTGAATTGCTTGCCGAGAACCGTTTCCCCGACGGTTTCAATGCCTCGCCTGCAATTGTCGAAAACTCGCTAATCCTCCGAAGCTTCACACATCTCTACCGCGTCGGTAAGAATCCGAAATAGTTCACTCATTGGTTTAACGCGTTTGATTCACGCCATAGCGCCCCCGGCAGGATTCGAACCTGCGACACACGGTTTAGGAAACCGATGCTCTATCCCCTGAGCTACGGGGGCTGAAAATTGAATCTATCTATCGTAACGCCTAACGGCCGATCGGCGAGGCCCCTTCTAAGCAATGTGCCTAAAGTCGTCCATGGGGTGCTTGGCTTACCTTCTAATTCTTACTGCCACGTTTGGCAAACTGGTTTGCTTGAGCGGCAATGTCGACGCCGACTAAACTGGACCAGGTGGCGAGCATTTTTTTATAGACGGCCCCTGGAGTGCCTTGCCCGATTGGATTCTGGTCGAGCCGCACTACCGGTAGCAGGCAGACGGAGGTACTCGTGAAAAATAGCTCGTCGGCCTGGGACAACTCCTGGGGAGTCAAATCGCATTCGCTCCTTGGAATTTCTAGCGAATCGGCCAATTCAAACAACACTTGTTGGCTGACGCCCGGGAGAACTTTCGAGCGAGAAGGAGTCACGAAACCTTGATCGGCGAAGTAGGCCACGACGTTGGCTGTGGTTGCCTCGCCGATGGTTCCGTCTTGGTCGAGGAGAATCGCTTTGGCGCCGGGGACTTGGGCGTTTGCTTGCCGATCGGCCAAGTAAAAGTGAATGCGACTTCGGCACTTCAACTCGGCTGGCCAACAATTTGCGGGCACTTGATGCGTGTCGACGATGACGGCATCGATTCCCGATTGGAATTGCGATGCCCAGTTAGCGAACTCTAGGGGGCAACAGGTTACACAGATTGTCGGATTGGCAGCGTCGGGTGTCCGCCCCGGCGTGACCAAAGCGACGATTGTCCAATCGTCCCCTGGATCGATGCAAAGTGCATTTTGTTCGAGTAGCGCTTCGATAGCGGTTTCAACTTCCGGGTAAATCTTTTCTGCGTTCCAGCCGAGAATATCGAGCGAACGCCGTAGACGCTGCAAATGGTCTTCCATGCGAAAGACTTTTGATTGAAAAGTCCGCAATCGCTCGACCACGGTCGCGCCTAGAGTGAATCCTAGATCGTCAATCGGCCAGCACAACTGATCGGCGGGGATCCACTGCCCCTTGTAATAAGCAACAACCGTTTTCATATCGCGAAGGTTCTCCTCCCATTCAGGAGGGACTAGAGAGAGGAAAAGGGGAAACATCCAATATGGCATGGAAGTTTGCCAGCGCGTAGAGCGCGACCGTCAAAAAAAACTTGGAGCTCAAGCGAACTAGCGAGGCCTTCCGGAAGGAACTCCGGCGAATGATGGCGGCAACGTCTCGGGAGTTGAATAGGAGACATCGGTAAGATTTTGCCACACCGTGCTCATGTCCCTGTTGGATTGGAGGTAATCAAAGAGCGCGTGACTTCGGCCGACGTTTTGGGTTACGTCCACTATTGAAACGCGATTAACTGCCGAGCCCAAAGTTTGTGGCTGCGTGAGGCCTTTTTTGCCTAGGGCGTGGACTCTGCGCCGGCCGACGCTGAAGTAGTAAAATCGCATGACCGGGTCGAGGTGGTTTGTGACCAGTACGAGCCGTTCAATTTGCGTCATCGCCAGTCCGTGGAAGCGTCCCGGTTGAATCCAATCGGCGTCAAACGCGGCTGCCACCATTGCTACGCGTATCGGTGTTCGCTGGGGATGGACGCGATCGGAAAGTTTCAAGCCGCGAAGTTGCCCTCCGCCCAGCAAGTGCATTGCGCCGCTCACAACCCGGGCACCATAGCTATAGCCGATGACGGAAACCTTGTGCTCTTTTGGGAGTTGATCCAAGAACCACGCCAATTGCCAGCCGGCTGGTTGTGTTCGAGCGGCTTTTATTTGGTAATCCTTGATCGGGCCAGGTATCGGTGTCGAGGGCCATGACCAGATGACAAAGCGGATTGATTGGCTAGGTTTGGCAAGCGCGACAAACGACCGATAGATCTCCATCCCACGAATTCGGTCTTCGCCAGGTTCTATACGGTTGCCATGAACATAGATTACTGTGCGGCGAGTTTCCTCAGGATCAAGAAACTCTTGCTGCCAATCTGTGTGATTCCAAGTTGCCTTGCCCCGGCTATCGATTGTGTAACGCCGACACTGCAGATTGTCTCTCATGCGATTGCCGAGGCAAACGGTGCCAACCTCCCGAGTGCTTAACAACAGAATCTCGTCGTTCTGCGAAGCAGGTCGTGGCGGCGCAAACAGGGGGGTATTATCTGCGAAGGCAATATTCCCGGCTCCCAGAGCAAATAGGAACGCCTGCAGGAGTATTGCCAATCGGATCATGATAATCCGGTACGCAAGATGCCAAGATGTGGAAACCATGGTTCTTTTTGATGCGGGAGTTTGCGAAAGAAACTGTCTACCGTGACACCGTGTGGTTGAAAGAAGGTGTTCGTGCATTATTGAATGCCGTAAAACCTCGGGCCCTCAGCGCTCAGTTTCAACGCCGATCGGGCTGGCGACCGCCTTGAATAACGCCTACATATTTCTAGCGTCAGAGCAACATCCGTGCGGTCATAGAAAACGTAGCACATTATCAACGCACGCGCCGGAAAAATGTTTCAGAAAAAAACAGAGGTTGAATTTGCACATCACGCTACGTGTTGTAGAGTTGCTAGGCTCGGTGCTTTGCGCACGTATGCATCGTAGCTAATTGAGGGGCCCAATGATTCGCGTGGCGTCAGGCAAACCGCCTAAACAGTACAATTGCCACGAAATAATACAAGATACCCCACCCACCTCCCACTTCACCCCAATGAATGAGGGTGCCCTCCGTGGAGAACAAGAAGATGAGGAAGATGCTGATTTTGTTGGCTTTGGTGGTCGTGACGACTGCCAACGCCGGCTGTTGCGGGCGATTCCGCAATTGGCTTCATCGTGGTTCGCCATGCGGAACCAGAACAATTGCCCCCGCGATGATTGGGGCTCCCTTGGCGATTGGTTCGCCGTTTGTGCCCCAGGCAGCCACGCAGATTGTGGTTCCTCAACAACCGCAATACTGTTGCCCACAAGAGGTTCCCTGTTGTCCTCAATACAACACGGGCTGCTGTGTTGAAGAATTCTCAGGCGGTGTTGTGGGCGACTGCAACTGTGGCGGTGTTACCAGTTACGATGAAGGCTATTTAGTGCCTGGAACCGAGACGCCCATTGACCCGCGTACTTACGAAGAAGACCCGGGCCCAGCCCGCGAGAATGGAACAAGATAGTTTGCAAAGTGTGGCCACATGGCAGGGACTTCCCCCTCACGCTTCCCAGTCACTGGGCCTGCCACTGCCCACACTTCGCAAAACAAGTCGATAAAAAGCCTAAAAGAAGAGTTCATTTCTCCAGCCGCTTGGCCGTGCCATCCTGAACACGGTCGAGCGGTTTTTTGTTGGTATACTGGAAACGGCTTTGTTGGAGGAGATGAGCAAATGACTTTTGCATTGTCGAATACAGCGCGCAGGTTCACGCGACTTGCATTGGCGGTAGCTTGGTGCTGCTGCACCGCTCAGTGTGCTTCGGCTCAGATCAAAGAATCTGGCGAAGATTCGTTCCATCGCTATGGCGCGGAGCAAGTCAGCCGTTATCGCGTTGGAGCCACGGTGAAGGCCCGCAAGGGACCAGTCCAGCAAGTGCTGGCGATGGTGGCGGTGCCATTCACGTGTGCGGAGCAGGATGTCGAGATTGTGGACGAGGAGTTTTCGCCGCAAGTCGACCACGTCGAGTATCGCCCGTTGAACGCTTTTGCCGAAGGTGGTGCGCAGCAGATGTTGATTACCATACCGTACTTGCCTGGAGGAGAAGAAGCGAGTGCCTTGGTGACTTTCGAAGTACGGACTCGCACGATTCTGCCGCCCGAGGATACTAGCTCACTTCGGATTCCCGAGAAGCCCGACCGTGAGCTGTCGCGGTATCTGGGTCGAAGCCCCTATATCGAAACGAAGCATGCCAAGGTCAAAAAAGTGTTGAAAGAGATTGTTGCAGCATTCGAGGAAAGTGGCACTGAGGAAAGCGACACAAGCGAAGAGGAACAATTTTCCGACTGGCAACGCGTAGAAGCGATTTACAACTACGTGCAGGACCATGTCGAGTATGTCGAAGGCCCCGACAAATCGGCTGTGAATACGCTTAAAGATGGTAGCGGTGATTGCCAGAACATCAGTGCATTGTTTGTCGCGCTCTGCCGAACTGCCAAGGTGCCGGCACGCATTGTCTGGGTGCATGAGCATAATTACGCCGAGTTTTGCCTCGTCGACGCCGAGGGCAACGCACATTGGTTCCCTTGCGAATCTTCCGGCACGCGCGCCTTTGGCGAAATGCCTCTTGCAAGAACGATCCTGCAAAAGGGGGATAATTTTCGCGTTCCCGAGCGACCCAAGGAAAGGCTCCGCTATGCGTCCGATTTTCTTATCGGCCTGCCGGTTCCCGGCAGCGGGAAGCCGCGAGTTCGCTACATCCGCGAGCAGTTATGACAACTAAGCTCTAGGGATGACTAAAAAATAACTTCCGCATTCGATGGACGTTTTTTCCAGATATCTACGCCTTCGGCGTAATCAAGTGCCGAAGTTATTTTTGAGTTGTTGCTTAGTGGCGTGCAACGGTCAATTGTAGAACTGGCCTTTGCCGACTGCGGGAAAAGCGTTTTGTAAATGCCGTACCGTGGGATGTCGTTCGCCAGCGGGCCAGATGACTTCGATCACGTCGAATCGCGCCGCGTATTCGAGCAATCCGTGCGATTTAAGAAATGCCAGAGCGGCGCGCGTCAGCCGTGCTTGGCGTTTGGAATCGACCGCTTCGGCCGCCCGGCCATGTTCTTCGCTCCGACGGGTTTTGACTTCGACGAAGACAACCGTCTGGTCGTCGACGGCAATGATGTCGATTTCTCCGTAACGATTCCGCTGCCGCGTGGTGATGATGGTGTATCCAAGCTGCTGCAGAAATCTGGCCGCGACTTGTTCCCCACGCTCGCCAAGCGTGGCGGGACGGACTCTATCGCGTAGCCATTCTCGCACCGTCATCGTGAACTGCAGTTCTGCTAAGAAGAGTTTTTGAACCACAAAGACACGACGGCACAAAGGAATTTACCTTCTTCGTGCCGTCGTGTCTTTGTGGTTCAATCTCTTATCAAATTGTACGCGAAACTCGAGCTAAGCCTTGGTTTTGCCACTGGCCACACGGCGTTCTTTGAGTCGGACCGCCTTGCCGGAGCGTTCGCGTAGATAATAAAGCTTTGCACGCCGGACGACGCCGCTGCGCTTGACTTCGATTTTGGCAATTCGGGGCGAGTGCAGTGGGAACTTCCGTTCGACGCCTTGGCCTGCAACAATGCGGCGCACGGTAAACATCGCGCGAGTGCCGGTGCCGTTGCGGGCAATGATGACGCCCGAAAAGATCTGGATACGCTCTTTGTCGCCTTCCAGAATCTTGGTGTGGACATCCACGGTATCGCCGATCTCGAATTCCGGGGGATTGGAATTGAGCGACGATTGTTCAACGTGATTAATGATTTCTTGGCTCATAATGGTTTCCTCTATTTGTCCGGCAGTAAATCACTCCGCCGTTGTTTGGTTCGATCGAAGCTATTGGCTTCACGCCACTCGGCGATCTGCTGGTGGTTGCCGCTAACGAGCACTTCGGGCACTTCCAGGCCACGATACTCGCGCGGGCGGGTGTATTGGGCATGTTCCAGCAACCGATTCTCTGTCGAGAACGAATCGAGTCGGTTGCTGTGTTCGTCTCCTAAAACTCCTGGAACCAAGCGAATCACGGTATCGATAATCGCCATGGCCGCGACTTCGCCTCCGTTGAGAACATAATCTCCCACGGAGATTTCCTCAGGCTGGAGGATGTCGCTCACGCGCTGGTCAAATCCTTCGTAACGCCCACACAGCAATAACAATCTTGAGTGCGTGGCAAGCCGTTCGACGAGCGGTTGATCTAGTTTTTTTCCTTGGGGCGACAGCAAAATGACGTGCCCCGGGGAATCTGCTTTTCGTAGGACGGCTTCGGTCGCTTCGACCACCGGTTCCGGCTTTAGGACCATGCCTGGCCCGCCGCCGAAGGGTCGATCATCGACGCATTTATGTTTGTCTTGGCTCCAATCTCGAATGTCGTGTAGTTCAATGGTTACCAGTGATCTTTCGATGGCGAGCTTCAGCAGGCTTTGCGTCATGTATCCGGAAAACATTTCCGGAAAAAGAGTCAGCACATCGAATCGCATTGGAAACCTTAATTATTCGCTAGGCTTCGAGGCTTCCTCCTCGGAAGATGTTGCTGGCTCGGACGTCTCAGCTTCGGTCGACTTAGCCGCGACTTCCGCAGTTTCAGGGGCCGCAGCCTCCTCGGTGGGAGCTTCGCTCTTGGCTTCTTCTGAACTTGCTGCTTCGGGTGCCGGCTCTTCTAGTTTCTCCGGCATTGAGGCGGGAGCTCCTGGGCTGGGAACGGTCTTCGGCTCGGCCAATCGTTGCAAGGCAGATTCTTGCTGCTGTTTGTGGGTTCCTGCGCTACCATACTTTTTGATTAGCACGGCAACCTTCTCACTCGGTTGGGCTCCTACACTCAGCCAATAGTCGATGCGATCAGTCTTGAGGATCGCACGGGCATCGGTATCGGCAACGCTGGTGTCGTAGGTTCCCAACTCTTCCAGCACGCGCCCATCGCGGGGGGCCCGTTGATCCGTCGCACAAATGCGATAGAACGGCCGATGCGCTCGGCCCATTTTCTTCATGCGGATTCTGACAGCCACGTAGATCTCCTAATTCTCTTATTTTAAGGTACCCAAGAAAGGCACCCAAGACCACCATACAAGCCCCTCATTCTGGCAGATTATCGGGTCTTCTGACAAGGGGGCTGATGCCGCTTTGGATAGGGAATTAGAAGAATTGCGGGCCTGTAAGGGCTAGCGGAGAGCCAAGAGCTAAAGGCGAAGTGCCAGAATGAGAGGAGCCTTCCAATCTGGCTCTTAGCTCTCCGCACTTAGCTCTAGGCTATTTCGAAATTACCCTTTCCTTTCTTCTCGCTTGCGGCGACGTAGCTCGCGATCGCGATCTTTTTTCAAGCGAGCCTTCTCCTTCGGACTGAGTCGCTTGCCAGTGGTTTGTTTCTTTTTGGATAGCTGCCCATTGGGATTACTCATGGTGGCCTGCATTTCGCGGACCATTTTCATCCGCTCGCGGACCCCTTTGCCTGCCATTTGGGTCATCATTTGGGCCATGGCGTCAAACTGTTTGACCAGATCGTTGACTTCGTGTGGCTCGACGCCCGCGCCCGCGGCAATGCGTCGCCGGCGACTTTGATCGATTGTCTTCGTCGGGTTACGACGTTCTTCCGCAGTCATCGAATCGATGATGCCAAACATTCGCTTCATGTCCTGCTCGGGATCGACGTCGTCCATCATTTCCGCCATGTTGCCCATGCCGGGGATCATACCCATCACTTTTTGCATGGGGCCCAGCTTTTTGATTTGCCCGAGTTGTTTCTTGAAATCGTCGAGCGTGAACTCGCCTTTACGAAGCCGCTCTTCCTGGAGAAGTAATTCATCTTCGTCGAATTCGCGTTGGGCCTTTTCTACCAGAGACAAAATGTCGCCCTGGCCCAAGATTCGCCCCGCCATGCGGTCGGGATGGAATTCCTCGAGTGCGTCGAGATGCTCGCCCGTACCTACAAACTTAATAGGCACACCGGTCACTTGCTTCACCGACAGGGCCGCTCCACCACGGGCATCGCCGTCAAGCTTGGTCATCACCACGCCGTCGAGTTCCAAAGCTTCGTTAAACACTTTGGCGCTGTTCACGGCGTCTTGTCCGGTCATGCCGTCGACAACAAGATATACCTGCTGAGGATTGCATTGCCGATCGATCCGTTCGAGCTGTTGCATCAGCTCGTCGTCGACGTGCAATCGGCCTGCGGTGTCGAGAATCACCACATCGGCATTCTTTTTCTTGGCTTCTTTGACCGCTGCCTGGCAGACCTTCACCGGGTTCTTCTCGCCCCGGTCGGAGTAAACCGCGATGCCTAACTGCTCTCCCAAAACATGGAGTTGATCGATAGCCGCAGGACGCTGCAAGTCGGCAGCAACCAGTAGCGGCACGCGACCGTTTTCCTTGAGCATGCGCCCCAGCTTGCCGCAGGTGGTGGTTTTTCCCGAACCCTGCAAGCCACACATCATCAAGACTGTGACATCAGAAGTTCCCTGAAGGTGGAGAGAATGGTCCACCGGGCCCATCAAATTCACCAGTTCCTGATAGACGATCCCTACGACCTGCTCGCTGGGATTGAGCGATTTCATCACGCGCTCGCCCAGCGATTGCTCGGTCACACGGCTCATGAATTCCCGGGTGACGGCAAAGCTGACATCGGCTTCGAGCAGCGACTTTTCGACGAGCTTGAGCCCATCGCGCATGTTCGATTCGGTCAGTTTTCCTTGACCGCGCAAAGTTTTGAACGCGCCGGTGAGTCCGCCCTGAAGAGCTTCAAACATAGAGGTTGCGATCCTACAGGTCTCGACTGAAGGAGCCTGGAAGCTCTTCTAGCCGATCCCGCCATAGTGGGGAAACGAGTAGCAAAGTTGCATTCTAGCGGAGTTGTTGCGATTGCGGCAATGCTCCTGCCGGAGGCCCTGAGGCGTGCCTCGACCGGTACAACCGTGCCTATCGGAAGCCTAGGCTCCGATATCCGGTCAATGAATGGCTAGCCATTGATTGAAAGTGGACGCCAGCCGTCGAATACCCCATTTTTAATAGGAGACACAGCTCTTAACCATGCGTGTAGCTAACGCATCTGGGTGCGATACTTTGCCAGTTTTTGGTGAGATACCATAGCAAAACGGCACCACGCCAGTCGCGAAATCAGTCTCACTCTTATGGTCAAGCGATAGTTATTGATGACTCAAAACGCGATCACTTCAGATGGTGCGCTAAACCCGTCGACAGCATTCACGGCGTCAAGCAATAGTACCAAGCAAGCCACGACGCCGTTGTCGTATATTCCCCCACAACCGGAGAATTTCGATGAGTTAGGGATTTGCATGGAGGTGCTTGAAGGGCTGGTGCTCAAGCTTCTGCTCTATCGTGGAACGGCCTCAAGCCGCTTGATTTCCGAGCAGATTCACGTGCCGCGACCACTCATCGCGGAAACTCTCGAAACCTTACGGGCAGAGCTGCTGGTTGCCATCAAGGGCTCCTCGGGGCTGGAAGACTTTGTTTTCCAGTTGACCGAAGCGGGATTTGATCGCGCTCGTCGCCTTGCGAAACAATGTAGTTATTCGGGTGTCGCGCCTGTTCCGCTGGAGCATTACATCGATGCGATGGGCGAACAATCGTTACAGCGCAGCCATCTTTGCCAGGAGCGGTTGCAAAAGGCCTTTCAAAACTTGCGGCTTAGTCCAATGCTCATCAGTCAATTGGGACAAGCGATCAACGACGGTCGGGGTTTGTTCCTTTATGGACCACCGGGCAATGGGAAGACGAGCATCTCGGAGAAGGTGGTTCAATCGTTTGGCGAATTTGTTTGGATTCCGCACACGGTGACGATCGACGGCGAACTGATACGCTTGTACGACCCACGTAGCCATCGGGCGGTTGATTTGCCGCAGCTTGGACAGGTGGAATTCGACCGCCGTTGGATTTTGATCCATCGTCCGACGATTGTCGTGGGTGGTGAACTCACGATGCAGCAGCTCGACCTCCAGCACAACGAATTCACCGGGATTGGCGAGGCTCCCGTGCAACTGCGGGCGAACTGCGGGGCACTGGTGATCGACGATTTTGGACGCCAACGGATGCCTACGTCCGAAATACTCAACCGGCTTATTGTGCCGATGGAGAAACATCACGATTACCTCAACCTGCCCAGTGGCCGTCAGGTGGCGGTGCCGTTCGACATGCTGTTGGTCTTCTCCACAAACCTTGAGCCGCGCGACTTGGTCGACGAAGCGTTCCTACGGCGGATCCCTTATAAGATCGAAGTCCAGGGGCCTGACGAAGCCGAGTTCTCCCAGCTTTTCGTCGAACTGGCCGGGCAAGCTCAATGCCAATGCGATTCGCAAATGGTGAGCTATCTCCTCGAAAAGCATTACCGCCCGGTGAATCGGCCTCTGCGGTATTGTCATCCACGCGACCTGTTACGCCAGATTCGCAACTTCTGCCAGTTTTACGATCGGCCGTCGGAAGTCACGCAAGAGACGCTTGACGTCGCGGTTCGCAACTACTTTGCGGGACTGTAGTGATCGACGGTTGACTTCTTGGTAACGTGACATGCTAGCAGGCAATCGATATTGACCGATCGGTTCGATTGGGACAAATTCATCTCGCTTCTTGCAAGCAACCTATCGAATTACTTCGATGCGTACGGTTTGCGTTGGTGCTTCCCTATTTTTTGCAAAGCTAGATCTATGGATTCATGGCCGAGGAAATGGATTTGGGGAGGAATGTTGCTGGTTGCCGTTCAGACTTTGTTTTCGGACGTACGGGCCGAATCAGAATCGACAAAGCAGCCAGTTCAATCTAAGTCGCACCTTGTGGATGACTCTACAAGCGGCGAGGAAAACTTAGATGCCGACAAAGTAGCCAGCGAAGTAGCACGACTTCAGCAGGAACTTGGCGGTTCGATTGTGACCAACTCTTCAGAGCCCGCCTTGAGCAAGGGGCCCATGCCGAGAGTGTGTACGGCGCTAGATTCGCACGGAATCTCCACCCCTCCTAGCCTCGCGGGGTTTCCGGGTGGAGCGTCTCCTCGTGTACTCGCTCTTCGCCACTCGGCTTGGCAAATGGAAGCCAGCGCCCATCGGTTGGAAATGCTCGATCTCTATGAGCAGGCCGACGAGCTACGTCGGGTGGCCGATCGGCTTCGCCGCGATGCTCGAGTACTTAAAACGAAAATCGCGAACATCCCTTAAAATCCCCTCAGAATCATGAGGACACGGCTTGAGTCCCTGCTTCGCTTGATTGACAATTGCTCCAATCATTATTAGCCTAGTGGTAGTGTACCATGATGGGGGGATGCTATTCGTAACCTCTGCAATCGTTGGGACTTCCGGCCTTTGAAGGGCCGAAATTTCGCAACGACTGCCAGTGGCCGGTCGCGTTTCCAGGCACCCGCCAACCATTATCTTTCAGGTGCCACTTCAGGAACACAGACAGAGAAACTGCCGCCATGGCCAAGCTCGGTAATCAACTTATCAAAAAGGGCATTCTCGGGCCCGAGCAACTGCAAGAAGCCGAGACGGTTGCCAGATCGCGCAAGCTGAAGCTGCAAGATGCAATTGTGCAGTTGGGTTATGCCAGTGGCGAGCAGGTAATGCGCGTTCTGGCGGCGATGCACAAGTACGAGTATTACGACTTAAACAACGTGCCAATCCCCCCGGCCGTGGTCGAACTCGTGCCGGAGTCGGTGGCGCGCGAAAATGCCGTGATCCCGTTTTCAGAAGAAGACGGCAAACTCAAGGTATTGGTAAGCGATCCCGAAGATTTTGAAACCTTCGACAAGCTGCAGTTTATCCTCAATCGCAAAGTGGAAATTGGGCTTTCCACGCGTGAGAGCATCATCGAGGCCATTAATCGCAACTATGGCCAGATCGACGGCGAAAGTGCCGATTCGATGCTGCAGGAGTTCACCGACACAGCAATCGACTTTACAGAAACAGAAGACGACGCCGAGGCGGGCGATGACGATGTCGTTGACGAAACAAGCGCCCCGATCGTTCGGCTTGTGCAGTTGATGATTACCGAAGCGGTCCAATTGCGGGCTTCCGATATCCACGTCGAGCCGTTTGAAGATCGGGTGCGGATCCGTTATCGAATTGACGGTGTGTTGGTCGAGCGCGACAGCCCACCGCGACGTTTATTAGCGGCGTTGCTTTCGCGTATCAAAATCCTTGCGAAAATGGATATCGCCGAACGCCGACGCACCCAGGATGGCCGAATCAAGATCACTGCCGGGGGCAAAGAACTTGATCTACGGGTCAGCATGCTGCCTACCAGCCATGGCCAATCGTGCGTGATGCGATTGTTGGACAAAGACAACATCAAGGTCGGCGTGCGTCAGTTGGGTCTTTCCGAAGGCGATTTCCGCAAGTTCCGCAATTTGATTCGCCGCCCCAATGGTATTTTGCTTGTCACGGGTCCTACCGGTTCGGGGAAGACGACGACCCTCTACGCGGCGCTGAACGAACTGAATCGGCCTGATCGTAAAATCATTACGGCTGAGGATCCTGTCGAATATTACTTGCCTGGCATCAATCAGGTAGAAGTGCGGCATTCGATTGGACTGGATTTCTCCTTGATTATTCGTGCCATGTTGCGGCAAGCGCCCAATGTGATTCTGGTCGGGGAAATGCGCGACCATGAGACGGCGTCGATGGGTATTCAAGCGTCGCTTACCGGTCACTTGGTGTTTAGCACCTTGCACACGAATGATGCACCGGGCGCGGTAACCAGAATGGTTGACATGGGCGTACCTGCCTATTTGGTAGCTGGCAGTGTGATTGGCATATTGGCTCAACGATTGGTTCGCGTGGTATGTACCAAGTGCAAACAACCGCACACGCCCAGCGATGGCCAACTCGAAGCCGCTGGGATATCTCCGGAAATGGCTGCAGGAGCTTCGTTTATGAAGGGGGCCGGCTGTTCCCATTGCGGCAAAAGCGGATATCGCGGTCGGTTGGGGATTTTTGAGTTGATGCCGATGACGTCCAAAGTGCGTGAGCTGTCCTTTGCGGGGGCTTCAACTGTCGAAATCCGGAAAGCTGCCATAAGTATTGGTATGACAACGCTTTACGAAGATGGGATACTGAAGGTGACCCAAGGAATAACGACGTTAGAAGAGGTTTTCAGGGTCTCAAAGAAAGATTAGTAATTGTCCCGCGGCTCGTTTTCGTGAAACTCGAACTCATCGTGACAGGTTAGAATTAAGATAGGCAAAGGAACAGACTTTCCTGAAAACGCAGAAGCCGAGGTTTTCGAGGCTTTTGCGAGCGGGGATGAATTGTAGGCATTTATGGGTACGATTCTTATCGACAAGTTGCTCTCCGCCCAGGTGAAGCAGGGAGCCAGCGATCTACACATCACAGTAGGCCAACCGCCCGTGCTGCGCTTGCATGGTCGGATGCAAAAGCTCAAGACCAAAGTTCTTGAGCCGGCCGACACCATGGGGCTGATGAAAAGCATCACACCCGACCGCTGCCAACAGGAATTCCAAGAAACGGGTAGTACCGACTTCGGTTTCGCGTTTGGCGATCAAGCAAGATTTCGCGTCTCGGTTTTTCGCCAGCGTGGTAATGTCGCGATTGTCTTGCGACAGATTCCTGTCGAATTGATGACGATGGAGCAACTGGGCGTCCCGACGATATTCAAAGAGATGGTGATGCGCCCTCGCGGTCTTATTCTGGTCACCGGGCCAACGGGGTCAGGTAAAAGTACTACTCTGGCGGCGATGGTCGACTACATCAACGAGACGGTCGACCATCATATCATCACGGTCGAAGACCCTATCGAATTTTACCACAATCATAAGAAGTCGACGGTCAATCAGCGGGAAGTGGGTGTCGACGTCACCTCGTTTGCCGAGGCGATTCGCCGCGCTTTGCGCCAGGATCCCGACGTGATCTTGGTCGGCGAGCTTCGCGATCTCGAGACGATCGAAGCGGCGATCACTGCTGCGGAAACAGGGCACGTGGTGTTTGGCACGTTGCACACTTCTACCGCGGCGGGCACGATTAACCGAATTATCGATGTTTTCCCCACCAATCAGCAGGAACAAATTCGTACGCAGCTAGCCACGGCTATCATCGGTATCCTGGCCCAGCAGCTTGTGCCACGTATCGGTGGCGGTCGCATTGCTGCGTTCGAAACGTTGGTCGTGACGCCGGGCATTGCAAACCTGATTCGCGAGAACAAGATTTTCCGGATCACTTCGGCCATCCAGACAGGCTCGAAGCATGGCATGATGCTGCTAGACGATCACCTGTTTCAACACTGGAAAAACGAAAAAGCTACCAAAGAAGACGTGCTTGCCAAAGCAAATTCGGCGGAAGAACTGGCCAAGCGCATTGCCGGCGCCGAACGAGGCGTTTTCGACGATGCCGAATCCCCGGAGTCGGCGTAAAATGGTCAACGCAAAAACGGCCGGCGATCCGTAGGATCGCGGCTAATCACATTTAACTAGCCCCTAATCCCTAGCCCCTCATCTCCCATGGCCCTACGTCGCATCGGTCAAATCTTGGTCGACCTCGGTTACATTTCCGACGAGCAGTTGGAATTGCTTGTCGAGGAACAACAGCAGCGTCCCGGTCAGTTATTGGGCCAAGTGGCGATGGACATGGGATTGATCACCGACGAACAGCTGGCCCAAGGATTGGGCGAGCAGATGTCGTTGAAGACCGTGACGCTGGGCGACTTGACGATCAAGCCAGAGGTGTTGGCATTGGTTACCGAGCCCATGGCTCAAATGTATCGAATTATTCCCACAGAATTCGATGACACAACACTCACGGTAGCCATGTGCGATCCGCAAAACCTGGCGGTACAAGATGAGTTGCGTACCTTTTTGGGTTTCAACATCAATGTGGTGGTTGCCACCGAATCGGCGGTCCTGGCAGCACTCGACCGATACTACGGTGAGAATACCGAAAGCGTTGAAAGCATTGTTTCCGATTTGGAAGGTGACGAAGAGCTTGCCAAGGCCGTGGCCGCGGCCGAAAGTGGCACGGTCGATCTGACGAGTGTCGAAGCCCTGGCCGACAGTGCCCCAGTTCGCAAACTACTAAACATGGTGCTGCTATTGGCGATTAAGGATCACGCGAGCGATTTGCATTTCGAACCGTTTGAAGACGAGTTTCGCATTCGCATCAAGGCCGACGGCGTGCTTTATGAAATGGTGCCTCCGCCGCGGCACTTGGCCTTTGCGATTACGACGCGAATCAAGGTGATGGCCGACTTGGATATCGCCGAACGCCGGCTTCCGCAGGACGGACGTATCGAGCTCAATGTCGGCGGCCACCCGGTTGATTTGCGCGTGAGTGTGTTGCCCACCATGTTTGGCGAAAGTGTCGTTATGCGGGTGCTCGACCGCTCGGTTGTTTCGCTCGATCTGGCAAAAGTCGGCTTAAACGACGAAACCATGGCCAAGTTTCGCGAAGTCATCTCCAAGCCCAATGGCATTGTACTCGTGACCGGTCCCACTGGCTCGGGAAAAACTACGACGCTTTATTCTGCTTTGAACGAGTTGAATACGGTCGAAGACAAGCTCATCACGACCGAAGACCCGGTCGAGTACGACATGGAAGGAATTATCCAGGTGCCGATCGACGCATCGATTGGCAATACATTTGCGCAGTGTCTACGCTCCATCCTGCGGCAGGATCCCGATAAGATTTTGGTTGGGGAGATCCGAGATCTGGAAACGGCAGAAATCGCCGTCCAGGCTTCGCTGACCGGCCACATGGTGTTTAGCACCCTGCACACCAACGATGCCCCCAGCACGATTACCCGCATGAAAGACATGGGAGTCCCCACGTTTTTGATCACTGCCACGGTCGAGGCAATCCTTGCCCAGCGGCTCGTGCGGCGGGTCTGTACCAAGTGTAAAGAGCAGTACACTCCCTCTCACGAGGTGCTTGCCGACTTGGAACTTTCTTCGGACGATCTCAAGGGGAAGAAGTTTTTTCGTGGCTCGGGCTGCGAAAACTGCAACAATACAGGATACAAGGGCCGCGTTGGCCTTTTCGAACTGATGATCATGAATAACGAGCTCCGCGAGATGATCATGCAGAACTGCTCGTCCGACGAACTGCGCGATGCGGCCCGCAGAGCCGGAATGGTCACGCTCCGCGACGCAGGGATGAGTGCATGTTACGACGGAACGACCACTGCCGAGGAAGTAATTCGAGAAACAATTATTGATGCTTAGAATGGAGAGGTCGGGAGTCAGAGGTCAGAGGTCAGGAAATTAACTCTGATCTACGGCCCCCGACCTCCGACCCCTGTCCTCTGACCCCTTTACCCAGCCATGCCTACTTTTCAATTCGAAGCGATGGATTCGACCGGTGCTGAGATCAAGGACGTGATCGATGCGCCGACCGAAGAAGATGCCCAGGCGACGATACGCCAAATGGGATACTTCGTAACGAAGATCTCGGTGAAGAAGGCGCGCAAAAAAGCTGCGGCAGCTGGGACGGGTAAGAGACGCGGCTTCGTTTTCGGCGGGGTGCCGTCGAAGGATCTCACCGCTTTCACTAGGCAGCTTTCTATCTTGCAAGATGCCGGTTTGCCAATCTTGCGCAGTCTGCGAATCCTCAGCGAACAGTCCAAGCCGGGCCGGCTCAAATACTCGCTCGAAGACACCTGCGAAGCCATCGAGGCGGGCGACACGCTCTCCGAGGCCATGGCCAAAAATCCCAAAGCCTTCGATCGACTGTACGTCAATATGATCAAAGCAGGCGAGGCGGGCGGTGCCCTGGAAGTTATTCTTCAGCGCCTGGCCGACTTCAAAGAACGGGCCGAATCGCTCAAACGAAAAGTCAAAAGCGCGATGATCTACCCGGTCGTCGTGGTGAGCGTGGCAGTGGGTATCTTGACGTTTATCATGATCAAAATCGTCCCCAGCTTCCAAGCGATTTTCGACGACTTCGATCTCAAACTTCCCGCGATGACGGTCTATCTTATCGCGTTTTCCCAGTGGTGCGTCAACTACTGGTATTTGATCCCCGGCGTGCCGATCGTGATTTGGCTTACGGTGAAACTGATCCGAAAATTCAAGGCCGGACGGATGGGTTGGGACCAATTTACCATTAAGGTACCTATCTTCGGTAATTTGATCGAAAAAAACATCATGGCCCGCACCTCGCGGACTTTGGGAACACTTATCTCCAGCGGCGTGCCGATTCTCGAAGCGCTCAACATTACGCGCGAAACGTGCGGCAACGCCGTTTTCGAAAAGCTTTACAGTCGAGTCACCGAACGCATCAAGGAAGGCGATGCCATTGCCCAGCCGTTGAAAGAATACTCGAAGCTCAGTTTTCATCCCGTGGCTGCGATCTTTTGGTTCTGCTTCATCGGTGGGCCGCTTGGGTTGTTGGTTTACATGATGAAGTACCGTCAGCGCGTGGTCGACGATATCGTGGTCAACATGGTCGACGTCGGCGAAGAAACGGGCGAGCTCGATACAATGCTGTACAAAGTGGCCGACACGTACGACGAAGAAGTTGCCGTGCTGACCGACGGGCTGACCAAGCTGATGGAACCGTTATTGATTCTGTTCTTGGGTGGTGCGGTTGGTTTTATCGTGATCGCTTTGTTTATCCCGTTGGTGGAATTGATCAATGGGTTGACAGGGTAGGCGCTAGGGGCGAGGAGCTAGGAGCTAGGAGCTAGTAGGAAAGGCGGAAGGGGGAATGACGACTGACAATTGACAAACCCTCGGGTGCCACTGTCTGGCTTGTCCAGCAGTGAGCGCGGGTACCAGGCATCCTCTCACTTCCGAATTCCTTTCTCCTCGATCCTCGATCCTAGCCCCTAAATCCTCCGAGATTTTCGCGCAAAATAGCCCTTTATCGGTGTGCAAAAATGCAACACATGCTGTGAGGCCACAGGCCCAAGGGTTTTCCCTCCGTGGAGGGGTAGCAGGGATTCTGTGGCGTAGGCGTGAGAGAATATTGCATTTTTCGGGGGAAACAGGGGAAAATGCCACATTTCTGATCGCGATCCCGCTGTCGGAGGATGCGAAAAGCAGCTTTTCACAGCCACTAAGTACGTTTGCGCACACCATTTGCACATATTAGGTACTGACTATTCAAAGGAGTTGATCAAAATGCGTTGGAATCAAAATGAGAATCGGAAGCTGCGAGGAGCAAGCTGCGAGGAGCGAGTTGGGAATTGCAAATACGGTTTGTGGCGCACAACTCGCCCCTCGCTCCTCGCTCCTCAATCCTCTCCCTCCGCCTTTACACTCACCGAGCTCTTGGTCGTGATCACGATCATCGCGATCTTGGCGAGCCTGATTACCGGCGCGGCCATCAACGCGCTGAACCGAGCCAAACAAGCCGCCATCACCCTCGAAATCGGCCAACTCGCCGGGGCTATGGAAAGCTTCAAGGAGAAATACAGCGCGTACCCACCCAACGTATATCCCAACGTTAGTACTACGTTGGTGCTAACGAATAACGAAAAGCAGGAAAACGCAGCTTCGTTACTACGGATGTTGAAGATGGTAGCTAACAGAGGAACCGAATTTCAAACTACTGCCAATCCAAACACAGGAAACAATAACTTTACTACCATTGTCGAAAGAGGCCTCTCGCCTTCCGAAGCACTTGTCTTTTGGCTTCAAGGCTTTAGCAACGACGTCCAGCGCCCCCTTTCAGGCTCGGACCTGCAACCTACATCAATAGATGACAATGGAGTCACGAGGAATGGCGTAATTACTATCGATTCGTTTGATCCGCTTTTTGATTTCAAACGAGGGCGCCTGCGAATTTCTAGGGAACCAAACGGCGATAGGCGTTTCTTGACAGTTTATGGCCCGGGTGGAACCGGTCCGTTTGAAATCCAGCTTTATGAATATCTCCCTTCGAATAGCCAAGAGCCTTACGTCTACTTCGATACTTCTCGTGAGAAGCCACAACAAGTGGTAGAGAATTGGGTAACGACGGAGTTTTTCTACTCCAGTCTTGTTGGGGACGGAACTGTTTATCCGCTCAAGAAACTTAAGGTAAACGTTCCTCTACCTGCGTCCAGAGTACCGCCATTGATTCAGTACGTTGAATATGTGGAGCAAGGAAAATTTCAGATCCTTCATTGTGGCATTGATGATGCTTGGGGTGATTTTTCTGAAAGTGGTTCACGCGGGCAATTGAATTTAAGCAACACCGAATTTATCCCACCGCTTCTGTTCCCCGAGGGCCCGTTCCTAGGGGACATTGCCGACACGGTGGGGAATTTTATGACCGGCACCTTAGCGGATGAACAAGAATGATTATGAGAGAGGTCAGAAGTCAGAGGTCAGAGGTCAGGGATAGCCGCGATGCGATGCATCGCCGGCCTGTTCGTGGTCTTCGACTTTCCCCCCCTGACCTCCGACCTCTGACCTCTGGCCTCACGCTCGTCGAGCTGCTCATCACCATCACCATCCTCGCCACGCTATCGGCCCTGTTTTTGGGTGCTTCGCGTTCCGCCATGGAATCGGCCCGCGCCGCCCGCACCAAAACCACCATCAACAAAATCCACACACTGCTCATGGAACGCTGGCAGTCGTATACCACCCGTAGGGTGGATGTGGATGCGAATATCCGGACCGCAATCAATAATAATTTCGCAGGTTCGGATCGAGGCAAAGCTTTAGCAGATGCCAGACTGTTGGCAGCGCGGGAATTGATGAAGCTGGAATTACCGGATCGTTGGAGCGACGTCTTACTCAAGGCAGTCCCTGACACAAATCCGTTGAATGCAGGGATGAGCGACACATTATTAGTCGCACGTCCATCTCTTTCTCAAGCCTATTTCCGTCGATATGCGAGTCTCAATCAATTTGCCGATAAGAATGCGATTGAAGACAACCAGAGCGCAGAGTGTCTTTACATGATTATTATGCTTGCCACAGGCGACGGCGAAGCGCGCACACTTTTTAGTCGGCAGGACATTGGCGACACCGACGATGATGGTGCCTTGGAATTTTTGGACGGTTGGGGGCGCCCGATTCACTTCATCCGTTGGCCGGCTGGCTTTGTCGCGAATTCCGACTTGATGTCTGGAGATGCTGATACGGATCACGACCCGTTTGACGCTTTCCGACGCGATAAGCTGAACGCACTGGGGCCCTCTGCAAATAACTATCCATTTAGTCAGAGCTTGATTCTTCAATTAAGGAACATTGACTCCGCGTTTCGCTTAGTCCCCTTAATCTACTCGGCGGGATCAGACGGAATTACAGATATTAATCACTCTCCTGGTGTTGTCTCGCAACTTGATCCTTATGCGCGCGACAGTGATCCGCCAAACGATTTTGAGTTTGGCATGCCTAGAGATGACGACAACGACGGCGACAATTGGCACGACAACATTCACAACCATTTGATGGATAATAGGTAGGAGTGAGGATCGAGGATTGAGGAGCTAGGGGCGAGAAGTTAGGGGTTACGGAGCAGAGAATTATGAAAAGCTATAGTAGAGATCAGAGGACAGAGGTCGGAGGTCAGGGGACCGATGCCGTTCGTCATTCGGCATTCGGCATTTGTCATTCCCCTTTCCCCTTTCCAATTTCCAATTTCCAATCCCTCGCTCCTCGCTCCTCGCTCCTAGCCCCTCGCGCCTTAACATTGATCGAGCTTCTGGTGGTAATCGTCATCCTGATGACGCTCATCGGCGGCGTGATTCCGTTGTTGTCGCCGAATAACGATGCCCGCAAAATTAGTCAGGCGTCGCGCAGCTTGCAAACTTACGTGAACATGGCCAAAGCCAAGGCAGCCCGTACGGGCCGGCCCGTGGGAATCGCCTTCAGCGAATCGTCAGCCGGCAGCGGCGTGGCGTTGGAAGTGTTCCAGATCGAAGTCCCGCCGCCCTTCGCCGGGTTTAGCAATGCGTCGGCGGCACGGATTCAGCGGACCCACAATACGGCAAATGGGCAGATTACCTTTGAGATTCAATTCTTGCTTTCAGACACGCTCGATCCTGCCGCTACCAAAGCGAAAGAGGAATATTTCACGGACTCCTTACCACCTCAATTTTTGAAGTTTGGCGATATTGTAATGGTAGGTGATGTTGCTTGCCGTTTGGTCAACAATGATAAATTAGAGGGAGAAGATGACAACGGGTTTATAATATTGCCAGATGTTCAGGAACCTGAAGACCTAAGTCTTCCGTTTGAACTGGTGAATTCCAACCGCACTCTGCCGTTTCTAGAAGATAAAAAGACATCCAGTTTCGGAATCGAAGTTGATCTTACAGCGGTGATGCCGTATCGGATCATGCGACAGCCCAAACCGCCGTCGACCACAGATCGGGTACCAACCGGAAACGCTGAGTCTCCGCTGCAGTTGCCGGCAGGGATTGGCATCGACTTGATGGCGTCGGGGCTGGAAGGCAATCCGAATTTGTCGAATTTTACCGACCAGAACGTTGGTGCTAACGTCCGGCAGATCAGCATCTTGTTTTCACCGCAGGGTGGGGTCGATAGCGTTATTCAAAACGGTAAGAAGTACGAAACTGCTTCGCACGTGATGCTGCTGTTGGGTCGTGTGGAAAACGCGGTGCCAAACGCAGTCACCTATACAACCACAGGCAGAGACCAATGGAAGATCGATTCCAACAAAACAACCAAGGATCAGTTTGCAAGCTTGCAAGACGAGCGCAATTGGCTCTCGCCCGACAGTCGTTGGCTGACTATTGCTGCTCGGTCGGGCCGGGTGGTAGTGAGCGATAACGGGTTTGTGTCGTTTACAGCGATGCGTAAACTACCACGAAATGTTGATCTTCAGATGAGTGTTTTCGAGATCGACGATCAGCTCGACGTGGCCCGACAGTATGCCCGCGAGATGAAGCGACGAGGAAGCTGAGCGAAGTAAGAAGTGAGATGTTAGAAGGTAGAAGTACGATGAAATCGGAATTGGGAATGCGGAATGCGGAATGCGAATCAAACTCGCGGCAAAGCCGCTGCGCGCCCTCACCCCTCGCTCCTCACTCCTCACCCCTCGCTCCTCGCTCCTCACTCCTCACCCCTCGCCCCGGCATCAGCCTCATGGAGGTGCTGATCTCGATGTTTGTGCTGCTGTTTGGCCTGATGGGCGTGGCGGCCATTTTTCCGGTGGGGAATCATTATGTGGTCGAGGGCGAAAAACTCGACCAAGGCAACGCACTCGCCCAAAACGCCTTTGAAGAAATCCTGGCCCGCGGAATCCTAAGGCCGGAGTTGTGGCTGTATGCGGGGATTTCTGAATTTTCTTCGCCGACTGAGACAGGTAACCCTGAGGTTATCCAGCCAGCTGACGCGACTTTTCCTGGTGCTTTGCCGGGTACTTTTAATGTTACATCAGTTGATGGTCCTGGTCATGCATTCGTTATTGATCCAATCGGCGCCGCGAATACTCCAGAAATTCATATTCCTTTCGAAGCGGAGGCATTAACTCCGGACAATAATCCATGGCTTAATCCTCCTGCGGGACTCATTGGCATCCCTGGAAAACTGTGGCCCATCCGCCGCATTACTCTTCCGCAGGCGGGCGGCAACCCATTTACCGGCCCGGTGGCCGAGACGATTTTTCGCCTTCGGGATGATCTGGCGATTGAGATGCCGGACCAGGACGATTTGCCGAGTATTCAGCGGTGGAATGTTGACGGCGCGAACAATCTCCTCTCCCGGCAGTACCACGGCAATTTTTCCTGGTTGGTGACAGTCGTGCCGACGACCGGCGAAGCGCTCACCGCGTTGCAGCCTGCCGCGAAAAAGACGTACACCTATGATGTGTCGGTCGTGGTGTTTTACAAACGCGATTTCACACCCTCGGCAACGAGCGAAAGATTAATCCAGGCCGAAATGCTCGGCAATGGCGAACTGGCCATTTATGACAATGTTTCTACGAATCCCGATGCGGCGGTCGACGAGGCGGTCGACAAAATCCGCCCCGGCGATTGGATCGCCGTCTGCGGCGTCAACCAAACCACCGGTACATTCATGCTGAAGTGGTACCGACTGTTGGCACTCGACGATGAGACGCATCCGATAAACGAAGTCACAAGCAACCCGCCAGGCCGTTATGCAATGTTGATCGGCCCCGATTGGCCGACGAGTTCCTATGAAAACTTACGAGCGATCATCCTTCCCGGCGCAGCCAGCGTAACAACGCGCGAGATGGTGATGGAAGGCGATTCGATTTGGGGGAACTAGGAGCGAGGAACGAGGAGCTAGGAGCGAGGAGCTAGGAGCGAGGAACTAGGAACTAGGAGCGAGGAGCGAGGGAATAGGGAAATGCGAAAGGGGAAAGTGGAAGTTGGACCACTACCACAGACGAAAGATGCTGAGACCATGAGACGATCACAACTAAACAAAAAACGTCGGGTGCCACTGTCTGGCTTGTCCAGCAGTGCCTTTCCCCTTTCCCCCCCTCGCCCCTCGCTCCTCAACACTCGCCCCTCCGCCCGCCGCGGCATCTTGCTGCTGGTGGTGCTGAGCATGTTGACGTTGTTTTTGCTGATCGGCACGTCGTTCATCATGTCGGCCAACCAGTATCGCCGGGCAAACAAAACGTTGTCCGACGTCCCCGCCCCGTCCGAAAATCGTCTGCAGCAGACCGACCTGCTGGACGAAGTCCTCGGCCAACTGGTCCGCGACACCACCAACAAATACTCGGCGCTGCGCTACCACAGTTTGCTGCGGGACATGTACGGCGCGGATGGGTTTTTCTTTGAATTGCCAGAGCTGCCTGCAGATGGCACCACAGTCGTCAACCAACTGCCCATTGTGGGCAACCAATTTTATGAAGTGCGGCTGACATTCACTACGCCTCCTCCTCTGAGCACAATCGACAACTACTACAACGGACTCGTTTGGACTGCAACCAACGGCAATGCCGGTGGTGTGAGTGCGCGTATCGTGAGATACCGCTTTGATACCGCAACGAGCGAATATATCTTCCACATAATGCCACCCACGGAATCCTCTGTTCTGCCAAACCCTGGAGACGAGGTAGTGATCAACGGCCGACCCTTCAACGGAACGGGTGTGGGCTACAACGCTTTTGCCGGAACTGGAGACGCACGGTTGAGTACGATGGAGAGCGTCTTTGATACAGCCAGTGGCAGCGGCATTTTCAGGCAAATTGGTTTGATGCCTAATTCAGCAATGTTTGAAACTGACACAGCGGTCCTGAGTTTTGATAAAGGATTGACGATTGCTCCAGACCGTAAGGATTATTTCTTAACGGCTTCAGAGAAGTTGTCTTTAACTATGGAACAGCAAGAAAGACTAATTGCATTACGGGGTCTTTCAGGACTCGGCGGAGCCGATGAATCGTACGACGCGGTTGATTTTCAAAACATGGCGCTGGCGCTGATGCCGGTGAGTCCGATCGAGACGCTCATGCCTAATTTGGAGCCCCCAAGTCCTCCAGATCCGTTGATCTTCAGCAGAGACAATCTCCCACCACAACTCGGCAATATGATTCTGCCGTCGTTTCATCGGCCGGCGCTGATCAACTACTGGGCAAATCAAGTTGCGCTCGAAGCTGAACCAAATCTTCTCCGAAAAGTTTTGCTTAGGCCGAATTGGCATGACCACCCAGATTTCACGGGAAGCAATCCAGAATATGCCGCGGCGACATCGGACAATGACAAACTGCTGCGCATGGTCTACGGGCCATGGGATGTGGATAACGACAATGACGGTCGGCGGGACAGTGTGTGGGTTGATTTTGGGGCGCCGGTGATGATGAGCCCCAACGGCAAACTCGTCAAACCGCTGGCGGCCGTTTTGTGCCTCGACATGGATGGGCGGCTGAATCTCAATGCACACGGGTCGCTGGAGCATGTAAAGCCGATTTCAGATCAGCCTACTCCGCAACTGCTTGCCGGTGGAGTATTGAGCGACACGCTCCCCCACGGCCAGGGTTATGGCCCGGCGGAGATTAGTCTGGAGCCGGTGGTTTCGGTTGATGGCACGAGCTTTTTTCAAAGGTTGCTTGAAGGAGTTGAGGCGAACAACGCTAGTTATCTTGATGCTGATGGAAACCAGTTCGATCGCAATTGGTCCGGTCGGTATGGTTTGATTTCCAACAACGATGACGATCCTGGCGCAGGCAATGCTTATGACCTGCTTGCGCAGATGAAACAGCAGGGCGTGCCAAGAAGAGGGGGGTTAGATCAGAATGCAATAAATCAGGGTTTCACGCTTTCGGACCTATTAGGTTTGTATGCAACTCCTCCTGATCTAATGGGTCGATATTCCTTAGGGCTCAATGCATTGGGGCAGCCAGTGTACGAAATGCTCGATCCTGACGATCGTGATGGCGATACCATTTTGGTTGATGATGTCGACCTGGATCAAGACACGCCGTACGAGTTGGATTTGTCGCGAACGGGCCCCGTGGCGGCAGGTGCGAGTGCCAACGATGGGCCGTTTTCGCTCGGCGAGTTGGAACGTCTGCTGCGTGCGTATGATGCCGATGCTGGTCGGCTTTCGCCGCGGCTGTGGGAATTGGCCAACGGTTTTCGTCCCGCGCCGGTCCCGCCGGCAACGTCGGTTGTAAACGTCGACGATTTGAACCGTTGGCGCACGCTGCTTACCACCGACAGCTACGACCTGCCGGTTCCCAACGTCGTCGTGCCGGAGTGGATGCGCGATGGGATTCCTGACGGAGTAGGTGGATTTGTCGTAGGTTCTGATTTTAAGACGGTCATGAACAATCGTGAGCCGGTGAATCTTACGTTTGCCGATTTATTGGAATATCGTCTACGCGAACAGGGTCTCACCGGAGCAGTGCTTGAAAGAGAAATGAGCAAGCTCATGGCACCGGAATTGGCCGACGGTTTGAAGATCGACATCAACCGCCCGCTGGGCAATGGCCGGGATGATAACGGCAATGGTGTGGATGATAATCCCGGGGTGGATGATGATGGCGATGGCATGATTGATGAAGCAGACGAAGTGGACGAACCGGGCGAAGTGGAATTCATCGGTGGCGAGTTTGCTGGCGTGGTAGGCGTTGTGGACGAGCCGGGGGAAGTGGACCCGAATACGGGTGTTGAAGCACCGTACTGGACAATTGACACTTTACGCACGGTTGCAGCGGTTCCAGCAGCAGCCAATGATTTTACGAATTCAACAACAGGCGACTTCCGCGACAACATCGACCGTAATGGCGATGGGACGATTGATCCGGCCGAGCGAGGTGATGTTGACGGCGGAGGCCTATCTTCTGCTGAGTTGGTAAATCTGCACAATTTCCGCCGGCAAATGTTGGCGAGGCATTTGTATGTGCTGGCGATGACTTTGGTTGATCCATTTGACTTGAACACAGACGAAGGCAAAGCCAAAGCCCGGCGGTTGGCCCAATGGGCGATCAATGTTGTCGACTACCGCGATCCCGACAATATCATGACGGCATTTGAGTACGATGCAAATCCGTTTGATGGTTGGAACGTGGATGGGGATCACTCCATGGTCACCGACATTTATGGCGCCGACAACAAGTTTGGCGGCGATGTTGGTACTCCTGATGCTGATATCGGCGGCGTGGTCTGGGGCGCGGAGCGGCCGGAACTTTTGATTACCGAGACACTGGCATGGCACGATCGCCGGACTTTCGACGGTCAGCGGGAGAGTGTCAATTCGCTCGATGAACCGGACGACGCAGCAATCGAAGACGGGATCGGCGATGTACGCTCGGGAGAGGATATGACATTCGATCAGGAACTACGTCCTCAAGGCGCCGGTTTTATCGAGCTTTACAACCCCTGGCCTGCTGAGACGGCAGCGAATGCGGATACGCACAAGGTTGACCTCAGCGGCAATGATTTGGGTATCGATTTGGCGCGCACACATGATGGTACTCAAAACGGTTCGCCCCTTTGGCGAATGATGGTTTATCGCAGCGGCGGTATCGACAAAAACCCTGACGACCCCGACGTGACGAAACGTCCCGTGAACTTAGTTTGGCTGGAGAAAAGAAAGCCTCCGCTACGACTCGACCAAATTGCACTACCAATCAACAATAAGGCTGACCGGAGTGTCTATTTCGCAGGCTTCGATCCAGCTGCTAATGTCGATCGAAATGGTGATGGAACGTTTGACTGGGATGGCGATGACGGCGTGGCGTATTTCAATCGTATAGATTTCAGTAATTTGGCTGATCCAGGAAATCGACTTGTCGACTCGGTACGCCCTGGCCGTTATATGGTTATAGGTTCAGGGGAAGACAAGGGTGGCGGCGAATATCTCGCACAATTTGGCCTAAGCCAAAATCGTGGTATTTTGTTAAGGACCGATCCCTTGGCTGCCAATGCGGTTTCGGTACTCGACTCTACTAATAGCACCGTTATGGACGTGGCTGGATTTCCTGTCGAAGCGTCTGCAGACGACGGTACCATTATACCTAAACTATTTGGAGATACTCACGATAGCATGGTGTCTGTTGCGATCATCGATCAGGCCATGCCTACAAGAGACTATAGAGACGCGGCGCGTCGGTTCACCTTTTCGGAACCAGCGGGCGGTTATCCCGACACGGTTCCGCTGCACAATTCACGGTCGAAAGTGGCGGCCCCAGGCGGATGGAATAGGACACTGAAAAAGTACATGCCTGTCATGGATCGGCCTCTCGACGAACGGCGAACATTTGATCCGGACTTCATGATTTACGATCCAGATACGCATGTGTCACGCGGATTGCGCAATACGATCAAGCGAGCTTTGCGGGCCAACGGCAATTGGGTTATGTCCCCCACTCCTTTGAACGATGGCGAAACTCGCCTATCCCTGCCGGATGATAACAAAGGGCATCGGATGATACCCGGTTTCAGTTGGGTCTATTTGCAGCGGCTCGCCAATCCGCTGCTACCTTGGAACCCGGAACCTATGACCCCGGACGGGATGGCCAATCCGAAACACATTGCCACTTTACAAGTTAATCCTTACCTGACGCTTGACGGCATGGGCGTGAACGTCACGGTGTTCAACGGACAGTCTGAAGACGAGAAACAATGGCCGGCGGGAGTTGCTCGCGACAGTTCAACTTATAAGACATATTCCAATACTTTTGCTACGCAGACACTTGCGAGTGTGCAGCGGGGACGGGTTAACGATCCCACGAAAGACGTAGGGAATTATGCAGTGATGCAAGATCTGGTAATAAGAGGCCGACCAAATCGACTGACTGATCCTCATTCAGTTCTAGAGCCATTGCAGGAGAATCTTTGGTCTTTAGAACCGATTGATTATTGGAGAAACAAAGGGGGGCCGGATGGCTTCGGCTATGAAGCACCCGATACGGGACACAGGTTCGAGGCGATTCCCGATTGTACGCTGGGTTTTTTGAACGAGCCTTTTCAGAACGCGGCAGCGACCACTCCGGACGAACAAAAAGTGATCCCGAAGACACCTTTTCCTTGGTTTGCCTGGAACAATCGTCCCTATACCAGTGAAGGAGAGTTGCTGCAAGTGCCGGCCTACTCGTCGGCCGAGTTGCCCAGGGCGTTTGGTTTTGCTTCGACAGCCACTGGTTTAGAGAACTACGACAAAAAAACCGAGAAGGTTCGTGAAACTAGCGGAGAGGATTTCGAACTGGATGGTCCTTATCCGCATCTCATGAATTTCTTCCGTGTGAAGATGGGAATTGGAGCAGATACCAATCCTAACACTGTGGACGACGAAGGCATTGCGGGGCTCTTTCGCGTGTTGGAATACGTGGAAGTGCCGAGCCGATATGTAGGTACAGAAAAGTGGACGAGTCCTGCTACGTTTGGCAATAACGATGTAACGTCGGTCGACGATCCCCGCTATTTGCGTCAACCACCGTTCAACCGCATTTCTAACTATCGCGAGCCGGGGCGGGTGAATCTCAATACGATTATCAGTGGAGATGTTTGGGAAGGTGGAATCCTCAACAGAGAGTTGCAGGATGACACTCTGCCTTGGGATCCGATTGCGAATCCGTATCTGGTCAAGAAGCTTCTGAATCCTGCTCTCCCGTATGATCCTGTCACCAATCCCTACAACAAGTTTTGGCAATCTGGTCCGACTTCACCTCAGTTGACAGATTCTCGAAGGGAGTATGGTGCGGTGGGTTCATCGGGACTTCTGTTAGATAGCAGTATCCCTACGTTCTTTGCGAATCCATTCAGATCAGCTAATACCGGAGACTTAGCGCCGCTTACTGCAATGGTAAGAGATGGAATACAAAGTACTGCGCTGAGAAGAAGTTTTGCCCCGGGCAATCCGAATCCTCCGCCACTGTTTGCGGCGGACAATGTAGGCGCAGGCAATGAATTTCAGGATTCCGAGCGCAACGCCTATTTCCGCTACCAGCCGTTGACGCGGTTGTCGCAAATGACGACCACCCGCTCGAATGTGTATGCCGTGTGGATTACGATCGGGTTTTTTGAAGTCGAGGAAGCAGAGTCACGAAATGACTTTGCAACTCGCAATGGTTTTACGGGCGGAGTAACAGCAGCGTCGGATGCTTTATACGACCGAGTTTATCCCGAGGGTTACGAACTCGGCCAAGAGATGGGGAGCGAGACGGGCGATATCCGGCGGCAGCGGCAGTTTGCGATTGTCGATCGGACGATCCCCGTGGCGTTTGAGCCGGGGGTGGAGCATAACGTGGAGCGGGCGATTCCGCTTCGGCGGAGGATCGAGTGAATGAGGAGCGAGGAGCGAGTGAAAGGTGGAAGGCACTGCTGGACAAGCCAGACAGTGGCACCCGAGATTGCTGAGAGCCGATCGATCTGCAATCGGTGGAAATCGGCTAAATCCGTGCAATCTGTGGTCACTTTCGACGCTTAAACGAGAGAAATTTGTTGCAGAACATGCAGAATGTGTGGAAGATAGTAGTATGCCGGAATTTATCAATTAAAGGGGCTAACGGCGACGTTGCGCGCCGCCGGGAACAGATATCCAGTGAGGCTAAAAATGCATTTTCCGATGGAAACTTTTTGTAAATATCGAATGCCTAATCAATGGAGCGTGGGAATCAGATTTAGAATTGTCTGGGCAATTCTCGTTGTCTTGCTGCTACAGTCTCATTCACTATTATGGGCGAACGTGCGTTATGTTAGCGACGTGGTAACTTCGCCTACACCATTACCTGCTTTCCCATTAGATGATGGAAGCGATTTGGCAGGGCAAGAAGTTTTGATTGGCAATACCGGCCTGGGCGGGATATTTATCGATGCAGCACCAGCACTCGATAATCCTCCTGATTTTGTTGTGCCACCAGTTGATTCTGATAAAGGGAATATTGGCGTGACCGTAGACGGCGTGGGGCGTGTTGAACTCACCGATGGAAACTGGAACCTCCTTAGCACAGATCCTGATGCGCTGGTCGTGGGTGACGCAGGCTTTGGGCTGCTGGACCTCTTTACCAGTTCTCTTATTGACGTTGAGGGGGGAACGATTGTTGGCAAAGCGGCAACTGGACAGGGACAGGTCACGATCAATACGATTGCGTCCAGATTACAGACCGGCCCGTTGACTGTTGGTGAAGAGGGTGTCGGCTCCGTCGATGTTAGCTTCACGGGTTCCATCGTTTCCACAACTTCGATCCTGGGCAATATGCCTGGTTCTTCGGGCACTGTGACGCTGAATGATACGAGCCGCTGGGATCTTCGCGGGCCACTTTCGGTTGGCACGGCGGGTACGCCCAGTGCGCACGGCTTTTTGAATATCAACGATCAGGCTTTACTGCAGGCCAGAAGCGTCTCTGGAGACAACGCGGTTAAAATCGCACCCGAAGGTTTCATCAATATGTCTGGAGGCACCATAAGACAATTAGACATCGACGCTTCCGGCAGTTCCGTGGTCGCGTTGCCGATTCTCAATGGGGGTGTGATCCGCGGCGACGGCTTCATCAACGCCGCGATTGATATCACACCCACTGGCGAGCTGCGTAATGCCGCGCTTACCGCCAATTTGCGCGAGCGATTGCTGGTCTCCGGTGTGGTGACCAACGACGGCACCATCGAATCGCTGGGTGGCGAGATGGAATTCGAGTCGGTCGTGACCAACAACCTGGAACTGATCGCCCGCGATGCGGTGATGCGGTTTCCCAATGGGTTGATCAATAACGGAATTACGATTCTGGGTGGCGAGACGACGATCCATGGCGATGTCGATTCCTCGGGCGGCGGGCTTGTTACGCTGCTTCCCAATAGCGAAATCGCAGTGGCGAGCGACTTTATTTTGTCCAGTACCGGGGTCTCGCTGATTGCGGCAATCGGCGATAGCAATTCCACGCTGACGGTTGCGGGGATGGCCACTTTGGATGGTCTGCTGTCGTTGAACTATACGGGGTCGCCCTCGCAGCCGGGAGATTCTTATGACATTCTGTTCGCCACGGGCGGAATCAATGGCATGTTCGCGAACTCCGGCAGTCGAGCCACCGCGGATGGGCGACTGTGGGACATCACCACCGGCGCAAATGTGTTGACAGTCACGGCGACCGCTCTTGCGACAGCGCCATTGACGACCGACTTCAACGGCGACGGGTTTGTCGATGCGCTGGACCTGTTGATCTGGGAGAACAACTATCCGATCGGTTCGGGTGCTTTGCAAACCATGGGCGATGCGGATGGCGATGGCGATGTTGACGGGGCGGATTTCTTGAAGATCCAAATGGACCTGGGCGGGCCCCCTACGCCGCTGGTGGCAACGGCAACTGCTGTGCCGGAGCCTTCTTCGCTGCTGCTCGTGCTTTCTGCGGTAGCGTTAGGATTTCGACGGCGAGTTTAGTGCATGACTGCTGAGGGTTCGCAAAAATCGGGATTGGGCTGGGGCGAGCTCCTTGGTCTGCTGCTGTTGGTCGGTGCGCTGGGGTTGATGATGTTTCGCCAGGGTGGCCCGATTTCTGACATGCCGGTGCCGGCTGGCGTGCCGCTGCCAAAAATGATGGCCGAGGGTTGGCTGAATGTGGAGGCGGCAGATGGAACGCGGCGAACGCCCTCGCGCAATTCCCTTCGCGGGCGCGTGGTGGTGATCGACAATTGGGCAACGTGGTGTGCGCCTTGCCGAGCTGCCATGCCAGAGTTGGCACGGCTTTATCGAGAGTACCGACCCATGGGCGTCGAGTTTATCGGGCTGACGCCGGAGGGCGAAAGCGAGCTTTCTGCGATAAAGCAGTTCATCGGCGAAATGCCAGGGTTTGATTGGCCGGTGGGTTTTGGTGCTAGCCCAACGATCGACATGCTGGGGATTCAATTCTTTCCAACGTTGATTGTCTTCGGTCCCGACGGCAGCTGTGTCTGGTCGAGTTTTCACACCAACGGCCTGGCGGATGCGCTCGACAAGGCGCTCGCCACGGTGCCTGCCGAATAAGCGTCCGGCTCTATCTTTCGCGTTTTACAGCGATTCTGGCGTATACGCAAAGAATCTCAAGAAAATCCTTGCAAGGTGTGTGTGATCGTGTAGAATCATCGAGATTAAGTGGGAAATTAACCCATTTAAGGTACAGAAATAGAGAAAATGTGGGTAAATAGCCCAATTGTGTAAATCGTCATGGAGGGGTTTTTCACGCTAGGCCGCCAGGTCCCAAAAAAAATCGATGCCCACGGTCGACTCCACTGCTAAAGAAAATTTGTACCTCGGCGAGTGGGCCCGATCGCTCGACGAGCGGTATCGGCTTTCGTTGCCAACGGAGTGGGTCGAGGGATTGGCAGGTGACGGCGGGCAGTGTGTTTTGGCCAAGGAGCGGCCTGGGTGCGTGAGTGTTTGGAACGCTCAGCAATGGGAAGCCTGGTTGGCTGACGGTGTTTCGCTGGTGACCGGGAAGATTCAAAGTGGTCGGCTCGCGGGTCGGCTTGATCAGGTACAGATGTTGGGGCGGCTGTTGTCGACGCGGCATCGCACCGTGCCGATTGCAGGCCGCGGACGCATCGCGATTCCTGAGAGCTTTCGAGATTTTTTGGAGGTGGAGCCAGGCGGAAATTTAATGATTGTTGGCGCGGCCGTATGCGTAGAAGTATGGCACCCCAAACGATGGAGCGAGCATTTAGCAGAGCACATGCCGGAGTTCCGGCAGTTGTTCGACCAGTTAGCAGACTGAAATGAAAGGTGGAGGGAGGAAGGGGGAAGGCGGAGTGTTGAGATCCTCACTCCTAGTTCCTAAATCCTTCTTCGAGACAACACAAATCGCCATGCCCAGTCGGTATCGATAGCCTACAAACCCCGTCCGTTGTCACCCGGTTCGGGATGCAAGTCGCTTATGGAAGGGCTATTGGGCCATGAAGGCCCCGTGAAAACTGACTGGGCATGGCGTGTTTTTCTATCCCGAAAGCTATTCTTAGCTATCTGTCGTCGTGGGAGGGACCTGCTGTATGGCGACAAACACCATGCGAAGCTGGTGCAATAGATCGCCCATAGCCTGTTCTTCCTCTGGCGTAAGATTCCCCTTGGTTTTTTCCTGCAACACTTCGAGCATGTCGATGGTGTAGCGAGCTCGTGGGAGATCCGCCTCCACTTTTTCTGATCCCATTTGTGGCAATTGGCCCAAGAGCATCATCGCTTCGGTCGCTAGCGAGGTGATCAGCATTTCTAGCGAGGCGGGTGGTAATTCCTGTCCCGCCGGAGCCCCGGTTGCCTCTTTTGTGGGTGAAGATTCTTCTGCCAGCGCTTCCCTCTCGGCAGCGACTTGGCTTTTGAAATCTTCGTCGATAATGATTTTCTTTTCGTCACTCATGGGAATTAGATAGGGCCTCAAAAATTAGCGGGTACCCTTTGCCTTACTTTTTGGACTGGGAACTGTGGATTGGTCTGCCTGGGGTTCTGCGGTGCGATCGTGTTTGGCAGAGCGGTGTTCGACTGCGGCCGCGACAAAACCTTGGAACAACGGATGGGCTGCGGTGGGTTTCGATTTGAATTCAGGATGATACTGCACGGCGACAAACCAAGGATGCTCGGCCAGTTCCACGATTTCGACTAAAGATTCGTCAGGGCTTGTCCCCGTGACTGCCAAACCGTGAGCGGCAAACTGTTGGCGGTACTGGTTGTTTACTTCGTAGCGATGACGATGACGTTCTGAAATTTGCTCCGTCCCATAACACGCAAAAGCGTGGCTGTCGGGAGTTAGCTTTGCTGGCTGGGCACCCAATCGCATCGTGCCCCCTTTGTCGGTAATCGCCTGCTGATCGTCCAGCAAACAGATCACGGGGTGTCGGCTTTCTTTGTCGAATTCGGTGGAATGTGCCTCTGGCATGCCGCACACATTGCGGGCAAATTCGACCACGGCACATTGCAGTCCCAGGCAGATGCCGAAAAATGGGATGTTCTTTTCACGTGCGAAGCGGATTGCGGCCACTTTGCCTTCAACGCCGCGTTCGCCAAATCCGCCAGGAACCAAGATGCCGTCGAAACCAGAAAGCAATCGTTCCGGGCCTTCCGCCTCGACTTCTTCGCTGCGGATTCTCGCCAACCGAATCTGTGCCGTATTGGCCATACCGGCATGATCGAGTGACTCGTAAATCGACTTATAAGCATCACGGTGCTCGGCATATTTGCCAACCACAGCGATACTCACTTCGTGATCGGGATTGCGAAGCCGCTGGAGCAAGTTGCGCCAGTCGTCGAGATTGGGCTCAGAAGTTTGCAGGCCAAGTTGCTGGCAGATCAAGCTATCTAGGCGGTTGTCGACCAGACTTAGCGGAACCTCGTAGATCGAAAAATCTTTGTCCCGTTCTTCGATGACCGCCCCGTAAGAGATATTGCAGAACAGGGCAATCTTTTCGCGTTCCTCTCGACTCATTGGCTGTTCGGTACGGCAAACAAGGATGTCTGGCTGAATACCGATTTCCCGCATTTGACCCACGGAGTGTTGCGTGGGCTTGGTTTTCAACTCACGCGCTGCTTTGAGATAGGGAACCAACGTCAGATGGATATACAGACAGTTTTCTTTGCCTACGTCGAGAGCGAATTGCCGGATCGCCTCGAGAAATGGCAAACTCTCGATGTCGCCAACCGTGCCCCCGATTTCAGTAATCACGATGTCGATCGACTCATCCGCTTCGGCCAGTTTGTGGATGACCGACTTGATTTCGTTGGTGATATGCGGGATGACCTGAACCGTTTTTCCCAGGAACTCCCCGCGGCGTTCTTTATTGATCACGGACTGATAGATTTGGCCCGTGGTGTAATTCGAATCGCGCGTGAGCACCGAATTGGTGAATCGCTCGTAATGCCCCAGGTCGAGATCGGTTTCGCTTCCGTCGTCCAGCACATAGACTTCGCCATGCTGGTAAGGACTCATCGTACCTGGATCGACGTTGATGTAGGGATCCAACTTTTGCATCCGTACGGACAGACCACGTCGTTCCAACAGCATGCCGACCGATGCGCTCGTGAGCCCTTTGCCCAACGAGCTAACCACACCACCGGTTACGAATATATGTTTGGCCATATCGAAAAAGTACCTTCCTGGTGATTGTTATTCTCTCGCATTGCCATGCGGCAGAGTCGTAATGGATATCCTTGAAATGAGCTTTCAGGCCTCGGCTGGCGAAAGACCGTTTTTTCTCTAATCCGCCATTCTAACATTTTTGTGCTTCCCAGTGGAGGGTCTTGTGCGGCGGGTTCCTTCCGGTAGATTCTGGAACTTGTCTGGAAAATCCGTATAATCGACGCCGGTCTGGCAAGGCTTTCTAAAATCCCGCCCTAGAAAGGATTCATTATGTCGACGGTTGCCGAGGAACGCGTGTTGGTTGTCCCCACGAGCGAGTTTCACGCCCTGGGACATTTTCAAGGTTTTTCAGCCGATCTGGCAACGTATCTTCCCGCATTGTTCGATAGCGAAAATTTGAGTTATCGGCCACGGGGCGAGATGGAGCAGGACCCGGGGTTTAAGCAACTGATCCCCTACGTACTCTTTCGCTATACGGGTGCTGAGGGTGTGGAGCGGCTATTTCAATACACACGCGGCGGCGGTCAGGGCGAAAGTCGCTTACACGCTAAGCGAAGCGTGGGAATTGGCGGGCATATTTCCAGCGAAGATTCGCAGGCAGGGACGACGCACGACGTTTATCGCGAGGGGATGCAGCGAGAATTGGATGAAGAAGTCGTTATCGAGACGGTGTTCAGCGAAAAGTGCGTCGGGTTGATCAACGACGATGAAACCCCTGTCGGAAAGGTTCACCTGGGTGTGGTGCATCTATACGACGTCGAGCACCCCAATGTCCACCCTCGCGAAGCGGATATCCTCAATGCCGGTTTTTGCCCCATCGAAGAAATTCTTCCGGAGCTCGACCACTACGAATCGTGGTCTCAGATCGTTGTGCGGGCCCTGTTTGGTTGAGTCCTTCGAGATCAGGCGTTAGGCTGAATAAACGCTTCTTACTGCCCGCTTCAAAGTCGTGTGCTATGCCTTTGCCACCCGTTGTTTATCTGGATAACCATGCCACCACACGTGTTGATCCGCGTGTGGTTGAGGCGATGTTGCCATATTTCACCGAAGAATTTGGCAATTCTGGCAGTGCGAGCCATAGTTTTGGGAAAACTGCCTGCGATGCGGTTGGACAATCTCGGGATGCTGTTGCAGCACATATTTCGGCCTTGCCTCGGGAAATTATTTTTACCAGCGGGGCTACCGAAAGCAATAATCTAGCCATTCGCGGTGTCGTTGAGCGGCAACAGAGACAGGAAAAAAAGTCTCGTGCTCATCTTGTCAGTGTCCGCACCGAGCATCACTCGGTGCTTGGACCGCTGCAACGGCTTGCGGAGCGCGGCTGCCGACTCACGTTGCTTGATGTGGAACCGGCTTCAAGCGATCGCGCCGGATGGCTCGATCCCGAGCAAGTTGCCAACGCTCTATGTGACGAGACAGTTTTAGTGAGCGTGATGTTGGCAAATAACGAGATTGGCGTGGTCCAACCTTTGTCCGAGATCGCTGAAATTTGCCATGATCGCGGTGTCATTTTGCATTGCGATGCCACGCAAGCGGTAGGCAAATTGCCGGTCGATGTTTCGGTGTTGGGCGTCGATTTGATGAGTTTTTCCGGACACAAGCTTTACGGCCCCAAGGGCGTGGGGGCACTTTATGTGCGTAGTCGCGATCCAATTGTTCGCTTGGAACCGCAGATAATCGGTGGCGGACAACAACGCGGGCGACGGAGCGGGACGCTCAACACGCCCGGCATTGTTGGCTTGGCAACCGCGTTGGAACTTTGCGTGCAAGAGATGTCTGACGAATCGATCCGGCTAGCGGCCTTGAGAAATCGATTGTGGACTGGTCTGAAAGAACGGCTTGGAGAGGTCGCGCTGTGCGGTCCTGCACTTGATACAAAGGATGCACACAGTGACCTGTTGCGATTGCCAGGAAATTTGAACGTGGCCTTGGGCGACGTCGATGGCGAAGCCCTGCTGTTGGCGATGGAGAATCTGGCCGTCAGTTCCGGGGCAACCTGTGCTTCCAACGATCCCGGCCCCAGCCACGTTTTGCTAGCGCTGGGAATGGACGCCGATCTGGCCCGTAGCAGTCTGCGGTTCGGTCTCGGCCGATTCAACACAGAATCGGACATAGATGTCGCAATTGAATCAGTGACGGCCGGTGTCAAGCAATTACGTCAGTTTGGTTCGAAATTGGGGGGGTAGTTCCACTTTCCCTAGCCAGAAGTTTGGTATAATTTGGATTGGAGCGTATCCACGTAGAGTTGAACCACCCAGCCTGAGGACCCGGAAATATGAGTATTGTGCTGACAGAAAAAGCCGCCAACGAAGTCAAGCGGATTATTGAAGATCAAAAACTCGAAGATGGCACAGTGCTCCGCGTGGGCGTGGCAGGTGGTGGCTGCAGCGGTTTTAGTTACTCGCTGGGATTTGATAGTAACTTCGACGAGAAAACCGACGCCAAATACGAATATCATGGCGTGCCGGTGATTGTCGACAAGAAGAGCGCCTTGTATTTAGATGGAACCACGGTCGATTTCTTCGACGGGATCGAAAAGCGGGGATTCACCTTCGATAATCCGAACGCGGTTAAATCGTGCGGCTGTGGTAGCTCTTTCCAGGCTTAATCGATTGCCTCCGCATTTCGCGATGGGAATTGCACGTTTCACTCGTGTCAGAACCAGCTAGCCGTTCTAACTGTTACAAACGGAACGGGTTCTTAGGGCACTGTGCTCTCAATCAGTCTCAAGATGCACTAACTGGGTGGTCGTGAGATACACTTTAGTAGAGCTTTTCACATAGCCCTATCTGACTGGGGCTTTTTTCTCTTCCCAATTTTTTGATGGTGATGCCATGAAGGATTTATTGCGCCGCTTGGCGATCGAAGAAGATGGACCGACTGCCGTTGAATATGCAGTAATGTTAGCGATGATTGTAGCCGCTGTGCTAGGGTCTGTTGCATTGCTGTCCAATCAAACCGCAGCAAGTTTCGATGATTCCGCGACACAGCTTAGCGGCGTCCTAGGTTCATAAGACATACCGTACACGACCTAAGTGCAACAGGTTACGGAGACGGTCTACACTATCAGCATCGCATCGCCGTAGCTGTAAAAGCGGTACTCTTCTTTTACCGCGAGCTCGTAGGCGTCGCGTAGCAATCGCGTCCCACTGAATGCTTGGACCAACAGCAAGAGGGTCGTCCGTGGGAAATGAAAATTGGTGAGCAGCGCATCCACCGCGCGAAATTGATGTGGAGGGCGAATGAACAAATCGGTTTCGCCCTGCCAAGGCTGAAGAATGGTCTCCTGGCTTTCATCTGCTGAGGAGATCTTGGCGACGGTTTCCAAAACCCGGGTAACCGTTGTGCCGACGGCAACGATGCGTCCGGCACTCGAGCGGGTTTCGTTCAATTGTTCGGCTGCATCCTCTGTTAGCTCTGCCCACTCTTTGTGCATAGGGTGATCGGCGGGATCGTCGGTACTGATTGGTTGAAATGTCCCCATCCCGACGTGCAGCGTAATTGAGGAAAAATCGCATCCCACGTTGTGGATTGATTGCAGCAGTTGGTTAGTAAAATGCAGTCCTGCCGTCGGAGCAGCGACCGCCCCGGGACGTTTGGCAAATACGGTTTGGTAGTCTTCGACGTCGGTGTCGACCATGTTCCCACCCCGTATGTAAGGGGGGAGAGGAACGCGCCCCACGCGATCAAGCAGATCGAACGTGGTCAACTCGCCTTCGGGCCGGGCTTTCCACTGGCCCGACTCTATTTTTTCCAGCAACCAGAGCGTTTCGGCACGTTTGCCATCGCGATCTAATAACTGTATTTTTTCCAGCGGCTGCAACTTTCCTCGGGTTTTACAAACAAGTTTCCAGTCGCCATTTTCCAGCTTCCCTAAGAACAGGCCTTGCCAGCGTCCTCCTGTACCCTCGCGCAATCCGCGTAATTGGGCAGGAATGACTTTGGTGTCGTTGAGCACGATGCGGTCGCTTGGCCTAAGCAGGCGAGGCAAGTCGCGCACATGAAAATGGTCGATAGATTCGCGCTGCCGATCGATCACCATTAAACGTGCGTCCGCACGATTTCTCAGCGGTTCTTGAGCAATCAGCTCGGCAGGCAGTTGATAATCAATCCAAGGTTCCATCTTTATGACGGTACCACAGAGACTACGAACTGGGTATTCCAGATATTTCACCTAGCGCAGCCCTCGCCGCCGGGTTGGTGGGGCTGGTAAGATGTTGCACAGCCACGCTGTTGTTTTCTTTTGCTGGCTCACGTGAACTCACCTACTCAAACAGCCATCCTTTATTCGTGCCTGAACCAACTTGCCACATCTCGGTCATGCCCGCGGAAATTGTCGAATGGCTTCGACCCGCCGCTGGCAATATTTTCGTCGACGGTACGCTGGGCGGCGGAGGTCACACCCTCGATTTGGCACGTCTCCTGGGTCCAACCGGAAAAGTGATCGGAGTGGATCTCGATAGTGGTGCCTTGGAAATGGTTCAGCCGATGCTGGAATCGTTGCCTGTGGAATTAGTGGAAGGAAATTTTTTGGACATTCCAGACTTCTTGAGCGAGTTGGACATCCAAGGAGTCAACGGGATTCTGCTTGACTTGGGGCTTTCAAGCGATCAATTGGCAGACGAAACACGGGGATTCAGCTTCCAAGGTTCGGGGGAACTCGATTTACGTTTCGACCGAACCCGGGGAGAGCCCGCGTGGAAATTGCTTGAGCGACTTCGAGAGAACTCGTTGGCAGATATCATTTACCAATATGGCGAGGAGCGTCTCAGTCGACGGATTGCCCGGCGTATTGTGGAACAGCGTCGCAAGGAACCGCTGCGTACCGCAGCACAGTTAGCGGAATTGGTCAGATCGTGTGTGCCACGCAGCCGAGGCCACCGTATCGACCCGGCAACGCGCACATTTCAAGCTTTGCGAATTGCCGTCAATGGCGAGCTTGATTCCTTGGAGCGGGCACTGGAGAGACTTCCGAACTGTTTATTTCCCGGTGGTCGGCTAGCTATACTCAGCTTTCATTCTTTAGAAGACCGACTCGTGAAACGGGCATTTCGTTCGGATCCACGATTGAAAGTGCTCACGAAACGTCCTTTGCGACCTACCGAGGAAGAGGTTGCGCTGAACGCACGCGCCCGCAGCGCGAAACTTCGCGTGGCAGAACGTGTCGACGAAAGCGAATAGCGCTAGCGGACAGGTGGGAGCAAGACCGGTGAGTTTCCTACGGGCACTTGCGCCGTTTCGCCGGGCATTGATTGAGGCAGTGGGCGATTTGAGGTAATCCCAGTTGAAGGGTAGGGGGTTTGTGCCCCAGAAGCTGGTGCGTAACCAGGTTGTTGCATGGGAGTGGGCAGCACCGGGTCGTTGGCCGCCAGTGTGGTAGAACCTCCAGACACTTCTGCCAACAAATCCTTGGCCGGCTGCAATTGCGGGTCAATGTGCGTTGCAGCGGTCAGGAAGCGGACGGCTTCTTCGGTTCGGTTTCTCTGGTGGAGCAGGACGCCCATGTTGTATTGCGCGATCGCAGGCGGATGGACTGCTGCCAGATGGCTCACGGCATCGTCGATGCGTTTCAGTTCGGTCAGTACTTTGGCAATGTTGTTTCTATAAAGTGGCTTTTGAGGCTGCAATCGAACCGCCTGATCGAGCAGTTGCAGCGAAGCATTCAAATTGCCTTTGCGGGCAAAGCACAAGGCCAAGTCGTTCAAAGCCATGGCGTTTTCAGAGTGGGCCATTGCGGCTTGGTGATAGATCTTCAGGGCTTCATCCAGATTGCCCTGGCGATCTTCCAATCGGGCAAGTCCCAACAGCGCATCGAGGTTGTCGGGTTCCATCGCTATGGTGCGTTGGTACATTGTCCGAGCGTGTTGGGTGTTGCCACCTCGATCGCTTAGCTGCGCCATGGAAAGATAGAGTTCCGCGTTAGGGGGTCCTGCGGCGAAACCGAGAGAAATTGGATCCAGCTTTTGCCGATTGGCTTGGGCAGCTGCTGCGGTTTGATTTTGTTGGGTAGGTTGAGGCGCGGAGCCTGGTACGAATTTCGAAGTGATCCGCTGCGTCCAGCTTGCATTTTGCGTGGCAGCCGGTCCCTGCGGGAGACTTGCGGCCAGTTGCGATTGCTGCCCAAGATTTTGCGGCCCAGAATTTTGGGCGAAGTGTTGCGTACCGGGAAATCCTGTCCCGGCACACCCTGCAGCGGCGATCAACGCCCCAACGGTCCACCATTGCTTACGCACGATTACCCCTCCTTGGCGATTGCTTCTGTCCCCAACATCTTGTTGGCGGCGAGTATCTCTTGCTTACTCTCCCGACGAGGCAGACGAACCAGTATCGGCTGGCAACACGGGAGGTGGTTGATTGGCACGGAATCCCACGAACATACTATCCACGGCACCGGCTGGATGGCCTTCGGCAACGATATGCGTATCGTTCACTTGAACGGCTCCCACAGCCGGGCTCATATTTGTTGCATATTCGTGTACCGAAGCGACTCGCGTAGCCGTCTCCGACTCGTCACCTGCACGTTCGACAAACACACTTCGCCTATGATAAGGAGCTTGTGTGAGAATCCATTTGACTTTTAGTTGGCCAGCCCGCGTCAGCTCGTTCGTTTCGCCTTCGAAATGATAATTGCCTAGCAGGTTTTGGCGTCGCCAGCCGTTGTTGACTACCATGGCATAGGCATCGTGTACCGATCGCCGTGCTGCGGGAATAAATTGGCTAGGCCAAATAACATTTTGCGTGTAACCGGCCCGGTATGCGTCGGCAAGCGTACCCGAGTTGCAATGGGAACACTGGGCCTGTGCGGTTGAGCAGAGGGCGACGATAGCAAGCAAGCCACTCGAAGCCAGGCTAAGACTCTTCATAATAATCTGGTTCCTGCATTGCGGGTGAACCGGGAACAAAACATTGACGCTCGGCGTAACGGGTCTGTATGAGACAGCACGGCAACGGGAAGCCGAGCTTCGTTTCGCATGGAGTGCAACGAGGCTTTGGCGGCCTTCGTCCGTCGTCTTTATCGACTAACCGCTTAGAGGTTCTCTGGACCTTTTGGTGAGACCGTCTAATGCTTCGCAGATTGCCTAGTTTCCACCGTTCATCGACGGGAATAGCTCGTTGATCATCGTGATAGCAGCTGGTCCTACTAGCACAATAAAGATGGCGGGGAAGATGAACAGCACGAGCGGAAAAATGAGTTTTACAGCGGTTTTTGCAGCTTTTTCCTCAGCCATCTGACGTCGGCGGGTTCGCATCGAATCGCTCTGAACCCTCAAGGCTTGGGCTACGCTAGAGCCAAATTTGTCGGCCTGGATCAGAATTGCTGCCAATGCTTTCAAGTCGTCGACACCTGTGCGTGCCCCAAGATCATGGAGCACGTCGTTTCGGGCTCGACCCATCTGGATCTGGAGATTACACAGGCCAAACTCTTCGGCAATGATCCGATAACTTTTCTTCATTTCCTCGGCCACTTTACGCATTGCCTGGTCGAGGCCGAGACCAGCTTCCACGCAAACCACCATCAAATCCAACGCGTCGGGCAGGCCATAGAATATGTTGTCCTGTCGTCGCATGGTGAGGAATTTGATAATGATTTCGGGGAAGAAGAACATGACCCCAGCAATGATGCCCGCATAGGTGAGCGAATCGGTGTTGAATCCATGCGTGAAGACGACGATACCGCCACCAAGAACAAAACCAATGGCCAGTCCAATCATCTTCAGCGACCAGTAAAGTTCCGGAGCGTTTTCGCCCCGGAAACCAGCCTGATTGAGTTTGGCTCTTGCCTTGCTTACGTCCTCGTGCGATTTAGGCTGTAACGGCTTAGCCAGTGCAGGGGATGCCTTTTCGAGCACCCGGGTCATTGCGTTCCCTTTGTTTTCGCGCAGCAAATCGGATTTTCGCGAGTTCGGTTCGCGGAATTCTTCAAGGCGCTGCTCTGCCCGAGGTTTGCGGCTAGCAAAAAAGTCGAGCAACCACCAAGCACCCGCCGCAGCTGCGCCAAAAATGGCGGCACGCATTATCAGCGGGGAAGACAGGAAATCTGCAAGTAATACGGACATGTCACACTCGAATATTGACAATCTTTCGGATGACTAACGCACCAAACAATTGAGATGCAATGCCGGCAACCAGCATTTTCTTGCCCAATTCGTCGGTGAACAATAACATCAGGTACTCGGGATTCATTCGGTACACGGTCACAAACAGTACCGGCGGCAGCGCCAACAGCACGATTCCCGAAAGTCGGCCTTCGCCGGTGAGCGCTTGGACTTGCCCCCAGATTTTGAAGCGTTCGCGGACCAGGGTGCCAATCTTATCGAGGATTTCCGCCAAGTCGCCGCCCGTTTGTCTTTGCAGAATCACGGCGGTCACAAAAAACTTCAAATCCAAGTTAGGAATTCTCTCCGACAAACTTTCCAAAGCTTCCTCGAAAGGAATACCAAGGTTCTGTTCCTCAAACACTCTCCCGAATTCGACAGAGATCGGAACGGACATTTCTTGTGAGACCAGATGAAATCCGGCAGCCAGACTGTGTCCGGCACGCAACGCACGAGCCACGAGTTCCAAGGCCTCCGGCAATTGGGAAGCGAATTTTGCAAACCGCCTTTTGCGACGAAACAAGAGCCAGAAAAAAGGCAATGCCCCGAAGCACAATCCCACGATCGGGGCGAGCGCCAAATTGAGTCCGACAAATCCGCAGAGCAGTGTTGAACCTAAGCCCAATCCCAGGCACAACCCCAGGAACGTCGCTACCGACATGGTAACTTCTGCTTGCTCAAAAATCAGAGACAGGTTGAACCAATTGGCAAGCGCCCTGTCGAGCGCACTTTTCCCACCGTACTGAGCGGCAACGATTTGCGCAACTTCGGAAAGGCTTCCGGGATCTTTCTTATCGCCTTTGCCGGTAATCGCGCTGAGTCGATCTTCCATCTGGTTGACCGACTGATCGCGAACCAGCATGGCAATGCCAACAACCAGTGCAGCGACTCCGAGAAAAGCGGCGCTGATGATCAGGATGCTAGGAAGCATGATCGACTCTCAAAAAAAGGTAGTTTGTGTTCAAACGGTTTTGTCTGCATGATAAAAAACCCGCCGGGGCCCCCTCTGTTTTCCCCGGCAGGCATAAGTTCTTAGTCGCGTAACATAACCCGCTCGCGGAACGCGCTGGCTGGCAGGCGAACCCCGTGGGATTCCAAACGGGGAATAAAGCTCGGACGAATCCCGGTCGACATGAAGTGGCCTACAGCCCGGCCATTTTCGTCGACTCCTTCTTGCTCGTAGGTGAAGATGTCTTGCATGACGATGGTATCTTGCTCCATCCCCAGGATTTCGGTGACGGCTGTTACCTTACGAGGCCCTCCCGAAAGGCGATTGACCTGGACTATCAGGTCGACTGCACTAGCGATTTGCGTTCGCATGGCTCGCATGGGCATCTCAAAACCAGACATCATGATCATGGTTTCTAGCCGAGCGATTGCATCGCGTGGAGTATTCGCATGGCAAGTGGTTAGCGAACCATCGTGGCCCGTGTTCATCGCTTGCAACATGTCCAAAGTTTCCGGTCCACGGCATTCGCCGATGATGATCCGATCGGGACGCATACGCAAACAGTTTCTCACCAGATCCGTTGCCGAAATCTTACCCTTACCTTCGATGTTGGGCGGTCTTGTTTCCAAGCGAACGATATGGTTTTGCTGAAGTTGCAGTTCTGCCGCGTCTTCGATTGTCACGATGCGGTCGTCGTTGGAGATAAAACTTGAGAGCGTGTTGAGCAGCGTCGTCTTACCGGAACCGGTACCACCGGAGATGATGATATTCAACCGGGCCTTCATAGCCCCTTCCAGGAGCATCACCATTTCGGGCGTCATGCTCTTGTAATTGAGCAAGTCTTCCAGCTTGAGAGGGTTCGAGCCAAAGCGTCGAATCGTTACGCTGGGGCCGTCCAAAGCAAGCGGCGGAATGATTGCATTCACACGCGAGCCATCTTGTAGGCGGGCGTCGACCATCGGGCAGATTTCATCCACGCGTCGTCCCACCTTGGAGACAATGCGGTCGATAATCTGCATCAGATGCTTATCGTCGCGGAAGGTGACACTGGTTTTCTCCAACTGTCCGCCGTTTTCCACGAAGACATTCTTCGGACCGTTGATCATGATTTCGCTAATCTTCGGCTCTTTCAGGAGCATTTCCAGCGGCCCCAAGCCAAAGGTTTCGTCCAACACTTCGTCGATCAACCGATCGCGCTCGTTGCGATTGAGGAACGTATTTTCGGTATCGCAAAGATGTTCTACGACCAACCGAATTTCGCGGCGCAGAACGTCGCCTTCCAAATCGCCTACGTGCGACAAGTCGAGCTTGTCTACAAGTTTGGAGTGGATATTTTGCTTGAGTTTTTCAAACTCGGCTTCCTTGTCCTGGGAAGCCGCGTCCGGCAATGGTGTGTTCAGCTTGCTCATTGCCAAAAAATCCTTGTATGAGGGGAAAGAAAAGGTCGCAAAACCTTTAATTGCTATGCGCACAAAACTGCAGTGTTTCTCTATTCGATATTCATTGCGTCATGCAAACATAGCTCACAGTATGCCCGCTCGCCGCTAGAAGTCCCTGCCGTCATGTCCCAAGCGGTTGCCGAGAACGGTTACGCGGCTTATGGCGATTGTGGGGGGCGAGATGCAAGAGACTGCTCTCACGAGAGGGGTGCGGTTGCCGCATAAAGGCGGCTTACTTGGCCGGCCAGAGGTTGAGCCAGCGTCGGCTCTTTGTGCTTGCGGCATCCTCATCGTCGCGCTGTTTTCCAGATATGGCGTCGGCAAGTTGGCAGATCGAGTTGGTGATCCCCGCTTTGGGGGCCTGTTGTAGTAGCGGCACGCCGTTGTTGCGCACTTCGACCATCACCCGATAATCGTTAGGAACTTGCCAGAAGATATCGCGACCGATCGTTTCTTGGGCCTTTTTCAGACTGATTTGACCATTGTCTTGTCCCACTCGATTGACGATGATTTTTACTTTTTCGCGCAGCGTGTTGTTGTCGTCAAAACTCATCATCAGCCGTACAACATTTCGCAGGCAGGGTAGATCGAGCTGAGTGACCATCAACACGTCGTCTGCCATCTCAAACGCCTGCATGTCGAGCTCACTAAAGCTCTTCGAGGTATCGATGATCAGATGCGAGAAGGAAGTTTTTAGCAAGCCGATCACTCGTTGCAGATTGTCGGCATTGACGAGTTGGGCATCTTCTAGTTGCACGGGCCTTGGCAATAAGTGGATTCCAGACGAGTGCTTTGTCAGCGACTTTTTTAGCAACGTCAGATCAAGCCGTGAGATGTTTTGAGCGACGTCGGCAAGTGAGTATTCTGGAATGGTATCCAAAAATACATCCGCGTCGCCCAAGGCCACGTCGAGATCGACCAGAACCACGGAATTCTTCTCGTCGGCTGCCAATGCGCAAGCCATGTTCACAGCGATGCTTGAAGTGCCGACGCCTCCAGTCGCTCCGGCAACGGCTATAACGCGGCATCCTTCGCTGGTATTGCTTTGGGGCCCTCCCTGACTTCGTTTGACCCGTTGTAGCGCAGTTACCAGGTCTTCGCTCTTCAGAGGTTCGGTGAGGAACTCTTTTGCACCAGCCCGCATCGATTGGAGAATTAATCGTCCATCGGTCGAGCTGCTAGTCACCAGCAACGTACAATCGGGCGCTTGGGCTGCCACGTCCGAGACAAGCTGGATGGCTTTGTCGGGATCGCTGTCCATGGCGATCAACCCGATATCGGGCTTGGTTTGCTCCACCACGTCGCTGAAGAACTCGTAGCGGGAACATTCCGCCTCGAGCCATACCATATTCAGGCCCAAGAGCACCGTCTTGAGGCTCTCTCGAGTCGAATCGTTCGGATCGACAACAGCAATGCGGAGTACGTTGGCCATAGCGCAGATATCAGATTCCGGGTCTCAGCGACCACAGAGGAGTGGGTAAGCCTGCGTAGCGGTTTTGCTGCTATGCGAGAGTTTCTAGTGTCCCATGTTAACGTAACTTATTTCTCCAGGTCATACCCCACCGGACCGATCAGCCCTGGTGTGGAAGTCCTGTTGCTTGCTGGCTGTTGGATAGCTTGAACCTGTGGGTTCTCGCGTGTGTACCGAGCTGGCATTTGGTTGCGAGGTTGTTGTATTCTTGTTGCCGACCTGTCGGGCAACGCAGATTGAAACGCCGGCATCGCCTGAGGTGTACTGAGTCTGGATGACTGCGAGGGAACGAGTCCTTCGTAGCCTGAATTGATCTTCATTCCTTTGCCCCGGTACTGAGCACTATTGGGTAGCTCGATCACTTCTGTTTCCAGATCGGTCGCAGGAACTGGCGCTGTAGAAGGTACGCCGCATGAGCTGCAGCCGCCGCACCCGCCGCAATCGCTTACGCATCCGGGCCCACAGGGACCACAAGCGGGTACTTCCAAGTGGCTACCGAAGTAAAGTTGGCAGTTTGTCGGGGAGACCGACTCCATTCCCGGTCCGCAGGGAGGCACTTCACACGGTGCCATGCCATCGGCGAATTCGGGAGTGACGAGAATCAACAGTTCGATTTCGTTCACTTCCTCTTCGACCTTGCGGAATGCTGCACCCACATAAGGCAAGTCACTTAAGAAAGGGATGCCTCGTTCCTGGGCTTCAACGCGAGTTTGTACCAGTCCAGCGAGCGCCAAGGTTTGCCCGGCTTTGAGTTCTACGCCGGTGTCGACCTCGCGGACTTTCAGTGCAGGGACTGTAAACTGGCTCAAGGTAATGCTTCGTGTGTCGTCGATTTCGCTCACGCGGGGCCGTACTTCCAGGCGGATATTTCCGTTACCCAGAACGATGGGTAGAAAATCGACTTGGGTGCCGAATTTTTTGTATTCGATCGTAGTTTGGCCCAAGCCAGACGGCACGACGATCGGCAATTCCCCGCCCACATTGAAGTGAGCAGGCCGACCGCTGATGGCGACCAGAGTTGGATCTGCAAGAATCTTCGCGACATTGTTTTGCTGTAGTGCATCGAGGAATCCGAAGAACGAGTCCCCGCCTTCCACGACTGCAAATTGTCCCGTTCCGCCGGTTCCGGATGCTGCACCGGCTGAAACCGAAGTCAGGAGACCCGAGACACTCGAAGATAGGAAGTTACTACCACTGGACTGTGCAAAATCGAAACCGAGCCGACGGAGCTTGGTCCGCGAGACTTCCATCACTTTCACTTTCAGCAGCACCTGCTGGACGCCGCCGACGGTGATGTTGTTGACAATTTTGGGGGCGTAATCCTCCGCCAAACGAATGATAGGGCTTACGTCCTCGGGCCTTTCGACAAAGCCTTCCAGCACGAGGCTACTGGTCAGGCGAAATACCTTGACCGAGGCCCCGGGGAAGAGCCGGTCGAGGGCATGTTCTAGTTCGCGCACATCTCCGTAAATCATTACGTCGACTGTATAAACCTGGTCGTCTTCATCCCAGAGATTCACTTGGGTTACGCCCGGCTTGCGTGCCGCGAGCTGCACTTGATTTGCGCTCAGGGCGGTCACGGTGACCAATTCAGGGTTGTTGACCACCATGCGGGGAATCCGCTTGTCGAGCGTGAGGATACGGCTCGTGTTGACCGTAATCTCAAGCCGTTCGGTGGGTTGCGTGATGTTGCGGATTACCTGAGGTTGTGCCAGCGTGGGAGTTCCCAGCGCACAATGCAGAACCGCAAATCCAAACGACAACAGAGAAAGCGCTGGTCGAAAAGCGGGGAGCTTCCGCGCGGAGTGATTGGCGTACATCCTTGTACTTCCTTCGCGTAGTGGTAAGCGGACCGCAGAACTCGCTTGCGAGTGGAGTCAAACAGCCTGCCGTGGCAGTTCGAGACATCCTTGCCCCGAACCCAGTTAGTAATAAGTTATCTTTCCATTCTCAAATCGATGGGAAAGTCCTCGACAGTGTTTGGCGAGTCGTCTCCCGAATCAGTATTCAAGTTCGAGCCGTCTGACCCTGACGCGCTAACGGTCGAACTGGTATTGGTGTTTTGATTGTTTTCGGGAAGTGGTTCCCCGGTCTCTTCGGAGAAGCGGAGTTCCGTCACTTCGTTCGGGTAAATGATCTTCATACGGAATGCCGGAGCGGCTTTCGCCGTGCGGTTGAATTCGCCTCGGATGGCACCCGGCAAACCTTGGACGATGCCGCTCAGCTCGCCGCTCAGAGAGACTTGCTCCTTCTTGCGATTGTTGGCGCCGCTTCGAGAAAGAATATCCGAGGAGTCCATGTCCCAGTCTTCGACAATTTTGTCATCGTCGGGATGGCGAGGGATCAGGCTGATTTCGCCCAGGTTTTCCGCGGTGGTAATCCGATTGGCCTGCTGAGGCGAGACGACGAGCGATACCGTCTTGGCGACAGTACGCGCTTCTGTGCCGTCCGCACTACGCTGGACTGCCTGGTCGACCGCGTAAACACGGACGTTTTGCAGAATGATTTTCGTGAAAGGATGCGGGATGTTTTCCCGTTCGTTTCGATGAACAAAAAGCTGGACGTCGACCCGGTCTCCAGGGCTAAGCAAACCGGCCGCACTTTTCCGGGCGTCGACCGAAACGGTTTTCAGCCGCATGCCAGGGGGAATGCCAGCAATCGGATCGTGTCGTTGACCTTTGATCAGTAGTTTCCCGTCCATCAACGGTTCGCCCTCATAGATCACAGTCCGCGGGCGACGGTCTTCGAGGTCTTCCCACTTGGCGATGGCTCCAACGGGCACTTTGCTCTTGGGCCATTCTTGCAGTGAGACCATGCTATCGTCGATCGGATCGCCCAGGTTGATGTTGCTTAAGGCAACATAAATGGGGACCGTCTCCACGGCAGCTGTTTGCTTGTTGCTATCGAGCACCTGGCTAATGCCAATCGAAGCGATAAGGCCGCAGCCCAGCGCAAGTGCCAATAAAATTAATGATTTAGGTCGCATCATACCCCCCTGGCAAGAGCCCGGGAAAAACTGTTAGTCCGGCGCAGTTGCGGCTTCATGCCGCCGACGCCACAAGTGGCTTCACATTCGAAGCCATTCCATGAGCTCCAAGCTCACACCAACCGACAGTTTTCCGTGCTATTGCCAGCAAGCCTTTTGTGCTCGCGTTACGTGCAGGTTACACAGCTTGTCGGTTTATTCGGCACGTCCGGCTCAAATGGTCCAGGCAATTCGGCCGGATTGATCGGTTCAGTTACAATTCTTTCCAAGTGCTAGCTTTGCTAGAGTTGCATGCCATGCCAGGCAAAGTAGGCAATCGAGCCAATGGCAATGGGAATTCCGTAAGGCAGCAAGAACATGCGAGGCTTGCGTTCTGCGGCAATCTCGGCAAGTTTTTCTGGGTCTTTGACGTTTGCAATTTCGTGAAGGATGAGCCAGAACTGGTCGCGGTGCTTGTTCCAACTTCGGGTCCATAGGACCATACCGACGGCCATCACTCCGCCCACGACCGCCGAAACGGCAAAGGCGTAGAAAGTGACGGTGCCCCACATCCAGGCCCCCACTCCGGCGAGCAACTTGACGTCGCCCGCTCCCATCCCGCCGATCGCATAGGCTGGCAGCAATAGCGCCAACCCGACGACGGTTCCAATTAGGCTGTAGCACAAACCTTCCCAGCCCGCGTAGGGCGAGAATGCCGCGCTGTAAACCCAGCCACTGAGGATCATAGGATAGGTGATCCAGTTCGGTACTTTGAGTTTCAACCCGTCGATCACGGCCGCGACAACCAAAGTGATTGTCACAATCCAAACGTGCCAGTTTCCTGCGAACCAGCTTGCATATTCGTTGGCTTCAAACATGGGGTCTTGTTTCCATTCGTCGTGCTATCGGTTTTGGTTCTGTTTTCAACGATTTGATCAAAAACGAGGCGCGAGAAAGTAGGTTACGAAGGCGGTCACGATGGTGAAGCAATAACAGGCCAAATGACAAGCCGTGGCCATCAATTCTTCAGGTATCAGATTCAACATCACAACCTCCTCCCGGTTCCCTAGAGCACGTTTGGAATTGGTGTAGCGGGATTCGCAAGAATTCCGAGCAATAGGAGCTGAATTCTTGCGAATCCAGCTACATTCAAACACCACACTATTTTCAAACATGCTCCAGCACAGGTCGGTTGCCTGTGCGGTACTGGCACGCGTCTATCGAACCATAGCTTAGTTTTCAGCAAGACAATAAAACCGTGTGCGAGTTTTTTCCCGCACCCATCGCCATAAGCCAGAATACCGTTAACAAATGAAAAAACCTCTCGGGACAGCTGGTGTCCCGAGAGGATTGGAGACCTCAATAGTTTTCCTGTTAAGGTGTCACGACAGGATTAACTGCCACCAAGCTGACCAGCAACGCTCGTGAATGTCGCATTTGCGTTGGTTCCTACGGAACGAATCGCAGTGAGACAAACAATCACGATCAACGCCAGCATCACAGCGTATTCGACCGCAGTAGGCCCATCTTCCGAGACGAGGAAACGTTGTACCTTCTTAGCAAATTTCTTCATAGCATTCCTCCGATTCTCGGTGTCAACCCACGCGGGGCGACACCTTACAGGTTGTCAGGAGTTCCAAAAAACAGATCACTCCCGTTATATGGCATTTTTCCTGCATCCCCCAACATCCTGTCGAGTGGAGCCTGCAAATCGCAGTTCCAATGCCTAAACACAAACACAAATGTTGCGTATCACCTCGTGAGGCATGCTTCCGCTGCGTCGCGAAAATTGCATCCTTTCGGCAACCGGGCGAACGTCGACGATCCTGTCGCCGTCCCACGGCTTTGCGCCCCAACCTTGCGGCTGGTTTGCCCTTTCGAGGATGATGACGCAGCAGGCTCAATTAGCTCGTCCACTCTCACCTAAGACTTCCGTGAGAAACCAGAAACTGGTCAAGGAGAAGAGAAGCTTCGCTGGCGACCGCCTGCAGCGCTCACCGTTGGGGCCGACTTGACAATCAGTGTCGAGTGCGACTCCACATGAAACCTATGTCGGTTTTGCCCGATGTCAAATCTCTCCGGTAGTGCTTGTCCAAGTTTTTTTTCGAACGCCGCAAAACCGGACCATCTGCTTCAGGCTGAGTGTTTGCCAGGCCTAGATTCCCGCATTCTGAGGCGTTTTTGCAACCTAGAGTTGAGTAGAGTCTCCTAGGTCCCGCACGCGTCGATTTTGTGCCTCTCCGACATCCCCGGCGATTGTCCCACGGAACGGTTTGCATGAACTTTCTCAAGAAGAATTTGCAGACGCTTGCAAGCGAAAGCTGTTGGAATTATCACGCCGGGGGGCCGAACGCTTCGGAACCGGCGGCCTGGGCTTGTTTGGCTTTGGCTTCGCACAATCATGTGGAATCCGCGCGTCGTGCTGCGCAGTGGCTTATTGAGGTTCAAGCGTCGGACGGGTCGGTCGGAGTGACCGACGACCAGCCGACCCCCGCTTGGCCGACGAGCCTCGCGATTCTGGCTTGGAAGTATCTCGACGATGTGTCAGGCACTCGCGAGTTTTCTCCGGCTGCGGAACGCGGGATAACCTGGTGCCTTGGCGTCCGCGGAAAGACGGCCGACAAACAACCGCAAATGGGCCATGATCCAACTCTGGTGGGTTGGTCCTGGGCCCTTGATACTCATTCCTGGATGGAGCCGACTGCGCTGTTTGTCACTGCTCTCAAAGCGGCCGGATTGACTGGCCACCCACGGACGCGTGAGGGAGTGCGGATGATTGTCGACAGGCTTTTGCCTGAGGGCGGTTGCAATTATGGAAACACGATGGTGCTCGGCCAGATGTTGTTGCCGCACGTGCAGCCGACCGGTTTCGCACTGCTGGCCTTAGCGGAAGAACAGATTGTCGACCCGCGCATCGGAAATTCGCTCGACTGGCTTGAGCAAGAGTTAACCGGCAAAACAGCAACCGCCTCGCTTTGCTACGCACTGCTGGGTTTGGCCGCCCATCAACGACGTCCCGCTGGTGCGGACAGTTGGCTCGAACAGGCAGCCCAACGCGAGTTTGACCGGGATGGCGGTTGCTACAAACGTGCGCTAATCACCCTGGCGGCTTGCGACCATCACGATTGGCTCGGCAACGCTACGCCAGATCAGGCACAGGAAAGTGAAACCAAGTTAGAAATCGCAACCGGGCGAGGATTGTAAAGTGTCAGACCATCCGAACCAACCAGACGAAAACGAATCCTCGCGACCAAGTCGCCGTGCGGTGCTGGGCGCGGGAGCGATTGCGGCTGCTGGTGTGGCGGGCATTTCGCTAGCAAGATTGGTTGGGCGGCGAAAGTCGACCGTATTTGTTGCCCGCAACCAACGCTACGATGCCGCGATTGTGCAGACAATTCGCGATGGCTTGATTGCTTGTGGAATCCAACCGGCTGAGTTTCGCGGGAAGCGAGTATTGCTGAAACCGAATTTGGTAGAGCCCAGCCGGAAGATCCCCCACATGACGACCCACCCGGCTGTGATCTGCGCCGCTGGGGAAGTGTTTCGAGGTTGGGGGGCCAGTGTGACAGTGGGCGAAGCGCCGGGGCATGTGCGCGATACGGAAATGGCACTCGTCGAATCAGGCGTGGGCGAAGCACTGGACGATGCGAAACTAAAGTTTGCCGATCTCAATTACGAAGAGGTCGCTTGGCGCAAGAATCGCGGTCGGTTGAGCCCTTTGAAGGGAATCTATTTTCCGCGCAGCGTGTTGGAAGCGGACTTTATTGTTTCGCTTCCCAAAATGAAAACGCACCATTGGGTTGGCATGACGTGCAGCATGAAAAACTTTTATGGTGTGTTGCCGGGAATCAAATATGGTTGGCCGAAAAATGTGCTGCACCACAACGGCATCCCCCAAACCGTGGTCGATATCAATGCCACACTGCCACGCACGTTGGCAATCGTGGACGGGATCGATTGCATGGAGGGCGACGGCCCGATCCTTGGCAGCCTCAAACCAATGGGACTGATCGTCGTCGGCCAAAACCTGCTGGCCGTCGATGCCACCGTGGCACGAATCATGCAGCTCGAGCCGAGCAAAATCAGCTACCTAAAACTGGCCGCCGGCCGATTCGGCCCGATCGACGACCGCCTGATCGAACAGCGCGGCGAACCCTGGCAACCGCTGGCCAGCCCATTCCACATCCTCGACGAGCCGCATTTAAGGCAACTACGGGCGACCCCCTCCGGGCCGCTGGTGAGCTGAATGCTTGGACGCTGATCCTTAGTAACTCGCGTGCAAAGTTTTAGGTAATTGGGCTACCCATAAAGCCGTACTCATAAGTTTGTTACTAGCTGCAAGCCCCCGCACTGTTGACTCGACAACTAAGCGAGTTTGGCCATTTAGCCAAGCACAATACGCGCACTCAGCAGAGCAGTATAGTGGCTCTGCTGCTCGCACTGTCCGTATGCGTAATAGCCTGTACAAAGACTTACAAGCATAATACCGAATATCTGGCTTTGCGTCCGTAGAGTTCAGCACTTCGCAAGTTAGCTTTAAACTCTCAGCGAAATCGATTCTTGCGGTTTGGCTTTTGCCCAAATCCCAATACGCTAACGCCCTGTCCAACAAACTGCCAGCTAACTGTTTTTGCAACTTACTATTCTCGCTCTCGGACAGACACATCGATCGTCGTGAGAAACCCACGGCTTTGTTAAAGGCAGCGATCGCCTTTTCAGATTCGCCAATCCCTGAGTGACAAATGCCTATGCCATCCCAATTGTAAGCGATTTCACTATCGCTACTAGTATTAGACTTTACTGCGTCGCGGACTCTTGCCGTGAGCAACCGGTTGCATTCGTAGTAGTCTTCAATTGCTGCTTCGTATTCTTCTAGAAAGAATGAAGAATCAGCACGCTCAACATACGCATCTATCAGCCACTGATTTTCGCTCAAGCAACGAGTATCTTCCGGCAAGCCCCTGTAAATCTTAATCGCTTCAGACAGTGAGTTACGTGCCGATTGGTACTCTTCCAATTCAAAAAGCGAAGTAGCCTGACACGCCAAGGACCTAGCGAGGTCGATAGAGAATTCTACGCCGTCACTCTCTGCAACAATCTGCCGTCTCAAACGAATTGCATATTCAAAATATGGCAGTGATTCTGCAAAGTAGCCAAACGATTGGAGTGCGCCCGCGTATCCACAATGCTCGCCCGCGATTTGGTTATCAAACAGCGACGCATTAGATTTCTGACTGAGCAGCGATAAGCATTTCTTAAACTCTTCGTCGGCCTCTTTAAGACGCCCTAGTCCTACCAAGTTATGACTATGATTGTATAGAATTATCGGCATTCCTTCAGTAAACCGTTCTGACGCATCTTTGCCTTTACGTCGCCAATGACTAAGCACTAAGACAAAGTTTTTCTCCGCCTCGGCATTGCGATCGAGAATGGATAACAATGTTGCTCGTAAGTGAATAGCCAGATAATCCTCGCAGACACATTCCCCGGGCATCGGCAAAACTGCTTGCACGGGTCTTAATATCTCAATTGCGTCTTCATACCTCCCAAGCTCATACAAGCAATGAGCTACAGAATTTCTAGCCCCGATGGAGATATTGCAAGAACCTGTGGATGAGAATATTTGAGAATCAGGCGGCATCCTTGGTTGTTTTTATTCCGTCGATGAATTGGATTCCTTGAATAACGTCGGGCAATAGGGAAGAACCATTCAGCACGCGCCACTTTTT
>JAJDED010000049.1 GCA_029259915.1 Planctomycetota bacterium | reverse complement strand
GGCTGATGTGAGGGCAGAGGCGCGAGGGGCGGCCCCCTCTGTCGAGCCCGAGCGGAGGTTCTACGTTCGCGAGCCAACATGTGAAGGTGTGGGCTAAGTTCGAGATGCCTAAATCAACTACCTTGGGAAACATACAAGAGGGAGACTTCAGATGCAACATTGTCAAAAACTTTCAACAGGCGCTTTGCGAATCAGTTTGATTTTAATTGCCGCAAGCATTTTTTGCGTTGCCGATTGCTCGGCAGCGAACGATCCCGCGACGGCTTCGCCGCGAGAAACCACCGTTGCCGGGCTTTCTTGGCAAACGGATTACCCAAGTGCTTTCCGTCTGGCACGTAGTAAAAAACAACTGCTGCTGATCAATTTTGTCGACGACCCTGATTCCACGGTACAGCAGGAACTGGAGCAAACTATCTCGTCGGACAGTGGGCTGCAAGAAAAGTTGCGTGGTATGGTGCTGCTCAGAGTTTCGCAGGATGCTGAAATTCTTACTGAGGGAAAACCGGAGCAATTGCTTGGATTAGCCGCCTTTCAAGAAATGCATGGTCACGCGGGAATCGCGATGATTGATCTCGCTCACGCAGACGAGCCCTACTTTGGGCGTGTGGTGAGCGCGTATCCATTTACGTCGGGGAAGTATTATCGTTGGCAATCCCAACTATTGGCAACGATTCTCGACTTGCCACCCGGCACGATCACGCAACGTTCGATGGTCTGGGCCATTCGCGTCCATTCCCACAATCCGGCAAGTACCCAGGGAACAGCCTCTCCTGTATTGATGACTGCCGCCGCAAGTCATAGTGTCTATCAGGCACGCACGGGTAATATGGGACACCACAACTCGCACAGCCGATTCTCGCAAATACGCGCATCGATTCCTGGCTCCCGAGTGAGCGAAGTAGCCGCCCAGAGTTGGCGAAATCAAACGATGCTCGACTCCTGCCTCGATTGCGTGAGAAGCTGGCGACATTCCTCGGGCCATTGGAGCTCAATCCGCCGCCATCACCGCCTGTACGGTTACGACATCTGCCAAGGACGCAGTGGCCTTTGGTACGGCACCGGGATCTTCGCGGACTGAAGCGGGGTGCCTTTCACCATCAATAGCTGCGGCAGGGAGGCCGCAGCTTTTCTTGCGTACCTGTGCCTAGAATCTTCGGGACTAGCAGATTCTGCAATTGTATCGACCGGTTCTTCTGGAAAGTGGTTTCCTCTCCAGTTACTATGGTGCTTGAAGAATCGATGTTTTCATACGTCGATCGCACTGAAACGCTAGGCCTTCTCTTATGATTCATCAGACAAAACTCTGCTGGGGGTTGGCGCTGGCTGTCGTACTCTCGATAGCCGGCTGCAAAAAGGAAGCTGCGCCTGCCGTCCGGCAGCCTTCGCAAGTCTCCGTTGCGCAACCGGTCGTTCGGGAGTTGACCAATTTTCTCGAGTTCACGGGAACAATCAAAGCGGTTGAGTCGGTCGAGGTTCGTGCGCGCGTGGAAGGTTTTCTGGAAACCGTTCATTTTGAAGACGGCGCGGATGTGGAAGCGGGCGATTTGCTTTTCACCATTGATCCCAGGCCGTTTCAGGCATCGCTTGCAGAATCGCAAGCCGCGTTAAAATTGGCGGAGGCCACCGTCGTCAGTGCAAAAGCGAATCTTCGCAAGTCGATTGCAGAGGCGAACAATCAAAAGGTTCAATACGAGCGAGCCGCTCAGGCCGCAAAAAGCGGTGCCATTACCGCCACGGAAATCGATAACCTGAAGACTCTGTGGGACGCGGCTCTGGCAAATGCGGAAATCTCGAAAGCGATGATTACCTCCGCGGAAGCGGAAGTTGCCGCCAGGCAGGCTGCGCTGCAGCAGGCAAAGATCAACCTGAGTTACACGAAAATCCACTCGCCTATTAGCGGACGCATGGGCCAAACACTTGTCGATCCCGGCAATCTCGTTGGCGGCGCTCAGCAGACGTTGCTCGCCCAGGTTGTTCTGCTTGATCCGATTCACGCTATCTTCGACATCGACGAACGGGCTTATCTCAAGTTCCTAGACAAACACGGAGGATCGCGAGACAAGCAGCACAAGAAAGAAGCGCCCGTGTTTCTCGCCCGGCAGGGCGATCAAGAATATGAATTTGCTGGTACGATCGATTTTCTGGATAACGTACTCGATCCGAGTACGGGAACGATTCTTGCTCGAGGAATTTTTTCGAACCCTGAGCTGCGTCTCACTCCTGGCATGTTCGTGCGACTGCGGATTCCCCAAGAAGTTCGGCCAGATACTTTGTTGGTCGAGGAGCATGCGATTAGCACTGATATGACCGGCAAAACCTTGCTGACGGTCGACAGAGACAGCGGCAATATCGTGCAACTGAGGCGGGTGGAACTTGGGCAAGCCGATGGCATGATGCGCGTCGTTTTGTCGGGAATCGGCCCGGAAGACGAGTACATTGTCGAAGGCAACCAACGCGCTCGTCCCGGGCTGAAGGTCCACGTGCAACGGGCGACCGAATCAGCGGCCAGCGAAGCATCCGCTCCGCAGTAATCAGAAAACTCCGCCCATGTTTAGCCGATTTTTCATCTATCATCCGATCTTCGCTACGGTCGTCTCGATCGTGATCGTGATTGCCGGGGGGATCACGATCCCGTTTCTTCCGGTTGAACAAACGCCCGACATCACGCCACCGACGGTCTCTGTTTCAACTTCTTACCGCGGGGCGAGTGCGCAAATTGTTGCCGAAACCGTTGCCCAGGTGATTGAGGAAGAAGTCAACGGCGTTGAGGGCATGATTTACATGCTGTCGAAAAGTTCTGATGACGGTAGTTACGAGCTGACGGTGACATTTGAAGTCGGCACCGATATCGACATGGCCACGGTACTGGTGCAAAACCGAGTTTCGATCGCCCAGCCAAAATTGCCCGACGAGGTGAAACAGCAAGGTGTAAAAACTGAAAAGCGATCGACCAGCATGGTGCTGATGGTTAATGTCGTTTCGGACAAAGACCCAGCAACCGGGGCGTACGTCAACGACGAGCTGGTGATCAGCAACTATGCTTCGGCACAAATCAAGGACGTGCTTGCGCGAGTTCAAGGGGTTGGCAAAGTCGAAGTGATGGGTGCCAAAGACTACGGCATGCGTTTTTGGATTGACCCCGACAAACTGATGGCATTGGGTCTCACGACGATGGATGTGGTCAACGCTATCAGCGAGCAAAACGTCCAAGTCGCGGCTGGACAAATCGGCGGAGAACCGGCTCCGCCTGGACAGCAGTTCCAATACACGGTCAATACGCTTGGTCGATTGACTGACGAATCCGAGTTCGCGGACATGATCGTCAAGGTCGGCGATGCGGGACGCGTTGTGCGAGTTCGCGATGTGGCGGAAGTCGAGCTAGGCGCTCAAAGCTATAACTGGAACGTTTCACTCAATGGGGCACCCTCGATCGCTCTGGCGATTTATCAACTTCCTGGGGCCAACTCGCTCTCGATTGCTGACAGCATCAAGTCGGAAATGGAACGTCTGAAAAAGAGCTTCCCTGAAGGCCTGGATTACAAGATTGCTTACGACACGACCATGTTCGTTCGTACGTCGATCGCCGAAGTGGTCGAAACGTTGTTTATCGCCGTCGCTTTAGTCGTTTTTACCGTTTATATTTTTCTCCAAGATTTTCGTACCACATTGATCCCCGCGGCAACCATTCCGGTTTCGCTCATCGGCACATTTGGCGTGATGATGCTGATGGGGATTTCGATCAACACACTGTCACTCTTCGGGATCGTGTTGGTGATTGGCATTGTCGTTGACGATGCGATTGTCGTTGTCGAAAATACGATGCGAATTATCGACGAGGAGGGTTTGGCCCCCAAAGAAGCAACCGCGAAAAGCATGGTTGAGGTGACCGGACCGGTCATTGCCACGACGCTCGTGTTGCTGGCCGTGTTCGTACCGACGGCAATGATGGGGGGCATCACGGGCCGACTTTACAGCCAGTTTGCGCTAACCATTGCTACGGCCACCGTTTTTTCGTCGCTCAACGCACTGACGCTTAGCCCGGCATTGTGTGGTATTTTATTGCGGCCTTCGCCGAAAAAGCGTGGATTCTTTTTCGCGGCATTCAACAAATCCTTCGACGTTGCCACAGGCGTTTATGAAGGGATTGTCGGATTTTTGGTGCGACGCGCTTTCCTTGGCGTGATCGCGTTTGTGGCACTTGTGGCTTTGACAGGTTATAGCTTCCGAATGGTACCGGGGGGCTTTCTGCCGAACGAAGACCAGGGTTACCTGATCGCCAATGCCCGACTTCCCGACGGAGCCACACTGGGGCGAAGCCAGGTCGTCACCGAATCGATGACGCAAATGGCTAAGGAGTTTCCGGGAGTGTCGGACATCATTAGCGTGTCGGGGTATTCCGCTTTGGATTCTCTGGCGACGTCCAATGCGAGTACACTTTTTGTGGTGCTCGACCCATGGGACGAACGTCCGGGCGACACCTTGCACGCTTTCGGAATCAATCGGCAACTCCAGCAACAATTGGCTGGCATCCAGCAGGCGATTTGTCTTTCGTTTCCGCCACCGCCGATAACCGGCTTAGGTTCCGCGGGCGGATTTGAATTCCAGCTTCAAGACCAGGGCAACGCTGGCGTCGTTCAGCTTGAGCAAATCGCGTCGGACATCGCCTTCGCGGGGGAACAAGATCCTACGCTCTCGCGAATGAATAGCAACTTTCGCGCACAGGTTCCCCAATTGTTTGTCGACGTTGATCGGGTCAAGGCCAAGAAAATGGGCGTGCCGCTGCAGTCGATTTTCAGCACGTTGCAGGCGGCGCTCGGTTCTGCATACGTGAACGATTTCAACAAGTTTGGCCGCACCTATAAAGTTCTCATTCAGGCGGACGCGAAATTTCGGAGTCGCGTTGAAGACATCGGACGGCTCCGCGTGCGAAACAATGCTGGGGGCATGGTTCCGCTGGGGTCGTTGGTGTCGGTTCGTGATATGGCCGGTCCAAAGACCATCTACCGTTACAATGCCTATCCTTCAGCAACCATCACCGGGGAGGCTGCTCCGGGCAACAGCTCGGGACAGGCAATTGTCACCATGGAAAAATTGGCCTCTTCGACCATGCCCACGTCGATGGGCTACGAATGGTCCGGGACCACATATCAACAGATTAAAGCGGGAAATCAGGCGCCAATGATTTTTTCGCTGGCGATTGTTTTTGTTTATCTTTTTTTGGCAGCACAATACGAAAGTTGGTCGATTCCGCTTGCAGTTTTGTTTTCCGTACCACTTGCCATTTTGGGAGCAATGCTCGCAACCTGGGCTCGCGATTACGACAACAACGTCTATACGCAAATCGGTTTGGTGCTGCTGATTGGATTGTCAGCGAAAATCGCTATTTTGATCGTCGAATTTGCCAAGCAGCGACGGGAGTCGGGCAGTAGCATTCTCGATTCGGCAATCGATGCGGCGAAGCTCCGGTTCCGCGCCATTCTGATGACCGCCTTTTCCTTCATCCTTGGCGTGGTTCCGTTGGTCATCGCAAGTGGAGCGGGGGCGGCATCACGGCGCGCACTTGGCACGGCCGTTTTCGGTGGCATGATTGCCTCGACCGTGTTCGGGATCTTCTTGGTGCCTGTTTTTTATGTCATCATACAAAAGGCTTCCGAGTTCTTTACCGCGGATAAAAGCAAAGCGTAGGTCATGTGCCGCACCTGACGTAGAGACAGTTTTTCTTGGTTGGTTAAGAAAATCATGCCTGTCGACCTCATAATAAAATGGTTTCGCGGCGATCGTTTTCTGCTGCTGCTGGTCTCGCTCGTCGTGACGTTGCTGCTTGCGCCTCTGATGGAGGAAAGCATTCTTGGCAAGCTGTTGATGCATGCATGCTTCACGTTTGTGTTTGTCACGGGTGTCGTTGCCAACCGGCAGCGCAAGGGGATTTTTGTGACCGCGCTGGTCCTGGCCTGTGTGGCAATCCCACTTGGCTGGCTCCGGGTACTTGACGAAAGTCCCAGGCTGTTGCTCCTCCGGCTGATTGCGGACATTATCTTTTTTTCATTCACAGCCTTGATGATCTTGGTGACCGTGGTCAAAGACCACTTGGCAAGTAAACAGTCGATTTTGGGCGCGATCTGCGTGTACTTGCTAATGGGACTAACGGGGGCGCTTGTTTACTCAGCGCTCGAGATTGTCGAAGAAGAGTCTTTTCGGTTTGTCGAAAGACAGCTTGCCGCGGATCCGGATGCCAATGGCGAGAGAACCGCGTGGCCGCAAATGGTGTATTACAGCTTTGTGACGATGTCGACGCTTGGATTCGGCGACATCACGCCCCGTACGCCGCTTGCGCAAACAGTCACCTGGATGCAGGCAGTCGCTGGGCAACTCTATTTGGTCGTGTTGATTGCACGCATGGTCAGCGAACTGCCCAAGCCACCCAATCAACAGCCTTAAATGCGTATTGGGTGGAATACTACGCTTCGAGCGATTCTAGGGCCCCGACTGCTGTCGATCTTTGCCCTGCACAAATAGCATAGTCGCTCCCATCCAATCGCTACTCCGGTTGTGCGGGTTCCCACAATTGGAGTCGCCGAAATATCTTGTTTTACCCTACGAAAAACGTGCCAAGCCTTTTGACTTGGACCAACAAAAACCTAACCTTTTTCGAGTTGTGTATTGAAACTTACTTACCACGGGATTCACTTGACCCGTTGATTTTCGCGGCCTCCCTGGAGACCGCTTGTAGTGGAGAACAACCTATCATGCTTCCGATTCTTGGCGTAGCTATGGACAGCGTTCTGATCGATGCCATCCTTGCACTGATTGCCCTGGCCGTGGGTTTCTTTTCTGCGGTGTGGTATATCGGCAACTCAACGCAGAGTGCTAATGCAAGCGATGAAGATGGCGATCAAAGTCTTGCTAAGAAACAGCAGGAAAACGAAACTGAACGAGCCCGCATGGCAGCTCAGCAGTTGCGCGATTTAGCAGCGAATGTCGCTAGCGACGTTGGTGCTCACAATACCTTGATGACAGGAATTTCATGTGAATTGGGCGCCATCGACTCGGAGTCCGCCGATTCCAACGCAGCCGTCGTTGCAGCCGTTGCTAAGATTCTTGCCGCTAACGAGAAGCTGCAAACCCGTCTTGAAGATGCCGAAAGTAAAATCCAGACGCAGGCAGAAGAAATACAAGCACAGCAAAGCGAAGCACGTACTGATTCGCTAACCAATCTTGCCAATCGCCGCGCGTTTGACGATGCGATGCAGAACAATCTGTCTGCCTACGAACGCGAGAATCGCCCGTTTAGCTTGATGATTTTCGACGTGGATCACTTTAAGAAATTCAACGATACCCACGGCCATCAGGCTGGGGACGAAGTGCTGAGAAAAGTGGGCCAAACAATGACCCAAGTGGTCAAAACAAACGATCTAGCTTGCCGCTATGGGGGGGAAGAGTTTGCTTTGGTCATGCCCAATACTCACATTACCGAAGCCAAGATAGGTGCCGAGCGGGTGCGTAAAGCCATTGAAGAGATGACTGTGGAATTTGAAGGCAAAACATTGCGGGTGACGGCCAGCACGGGAGTCGCTGAGATTTCCGAAGAGGACGATTCGATCAAGCTGATCCGCCGGTCCGACGATTCCGTGTACGCTTCGAAAGAAGCGGGCCGCAACTGTGGGTATTGGCACGACGGGGAAGTTTGCCTGCCGATGGATGTTGATAAGAATCCTGAAAAGGAAACCAGCGACTCTGCCGAGTCGACTCCAAGTAGTGACGAAAATGAAAAAGCTCCGTCAGATCCCCCGGCATTTTACAGTGAGCTCCAACGGCGAATCGCTGAAAGCCATCGATTCGGGGTTTCGCTATCCGCACTGCATATCCATGTCAAAAACTTTGAGAACTTAGGAAAAGAGTATGGCAGCGCCGCGGGGCAACTCTTGCTCGATTCCGTGGCTCAGTTCGTACGTACTTCGCTAAGAGACATGGATCTTCTTGGGAATCTCGAACCAGGGAACTTCGCGGTAATGCTTCCAGGCAGCACCGAACGCGAAGCGACCATGGTAGCCTCACGGATTCGGTCCGCTATCTCCAACTGTGTGATTCCATTAGGAACCAAAAAGCTGAAATTGGAAATCACCGTCGGCATTAGCATCGTGCAGCCGGATGATACCGCTGAGAGCATGATTGCTCGCGCCTTGGAACATGCGGCACCTGCCGAGAAGGCGGCTGCGGTTCAGTAATTAACCGCGGGCCGATTGGTTCTTTCTGTACAAGCCTGCTAGACTGGCGCAAGCTGACATTTGGAATCCGACAGCGGTCGGCACTCTTTCAGTGAGCCAGTCTAGCGAGCGAACCTTTGCCACAGAGCCAGCAAAAACCATCAAGCGGATCGGAAGGCTCGCAAGTTCGGAAACTCATCCCGATTCGGTTTAGTTTGCGCACGTTGTTCATGGGGATGACCGGCTTTGCGCTTTGGTGTGGTTTTGTCACTTTGCTTCCCGTTGCTTTTAGCCAATTGGTGATTGGTGCGTTGTGGCTTGCCGCTGCCGGTTGGCTTATCGTAGGAGTTGTGTTTGGCAAAGGCGATCAACGAGCCTTCTGCCTCGGGGCGGCAGTTGTTGTGTCCTCGATGTGGACAAGCATCGGCGGCCGGTTTATCGAGGGATTCAGCCAAGTGGTGGGCATGCTTTTTCCGAATGGGTGGGGCCCTCCGTTGGCTATTGAGCTCTGGCTGAATTTAGTGCTTCTGACGGTGGCAGCGGTCGCCAATGGCTGGCTGTGCGTGCGTGCCCGGCAATACTTCGAACGTCCGTCCGCGGAGTGATTTGCCTTCTTCATTCTTTTGCCCTTGCAAGCTCGACCTCGAAGGCTAGAATCCTCATCGCTAGGCGAGGGAATCTGGACTTAACAAAGTGAAAATACCCCTTTGACAGGTTCAGGAAATTCGCTAGTATCTAGGTTTCCCAGTTACTTCTGGGAGGCGGCCCCTGGCGGTCGTGACTGGCATGTTTTTGACGGCCGGTCAATGGTTCTTTGACAATTTGGTGTATCAAGCAAAAGTGGCATCTGAATTCGTGCGGATGTGTTTTCCTTTTTGCAGGGGAAAGCAAGTTGGTCCGTGCGAAATTCCTTTGTCCTTAGATTACAAGGATCAAACAAAGCGTTACTTATCCAGCCTTGCCAGCGGAGTACTTTAGTACCAGCGCAGTAGGGACTGGATTCATAGCAGCATTTATCCGTTGGGCGAGAGCCTTGGATAAATGTGGCCAAGCTATGAAGGGCGCATGGGGGATGTCTTGGCATCAGAAGGCGATGAAGGGCGTGGAAGTCTGCGAAAAGCTCGGGGGAGTTGACAAACAAGTATTGATCCCGAGATTCCCGAATTGACGCATAGTGAATACATAGCTGTGCGTGGCAAACGTGGTGAACTGAAACATCTAAGTAACCACAGGAGTAGAAAGAAAAATCGATTTCGTAAGTAGCGGCGAGCGAACGCGAAACAGCCCAAACCGCGGGGGTTTCCCCTGCGGGGTTGTAGGGCCTTTCACATGGGAGTCACAAAATTGCCGGCTAGCAGAACGTTCTGGAAAGTTCGACCACAGAGGGTGACAGTCCCGTAAGCGAAAGCTAGCAATCTCCCGAAAGGTACCTGAGTAGGTCCGGTCACGTGGAACCCGGACTGAACCAGCGGGGCCCATCCCGTAAGGCTAAATACTCTCTGATGACCGATAGCGAACTCAGTATGGTGACTGAAAGATGAGAAGAACCCCTGTTAGGGGAGGAATGTGAACCTGAAACCATGCGCTTACAAGCGGTCGGAGCACTATGCCCTTCGGGGAATGTGTGACGGCGTGCCTTTTGCATAATGATCCGGCGAGTTACCGTCTACGGCTTGGTTAAGGCCTTCCGGGCCGAAGCCTCAGGGAAACCGAGTCTTAATAGGGCGACTATTGGTCGTAGGTGGTAGACGCGAAACCAGGTGAACTATCCATGAGCAGGTTGAAGCGCGGGTTGTACTGCGTGGAGGACCGAACCCACTTGGGTTGAAAACCGAGGGGATGACTTGTGGAGAGGAGTGAAAGTCTAATCAAACCTGGAGATAGCTCGTTCTCTCCGAAATAGCTTTAGGGCTAGCCTTGAGCCACTACGTTGCGGGGGTAGAGACACTGATTTGGTTTGGGGCCCTTCCCGGGGTACCCTGCTGAGCCAAACTCCGAATACCGCAGCGACTATCTCAGGAGTCAGTCCGCGAGGGATAAGCTTCGCGGTCGAGAGGGAAACAACCCAGACTATCTGCTAAGGTCCCCAAGTTTTGCTTAGTCACTAAGGAAGTTGAATTGCTGTGACAACCAGGATGTTGGCTTAGAAGCAGCCACCATTTAAAAAGTGCGTAACAGCTTACTGGTCTAGTGAGTCCGCGCCGAAAATGTAACGGGGCTCAAGCATGCCACCGAAGCCGCGGAGCAATGACTCTCTCGAGAGTCATTGTTGGTAGGGGAGCGTTCCAGTTGCCAGTGAAGCTCGACGGAAACGACGGGTGGAGGTTCTGGAAGAGCTTATGCGGACATGAGTAGCGATAAACAAGGTGAGAAACCTTGTCGCCGTAAACCTAAGGGTTCCTGAGTAAAGCTAATCTGCTCAGGGTTAGTCGGCCCCTAAGCCGAGGGCGAAAGCCGTAGGTGATGGGAAACGGGTTAATATTCCCGTACCACTAGTTCGACGTTTGACCGAAGGGGGGACGGAGAAGGGTAGCTGGGCCGGGTGTTGGACATCCCGGTTTAAGCGTGTAGGTGGGTGGTGTAGGCAAATCCGCACCGCCGCTAACACCGAGACGTTATGACGAGAGCCTTTGGCTCATAAAGTCAGTGATCCCATGCTTCCTAGAAAAGCCTCGTAGGGAGTCGATCTGGTGACCGTACCGCAAACCAACACAGGTAGGTGGGCAGAGCATGCCAAGGCGCTTGAGAGAACTCTGGTTAAGGAACTCGGCAAATTGACACCGTAACTTCGGGAGAAGGTGTGCCCATGCTGGTGAAGGACTTCGCGTCCGGAGCTGATGTGGGTTGCAGAGACCAGGGGGTAGCGACTGTTTACTAAAAACACAGGACTCTGCGAAGTCAATAGACGACGTATAGGGTCTGACGCCTGCCCGGTGCCGGAAGGTTAAGGGAACTCGTTAGCTTCTTCGGAAGCGAAGCGGTGAACCGAAGCCCCGGTAAACGGCGGCCGTAACTATAACGGTCCTAAGGTAGCGAAATTCCTTGTCGGGTAAGTTCCGACCTGCACGAATGGCGTAACGACTTCCCCACTGTCTCAACCAGGGACTCAGCGAAATTGAA
>JAJDED010000048.1 GCA_029259915.1 Planctomycetota bacterium | reverse complement strand
CAGACTGAATCAAGACTCCACAAAACCGACAACAGAAAAGGCGACTCGTAAAAAAGAGGCGAAAACGCAAAACACTACCGGTGCGCAGTAAACCCGGGGGAACAACTTTTAACTTGACAAACTCTTTCAGGAACGGCGTTTACGGCTGAGGCAGGCTTGGCAGCATACCGATTTAACCTTCATAATGGTGTGCGAACCGTCGTTCTCAAGTCGTGTCAGGCAAAAATCTCGGCATCCCGCCAGACAATAGGGCGACTTACTGTAGGGAGAGACGTAAATGAAGTTTGATCTGGTATTTGAGGGTGGTGGTGCTAAAGGCATGGTGTTTGTAGGTGCCTGCGAAGAGTTCTTCAATCGCGGACACAACTTCGATCGCTTGCTCGGTACGTCGGCTGGTGCGATCACGGCGACGTTGCTGGCGGCCGGCTACCAGCCCCAGGAAATGCGCGACGTGCTAACAGAGACGAAAAACGGTGCATCGGTGTTTTCCACGTTTATGGGTCCGCCAAACGAGTTCTCCGATGAGGAGCTACGAGAAGGTGCGCTGCAACGATTGTTGGAAGGCATCGATTTTACTCATGTCTGGGATTGGGCGGAATCACTTATCGATTCTCAGATCGTCAAGGCACTTGCAGTCAATGAGACTGCTCGACATGCGGTGGCGCTTATTGAGCGAGGAGGTTGGTTTGGGGCTGACGCGTTCGTCACTTGGCTCGGTGAAAAACTCGATAGCGGTAGCAAAGAAAATACTCCACGCCAGTTTAGCAGCCATACAATGTCGGAGTTCTTCGACGCTACGAAAGTTGAGCTTTCTTTAGTGGCATCAGACACCACTGACGGCCGTCTTCTGGTCATCAATCGCCACACTGCGCCTGATTGTCCGGTAATTAACGCCGTACGTATGTCGATGAGCATTCCTATGGTGTGGGATGAGGTGATTTGGGATGAAAGTTGGGGTAAGTACCGCGAAATGGACATCAGCGGCCATGCAATTGTCGATGGGGGAATACTGTCAAATTTCCCGATTGAACTGTTTGTCTCTGACCGACTCGATACCACCAATTTGATGGGGCCTAAGCAAGACAATCACATCATTGGCATGCTAATTGACGAAAGCTTGCACGTGGACCAGGTCTGTGGCAGTATCGTCGAGGTCAACATCGAACTCTCTGAATTGGCCACCGTGCAGCGACTAAAGCGATTGGTCAATACAATGACATCGGCTCACGACAAAATGATAATCGGAGAATACGAAGACCTCGTAGTCCGTCTACCGGCTAAAGGCTACGGAACTACAGAGTTCGATATGCCTGATATGCGGCGAGAAGCTCTAGTAGCCGCTGGCCAGACAGCAATGGCAGAATATCTCGACCGACTAGAGACCGAATCCGAAGAATCTGCCAATTGCTTCGGCGCGACAGGTATTAGTGCGGCAGATCGCGTGGCATCCAAGATACTGGCAATCTAATTGCCTCGGCCCGGCGCTCTTGATTACCCTCGGAGTTTACGGCTGACGTGTGTTTGCAAATGGAAAAATTACCTAGGTCTGGCCCACCGAAGTGTTTTGGCCCCGGTTGTAGTAGGCGATTCTTGTAAAGACACCGCCTACTACTTAGCGGGGCAGGTAACCGACTTTCACGTAGGCTTTCTATTGTCTGAGCCTTCTCGATTAGAGAGGTCAGCTAATCTGCATTGCAGTCCGCGCAAGCAGCGCCAAAGATTATGCCTTTCCCATTCGACCCAGGATCATCGGAAATGATTATCTCCATGCCGTCTTCCACATTGAAGACCATCGCATCACAATATTTCCCATCGAGTGTCCAAGCAGCAGCGACTCTTCTTCCCATCTCAAAATCCTTGCGGTGATGTCGTTTACTGGATGGAATCTTTTGTCTGTACTCATCCTTTGGAGAAACTGTTCCAGCGGTGATACAACGGACAAAGACTTTCTTTGAAGAATCGTTTACAAAAGTAACTTTCGCAGCCTGTGCACTTGCCGTGAGCAACATCAAAACGAGCACGCAATAGACAATTCGCTTCATGACTACCTCCCAAAACTTTGTGAACACTGGCGCTTGCGTTGATTATTCAACGCCCCCCTTGCTTTGCGGTCAGTGCTATTTGAAAATCAATGGCCCACAGGCCACACAACCCATTAGTCCTCTTCTCTTGCAGGGGACGTAGAGATTCCCTCTACGACAACTCCATCTTCCTGCAATTCGTGTATTCGCATGACTACATCTGGATCATCTAGATGATTACTTGAATCGGATTTGCCAACATCAATAACAAGGGTCCTTCTTGTACCTGTGAGCTGTTCTGCAAGAAGTGACAGCATCTCAATATGCTCTTTAGACACTATTAGCCTTTCGCAACCATAAAGGTTTAGTCGTTCGAGGCGTTGCAGATCGGTAAGTTGTAAGAGTAGCGTGTCGAAACCTGCGGATGTAATCTTGTTCTTGGTCAACTTTAATTCAACAATCCCACGAGGCAGGGTAACTCCGCTCAAGTGATCATCAGCTAACCCAGTATTGTGCAACAAGACTTGCTCGAGGTGTGGCAGTCCTTCAAGGAATGCTAGCGAACCAATACCTCGAGAACTAAAGAGATTGAGGTGCTCTAAACTGCGTAGCTTCGCGAGGGCTTCAACATTCGTCAAATCGCAATTACTGAGTCGCAGTTCGCGGAGCACTCCTAGTTGATTGCAACAGTAAACTAACCAGTTGGCGTCCACTTGCTTGCGTCCTGCCTCCGAAGCCGTGCCGTCAATGGTTACTTTGAATTCCTCCGTGTCCAGTCCTTCCACTTCGGCGGCAAGCACGTTGAGTAACTCTAGTTGGGCTCTCTTGGACCGAGAATAATCGACAATCATCCAGACCATGACAACAGCAGCCAGTGTTAGCATCGTGATAGTACAAGCTACAGTTGCAACGGCTTGTTTCCGTCGCATTCTCTTCAATTCAGTAGCAAGCGATTTTACAACGGCATAAACGACGTGGTCACTCGGACCTTCTCGTAAGGCTCTGGGGGATTCTGTGAGATGTAGCTCATCAGGGGGTAAAAGCTCCGCAAACTCCGGATCTGCACTACGCAGCTGGGAAATCGAATCCCCAAAAGAAATGGCGAGGACCCCTCGGTCACTGCTCCGATAGACCGCTAACTCTCGCTTAATGTGTTTAGAGTGCGCTGCTCGAGGAGAGCCGACAAACAGTAGTCGACTTGTCTCCTTCAGAGCGCGTCGCCCAATACTGACGATGTCGTCCGCAGCAGCATATTCTGACGAGTCTAAAAAGCAGGTATAGTCTTTTTTCAGGATCTCGTGCAGTCTCTTCGCATAGTCGCGCCCGTCTTCCCACCGATAAGAGATGAAGAAATCGTAGCCAAACAACCAGTCGACGATTCTTTGCGACCAGGAATTACGGCTCGTCTTCCCGTTAGCAGCACTCCGGTCGAACCAGGATTTCATGAGGGAGTATGCTTCTATGCAAAGAAATCTAGTATAAACAGCCCTACTTCTCACGAGTTCCGTAACGAGTTCCAACAGATAGCCTCTTACACACTAATTGACTTGTCAATTAGCTGGCTGGGAAAATGGTTCCTTTTGTAGTTCTTCCTTCGATTCCTATGATTCCCCTGAACCATTCACCGTGATGCGCCTATGCCAGACCAATCCATCTATTCTGCGACTGCAGAACAGAGCAATCAGTGAACTGATGACCGAACGACGGTAAAATGCTCTGAATTGTACCTATTCATGGAGCCTCTTGTGTGATGGCTCGTTTGATTATGAAAAACCACTTATACTGTGGAACACCAAAGAACTTAGGTAATCGAGGAATTCGAAATGAAATGGAAAGAATGGCTCGATAAATGGAGCATGACAGGCCTGAGCATCAACGCAGGCTTCCTGAATATGGACTGGGCACCTCAGGATCGAGACCGAGACGCTGCCTGGGAACTCTACATCGAGTTGCTAACTCGCATTACCACACAGCACTTGCAGCCAGACCACGGCGATGAGAGTGCAGCTCTAGAGAGTATTCACGCTCTTTTCGGGTTGACTCGTGAAACGCTAAAGAACCAAGGAAGGCACTGTACTGAATTCGCGAAAATCGCCATCGTCGTGCTGAACCAGTACGTACGACCTTTTACCGCCAAATGGCATAAGGCGTCGCTTGAGGGAGCGTTCGATGCTCCGGAAGGATGTCAAGAGTTTCGTGATGAACTTGCCACTCTCCAAGAACAGTTGCGACAGTACACTAAGATGCTGGCAGATATGGCTAACGTGGAAGACCTGACAACGCTAGAGAAGACAGAGGACTAGCGTGCGGGTGACAGTTTGGGTGACATAAGAGATTCTTGTTCAAAATGAGCCCGGGTCAGAAGCATCCAAGCTCACTCGGCCGATGAATCTGACACGTCAAAGCGGGCTGGTCGAAGTCACCTCGGATGGCCCAGCGATGCGTCGAAAAGTACTTTCATAAAGAGGGCAGGCGTTTACGGCTGAGGCAGGTTTGAGCAGCCATTGAATTGGCTAATTTGGGCCACAAACGGCAGTACCGCTTGGATGCTGAGGTAGCACTCACCTCCTTCAGTTTCAGACCTCAAGAACTCCGCGAAGCTTGCCCAACTTCGACGAGTTCCAGTTGACACCAAATGCATTCAGCGTGCCAACCGAAGCCGATTACGGCTTGGCATTTTCTTCGTTTGGTTTCACAAAGACGCTAGTTAGCCGCCTGCCGTCGGTGCTGGCGGTCGAAGGACCGCGCACGAAGCTAACTACTGTTCGTTCCAGCGAGCGTGAACACCGCCTGCGCGCCATCATCTTGTATTTTGCACCTTTATTGCGAACACGTCGCGGTCACCTGAAAAGAGATGGGAAAGCAGACTCTCGCTCAAGTTGGGACCACATCTGCCGGATCGCGCAGGCGGTAACCGATACCACGTACTGTCTGAACCAAATTGGCATAGGTGCCCATCTTTTTGCGTAAGGCACGAATATGAACATCGATGGTACGCTCCAGCACGATCGCGTCATCACCCAGAGAAACATCGATAAGCTCGCTCCGAGAAAAAGCTCTTCCTGGCTGCCGAACTAAAGCACTCAACAACGCAAACTCGCTAGGAGTGAGATCGATCGGTTTGTCGCCTACCGTCGCGCGATGGTTGCGTCGATCTATGAGAATACCCTGACTCACGATGACGTCGCGATCAGCGCTGCCTTTCTCCTCGCGACGCAACAAGGCGTTGATCCGCTGCAGGAGAACTTTCAAGCTAAACGGCTTAGTTACGTAGTCGTCTGCCCCGACCGAAAACCCAACGATCTGGTCTGTCTCTTCAGAGCGAGCAGTTAGCATCAGCACGAGTAATTCTTGAGTGGTAGGGTCTGCGCGTAATCGTCTGCAGACTTCTAGCCCGTCGACCATAGGTAGCATCAGATCAAGCAGGACAAGGTCTGGACAATGTAAACGAATTTCTCGAAGTCCTTGCTGACCATCGCAGACAACTTGCGTCTCGTATCCCTCTTGGCTGAGGTTGTAGTCGAGCACCTCGGCCAGCGAGGCATCGTCTTCTACAATCAGAATTTTGACTGGTTTTGCCATCGCTTACCGGGCTTCTGCTCTGAAGGGACTGTCGTCTTGCCAGTGCCGGGCAATTTCGCCATCGACAAGGTAGATGACATCTTCTGCAATGTTTGTTGCGTGATCTCCAATGCGCTCAATATGTCTCGAAGCGGAGAAGAATTGCAGTGCTGGTTCGATTTCGCTGATGTTTTCTTGAAGAAACTCTTTGAGATCGTCAATCACCTCTCGGTTCAGTTCGTCGACAACGTCGTCGCGCTGGCAAACTTCGCGGGCAGCATCGACATCCAAGTGAACAAAGGCATCCAAGGCGTCCCGAACCATCGCAGTCGCGGCCTCGACCATCTGATCCAATTTGTCCGGGAACTGACATTGCGGGTGATGCACTAGCGCCTGAGCGCGCTCGCCAATGTTGACCGCCAAGTCGGCAATACGTTCCAGATCGCCGTTGATCTTCAGCACCATCGCCACGCGGCGTAGATCGACAGCCACCGGCTGATGGAGCGCGAGAATCTTCAAACACTCTTCTTCAATCTCGACTTCCTGGCTGTTGATAGTGACTTCATCGTTGTAGAGTTGCTCGATTAGATCGATGCGCAGCTCCCTTAATGCCTGGCTGGCACGATAGATCATCTGTTCGACAATCGACGATTGTGCAAGCAGATCTTGCTCGAGAGCTTCGAGATCACGTTGGAGATGTTGAGACATTTTACAATTGAGGATGCGAGTGTCGAAATGACTATTCTAACCGAATCGACCGGTGATGTAGTCTTCGGTCTGTTTCTCATAAGGATTGGTGAAAAGCTCGTTGGTGGCTCCCACTTCTATCAAATGGCCTTCGTAAAAGAATGCGGTTTGATCTGAAACGCGAGCTGCTTGCTGCATGTTGTGTGTGACGATAGCGATGGTGTAGCTCTTTTTCAGTCCAAAAATGAGATCTTCGACGGCCGCTGTCGATTTGGGATCAAGAGCCGAGGCTGGTTCGTCCATGAGCAACACATCGGGATTGGTCGCCAGTGCTCGAGCGATACACAGTCTTTGCTGTTGGCCTCCGGAGAGCTGCAACGCCGAGTCATAAAGCCGATCTTGCACTTCGTCCCAAAGAGCCGATTGCCGCAAACTCTTTTCGACGATTTCATCTAGAATGTTGCGTTTGCGCACTCCGGCGACCCGTGGTCCATAAGCGACGTTCTCGTAAATCGATTTGGGGAAAGGGTTGGACTTCTGAAATACCATTCCCACCCGTTTGCGAAGTTCTACGACATCCGTGCCACGACGATACACATTTTTCCCGTCGAGCAAAATCTCACCGCGAACGGTTGTGTCGTCGATCATATCATTCATTCGGTTCAGACAACGCAAGAAGGTCGACTTGCCACAGCCTGAGGGGCCGATCAACGCGGTGACGCAATGCTCAGGAACATCCAGTGAAACTTTGTAAAGAGCTTGTTTGGCCCCGTAAAAGAAATCGACATCGCGGGTGACGACTTTCTTCGATTGCTCAGCAATTTCAGCGGCCGACCGCGAGACGTTCGACTGGTCGAGGGTTGCTGTCGTCATTCTCACGGGCGTCTTTCTAGCACTGGCTTCGGACATTCTTTCAGGCCTACTGTCTAAGGCAGTTTCTGGTAACAACATGTTGTTTGTCCTGCAGTGTGGATATCGAGTTGAGTGGTTCCGAAGCATTTTCGGTCAAAAATTTCTCGTAGCCTACCAACGCTTATTTCTGCTAAACCGGTATCGCAGAGCGACGGCCAACGCATTCATGCAAACAAGCACAATAAGCAATATGATGATTCCAGCCGCGGCAACTTCGTGAAAGCCCTTTTGCGGCAGGCCGGTCCAATTGAATATCTGCAACGGCAAAGCGGTAAATTCGTCCTTGAAAACATCTTCGGGCAAGAAGGGAACATAGGTTGCTGCGCCGATCGCGACCAATGGAGCTGCTTCGCCCAAGGCTCGTGATAATGCAAGGATGACACCTGTCATGATGCCTGGTAGAGCGGCAGGGAGCAACTGATGCCAGACCGTTTGCCAGCGGGTTGCTCCCAACGCGTAGGAAGCTTGGCGGATTGTACTGGGAACTGCTCTGAGCGATTCCTGTGCCGCAAGGATGACGATCGGTAATACGACCAGTGTCAACGTCAGCGCACCGGCTACCAAGCTTCGGTTGAGTTGCATGGCCCTGACGAACAGTCCCAGCCCTAATATTCCATACACAATTGAAGGAACCCCGGCCAAGTTCGCAATGTTGATTTGCACTATTGTCTGCCAGCGATTCTTAGGCGAGTATTCTTCCAAGTAAATAGCTGCCCCGATGCCGACGGGCACGGCAAACAAAGCTGTCAAACCGATCAAATAAATGCTGCCAACCAAGGCGGATTTGATCCCCGCCTTTTCGGCAAACCGTGAGGGAAATCGGTTGATGTAATCCCAACTAAGTGAGTCCAAGCCGAAGCTCACAATATTCCACAGCAGAAGTATAAGGATAGAAACGCAAAGCCAAGTTGCTCCGGCGCATAGCAGAGCAAAGGCTTGGGAAGCAAACTTCGCAAAGGGACGACCCCGTTTGTGTTCTTCTAAACTCATTCGTACTTCTCCTCGACTCGGAGCAAAATCCACCGAGCAAATACGTTGAGTACCAGAGTCGAAACAAAAAGAGCCAAGCCAACTGCAAAGATTGTGCGATATTCAAGGGTGCCTGCAGGTGTGTCTCCTAAACTCACTTGCACGATGTAAGCAGTCATGGTTTGGATACCTTCGAAGGGATTAAGCGTCAGGTTGGGAGTCGCCCCTGCTGCCAGGGTAACCGCCATGGTTTCTCCGACCGCCCTGGCAATTGCCAATAGACAGGAAGCCATGATGCCCGACATAGCTGCAGGAAGAACAACACCTATGGTGACGTCAAGCTTGGTCGCACCCAGAGCGTAGGCACCCTCTCGTAGTGATCGTGGCACCGATTGAAGAACATCTTCGCTCAGTGAAACGACCATCGGCAAAATCATGATGCCAACTACGACACAAGCATTGGCAGCGTTGAAAAGATCGGCAGAAGGAATCGTATCGCGAATCAGGGGCGATACAAAAACAACGGCCAAATAGCCATACACGACCGACGGAATACCTGCCAATACTTCAAGCATCGGCTTAACAACTTCGCGAACAAGTGGCGAAGCGTATTCGCTCAAATAGATGGCCGTGGCAAGTCCCAAGGGAATCGCAAGTAAGGCCGATCCGCCTGCTACAAGAAGAGTGCCACAAAACAAAGGCAAGATCCCAAAGTGCTGAGGCTTAAGCAGCGGAGACCACCGGGTTCCTGTCAGGAATTCCCAAAGAGAAACTTCACGAAAGAACTGGAGCGACTCGAGCAGCAGCACAACCACGATACCTACCGTCGTGACTATCGAGATCGCAGCGCAAGACAGCAGAATGCCATGGATTGCATGCTCAAGAATCTTCCGCAAGTCAAGGTTCGCCGACTCACCGGTAAGTTGCTCTCTAGTGGAAGTAGCCAGAGACATGTCAGTATCAATGGTTGAAGCTCAGTGCGGAGAGAATCAAGATTTCTAGCAACTATTGCAGGGCTGTTTTCAAAAGCTCTTCGTTTTGCCTAGCAACCTCATCCGAGACTGGCACATATCCAACATCGCTGGCCAATTGGCCTACGTTTTCCAGATAGAACTTCACGAATGCACTCACTTCTGGTCGCTCGAGCGAGGACTTTCGGACGTAGATAAACAGCGACCTGGAGAGCGGCTTGTAAGAGCCGTCTCGCACGGTCGTATCATTTGGGGTAACACATCCTTCTCCCCCATCAACTGCCAACAGCTTGAGTTGATCTTTATTCTCGGCGTAATAGGCGTAGCCAAAATATCCAAGTCCGCCCTTGTCGGAGGCAACGCCCCGTACAAGCTGGTTGTCGTTTTCACTGGCGGTGTAGTCTGCTCGGCTGACACGCTCTTCGCCATTGATTGCTTTGGTGAAATAGTCGAATGTCCCCGAGTCGGTTCCGGGGCCATAAAGCTTCAAAGGTTCCTCTGGCCAATCTGGATTGATGTCGCTCCACTTCATCACGGTCAAGCCGCTTTCAGGCCGCCAGATGGTTTTAAGCTGGCCGACCGTCAGACAATCTACCCAATCGTTCTTGGGATTCACTACGACCGACAGACCGTCAACCGCGACGGTGAGCTCGATGAATTCGATGTTCGCTGCGATACATTGTTCCAGTTCAGTCTCTTTCATTTTTCGCGAGGCGTCGCAGATATCGATTTCACCTGCAACAAACTTCTTCATCCCACCGCTGGTGCCTGCGGAACCAACCGAAACCTTCACTCTTGGGGCCACTTCGCTGAATTCCTCTGCGACCGCTTGTGAAACCGGGAAAACGGTACTCGATCCATGAATGCGAACATTGCCGGCAAGTGCAGACGCCGATTCGGCTGGTCCAGCACTTGATTCAGATCCAGTCGGGGCGGACGTCGAACCATTGCAGCCTGCCAACAGAATGATAAGGCTGATGCCCAAAGAATTGATGATTTGAGATGGTTTTCGTCCTGAGTTCACTAATAGAATCCTCGTGCAAGAATTGTTCTACAGCAGATGCCAAACTGATGAACAACACTCTAGCGAGAGACCATGAAGGAATTGTGAAGATTTAGGACAATAATTCAGCCGCTCTTCAGGCGAGGGGGATACGTACTTGAAACGTGCTACCCTGGCCGAGCTTGCTCTCGACCGACACACTTCCTCCCATCGCTTGGCAAAGGTGTTTGACGATGGAAAGGCCCAGACCCGTGCCTCCCAATTCTCGAGAGCGGGCTTTGTCGACCCGATAGAATCTCTCGAAAAGCCTCTCCTGGTGTTCCGGCGCAATGCCGATGCCCGTATCTGAGACTTCGATCACTGCAACGTCTGATTCCTGACGGTATCGGATCGTAATGGCCCCTCCCGAAGGCGTGTATTTGATCGCGTTGTCGATCAAATTGCTGAGTATCTGCTGCAGCGATTCTTCATCGGCTCGTACTTCAATCGTGTCGCAATCGGATTCATTGTTCAACGTGACTTGTGCTGCCTTGCTACGCGCGTCGTAGTCCGCTAGGCAGGTAAGAATGACCCGCTTGAGGGGTACATCAGCCAATTCTAGCGCGGCAGTGCCGGACTCGATCCGAGCGAGACTCAACATATCGAGAATGAGCTCATGCAGCCGATCGGCCTGATCGTCTATTTGACGCAAAAAACGAGGTGCATTCTCCCTGTCGTCGAGTGCTCCGCTGAGCAACGTTTCTGTGTAGGCCTTGATCGAACTGAGCGGCGTTTTGAGTTCGTGAGAAACATTTGCAACAAACTGTTGCCGCAGGGTTTCCAGCCGTTTCAGTTCGGTCACATCGTGCAACACCAGCACAACGCCCGGGCAAGGGTCGCCAGGCAGGGGAGTAGCGTGGACCTTGAGCATACGCATCGAGTCCGCTTTCCAAGTAAGATCACCCTGACAAAGCTCTCCGGAGTTGAGAGTCTGCTCCACAATCTTTCGTAATTCATGGCTGCGAATAACTTCCAGCAAAGCATGTCCTTCAATTTTGTCGGGCTGAAATGAAAGGGCTCTTCCCGCTGCCGCATTGGCAAACAAAACTTGCTGGCGGCTATCGACAGCCAACACGCCTTCGATCATTCCCCCCAACACTGCTTGTTGCCGATGCGCACTGGTCCTAAGCTGATTCTCTCTGGATCGGAGCTCCCTATTCATATGCTCGAAAGAACGTGCCAGGGTCCCCAACTCGTCGCTCGAATGGACTCCGATCCGCTCGGGGTAATCTCCTGCAGCAATGTCTTCGGCTGCGACCGTCAACTCCCTGATGGGTCGAATGATCCGTTGCGTGAGCCAATACGTAATGGCAAGTCCCGAAAGCCCTATCATTAGCCCAACCGACCAAATAAGTCGACGGATTGAGCTGACTTCTTCTTGAATCGAAGCCATCGATTGGGCTGCCCGAACGTAACCGAGAATTTCCTTCTCTTGCTCAACAGCAAGTGCAAAGTACAGAAACGGCTCACCAAGTGTTGGGCTAATCCGCCGAGAGACTCCTTCGCCCGAACGGGAAGCTAGGACAAATTCTTTTCGGCTTAGATGATTTTCCATCTCGGCGACTTCGACCAGTCCTGGTTGCTCCGAGTCGGCCAGCACGAGTCCGTCGCTGGCTACCAAGGTAAAGCGAGTTTGCGTCTGTTCGCCAAGCGATCGCATTTTCTGTTGCAGTGTCTCATTCCAGCCTGCAACTAAGCGGTTGCCTACGTCGTCGCGCAGCAGGGAAGCAGAGTCATGCAGCCGCCGACGGACTTGCTCGACCAACTGCTCTTCCTGCCACCCCGAGACAATGGCGACACATACGCTGAGAGCCAGCAGGACAAGCCCGGCATAAGTGAGAAAAAGTTTCCAAAACAGGCGAGAGGACCACATGCAGGTTATGCTTGCCTCAAGAAGCATATAATGCAACCCACTTGATTCAACAAAAATCTGAAACTCAATGCTTCCGAGCCCTTTAAAGGGCTTCTTAGCGCAACCATCGGAAAATTAGTGACGCCTCTTTCACCGAAACACACCTCCAACTCGAACCGTAGTTCCAATAATCGGTCAAATTCATCGTTCGACGCAATTTTAGAACACTAATTGGGACGCGTCGGTTGCCACCACCGCACGCAGATAGACAAGCGGCTTCGGGACAGAGGTTGCATCGACTTCGTTGAGTTCAGTGGCGTGCTTAGACGCAGAGGTCGTTTTCCCCGCCTGCAGTTTGTGTGGACCAACAGTGTGTTCCAAATGGCGTTGCAACTTGTAGTCCAAAGCGTGTACAGAGGAATGTTCTCAAAACGACCGCGCTCCAGTGAATGTTCCCGGTCGTACCCCAATCTTCTGGTTATGCTGGAATAGGCAATCTACGTTCGTCTGCGTTTTCTACTTTTGCACGTACAGGATTTACGTCTGTGCCTGCAGGACGCATTAAATTAAATTTCCGCACAATAAGGATGGGCATTGAAGCAGGTGGCGGATTTCGGGAGCCACCAAGATGCCTACTACGTTTAAGAATGCAGTCAACAAGTATTTCCGTGCGAGAAATCTCAAACCAGGGACCAGAGGCGAATATCTCACAACCGTCGCCAAATGGCAAAAGTGGAACGGTGGCGTAACAATAGAGCGACTTGATAAATCGACAATCCGAGATTTCCTGAGTTGGGTCTATGACAACGCTGTGGAACAAGGTGGCTCCAACCCCGGTAGGACTGCCAACAAAGCTCGCACACACCTACGGGCAGTTGTGTCTTGGGCGTGGGAAAACGATCTGATTGAGGTGCCGCCGCGCTTTCCCAATCCAGTACCTCATCGTGAAGTTGCCGGCAGGCACTATCTCACGAAGTCGGAGATAAACGCCCTCTACTTCGCGACACACCAAATGACGCGTCCCAAAGGATGGAGAGAACCAATGCCAGTCGGTCGGCACTGGAGGGTGGCTCTGGTTCTGTTCTTCAACTATGGTCTCGACTCCGGAACCGTCTGGGGGACGAGACCGTTTCATGAGCCCATTCGTTGGCGGCACGTCTGTTGGCAACACTCGGCCCCGACGCGGGAAATGAAAGAAAAGTCACGTTGGGGTTGGCTATTATACCGACGCATCAAGACAGGAAAAACATTCTGCCGACCGATGAATCGGGTGGTTCATGCCCACCTCAAAAGCCTCTATCGTGAGGGCATTCACCAGGACGATCCAGTATTCCTGGGAAGTACCTCTCGACCCAACGTTCGATTTCGCAAACTATGCGCGCTGGCTGAAATCTCAGCCAAAACCGACGTCGACAGTGGAGAGCAGCAACCTTGGGTTCTCAAGGATTTACGAAAGACGGCGGCAACCTACTACGATGAGCACATGCCGGAATCGTCCATTGAAATCCTCGGCCACACGGTAGGTGGAATCACTTATCGGCACTACGCTCACCGTGCTCCTCTGGCGTTTAAAGCGATCATGACGATCCCTCAACCCTCGGCGTTCAGGTCGCTAGTCAGAGGTTTCGAGAACAACTGCCCCTGCTGTAGGAGGGAATTCAACGATGCTCTCCAGGCCAGTGACTAACCTGCCTCAGCCCGACACTCCTGTGCGGCTAAGCCAAGGGCGGCTGAATGCATAAGGCGGCGTGTCCTATGACAGATATAGTCTTGCTTAGGCGAGATTGACTTGTCGCATCAAATCACCATTCAGATACGCCAGGAGTGATATGCTGCCGCACGATAGTAAACGCGAGACGGATCAGAGAAAGCCAGAGAATAGGCAAGAAAAGTTCACCGACTTGTTCCTATGTCGGATTTAACGATTCTCATCAGTGGATGATTCGAGAGCACCCTTGGACAATTGGCTTGAAAAGCCAAACGAAGAAAGGCTCTCCAAGAGCAATGTTTTCCAGGCTTAACGTCAGCCGTCACCCCGAAGTTGCCGGTCAAGACTGCTTAGCGAAGTGTTACTAGGAGAATGCATCACGGCAGCTTGCCGGCGGGATTGTACCGACTCGCCTTCCCTTAGCGGGAACTGCGTCTCTTGGAGAGCCTAGCTGAATCTATCACCCACCACTGACAGAGGTGGGTCACGACTCCTAGTCGTTACAGATTATCTACAATTATTATTGCTATTAGGAAAACTACAGGCTTTCAAGGATCCGATCCGCAAGCGGAGAGTCCCAGGGCAAATTAAATTCTCGCCTATCATTGATCTTCAGAAGTGCTATCGCTTCGTCGACTTGTTTCTTGGGCTTATGACAACAGTTGATGAAGCCGCAACTACAAGGCTGCTGGTCGATAGCATTGGCTGCTTCGACAAGGTCATCGTCCGCAACAAGCGACAGTTCTACATTCCATTCGGGACAATAAAGTACCCAAAACCCATGACCGTCAGGATAAAATCTCGCTGATAACATGAGTTTGACCTCCACTACCCGGAAGTTTTATTTCTCGATGAATGGTTTGATTTATTCCTTGGTCGTCAT
>JAJDED010000047.1 GCA_029259915.1 Planctomycetota bacterium | reverse complement strand
GACCGAAACCTCTCCGAATTCTCGGAAATCGGATATTATCGGCCAAACCAATTTCAAATCGAAGCAGGTCATGATTTTCCGTAAGGTGATGAAAGATATGGGCTTATAATCATTCAACGTGGAAACGTTGGGACACTACTGGAGCAAGGTGACTGGCGCTCCAGGCAACAAGGATTACACAGGCTTCGGGATGATCCGAGTGTCTATCAGTTACTAAACCGAGAGTACAAGAATGAATACAAGACAAAGATTCTGTATTGCAGCCATGTTGGCGGGGGCGATGACTTTTGTGGTGCCAACGCTGGCCGGCACCATTATTGTCCCGACCATTGAGCGTGGACAGATCAGAGACAATGGCGGACATGACGGCACGAACAACAATTACGTCACAGGGGCCATTGAATTGAGCGACTTTATGAGCAGCTTTACAGTCGAGCGAAGGAGTTTCTTCATATTCGATCTTAGCGCGATCCCCCAGGAGGCTGCGTCGGCCATCTTTCGCGTCTATAATCCGCTGACCGGATACGACAGTCCTGACCCCTTTGAGACACTGGAACTCAACCCTATCGAGAAAACCCCATTAACGCTCTTATTTTCGAGCCTCTCGGGCTCTTCGGGAACATCCGCATTCGCCGACCTCGGGAGCCACACCGTTGCCCCTTTTGCGTCGTATGCGACGAAGGACATCCAAAGCACCGATATCGACACATTTATCGATATTCCGCTTAACGCGGAGGCGCTGTTCACTATCAACCAGACGATCAACTTCTCGCCATCCGGTTACTTCGGCTTCGGCGGCAAGCTAACCACGATAGGTGTGAGCATCCCTGGAGATGAAGAAAGAGTGTTTGCAAGTAGCGGTAGTTTTCTTAGCCCTGGCGACGGCGACTCGGTGCTGATCCTGTCGGGACCGAAGATCCCCGAGCCGACGGCAAGCTGCTTAATGCTGATGGGCTTGGGGGCTGTCTTAATGTGGAAGCGTTTGGGAAGATGGTGCTGAGGGGCACTGGCTGTCTCACATACCTTTAACCGTTTTTTGAGACGTGCCAACTATCGACCGTTTTCTTAGACGCTGCTTGCCAACTTTAGCGCGCAGCGGGAAAACGCCCGCCTCAGCAGGTTCTGCCAAGGTTCTGCACGCTTTGGGACGACCCGACACGCCGGTTGAAAGACTTGGCACTCTTCAATCATATTGGGCTCGAACAGCCGCAACGGTTGGATCGGGCCATATCTTGAGCCGATCGAGTTGCAGACACCGGCCTCATAAGCGGTATAATTCACGCCTCGCTTGAACTGTTTTCTTGCCAACTGTTCAATGTAAAGGGATAGATCAGAGTGCGCCGAACACTATCGATTAGCCGGTCCTTCATTCTTCTAGCAGTTGTTAGCTGCCAAATAGTCGAGGCGGCGAGAAAACCAAACTTTGTGGTGATCTTCTGTGACGATCTGGGTTATGGAGACTTGGGATGTTTCGGTCATCCAACAATTCAAACGCCCTATCTTGATCGCATGGCTGCGGAGGGGCAGAAGTGGACGAATTTTTATGTGGGGGCGAGCGTTTGCACCCCCAGTCGGGCGGCACTGCTTACCGGACGGTACCCCATCCGCAATGGAATGATGTCGGCAAAGCGGAGAGTGTTGTTTCCCGACTCCCAGGGAGGCATCCCTGCCAGCGAGGTGACCATCGCCGAGTTACTGAAGTCGCAAGGCTACGCAACCGCCGCCGTAGGAAAATGGCACCTCGGGCACCTGCCACAATTCCTGCCGACTGCGCATGGTTTCGATACCTATTGGGGTATCCCGTATTCTAACGACATGGATAGCCAAAAGGGCTTCCCCGGCTATCGGCAAATGGCAAAAAAGGATTCGAATTATGTCGCCCCCATCGAGCAGTTCAATGTACCGATCGTTCACGATACGGAAGTAATCGAGCGTCCCGCCGACCAACATACAATCACCCGCCGATACATGCAAAAAGCGATTGAATTTATCCATCAACACCAAGACGAACCTTTTTTCATTTATCTAGCGCACAGCTTGCCGCATATTCCTCTCTATGCAGGTGATGAATTCTTAGGCAACAGCCGCCGAGGTCTGTTTGGCGACGTGATCGAGGAGATCGACGCGGGGGTGGGTAGCATTTTGGCAACGCTCAAGGATCTCGGACTGGCAGAAAACACGATCGTAGTGTTCACGTCGGACAATGGCCCCTGGCTAACCTTCGACACCCATGGCGGGTCCGCCGGTTTGTTGCGTGACGGAAAAGGCACGACGTTCGAGGGGGGCATGCGCGAGCCGACAATCTTCTGGGGGCCGGGCCATGTAAAACCCACAGTGCAGAGGGAAATGGGTGCCACAATGGATTTGCTGCCAACGTTTTGCTCCCTGGCAGGATTCGATCCGCCAAACGATCGTCTTTTGGATGGTTACGACTTATCTTCCTTGCTGTTGGGAAATACCACCCAGAGCCCGCGGGACAGAATGTTCTATTGGCGTGAAGAAGAACTCTACGCGGTACGCGTCGGACCGTGGAAGGCCCACTTCATTACCCAAGGATGCTATGGCAGGGAGCCAAAACGCGAGGTGCACGACCCGCCACAGCTTTATCATCTGGAACACGATCCGGCTGAAGAGTACAACCTCGCTGAGCTGCATTCCGAAGAGATCGCAAAAATTAAATCAATCGCCGCGGAACACATGAAGAGCATTCAAAAAATGGAAAATCAGTTGACGAAGTGAAGATGGCAGAAATTATTCTCACACGCGCCCAATCGCGAGCCATCGAGGCCGCAGCGATCGAGAGTTGCGGAATTCCGGGACGAGAGACGAACATATTTTGCTGAGTGCCAAAGGAGCGCCAACCTGTTGGCCTCGTCCCGTCGATGTATGGAAAATACTACAGTCCCAATTGACAACGCCATAAATGTGCAGTAAAATCTGCACATTGGAGGAAAGGCAGATGTCAAAATTCACACCTGGCGAGCTAACCGTGATGCGCATTCTGTGGGAATGCGGTGAGCTGAAACCAGGCGAAGTGCAGGAGCGGTTCCCAGAACCAATCAAAAACCCTGCTCTCCGCTCGTATCTCAAAATCCTCATGGAAAAGGGGCACGTTACGCGACGGAAGGTCGGGAAGGCCTATTGCTATAAAGCGTCGACACGCCGCAAGACCGCCTTCCGAGCGACACTTTACGATCTTGTCGAGACGTATTGTGAAGGCTCAGCGAAAGGCCTTGTGATGAATCTAATCCGAAATGAAAAGCTTAGTGAGAAGGAGCTTCTAGAACTCAAGCGATTGGCCGATGGCAAACCAGTTAGCCGGAAAGGAAAACGAAAATGAGTTTTCTTGATTTTCTCCCCTCCGAATTATTTACGAGTGCGGTACTCCCATTGGCAAAAGTTACTGTGGTCCTGACCGTCGCTTGGATGACGCACATGATGTTGCGACGGCGCAATCCTGGATGGCGGATTCTAATTTGGAGAATCTCGGGCATCGGCTTGTTCGGTGTCGCAATATTAAGTTTCAACACCCCATTCTATACGATGCGACTTCTTCCAGCGATTTCGGTGAAACCGGCTGCGAGAAATTCTGTGGCATCAACAATCAGTTCTACTTCGCCTACTGGAAGAGATGTTGGCAAGTCGCAGTCCGCCGCTATTGATCAGATTAGCTCAGATCATCAGGTTCCAACGAATCGACATCAATTTGCAGGGGACCCAACAGGGGCGATTGTTTCATCGATCGAAGAGCCAACTGTGCTAGAATCACAACATTTCCCATTGCCATCCTGGGGTCTACCGATGTGGACATTGTTGACTTGGTCTACCGGCGTTTTTCTCGGCTTATTTCGCCTGCTGGTTGGAATCGAGCGTATGGCGAAAATACGCAGAAGGTCTATCGTGGTTCCCGATTGGGTTGTTTCGGAATTTGTTCGAATAAACAGTTGTGGCCTAAGTGCCCACCGTGTGCAGGTCTTGCAAACGAAGGGAGTCACTGCACCCTGCAGTGTAGGGCTCTGGTACAAGTCGATCCTGCTACCGAGTGCCATGTGCGACAAGACACGTGTCTCCGAGATTCGTGCAACCCTCGCCCATGAGGTTGTCCATTTCACAGGGCACGATCTTCAGTGGAACTTCGTCTTGCATGTGTTGTCTGTGATGCTCTGGTTTCATCCCATGGCTTGGCGCATCCGCTGGGCCCACGCCGACGCATGTGACCAGCGGTGCGATGCAGTTGCCGCAAACTGCCTGCAAGATGTGGAAGGGTATGGACGGCTTCTTGCGAGGATCGCTCTTCAGGCGTCAGGTCGAACGCCAACGACAGCATTGCCCATGGCCCGCGTTTCCAATATCACCAGTCGCATTGAAATGATTCGCAGTGGCGTTGGAAATCACAAATTACAGAATTGGAAAACACGTTCTGCTTCGATAATCTCAGCCGCGCTAATTTTATTGCTGGGGACAGTCGGAGTGAGTCGATCAACGGCAGAAGCTGTCGCCGAATTTCAAGCCGTGGTAGACAATGATAGAGCGGTTGCAATAACCTCTGAGGCAAGCGACGAGATTGAACCCGTGCCGATTGAGTCTGATGTGCCCAAGCTAATTGCTGTATGGCCTGGCAACGGAGCGGAAAAGGTTGATCCAGACACGGAGCTTCACTTGCGGTTTGATCGACCCATTGATCCCTTGTCTTTTACATTGGAATGGCGTCAAGGCAGTTACCTTGATTGTGGAAATACCCGCTATTTGAAGGACAAGAATGAGCTGGTCATTCCTATTCACCTGGAAGCAGGTCGCCAACACTCTATTGCGATCAACTCGCACGACCTAGGGCACCGCGCAAACGGTTTCGTCTCTACCGATGGTTTAGCCGTGGCATCAACAGAATGGCAATTCCACACCAAGGCCACAAAGCACCCGGTGGATCAGCAACAGCCGAAGGTTGTGTCGATTCATCCACCCTTGGGCTCTAAGGTTGCGCGTGTAGCTTTGGTTCGCATCCGATTTGACCAGGCGATGGACCCGCTCACATTCGACTTTCCCAATCGACAGCCAGCAAGAATTGGCGGAATAGAGTTCAACTCCTGTGTGAGCTACGACGATGAAAACAACGAATTCTTGTTTCCAGTTGTTCTGCCCGCAAACTGGAATGGACAAATCGAACTAGGCGGATTGAAAAGTCGAAATGGTATTGCGGTCGATCCAATTACAATCCGATACTCGACGGAAGACAACCTGTTCAGCCAGGAAGACCTGAACCGACTTATGCAGCCCGATGCACTTGCAAAGCTTCGGAATGTTGTTGACAAGGTGCAACTGGCGCGACGCGATCTCCAGTCCGTGTCTGAAACGGTTCATGCCGTAACGTTTGGAGGTAATGGAATACGGGGAAGAGGTTTTTCTCGATTGGAAGGGAATTGGAGTCGTTTCAAAATGCAGGGTGAGCGTCAGTTCTACGGTGACGTAAGCCAAATAATGGGTATTCCTTTCCAGATCGGGAGCGACGGTATCCAGTGCTGGTTTTTCAGCCACCGACCCAGTGACGAAGGTCAAATGACGCCTACACTTATCACCTGCGAATACAAAGACATACAGAATAAGAATCTGAGTTTTGTGGAACCGCTTGACTTTGACGTCCCGAATTTGGATCAGGTAGTCAAGGATCGCCGTCTCGAATACGTAGGGCTCGAAAGAATAGATGGCACCGATTGCCATTTGATTCGATCGTTGGATGTTCATAAGTTGGGAAGTAGTGACAGTATTTTTCTTATGGTACAGCATTGGTGGATTGATTCCGATACGTTCCGCCCTTTGCAGGTAACGACCGATTTTTCCGGTGGTCGAACCATAAAACGTTTCCGATATGACTCGATCAATAGACAACTCCCAATGATTGAATTTCAGCCAACTATGACGGCTCGGACTATTCAGCGGAAACCTGACCCGCTTGGCGACGGCTATGATGTGCAATTTCTGAAGGTCGGCGACGGTACGAATGGTCGGATGAGCTGTCGGTGGGGTAAGACTGGCAAAAAAGGGAGGTCCAGCTCAGGATTGAATTAGATCAATCAAGGTTACGGTGAAGGCCATTGCCCAAACTGTTTCCTATGCGGACCACCGGCTTCCGCCGCCGGTTACAAGATTTCGTTTTAGCGTCTGGTGAATCAATCTGCTAAGCTTACTTTGATGGCAGAAATCACACTCACACGCGCCCAATCGCGAGCCGTCGACGCCGCGGCGATCGAGCGTTGCGGTTTTTCGGGCATGGTGTTGATGGAAAACGCTGGCAGGGGCGTGGTGGAACTGCTACTCGATTGGGATCCCGCGCTTGCGGAAGCTGGAGCAGCGCCGATTGCAATTCTTTGCGGAAAAGGCAACAACGCGGGCGACGGATTCGTGATTGCCCGGCACTTGGAAATACGCGGCGCGTGCCCCCGAGTTTTCTTGCTTTTTCCGTCTGAGGAATTGCGGGGGGATGCGCTGCAGAATTATGAAATTCTTCGGCACACGAATGTGCCCATCGTCGATCTCTCGAAGACGGATGACTTGCAGGCGCAGCTACAATCTCAAACCGCTGACGCCGCGTGGATTGTCGACGCGATGTTGGGTACCGGAGCACATGGCGAACCGCGCGAGCCCATCCGCTCAGCCATAACCTGGATGAATCAGCACAAGGGCAAACGACTGGCAATCGATGTGCCTAGCGGTCTCGATTGCGACACTGGTCAGCCCGCCGAGTGTTGCGTGCGCGCCGATCATACCTGCACATTCGTCGCGCCAAAAATTGGCTTCGCCACGGCGGGAAACATTCTGGGACAACTGCACGTCGTATCAATCGGAATCCCGCCACGATTGATTGAGGAGGTAATCAAATCGTAGACAAAATGGTTGGACCAGCCCTGGCGTATGACGTGGGTTAGCATGAGCGTGTTTTAACACCTCACTCACGGCAGAGCCACAACGAAAGGACTGGTCCAATGACTACCAAGCTACGTTACGTCGGTTTAGATGTCCA
>JAJDED010000046.1 GCA_029259915.1 Planctomycetota bacterium | reverse complement strand
AAGGTGGGTGCGGCCGATTTTGATAATCTTGTCCCACTCCGCCGCTTTTTTAGAAAGCGATTCCGCAAACTTCTTCAGTGCGGGAATCAAATTCTCGTGGATACTTTTCGCCACAGCGACGTGAATGGCGGTGGGGAAGGTGTCGTTCGTGCTTTGCCCCATGTTGACGTGATCGTTGGGATGCACCGCCCCCTCGGTCCCTTTGGCGCCGACGCCGAAACCGAGCTTATCATTCGCCAAATTGGCGATCACTTCGTTGGCGTTCATATTAGTCGAAGTGCCCGAACCGGTTTGGTAAATGTCGACCGGGAACTGGGCATCATGTCGCCCTTCGGCAACTTCGTCGGCAGCGGCAATGATCGCTTTGGCAAGTTTGGAGTCGAGCTTGCCCAGGTCGCAATTCGCCTGCGCACAAGCCGCTTTCAAATGCCCAAAGGCATGGATCACTTGCGCCGGAACGGGTTCGTGGGCCACGGGAAAATTTTCGACCGCACGCGCAGTCGAGGCACCAAATAGGGCCTCGGCTGGCACTTGCATCTCGCCCATCGTGTCGCGTTCGGTGCGGAATTTGCTCATCGTTTTACTTGCCTCGCGAATAAAAAAGTCAAGAGACTAGAGTCCAGAGTCGAGAGCCAGAGGGGAATATTCTTCTTCTGGCCCTCGACTCTAGTCTCTTGACTCTAGACTTTCAAGCGATCGAGATGCACGTCCATTTGCGGGAAGGGGATGGCAATCCCGGCTTGGTCCAATTCCATTTTCACGGCACGGATGAGCGCTTGTTTCACGTCGAAAAAATCATCGCGTCGGGCCCAGGCGCGTACCGACCAATCGACGCTCGAAGCCCCCAGCCCGGTGATGACCGCAGCCGGCTCGGGATCGTGCAACGCCAGCGACACCGATTCGATCGCTTTCAACAACACGCGACGGGTTGTGTCGATGTCGACGTCATACGCCACTCCCACCTCGACATCCACACGCCGCCGGGGATGGTAAGTGATGTTTTCGATCACCGCACCGTAAATCGAGCTGTTCGGAATAATAATCCGACGACCGTCGAAGGTGTCGATCTCCGTGGTAAAGAGCGCGATCTCGTTCACTTTGCCTAGAATTCCAGCCACGTTCACCACGTCGCCCACTTTGTAGGGACGAAAAATCAGCAACATCCCCCCGGCAGCGAAGTTGGACAAGGTTCCCTGAAATGCCAAACCAATCGCCAAACCGGCGGCACCAAGCACCGCGGCAAAGCTCGTCGTGTCGACGCCAAAGTAACTCACACAAGTCAGAGCAACCAGCAACAACAGCAGCCAGCGAACTAGCTTGGCGATAAACTTGGTGAGCGTCTCATCGAATTTCACTCGCGCAAGCCCTCTGCGTACGAGCGACGAAATCCAACCCGACAACGTCCACGCAAATATCATCAACACCACGACAAACATGGCGCGCAAGCCGTAGTATTCAGCTACATAAACCCATTCCTGGCCGCTTATATCGGTAAAGTGCAGGTCGCGCACTTTTTCCAGCGCACCGGTTCGAATGGCATCAGCGGCATCGGGAACACTTCCTGCAACCTCGTCACCGGTTGTTTGGGCAAGTAAACTGAGATTCATAGTCTCCACTCCAAAGGTGGGGAGTTGATTCGTCGGGTGAAAACAAATTTCTGTAGGAACTCGCGATAATCGCAAAATATCTACTCCACACATTGAAGACTGTCGAGCCCAGGTCGCATTCAGCCAAGTTGCTAGCACCCTACGCTGCGTCCGCTCTTGCCGTGGGGTGCGCCGGGTCCGTATGATTTCGACCATGTCTGCCAAGAAATCTCGAATCGATCCCGAGCACTCGATGCCGAATTCGAAAACCGAGGCCGAAGAGTCTGGCCGGTTTTCGCTCCACCGCCTCTCGGCAGCGTTCGCTCGGCTTACCGGCACAGAAACTCCGGAACAACCGCTCCCAGACTTCACCGATTCCGTGGAGAGCGATTCTGCAGACCCCCATGAAAATGTTCTCTCGCCTCGCATGATAGTCGAAGGAATGCTCTTTGTGGGCACGGCCGATGGTCGCCCGCTAACCAATCGCGAAATGGCTTCGCACATTCGTGACGTTTCTCCGAAGGAAGTCGACGCACTGATTGCCGAACTGAACGAGCAGTACGAAACCTCCAACGTGGCGTACCACATCGCGAGCGAGGGCCCTGGCTACCGCATGCGTATTCATCCTCAACACGAAGCGGTAAGGCGACGCTTTAGCGGTCGGGTTCGCGAAGCAAAACTCTCGCCACAGGCGATCGAGGTGCTCGCCATCGTGGCCTATCGTCAGCCGGTGACGGCCGAGAACGTGACCCAATTGCGAGGCTCGCGCAGCCACGTGATACTCAGCCAACTCGTGCGGCGCGGACTGCTGTGCTTAGAACGTCCGGACAACGCCCTTCGAAAGCCAACCTTCTTCACGACCGAAAAATTCAATCGCCTGTTCGGTGTCGGCTCTGCAAAAGATTTGCCGAACACGGAAGTGCTTGACGACGCTTAAAACCAACGAGTCGTAGACTCGCGACTAAATACAGAGTTGCTTCTTCTCACGCAATGTTTGCGTTGGTCCTTTCTCCTGTCGGCTGAAGCAGTTATCCTAGTGCCACCGCACTTGTCGCAAGCTCTCTGTTCCGGAGTCACTTCATGCATGCCCGCAATTCCCGGCTGGGGCTGAAATTGTTCGCCCTCTATTTGCTGCTCTACGGCGGTTTCGTGCTGCTGAATACTTTCTCGCCTGAAACCATGGAGGCAACTCCCTGGAAGGGCGTCAACGTTGCGATTCTCTACGGCTTCGGCCTGATTGTCTCGGCATTTGTCTTGGCGATGATTTACGGCGTGCTCTGCGGAAAGTCGGGGGACGGATCGTGATTTACACCCCCTCGACCGTGGCGGTAGTTTTTTTCTTTCTGTTCGTTGCCGTAACACTCGGTCTGAGTTTTTATTTGGGCAGCCGGGCCAAATCTTCGCAAGGCTATTTCGCAGCGCATGGACAGATCCCCTGGTTTGTCAACGGCGTGGCGTTCGCGGGCGATTATCTCTCGGCAGCTTCATTCCTGGGTATCTGCGGGATGATCGCTTTTTACGGCTACGATGGATTTCTCTACTCAATCGGATATTTGGCCGGGTGGATTGTGGCGCTGTTTGTTGTGGCCGAACCTATGAAACGATTGGGGAAATTCACGTTTGCCGATGCGCTGAATTCTCGGTTCCAATCGCGAGGAATCAAACTCGCCGCGGGCGTGAGCACTTTAGTGGTAAGTATTTTTTATCTGATTCCGCAAATGGTGGGTGCCGGGGTACTCGTGCAACCGCTGTTGGGACTGCCGCATTGGGCGGGTGTGGTGATCGTGGGCGCTACCGTGATTGTCATCGTTGTCACCGCAGGAATGGTTTCCACCACCTGGGTGCAGTTTTTTAAAGGTTCGCTGTTGGTAATCTTCAGTGCGGTTCTGACCGTCATGATTCTTGAGCGAGGTTTCGAAGTCGAATCCGACAGGCCCGATTCGCAATCGGTAACTGTCACCAGCGATGGCAAAACGCTTGTCAATGGCCTGCCCATGGGAAGCTCGCCGGGAGAAGCATCGCTCGCCCCGGTCGGGCATATTAGCAAGCTGCCTGGGGACATCACTTCCACTGGCCCGCTGGGGCCGCTGGAATTTTTTAGCACACTACAGGAAAGCGAAGTCGTGCTTTGGGGCAGCGAAACATCTGTCGGCGACGACGGCTCGACGACCACCGTCTACTCTCCCAAACCGACGCTGGGCAGCCAAATCCTTCGCCCGGGCGAACATCCTCGATTCAAGGGCATCCGCAGCGACAATTTCACCGACAAACTGAATTTCCTCTCGTTGATGCTGGCGCTGTTTTGCGGAACCGCTTCGTTGCCGCACATTCTTATCCGTTACTACACGGTGAAAGACGAAGCCGCCGCGCGCAAAAGCACGATCGTCGGCATCGGTTGTATCGGGTTTTTCTATGTGCTCACCCTCTACATGGGGCTGGGGGCGATGACTTCCGGTTCGATGGACGTGACGAATAGCAACATGGCCGCTCCGCTTTTGGCACGCAGCATGAGTGAATTGTTGTTCGCCATCATCTCGGCAATCGCCTTTACGACCGTGCTGGGCACGGTCAGTGGATTGATTTTGGCGTCCGCCGGGGCGGTGGCCCACGATTTGGTCGCCAGTTTTTCGGAGAACGAACTGAGCGATTACGAGCAAGTACGGATTGCGAAAATCTCCTCGGTCGTGGTGGGCGCCATCGCCATCGTCCTGGGCATTGTGTTCAAAGAGTTGAACGTCAGCTACCTGGTCGGTTGGGCGTTTAGCGTCGCAGCGTCTGCCAATCTGCCGGCACTGGTGATGCTGTTGTTTTGGAAAGGCACGACGCGACAGGGAATCATCGCGGCAGTGGTCGTCGGCATGACCAGTTCCCTGGCCTGGATTCTGTTGAGCGCCGACACCTTCGCCAAAGTTTACGGTCTCCCCGCTGAGAATGCCCTGGTACCATTCAGCCAACCGGGGATTGTCACCATCCCGTTAGGATTCGTCACATTGGTTGTCGTGTCACTGATGACGCGAAGTCGTTCAGCAGTCTAACTGCCTGGCGATTGATGAAGAGAGATGCTCAGAAGATGAGCGTATTGGACAAAATCTTTATCCGTGGTAAATATCGCTACCTTAAAACGCTGTGCCACGGCACAGAGCAAAAAATCGGTCGGCGAACCTTGAACTCCTTGCCCTCGGCAGATATTTGAATAGCGGGCTGCTCTTTCCCAATCTTCTCCGATTAGCGAAAGATCTTCAAAAGCCTGGAGTGTTGCTCGCAACAACTCGTACTGCTGCGGTTGATGCATTCCTGAGAGAATTTCTTGCCGCACGGGTCCAACCATGACTGCATTGTGATTGCGAACTAATTTTTTCAGTTCGTCCACGATGCGCGATTGAGTATCGGAAAGACGGCGGCGACGGTAAGCCAGCGACCAGATAGGAGTATCCACCAAAACGGTCACTTGGATCACCCTCCCTGCTTTCGCTGTCTTTCTTTCTTGTAGTCGTATGTCGGATCAAAATCGAATGTGCCAAACAGCTCCATCGACTTCAGCTGCTTCCGCCTTTGGATATACTCGCGCAGCGCTTCAGAGACTGTCGCCTTTTTGGTTCTGAGACCACCAATTTCGAGGGCTTCATCCAGCAGTTTTTGATCGATTGCCAAGTTGGTCGCCATCAGTTTTCCTGTAGTAAAAGAAAGTGAATGCCCGACAACAGTCTACACAAATTATTACACACTTGTTTGTGTAAGTCAAGGAGGCTCTTCGTATGGAGGGACTTTTGAAACTTGTCGCTTGTGACATCGGCTCTCTCTTCTCTACGATGCCTTCCATGAATATCCGCACTCTCACCGACCGGCTTGCGATTTGGATTGCAACCGGTTTTGGAGTGGGGCTGATTAGTCCCGCACCCGGCACCATCGGCGGGCTGTGGGGGCTGCCGCTTGTTTGGTTGATTGGACAAATGTCGCCCGCCGCGCAAGGGCCGACCATCGCAATCCTTGTGCTGGCAAGTGTGGCGATTTGTTCGGCGGCTGCGCAAGCTTTGGGCGGCAGCAAGGATCCCCAGGCGATTGTGTTGGACGAAATCGTGGCGTTGCCGATTGTCTTTTTGGGTACCGGGTCCAAATCACCCGCTGTGTGGATCGTTGGTTTCCTATTGTTCCGCCTCTTCGACATCAGCAAGCCGCCCCCCGCCAGACAGGTCGAACACCTTCATAGCGGTTGGGGAATTGTTGCCGACGATTGCGTCGCGGCTGGCTACGCCTGGTTGGCACTGCAAGGGATACTTTGGGCCTACGGTGCGTCGGAACTCGGATGGCTCTCGACTGCCGCCTGACACGATAACTTCGACACGCTACAATCGAATCCCTGTTTACGCCACAGTCATTTTTCCCTCGAAATTCCTACCCATGCCTCCCACGATTCTCGATGGCAAGCAACTTGCCAAGACAATCCGCAAAGAGTTGGCCGTAGAAGTCGCCGACTTCGTAAAAAACAAAAACTGCACGCCCACGTTAGCTGCGGTGTTGGTTGGCAGTGACCCGGCAAGCGAAGTCTACGTGCGCAACAAACGCCGCGACTGCGAGAAGGTTGGTATTCAAAGCAATTTGCACGAACTGCCTGCTGAAACCACGCAGGAAGAACTGCTCGCGCTCATCGACCAATTGAATCAAGACGCGGACGTGCACGGAATACTTGTTCAATTGCCATTGCCGTCGCAGATCAGTACCGAGCCTGTCCTGGAAGCGATCAGTCCAGCAAAAGACGTCGACGCATTTCATCCAGAAAATGTCGGGCGACTCGTGCAAGGCCGGCCCCTGTTTCATCCCTGCACGCCACAAGGAGTTGTCGAATTGCTCCGGCGCAATGCAATTCCGACGTCAGGACAGAACGTGGTAATCATTGGCCGCAGCGACATCGTTGGCAAGCCGCTGTCGATCATGCTCGCACAAAAGGGAGCCGACGCCACCGTCACTCTTTGCCATAGTCGCACCAGCGATCTGCCGGCCGTCGCCCGACAAGCGGATATCCTGATCGTCGCGATCGGCCGAGCGAATTTCGTGACCGCCGACATGGTGAAACCTGGCGCAACCGTGATCGATGTCGGCATCAACCGCACGGAGGCGGGACTGGTGGGCGACGTCGATTTCGAAGCCGTAAGCGAAGTCGCCGGAGCGATCACCCCCGTGCCCGGCGGCGTCGGCCCACTAACGCGGGTGATGCTGCTGGTCAACACGTTGGCCGCAGCGCGACGATTGGAGAGTTAATGCGTATCTGAAAACGACGTGGCAATAGTTTTTTTGTTAGCCGCTGGCGGGAGCCAGTGCACCCATCGGCTTCCGCCGAGGGCTAAAACACTGTTCCATTATAGACACGGATTAACCGCCTCGTCGCTGGCGTTGGGCTTCGTAGAACAACACCGCCGCTGTGGCCGAAACGTTCAGGCTGTCGGCAATTCCACGCATTGGTAAGTGGACGCCGGCAATGTCGTCGGCATGCCAAGCCGCGGAAAGTCCTTCGGCCTCGGCACCCAAAACGATTGCCGCCCCGTCACCGTAGTCAATTTCTGTGTAAAGTCGCTGGGCATCGGGCCGCGTGGCGAATATGGGGATTTTCCATTGCCGAAGCTGGGCGAGGGTTTCTTCGACCGTCGCCGTGCAAACATTTGCTGCGAATACGGTTCCCAAACTTGCGCGAATGGTGTTGGGATTGAACAGATCAGTCTGGCCATCGACGACGATCACCGCGTCGACTCCCGCCCCGTCAGCAGTGCGCAAAATCGCGCCAACGTTTCCTGGTTTTTCCAAGCCTTCGAGTACCGCAATCAACGGGTGCGTTGGCAAAACCAAATCTTCCAGACGGCGCTGTGGGGTTTTGCCGACGACCACGATGCCATCGGTGCGCTCGCCGAAGGCGAGTTTTTCGAATACCTCAGGGGTTACGCTCGACACATTGGCAGCCGCTAAGCGGCGAGCCGCCTGCTGTGCGTCGGGTGAGGTGCAGAGCGATTCGCAGACGTATGATTCAAGAATCTCGACGCCCGCATCCAATGCCCGACCGATTTCCCGCGCACCATCAATCAAAAATCGCCCCTGCTTGGTTCGTTGCCGCGCGGAGCGCAGCTTGGCGGCTTGCTTGATGCGTTCGTTCTGGCGACTGGTGATGTCTGGAAAATTCATACTGAAATCATCAAATTGAACCGCCAAGGACGCCAAGAGCGCCAAGGAACTGATTTTTATTATTCTTTATGACTTGGCTTCCAGCCGCTCGCGAATCCACTCCACCAGTGTTTCTTCAGCCATCTCGCCCGCGGCAACTTGAATCATTGTGTCGTACCATTGGTCGTCATTGGCAGTAAGCAGTTCACCATTCAATTGGAGAAATGTTTCGCACACGACGGCTGCTGTCCGCTTATTGCCATCGAGAAAGGGATGATTTCTGGCGATACCAACCGTATAGGAAGCAGCCAGCGCAGCGAGATCGGAGGTATCGCGTGAATATGCCCAGAGATTCATTGGGCGACCAAGTGCGGACTGCAGGAGCCCGGAATCGCGAATCCCTTCCATGCCACCATGACGCTGGAGTTGGCGAGAGTGAATTACATGGACTGCAGCTTCCTCGATCCATTCGGGGTTCGTCATGCTGCATTACTCCGCCAGGCGACGTAGTACGTCGTGACGTTTTTCCATGACCTTCTCAGCAACATCAAGCTGCTTCCCAACTGTGTCAGCACAAGGTTTGAGCGTGACACCTTCTTCCGTAGCAATCATTTGAAGCTGGTCGCCAGGTTGGACGCCGAGGCGCTCTAGAACTTCTTGGGGTAGGACGATTCCTAGAGCGTCGCCGAATTTTGTGATTTCTGTTGTGGTCATAGCGGGTTGCTCCTTTGCTCACATTGTACCAGCCGCTGCCGGGTACGTCGCCGGGGGTTCACCGGGCCAGCGCGCGAACACTCCACTGGGCAATTTTCGCCCATTGGCGGTTTGCAGCGACAGCTTTCCGCTGCGGGGTGGTTGGCCACAGTGGCCAAAAATGCCGTCGGACAAATACGCACTCAGTTCCGCCGGGCCAATTCCCGGGGTGTGACAACTACAAAGCACAAACGCCCGCCGCTCGGCGGTCAGTTCGCCGCACAATTCTAACAGCGGCAACAGGTCGTGCTGAATCGACCATGGTTCGCCCTTCGGTCCGTGACCATAACTTGGGGGATCGAGTATCACGCCGTGGTAGCGACTTCCCCGTTTCAATTCTCTTTGACAAAACTTAACGGCATCTTCCACAATCCAACGAATCGGTGCGTCCCCCAGTCCCGAAAGTTTGGCATTGGCACGCGCACGCGAAACGGTGCTCTTTGCCGCGTCGACATGGGTGACTTCTGCACCGGCAGCAGCTGCCGCCAGCGTGCTGCCGCCCGAATAGGCAAACAGGTTGAGAATCTTCAACGGTGCATCGGCACGCTGAATCTGCTTGGATATCCACTGCCAATTTTTGAACTGTTCGGGAAACACGCCGACCTGCCCCGTCGGAAGCGGGGCAAGTCCCAGCGCAAACTTGAGCTCGTCGACCTTGATCACCCATTCGTCAGCGCTCCATTGTTCGACAGCAGGCGACCACTCCCCTTCCGCAGCCCGGGGACCTTCGAATCGCGCGTCGGCTGCTTTCCAAAGTTCGGGCCGCGCTTTAGCCGACTCTGCCGCAGGACAGGGCCGGTCTAACACGCAGTCGCCAAACCGTTCCAGCTTACGGCCATCGCCAAAGTCCAATAATTCGTAATCAGGCCAAGGGTTCGGCACGCTGTTTTACTCGCTCGATTTCAAGACAGGCCGCAGAATTTCTGTCCACAGTTGATAACCCGATTCGTTGAGGTGCAAGCCATCGTCGCGAAACAATTCCTGGCGTGGCTTGCCGTCAGCAGCGAGCATTGGCTGCCAGATGTCGACGAAAGTGAATCTTTCCTCCTTTCGACACTCGGCGGCAATCCGTTCGTTGGCATCGTGCATGACAGACGCTTTATCCCAGCGGGCTAAGCTGGGCTTGATGGCAATGTATGCTAACCGGGCTTCGGGAAGCGATGTTTTCATCTTTTCAGAAAAGTGAGTGAAATCGCGAACCACTTCATCGGCTTTCTTGCCGAGGGCCACGTCGTTGTCGCCGGCGTACAACACAACCAGTCGCGGTTTATGTTTGGCCACCAGTTGGTTGAAATAGTGGGACGAATCGCAGAGCTCCGATCCGCCGAAGCCGCGATTTACCGCTGGCAACTCGGGGAAGTGCTTTGGCAAGTCCCAGAGGCGAATGCTCGAGCTGCCAACGAACACGATGCCACCCGGTGTTGGAGGAGTCTTTTCGTCAGCCGCTACAAATTCGTCGATGGCAGTTTTCCACTTCTGCGGAGAACAACCCAATGGTTGAGCCTGACATGTGCTAATTGCCAACCATGCCAGCAGGAGACAAACTGTGTTTCTGATGAAATGAATCATTGTCGTTCTTTCCTGTATCAGCCGCAGGGCGCTAGCCCCGGTTATTTGGCGAAAAAACCGGGGCTAGCGCCCTGCGGCTAATTCATTGAACCTTTATTCTTAGCAGCGCCAACCACTTGGATTCACTAGAAAATGGTCCACTTGGGCGAATCGGGTAAAGGTGTACAATACACAGTTTGCGCCGTGACGACGATATTTCATACCGCGGCCGCACAGCAATTCACCTCGACGCCACAGCACGGACGTATGCCTGCCTCCGATATCATTATCAAAGGCGCTCGCGAGCACAACTTGCAGAGCGTCGATCTGGTGTTGCCACGCAACAAGCTGATTTGCCTGACCGGCGTGTCTGGCAGCGGTAAGAGTTCGTTGGCATTCGACACGGTGTATGCCGAGGGGCAACGCCGATATGTCGAAAGTTTGTCGACCTTCGCCCGGCAATTTCTGGGACAAATGCCCAAGCCGGACGTCGACCACATCAGCGGGTTGAGCCCTACCATATCAATCGCTCAAAAATCGGCCGGCAGTAATCCCCGTTCGACTGTCGGCACGATTACCGAAATTTACGACTTTCTGCGCGTTCTTTACGCCCGCGTCGGACAAGGCCATTGCCCCCAATGCGGCAAGCCGATTACTGCTCAAACGCGCGAGCAAATCATCGGCCGTATTCTAACGCTTCCCGCCAAGACAAGTTTTTCCTTGCTGGCTCCTGTCGTCCGTCAACAAAAGGGCGAGTATCGCGATCTGTGCGAAGACCTGTTGAAGCAGGGTTTCATTCGGGCGCGCGTCGATGGCGAGATTGTGCGGCTGGCCGACGACTTGGCGCTCGATCGGCAAATGCGTCACGACATCGAAGTGGTGATCGACCGACTCACCGCGGGCCCAAGCGTTCGCAGTCGGCTGGCCGAGGCGGTCGAGTTGGCGTTGAAGTTGGGGCAAGGGACGATGATAGTTGCTCCCGAATCGGGGGACTCAAATTCTTTGCCGTCGAAGCCGCTTCGTAAATCCGCAAAACGCGGACAAACAAGCAATTCAGAAATCTATTTTAGCGCGGATTACGCCTGCAACGATTGCGGATTAAATTTCCAGCCACCCACGCCGCAGCTCTTTAGCTTCAACAGCCCACAGGGAATGTGCTACGAGTGCGACGGGCTAGGGCAAATGTTCAGCTTCGATCCGGGGAAGCTAATCACCGCGCCGGAAAAATCGCTCGCCCAGGGCTGCATCGAATTAGTAGGAACCTGGAAAGGGCTGAGCCGTTGGAAGCGGCACATCTACAAGGGCGTTGCGGAGACAATGGAACGCAAGCTCGAATTGCCCCACGACACACTTACCGACACTCCCTGGCAGGATCTGGACGAACAGTTGCAGCGTATTTGGCTCTGGGGCACTGGCGACGAACACATCACATTCACCTGGCGCGGCGGAAAGAATTCGCAAAAGTATGGGGGGACGTTCGACGGCATTATCCCCGATCTTTTGGAAAAGTACCGCAGTGCGAAGAGCAAATCGTTAATCGCCAAGCTCGAAAAGTTCATGAACGTGATCCGCTGCCCCGACTGCGAAGGCCGGCGGCTCAATCGGCAGGCGGCAGCGGCAACATTAGCCACGGCCCACGAGGACTTTTCGGCCCAGCCTAAATTTTCTCTGCCGGAAGTTTGCGCACTGCCGATTGACGAAGCCGAAAAGTTTTTCAGCGCGCTCACGCTCGACGCCACCAGCACACACATTGCCGCGGAAGTGCTCAAGGAAATCCGCGGTCGGCTTGGGTTCCTGGCAAATGTGGGGCTCGATTATCTGTCGCTCGAACGCACGGCCCCCACGCTATCCGGAGGAGAAACCCAGCGAATCCGTCTGGCGGGGCAAATCGGCTGTGGTTTGGTCGGTGTACTTTATATTCTCGACGAACCTTCGATTGGACTCCACCCGCGCGACAACAACCGTCTACTGGCAACGCTCGAACACTTGCGCGATCAAGGCAACACCGTCGTGGTCGTGGAACACGACGAAGACACCATGCGCGCCGCTGACCACATCATCGATTTCGGCCCGGGACCTGGAGTGCGCGGCGGGGAAGTGGTTGCGCTGGGTACCGCGGAGCAGATTGCGCGGGAAAAACGAAGTGTCACGGGCGCGTATCTTGCGGGTAAAAAAGTCATCAAGGTTCCAGAGACGAGGAGGATCGAGGGACTAAGAGCGAGGAGCGAGAATGGGCGAAAAAAGGAGTCCCCAGATTCCGCAATCCGCTCTCCACAGGCGAGTCGCCGTGGCGACAATCCGCAATCCGAATTTCTGGTTGTTCGTGGTGCGCGGCATAACAACTTGAAGAATGTCGATATTGAAATTCCGCTCGGGGCGTTTGTTTGTGTGACTGGTCCCAGTGGGAGCGGTAAGAGTTCGTTGGTCAATGACATTTTGGTCGAGGCGTTGCGTCGCGATTTGAATGGAGGCAAAGGCGCGCCGGGGGACCACGATCGGATCGAGGGACTGGAACATCTCGATAAGATGATCGCGATCGATCAATCGCCCATTGGCCGAACTCCTCGGTCCAATCCGGCGACGTACATCAAGGTGTTCGACGACATCCGCGCGCTTTATGCACAACTTCCCGAATCGAAAAGGCGCGGCTACAAGCCGGGCCGATTCAGTTTCAACGTGGTCGGCGGGCGCTGCGAAGCGTGCAGTGGCAATGGCTCGAACAAGCTGGAAATGGATTTTCTGGCCGACGTGTGGATTCCCTGCTCCGTGTGCCAGGGGCATCGATTCAACCACGAATCGCTGCAAGTCGAATTCAAAGGGAAATCGATTGCCGACGTGTTGGAAATGGATATCCAGCAAGCACTCGACCATTTCGAGAACATCCCCAAAATCCAGCACAAACTAGAAACGCTGCACGCTGCGGGACTCGACTACATGAAGCTCGGCCAGCCTTCGCCCACGCTTTCCGGCGGCGAAGCCCAGAGGATTAAGCTGGCCCGCGAGTTGGTCAAGAAATCGACCGGCAAAACGCTCTACATGCTCGACGAACCGACCACCGGCTTGCATTTTGCTGACATCGAGTTGCTGTTGAAAGTGCTGCACGATTTTGTCGACGCGGGAAACACGGTGATGGTCGTCGAGCACAATTTGGACGTGATCAAAACGGCAGATTGGATCATTGATATTGGCCCCGAGGGGGGGAAGTGTGGTGGTCAGATTGTTGCTGCGGGGACGCCGGAGGATGTTGTTGAGCAAAGGGGGAAGGGGGAAGGCGGAGAGCGGAGTGGAGGTGGAAAGCGAGATTCAAAGGATTCCCCCCTCCCCCTTCCCCCTTCCGCCTTAGTTTCCCACACTGCTGCGGCGCTTGCTCCTTATCTTAATGGGAAATCTGATTCTGATTCGCACGACAAGAAGAAAAAATCGTTGAAGCGGCAGCAGATTAAGCAAGCTACGCATATTGTTGTCGAAGGAGCGCGACAGCATAATTTGCGCGACGTGGCGGTGAAAATTCCTCGCGACGAAATGACCGTTTGTTGCGGGCCGAGCGGCAGCGGGAAAAGTTCGTTGGCGATGGACACAATTTACGCGGAGGGGCAACGCCGCTACGTGGAAAGCCTGAGCAGCTATGCCCGGCAGTTCATCGGGCAATTGCAGAAACCGCTTGTGGAGTCGATTGAAGGACTCTCCCCCGCGATTGCTATCGAGCAACGCACCACCGGCCATTCGCCACGATCCACGGTCGGAACGGTTACGGAAATCTACGACTATTTCCGTATCTTGCTTTCGCGGCTGGGACAGATGCACTGTCCCGAGTGCGACGAACCGGTTGGCACCCAAAGTGCCGACGAGGTGATCGACGCGGTGCTTGCGGCTCCCGAAGGGACCAAGCTTTATCTGATGGCCCCGGTGGATTTGGCCGCGGGGCAAACTTATGAAGAGCTTTGGCAATCGCTTCAAGAGAGCGGGTATGTGCGTGTGCGCGTTGATAACCAAACGCACGAACTCGCGAAAATGCCTTCGATCGACCGGCGGCGAAAGCATCAGGTTGAAGTGATTGTCGACCGCGTAACCTTGCGAAAAAAATCTCGCGCCCGTCTGGCCGACAGTGTGGAAAATGCCTTGGCCCTAGGCCGCGGTGTGACGCACACGGCAACGGTCGATACGGACGTTCCCGAGCAGCGCTGGCAAACTAAAAAGCATAGCCAACATTTGGTCTGCGGAGTTTGCGACCGCAGTTTCGAGCCGCTTTCGCCCCATCATTTTTCGTTCAATAGTACGCTCGGCTGGTGCGAAGCGTGTGAAGGATTGGGCGTGGAAATCGGCGCCGACCCCGCTACCTTGCTGCGCAGTTCGCAACTTACACTTGCCGAAGGCGCCGTGTTGGCCTGGCCTGGGATCGAACAACCGCTGTTCGCCGCGATGCTCGCCGCCCTTTCCACACACACGGGCCTGCCGACCGATGTCCCCTTCGATCAACTCTCCCCCCGCCAACGGCGATTGGTTCTGTACGGCACGGGGGATGAGTGGATTGAAGTAGGCGCGAGGAACGAGGGGCGAGGGGCTAGGAAAAAGAAGGGCCAGTCCGCATCTCGCTCCTCGCTCCTCGCTCCTAGCTCCTCACTCCGCTTCCAATACAAAGGGCTTTACCCGGCGTTGGAAGAGGCTTCGAGGCTTTCGCCCCGTTTGCGGGCTCGGCTTGATGAGCATATCGGTGAAATCGAGTGCAGCGAGTGCGGCGGCAGCCGACTGCGCGACGATGCCTCGGCGGTTCGATTCGCCGGACGAACGATTGACCAATATTGCCGCCTTCCGTTGAGCAAATTGCTTGCTGAAGTAAATCGCTGGAAACTTCCCGCGGCGCAACGAAAGGTCGCTGGCGAACTGGTGCGCGAAATCACGAATCGGCTGACGTTTCTTGTGGACGTGGGATTGGAGTATCTCAGCATCGGCCGATCTGCACCGACGCTTTCCGGCGGCGAGTCGCAACGCATTCGCCTTGCAAGCCAGGTGGGAAGCGGTTTGTGCGGCGTTTTGTATGTACTCGACGAACCGACGATCGGGCTGCACCCGCGTGACAACGAACGATTGGTCGCGGCATTGCATAAACTTCGCGACCTGGGCAATACGCTGTTGGTGGTGGAACACGATCGCGACGTGATCGCCGGCGCGGATCAATTGTTGGACTTCGGCCCGGCAGCCGGGCGGCAGGGTGGCGAAATCGTTGCCCGCGGGACTCCCGACGAAATCGCGCGTCGCCGCAAGAGTGTTACGGGACCGTATTTGGTTGGGAAAAAGGCGATTCCAGTACCAAAACGAAGGCGGAAGGGGGAAGGGGGAAATGGGAAATCGGAAAGGGGAAGGGGGAAGGGGCGGATGAAACAGTCCAACAATTCTACAATTTGCAATCCGAATTCCGAATTTCTTGTTGTTCGTGGTGCGCGTCACCATAACCTCAAGAATATTGACGTCGCGTTTCCACTGGGCGCTTTGATCGCGGTTACGGGGGTTAGCGGCAGTGGGAAGAGTTCGTTGGTTGAAGACGTGCTCTACAACCAATTGGCCCGAATGCTGCATCGGGCCAATACCAATCCTGGTGCTCACGACCGGTTGGACGGTGTCGAACAGATCGACAAGGTGATTCGCGTCGACCAACGACCGCTGGGCAACACACCCACCTCGAATCCCGCCACGTACACCGGCGTGTTCGAATTGATTCGGCAACTGTTCGCCCAATTGCCCGAATCGAAACTCCGTGGGTATTCCGCACGTCGATTCAGTTTTAATGTGGCTGGCGGTCGTTGCGACGCGTGCGACGGGGCGGGGCAACTGTGTATCGAGATGCACTTTTTGCCTGACGTGTGGGTCGATTGCGATACGTGCCACGGGCACCGATACCATCCCGATACTCTCGACATAAAGTATCGCGGTCGATCGATCGCCGAAGTGTTGGAAATGTCGTGCGGCGAGGCACTTGCGCTGTTTGAAAACATCCCCAAGATCCGGCGCACTCTACAAACGCTGTGCGACGTGGGGCTCGACTATGTGGCACTTGGTCAAAGCGCGGCAACCCTTTCCGGCGGAGAAGCGCAGCGCGTGAAACTTGCCTCTGAATTGGCCCGCCCCGACACGGGAAGAACGCTCTACCTGTTGGACGAACCGACTACCGGATTGCATTTCGACGATATCGCCAAACTGCTCGAAGTGCTTCATCGGCTGGTCGACTTGGGCAACACGGTGGTGGTGATCGAGCATAATCTTGACGTGATCAAACAGGCCGATTGGATCGTCGACATTGGTCCCGAAGCGGGCGCGGCAGGCGGGCAGGTGGTGGCGATTGGTACGCCGGAGGAAGTTGTGCGAAAGGGGAAAGGGGAAAGGGGAAAGGGGAAATCTGTAATGGTTTCCCATACGGCTGCGGCGTTGGCGCCAGTACTTGCAGCAGGGCCGGTTAAGGAGCGTAAGCGGTTTGACTTTGCTGCGGAGCAGGGTGAGCGCGATGGCGACTTGAACATTTCTGAACTGGGCGAGAATATTAAAATGCCCTGGGAGATCGACGGGCGGCGCTGGCATACGCACGACCGCGTCAGTCGCAGCGGGCAGCCGTGCCAATGGGACGGGAAAATCCTCGATCGCGTCGAAGAGCAGATTCAGCAATTGGATGATTTTAGCGCCACCAACTGGGACACGCGCACGATTGTGGAAATTGCTGCCGCCAAAAAAAGTGATGGCTGGTTTTTCCATGCGATTACCGGCGAGCCCTGGCTGTTGAAAATGAAGTTCCGCACCGCCAAGAAAACTTTTCAGCGCGATGATTTAGTGGTTGCGCTCGACTTGAAACCATTGAACGACATCCCAGAAATCGAAGCTTATGGTCGGGGACCACGAGTAAAGTGCAAAAATTTGCGCGGTCCGTTCCAGGAAATCGAGATCCGCGCTTTCGGTTGGCAGGAGATCGATACCCCCGAGTTTTGGGATTTCCTGAAAAAAGCCGTTGCGGGCTTCAAACAGTTCTCCGAGCGGGTCGAGAAAAACCCGGAGGACCTGATGCCATGGAAAGTGCTCGGCCGCAAGTGGCATCTGGCGAGGAAAGGTTTCCCCCCGGGAAAGCGTCCCGCATGGTCCACCGAACTTTTGGAAGAACTGCTGGAGCTGCTCTCCGACACCGCGGGCCCGAGCGCCCAATTTCTTTGGAACAATCAGCAAGTGATCCATCTGATGATCGCCGACCAACGCGAGCCGTGGGCTTCGATCTTCACCAAACGCCTTGCGGGCGTCGACCTTTTGCTAAATGGCCCGCAGGGTGCGTTTGCCACGGGACGCATTGCCGAGTTGGCATCGCAACGCGCGATTAAAACGGGCGAAGAAAACCGCGACCAGGTGAAGTTTCGTTTTGTTTCGCTCGATGATCTCCACCACGGCGACCTCCCGGCGTTTCTGGCGGAACATCTCACCGCGATCCGCGATGCAGCTTCAGAAGTGTCGGCAAGTTAGCCTTAATGTAAAGATATTGAACCACAAAGACACGAAGGCACCAAGAATGGATGGAAGTGGGGTATGGAGGTTGCAACCGTACAAAGGTACAAAACTCTCATAGCAATCGACACCAACATCCACGTCGGTTAGGGCTTACGTCGAAAATCGTACTCCCAAATAGGGAACCCCGATGACGGCCCGTTTTTGGGTGCAAAACTAGCGTCGTAGCCAAATCCCGAAAGTGCATCGGCCTTCTGGCCGACGCACTTTCGTTAGCTAGTTTTGTTTACCCAGGTCGATGAAACCGCCAGCTCGAAACTCGATTTTTCTAGCTGCCGTTCGAGACGGCGGTCATTCTCACCTACCGCACTTAGCAAGTCTCGCTAATCGGTCCAGAAGCATCGCGTCTGTGCTCTTTGGCGAACTGCCGTTCGAGCCTGAGGTCGATGTGTCCAACTGGATTTATCCGCACTCGGGCTCATCGCCGCGCACGCCCTCGCTAAATGACGCGGAATAGCGGTCTGCCACCATGGATAGACCGGACGCTTACAACCGTGACGAGTTTCTGACACACAGCGCATGAAAAGAGCCGCCGAGGGCGGCTCGTGCTTCACGTGGCCAGCTATTGCTTCCGGCGTCGCAGGCCGAAGCTGAGCATGCCTGCTACCCCCAAGCCCATGAAAGCGAAGGTGGAGGGTTCGGGGACGGCCGTGAATGACAGCACTGGGGATGCTCCATTCGCATTACTCCAGGTAAACGTTCCATTGACCTTGTCGCCCACTGTCAATCCAGTGTTGTCCACCCATGCCGTAGTGGGAAGTCCCGAAGCCCCGTTGGCGCTCGCTCCTATTTTTCCCGGGTCCTGGGTTTGAGAGGCGGTGCCCGCAAAGATACCACTCCATATCGGACTACCCGACACCACGTACTCTATGCCTTGAGGCTGATAATAATCCGTAAAGTGGGCAGCAGTTGATGAGACGAACACACCTTGGCTAGCAGCTAAATTGTTATACCCCAGGTTGATTCCCTGTGAGAGAGTTACCGGGCCGGTCGCGTCGTGCAAAAGACCCGTACCATTCTGCGTGTACGGATGAGTGCCCGTCTTCTCAAATCCGGTGACGGTCCAAGAATTTCCGCCATTGTAAGTTATTATGCCGCCGAACGCTTGGGGGGGAGCGCCTACGGTAACGAGTGCCAGAAACAATGCAGAAACTAACAGTACTTTGTTCATTCTTGGTGACTCCTGGAAATTCGATGCTGCCTGTGGATGCCGCAACTCTTAACTGCACACCTAACTCTTTATCGCGCGAAATTCAAAAAGCAAACTCTGCAATGAGGTCCACCTCAATGCGACCTTGTACGAGTGCAGAAAACGTTCGTTTTCTTGAGTGCGGCGACACAAACAAAAAAAGCCACTGTCGGCCCGTGCAGTATTCAAACGGATCGTCAGTGGCTCTTCTGTTTATTTCCCGTTGTTGGTGGCCACACTAGCGTTTCTCCGAGATACGATTGATTAATTGTAACTGAATTGTGAACGCTCTGAGGTATAATAATCCAACTTAATGTCACAATGTTGTATTTCAGTTGGCATCCAGGAAGCCCCGAAACTGGGCCAAATTAGCCTAATAGCCGCCCACTAGTCGAGTTGGTTTCGTGCGGCCGGTGTCCATGCCCGCCCTCACGAATGGCAATTGTCTAGCTGCCTGCGGCGTGACCCACTTCAGGCAGAATTGGAACCTCCGAATCTGCATCGGTCAAAATTGCCGACGCAGATTCAGCAAGTTGCAAAATGCGTTCGACTTCATCGTCCTGTGCAGTTTTGAGGCCCCCTCAATTATTGTGATAACGAACGTTTCTACGATAAGCATCCTTCGATAGAAAGCATGGCTTTTCGAGCAACAATTCTTGTCGAAATGATCCATCACGGGGTTTTCAGCGAATCTGGCTTTGAGGAGGGGCAAAATCCTATGATGGATTTGGTGCCTTTGTACAGTTTCAGCCAATGGAAGGAATAACTCTCTCCCTCCCATTGCGCAATTCTTTTATCCCTGATTTCATTATCTTAGTGCCTTCGTGTCTTTGTGGTTCAATCCTGCACTTTCTTTGCCTGGCAGCGGACGAGATGTAGCGCTTGCTCGAACTGTTTTTGTAGACGGAGAAATTTCTGCAAGTCGCCGCCCCGGTCGGGATGCAGCGATTTGACCCGATCTCGGTAAGCCGCGAGTACCTCTTCTTCGCTGCAAGGCAGGTGCAGGTCTAACGCAACTAAACAAGGAGGTCTCAGCCGAAGGGCCCAATAGGGAGTTGTCGGCACGGCTAGGGCCACCAACACCAATGCACGCCGTAGCGAGCGCAAATAGCGGCGGAAATCGACGACCATCAATACATAGCCCAGCAGCGGCAAACCAAGAATCAGTGCCAGATAACCGGTCGTCAAGGTCACGTCGATGTGGTCCGGCCAAGGCGGAGCTTCTGCCACTTGAGCTATCGTCGTTGAGAAGAGTCGGAACATGACGAAACAAAACAACGAAAGTAATAACGACGAAAAAATGCTTACTGCGTTCGCGGAACTGCTGCTGCCCCATTCGTTGCCACCGGTTTGAGTACCCGCATAGCACGGGCAAACGAGCGATCGAGAAACCGCTGCGGTAACAACGATTTGGCCAACTGCATTCCTCGGGCATCAATCCCCACACAGTAATGGGTGCGCGGACGTTTTGCAGAGAGCGCGCGAAGAACGACCTGGGCCACCATATCGGGCGACGTTGTCGATTTTGCACCGCGCTCGTTGAATTCTCCGGCACGGGCATACATCACGCCATACCCCTCTTCTAGTTCAACAGGGATTTCGCGACTCCGTTCATTGAGATCATCGCGTGCCTTAGAAAAAATCGAGGTCCGCACTTGCCCGGGCCGAATGATGCTGACCGGGATTTGCCAAGGCCTCAGCTCGACGCGCAAAGTATCCGAAATGGCTTCCAACGCGAATTTGCTGGCCGAGTAAGCTCCCACCATCGGCATGGCCATCGACCCATTCATCGACGACATGTTGATCACACGCCCTCGCCCCGTACGCAGTAGCGGCAGACAAAGCTGAATCATTCGCAACGGGGCAACTGTGTTCACTTCAAAAAGTTGCCGCACCTCGGCTATGCTGGAAAGCTCAACCGCTGCAGGCAATCCAATCCCCGCATTGTTGACCAATCCATACAACCCCTGGGGACACGTTTCGCGGACGTGCGCAACCACTTGCTCTACTTGTTTTTCCTTGGTCACGTCCAACACAAGCGGCTCGAACCGTGGCAACTGTGCATCGGTCAACTGCTTGGCATGTTCAGGACAACGCACCCCGGCCAACACCCGATAACCTCGGTCGGCCAACAAGAGCGCCGTTGCCCGACCGATGCCAGACGAACAACCAGTGACCAGCACCGTACGCAAAGATTCTTCCATTGTTTCTGCCTTTGTTCCATGAAGAGCGAATCCCAGAACGATCGAGGACTGAACCACTCTAGGCGGAATCTACCAGACCCGCAAGTTGCCAGCTTTGGTTCACTCTGGTCAATTAGGGGGTATGAGCGTTGAAATTTCCAACGATGCCCACGCCCGACGCGCCTTGATTTCCAGGGCTTACGATCCCCAATTGTTGCGAGCAGCCGGTGACCGTCTGGTGCGATTGCTGAGCGATCATCTGCACATTGTTCAACAGGGAGAAGGGCCCGTTCTGAACTGGCATGAGCCGCAAAAAAACATTGCTGCGGCCCGAAAAAGTTTGGCCGATAGCAATTTGTCAGTCGATCTGGTTTCGCCCCCAGAGCTTGCCCCCCTGCTGGAGCGGTTTGAGGAATTGATTCAGCAAAGTCTTGCTCGTGGACAGAATCTCCATCATCCTCACTACGTGGGGCACCAGGTCCCTGCCTCCGTGCCGCTAGCTGCTTGGTTCGATGCGGTCACTACGCTGACCAATCAGGTGATGGCCATTTACGAGATGGGTCCGTGGGCCACAGCCGTGGAGCACGCTGTCGTCGAACAATTGGGAGAAGCCATCGGGTTTGAACCGGGCAGTTTTGGTGGTCTGGTCACGTCAGGCGGTTCGCTCGCGAATCTGACCGCACTGCTGACCGCGCGCAATGTCGCGCTGGGCGAGAGTTGGTCGCATGGATTGGCCGACCACTCCCCTGCCCCGGTGCTGTTGGCGCATGCCGAAGCACATTACTGTGTGATGCGTTCGGCAGGAATCCTTGGTATCGGAACCGATCAAGTGCTGCGCATTCCCCTGGACCCACAGCGTCGGATCGACGTGAATCGGCTCGATACGATGCTCTCTGAATTGCGGGCAAAGAATGTGCCAATCGTTGCCGTTTCTGCGGCAGCATGCGCAACGCCAATCGGAGCGTTCGACCCGTTGGTCGATATTGCCGAGGTCTGCCGACGTCACGAAGTTTGGCTACACGTCGATGCGGCCCACGGCGGCGCCGCTTCGTTGAGCAGCAAGTACCGTCATTTGGTGGAAGGATTGCATCTGGCCGACAGCGTGGTTTGCGATGCGCACAAAATGCTTTTCATGCCGGCCCTGTGTGCCTTGGTGTTTTACAGTGATCGGCAACATCGTTTTGCCACGTTCGAGCAAGTGGCCCCTTATTTGTTCGACCCTTCCGCTCCCGGCATGGCCGAGTTCGACAGCGGCGTCTGCAATCTGGAATGCACGAAGCGGGCCGCCGCTATGGGGCTCTGGGGCATTTGGTCGCTGTTCGGCAGTCAGCTTTTTGAAGCACTGGTTGACGAAACATTCGACAAAGGGCTCGAATTTTATGAATTGCTCAATCAGCAGCCCGACTTCAAACCATTCTGCCAACCGCAGTGTAATATCGTGGTGTTCCGTTACGAGCCGACGCAGCTCGAAACTCTTTCAGAAGCAGAGGCCGACGATTTCCAACTCCGGCTGCGCCGGAAAGTGGTTGAGTCGGGCGATTATTATCTTGTGCCCATCCAAATCGATGGCCGCAATTACTTGCGGACTACGATTATCAATCCACTGACGACAGTGGAGCATTTGGGCGGGTTGCTCGATTGCTTACGCCACCACGGCAAAGCGTTACTGAGCTCGTCGCACTCATAGCGCGCGGAGGTATTTCACGGCGTTTGCCATGTCTTCTAGCACTTGGGCAGAGTGGCGGCGTTCGAGGGTGAGCCAGTCGCGATAGCCGAATTCTTCGAGCTTCCCCAACAGTTCTGGAAAATCGACCGAGCCGCGGCCAAGTGTGACTTCCATGCAGCCACCGCCGGAAAGATCGCGAACGGCATCGACTGCGTGAACATGCACCAGATGTTTCCCAAGAATCGAAACGAAATCCTGGGGCGAATTCCCGTGTGTCATACACTGCAACGGATGGAGATCCACTCCGAACGATCCTTCCGGCAAGGTTTCCAAGTAATCAGAAACATCTTGAAGTTCCTCCGCACCGATCCGCAGCGCCAGTCGGACCCCACACCGATCTCCCTCGGCCGAAAGTGCGGTAATCACGTCGGTCAGCATCGATCGTTCGCGGGACTCTGGGTTGGAACCCAACTCGCCGAGCGTGCAAACCAAAATTCGGGCCTGCAACTGAGCGGCCAACCGCATGGCGGCTCGCGTAGCGTCGACGCGGCGTTCCAAATCCTGGGGATCGGAGTATCCCCGGTGCGTGGGAAAGGCTACCGATCCAACCCGCAGATTCAGATCAGCCAGCATTTTCCTCACCTGGCGCAGTCCAGTGTCGGACAAATCGGCGGGGCGCAGCTCGTTTCGTGCATCAATTTGCACCCCCTCGCAACCCGTTTGCGCCACGGTATGCAATGCTTTCCTGAAGGGTTGTGCCGTCGACAAAGTCTGGACGGCGATCCTCATGCCAATCACACATTCTCTCCCAAAGCCACCACGTGCAGGATAACCCCCTGCCGAGGCCGGACGCTTAAAGAAACAGCCATGTCCTTCGCATCAACACTTTTGATTCTAGCTGCTCTCGTCTCGCCAACCAGTGCGAATCGGCATGTTGACGCGGTGGAAATCTTTTCGATCGATTTCAGCCCCACCTGGGACGTGAATTACGACGGCTGGCCCGACCAATGGAGGCGTCAATACGGCCCGGACCGACCTTATTATGTGGAGGTCCAATTAGAAGACGATGCGGAAGATGAAAAAAACGCGAAAGGCGAACCCAACCGGTGCCTCACCATCCACCTCAACGGTGGAGGAGCCCTACTAAACAGTCCGGCGGTTTCTGTCTCCAGTAAGTTTAGTTATGTACTCGAATCTCGATTGAGAGTGCAGCAGATAAAGCATAGCAAGGTTCAACTACGGATTGATTTTTGTGACGACGAATTGAATGTCCTGGAATCGGCTACAAGCGAATGGTATCGCAACACCGGCGGCTGGATTCCGGTCCGAATTGGCCCGGTCAACATTTCTGAATCCAAAGTGAGTCTGGCCCAAATTAGTTTACAGGTCGACCGAGGAGAGTACGTCGATTTGGAAGGGGCTGTGTCGCTTGACGACATTTGGTTTGCTCGCTTGCCACGGATGACGGTGCGAACCAACAGCCCGTTCAATGTTTATACAAATCCGCAGGATGTGGTTGTTACCTGCAATCTGTCAGGCATTCTCGAGCAAGACCCCGATATCCGTTTCGAGCTGCTCGACGCCAGTAGCCATCGTCTGAAAGACGACACCGTACAACTCGACGGTCGAGAGATTACCGAACTCGATGGCCGATTGATTACCGAACGACTTAGCAAAGCGTCGGACATTATCAACTCTTCGGTCAAAAGGCCAAAAGGGTATGCCGGCAGCACCGTATGGCGGCCGCCAATCAAGGAGTATGGGTATTACCGGGTGCGCGTTTCGATGCAGACGGCACGGGGCACTCTGAAGGATCATGTCATCTCGATTGCAGTGGTGCCTCCACTTGATGACACAAATCGGGGGGAGTTCGGTTGGTCGCTTGCCGGAGACGACGTCCCACTCTCTTTCGCCAACCTTCAGGCCTTGCTCCCTCGCGTAGCGGTGAGTTGGGTGAAGGTTCCAGTCTGGTACGGCGAAACGGAACCCGAACGCGGCGATGAGTTGGTTCAATTTACCGAACAGTTATCCGCCAAAGATATCGAAGTGGTGGGAGTGGTCGACCATCCCCCCGATGATATCGATTTCGGAAAAAAAATCGCCGACGACATCACCATTGCCGACTTGCTTTCGGAAGACCCGTCGTTGTGGCTTCCTTCGCTCGATGCCGTTTTAACTCGGTTGTCGTTGCGTGTTCGTTGGTGGCAACTTGGCGTGGACTACGACACTAGCTATTCCGATTTCCACAACTTGGAAAAGGAGATCGGTACCTTGCGTGGCTATCTGTTTCGCTTTGGACAGGATGTCAACTTGGGAATCGGCTGGCCCTGGACCAAAATGTCGTCCAGCGAGGAATATGCACCTTGGGACTTTCAGCAGCTTTCCTCCACACCCGGGTTCACCGGGCAAGAGATCGCCAACTATTTGAAAATACCCAAACGACAGGGCATCGCGCGATGGATATTGATCGATCCGCTAGATCGAGAATACTACGACCTGGAAACGCGAACCCGTGATCTCGTCGAGCAGATGTTATCCGCAAAAATCAGCGGCGCGGAAGGCATCTTTGTCAACAAACCGTTTGACGACCGACGGGGAATTATGACGGACGCGGGAACCCCCGGAGAGTTGCTATTGCCATGGCGAACCACCGCTTCGTTGTTGAGCGGCACCAAGTATCTGGGAAAAATCCGTATGCCCGGCGGGAGTGAAAACCGTATCTTGGAAACAAAAACGGGCGATGTACTCATGGTGGTGTGGAATCAAAACGCCACAAAAGAAATTCTCTACCTCGGAGAGAATGTCCGAGTGGTTGACGCCTGGGGACGAGCCAAGACGCCCGCCCAACAAGAGCATCGGCAGGTAATTGAAGTTGCTACACTGCCAATTTTCGTGCTCGGGCTCGATCCGCACGTGGCCCGCTGGAGGATGAACACGCATTTCTTCAAGCCAAACATTCCCAGTATTTTCGGCTCCAGTCATTCGAATCGCATCTCGATCTCAAGCCCTTTTGAACAAGGTGCGGGAGGAAGCGTCCGTCTGTCGGGTCCCGAGGGTTGGCAAATTCTTCCTAACCGAATCGATTTCAAGCTCTCCGCAAACGACAAATCCGAACGCCCGTTTCAAATCGTATTGCCCTTCAACGCAGTTAGCGGAAGTGCTTCGATTCGAGCCGATTTCGACTTTGCCGCGGATCGGCAATACCGCTTTAGCGTGTACCGAGAGATGGTTGTCGGCGACGAGGATATCGAATTGGAATTGCATACTCGGTTGGATGACGACGGAACGCTTGTCGTCGAACAACGCATGATCAACCATGCGAAAGAACCCGTCGACTTCAAATGCTTGCTGTATGCTTTTGGCCGACGCCGTCAGCGGATGCAGGTATTTCGTCTCAGCAATAGTTCCGACATCAAGACCTACAAATACCAAAACGGGCAAGATCTGATCGGCAACGAACTTTGGCTACGCGCGGAAGAACAATCCGGGGCGCGCGTGTTCAATTACCGTATCATCGCCGAGCAGTAGTGCAGATCTTTTATGTTTGCCACAGAGACCCAGAGGTCCCATCGCGATCTCTGCCCGCAACCCAGCAGATATCTCGCAGAGTCGCAGAGCAAGAACCCATCTGGGATTGTTTCACGCAAAGGCGCTAAATCGCAAAGGACGGAAACAAGAAAAACCCCTTTCATTGCGCCTTAGCGCCTTTGCGAGAGACACCTTCGATAATCCTCCTCAGCGTCTCTGCGAGACAAATTGCCCGTTCCTCCTGCGAAAAAATTGGCTCTCTTGCGAAAATTCTAACCGTTAGCAGCACAGAGAGAATGTAGAAGCTGAGAATCTTCTCGGTGATCTCTGTGGCTAATCACTGAAAGCTCTGCACTAGCAGAGGGCGCTTGTCGCGCCGGGTGGCAAGCGGTACGATGCGAGTTGCTTGTAACGGTTGTCCAGTTCCCTCCTTGGTGCGAATGCGTTTTTCCTTGCCATGCTTACAATTGGTGATGTTGTCGGAAGTTTAGAATCTTTTGCCCCGCTTGCGCTTGCCGAGGATTGGGATAATGTGGGGCTACTGGTCGGATCGCCGGAGTGGCCTGCCACGCGGATCTTGACATGTCTCACTATTACTCCGGCAACCGTGGCCGAAGCGCTCGAGCATGAGGCCGAATTGATCGTTGCCCACCACCCGCTGCCATTCCACGCGCTGAAATCGATCACGACAGAAACAACTGCCGGTCGTATGTTGTTGCAGCTGATTGCTTCGCGAATCGGGGTTTATAGTCCCCACACGGCATTCGATTCCGCGCAAGCGGGAATCAATCAACACCTGGCTATCGGGTTGGGTCTTCAGCAAATTGAACCGTTGGTTCGCAATGTCGTTTCGGAGGAAGAAGATGTAGGCACCGGTCGCATTGGAAATTCTGGCGAACAATTAACATTCGTCGAAATGGCCCAACGGTTGAAGGCTTTTCTGGAAATCGATTCGGTACGCGTTGTCGGCAACGACACCCAAACGATCGAACGTGTGGCTATTGCCTGCGGCAGCGGAGGTTCCCTGCTACCCACGGCCATCCAACAGGGCTGCGATTGTTTTGTGACCGGAGAAGCAAATTTTCATTCCTGCCTGGAAGCCGAAGCCCAGGGAATTGGGCTCATTCTGCCCGGCCATTTTGCCAGCGAACGGTTTGCGATGTTCTCTTTGGCCGATTTTCTGCGCGAGCAGCTCTCGGGCATGGAAGTATGGGCCAGCCGCGACGAGCAGGATCCCTTGCGGACGGTATAGCATCTCACATAACTCACCTGAGTTGACCCTTCGCTGATGCGATCTAAAATGAAGGGTCCCCGCGGCTGGTTCCCCCCGTGAGTCATTCCTTCCTACGGATTGAAACCCATGACAAGCCCTCCCTCCCCATCTGGCTGTTGCCAAGAGACGCCACGTTTTCTCACGGCTCTTCCTGTTTACAATGAAGCTCTGCATGTCACTGCCGTGCTTGATGAAGTGGTGAAGTATGCGGCTGACGTACTGGTGGTAGACGATGGTTCGACCGACGGGACCAAAGAGTTGTTGGCGCAGCGCTCGGATATCGCCGTGGTTTCGCATTGTAAAAATCGCGGCTACGGTGCGGCGCTGCAAACGGCTTTCGACTACGCCGTTGTCTGGCGTTACGACGTGATTGTTACCATCGATTGCGACGGGCAACACGAACCCCAAAGAATTTGCCAACTCGCGCAGGTCTGCCGGGATGTTGACGTCGTTTCTGGCAGCCGATATCTTGGGCAAGATGTTTCTGAAGGCCAAGCCCCTGCCGACCGCCGCCAAATCAATCAAATCGTCACAGCCGAGTTGAACGAATTATTGGGGCTTGAATTGACCGACGCGTTTTGTGGTTTTAAGGCTTACCGCACGCAATCGTTGGCGCAACTCAATTTGCAAGAGACAGGATATGCCATGCCGTTGGAATTCTGGGTACAGGCGGCGCGGCATGATTTGAAAATCGTTGAAGTTCCTGTCCCTCTGATATATCTGGAAGAAGAACGCAGTTTCGGCGGCGAGTTGGATGCTGCCGAGGTTCGACTCGAACATTATCGGCAGGTAATTCATCGTGCAAGGCAGTCCGCGTGCAAAGGGTTGCCTGTAGAACCTGTTCGGGAAAAGTGCGGCTTCGGTGCGCAGCAATGCCCATGACAAATCCGAAGCAGTATCCCCAGTTTCGTATTCCACCAGAAGACGGCCAGACGCTTTGCGTTCCTCCCTGGAATAGCGCCAAAGAGGTTGTGTTTCGCAATCGCGATGGCCGACAGAAGACCTCCATCGATGTTCTGGGGACGCCGCTCGCTGAGTTCGTCCGCACGGCAAAGGCCGAAGTGCTGGCCGCGGCTCTCGAGTACACACAATCCTATGCAGACATCACTCTGGACATCGGTGCGGATTGCCCGTTCGTCCTCACTGGCCACCAGCCGGGGCTAGCCCATCCGGGCGTGTGGCTCAAGAATTTCTCGGCATCGCAACTTGCAGAAGCAACCGACGGCGTCGCGATTAGCTTAGTTATCGATAGCGATTTGTGCCGATCGCCTTCAGTTCGTGTACCCGCGGGTAGTGTCGACCAACCGCGCAAAGAGACCGTGCCGTTTGATCTTGCCTGTGAGCAGGTTCCTTTTGAACAACGCAAAATCCTCGATCACACCGTTTGGCAATCCTTCGGAAGCCGAGTCTCGGAAGCGATTGCACCGCTGGTCGCCGATCCACTGATCCATTCCTGGTGGCCCGATGTGATTGCCGCAACAGATGAAAACACGTTGCTCGGAGAGGCATTATCTCAATCGCGTCACCGGCTCGAACTTGCTTGGGATTGCCGCTCGTTGGAAATTCCCCAAAGTCGTGTTTGCCAAACACGTTCGTTTCGCCAATTTGCGGTGCATTTGCTAACCGAAGCTACTCGGTTTCGTACCTGCCACAATCGGGCGCTCAACGATTACCGTCTGGCACATCACCTGCGCAATCACGCGCAGCCGGTCCCCGACCTCGCGGAATCCTCGGACTGGCAAGAAACGCCGTTCTGGATTTGGTCGCAACAAGACCCCCGGCGTAGGGCCGTCTGGGTTCGACGGCATCCAGAAGGATTGCAGATCACCGATCGGGCCGAGATGCAGGATGTACTGCCGATTTCTTCCGAAGGAGACCCCGCCGCAGCGGTCAACCGGCTCGGCGAATGGGAGAACCAGGGGCTCAAACTGCGCACACGTGCACTGGTAACCACGATGTTTGCACGATTATTTCTGTCGGATTTATTCATCCACGGCATCGGCGGAGCAAAATACGATCAGGTCACCGACGACATTTGCCGACACTTCTTTGGGATCGAACCGCCGCAATATCTGACGCTCAGCGGAACGCTTTGTTTGCCAATTTCGTCCGAGCCTGTTTCGTGGTCCCAAGAAAAACAATTGTACAGCGAACTACGCGATCTCCGATATCATCCAGAAAAACATGTTGCCGAACTCGCGTTGGATTCCCCAGAGGAAGATCGCATGGATGCTCTCACGCGTCAAAAAAAGGATTGGGTCCATACGGAAAAGACTCCCTCCAACGCGGCAAAGCGACATCGGCAGATTGTCGCTGCCAACCAGGGATTGCAGCGATGGACCAAAACCAAGCGAGAAACCCTGAAGCAACAACTTCAATCGACACAACGCAAACTGCGCGCCCAACAACTCTTAAGATCACGAGAGTATCCGTTTTGCCTATTTCCTCACGATGCTCTTCGCAATTTTTTTCTGGATTTCTCCTCCTCCATCGCTTAGGTTTAATGTTTAGAATCGGATTTTGATTACGACCCTACGTGGGTCGTATGTCGCAGTGGGGCATCTCGATCGGCAGGAATTTTATTTAGCTTAAATCTAAAAGGCGGAAAAGGATGGCCCCGATGCGCGATGCAGAAAAGATTCCGTCTCGGCAACCGACGCCACCCTTGATGTTCGCCAGCCAGTTGCCCGTGGATCATCATGCAGGGGCCTGCTTAAAGGATCTGGAATCTGGGGCCCGCATCATCGCCGGCAACGCAGGACACCACGCCCTGGTTCTCAAGCTGCTTGTACAAATCTATCAAAGCTCGCTGGTCGAAGATTTTCAGAACCGGCTCGACGAACCCTCTTACGAACCCAACGATCGGCTTCTGCTGATACGCAATGGCCAGTTGATTGGACACACGCAAGTGTCGAGGCAGATTGGTTGGTTCGATCAGCAGCGCTGTCCGTTTGCCAAGCTGCAAGACTTTGTGATGCTTCCCGAATACCGAACCGCCGAATTTGACACAAGCCTACTGGAAGTGGCCGAATCGACCGCTGCCCGCGAAGGCGCCGTCCTCGGCTTGGTACGCACCGAAAGAGCCGAATGGTTTGAAAGACAGGGTTGGAGCCGATGTCGAGGCCAAGGTCACACGCGAGCCAACACGCGCGCGATTCTTTCGCATTGTGACGCCCAGGGGGCAAGACCTCGACGTCAATGCCCCACGATTGAAGTCCGTACCTGGAGACATTTCGAACTTGATTCGCTCAGGCATATTTATCAGCAACTGTGCAGCAACATGTGGGGCACCCTACAGCGGTCCGAAGCAGCTTGGCAATGGTTGGCTGGTCGGAAAGCCCACGACCAGATTCTGCTTGCGGTCGAGAAAGCTCGTGCCAAAACCAAACCTTTGTCGACAGACGCGTCCAACAGAAGAGAACCGCGTATCGTGGGATACACCGTGGTGCGAGATTCTTGCATTGTTGAAATGATGACGCTGCCCGGCTATTCCGGGGCACGGACGTTGATGGTGTCGCGTGCCTGCCGCGATGCGATCGATCGCGGTCACCATTGTATATCTTTGCACACTCCGTCTGCCGATCCGATGCACGAACTTTTGGTCACTGCAGGTGGCACCTGGGTTACCGACAGCGCAAAATGCGGCGGTCAATGGATGCTCAAACTATTGGCCCCATTTCGCTGGGTGGAAAAGTTCTACCCCGTCTTTCATCAACGGGCTCGCGAGTCTGGCATCCCACGGCCCTGCGAAATCGATTTTCGCGTTGGAGATGCTCCCTATCGATTCTCTCTAACAAGGCGCAGTTCGCGACTGGAATCATTCGAAGGGAATTCTTCGCACGTGCATTGCGACTGGCAAACGTTTCAAGATCTGCTGTTCAGCAATCTTTCGCTTTCTATGGCTGTTGCCGAGGGACGAATACGCATCAATCGTCGCGGCACCTATCGCACACTTGCCGATTTGTTTCCTCCCAAGCTTTTTTGGCAGTCGCCTTTCGAACTGTTAAGATTGTGAGGGGAATTTGGATTGCGGAATGCGGAATTGCCTCGCTCCCAGCCCCTAACCCCTCGCTCCTAGCTCCATGATTCCCTATCGCACCGATGCGCCGCTCTATCATTTGCCGATCGTGACGGTCGCGTTGATACTGCTAAACGCAACTGCCTTTATTCAACTATTGACGAACAATCTGTTCGTCGGACAAGGCTGGCTGCTGGAGTATGGAACTGGAATGCATCCCCTGCAATGGCTCCTATCGCGATTCATGCACGATGGGTATGGACATTTGATCGGCAACATGCTCTTTCTCTGGATTTTTGGAATGGTCATTGAAGGCAAGCTGGGCTGGTGGCGATTCCTGCTTTGCTACTTGGGGCTTGCAATCGGCCAGGCAGCCCTCGAGCAGACGTTTATGGCGGGCAGCACTAGCAGCATCGTGGGCTCACTCGGTGCGTCGGCGGCCATTTATGGACTGATGGCTATGGCGTGTGTATGGGCGCCGATGAATGAAGTTTCGTTTATGTTTCTTTTTTACTATCGGCTCTACACCTTCGATGTCACAATCGGAGTATTGGCCGCGTTCTATGTAGGAATCGACCTAACGCTGTGGATCTTTTTTGGAAGCTACGCGGGAAGCTCGATTCTCCATCTTATGGGCGCAGCTTTGGGAGGCCTGCTGGGTGTTATCATGTTGAAGTGGAAACTTGTGGACTGCGAACACTGGGATCTGTTTTCGGTGATTCGCGGCGAGTACGGCCCTGACGAAAAAAAGATGGGGCCGACGCCCTCGCCAAACCAAGTCGCCAAGCACGAAGAGAATCGAGCCCTGGAGGCCAAACGCAAGTTTGTTGCCTATCTCAAAATCAAGCAGGCTCCCAAATCGCTCGATTTGTTTCACAAGATGGCCGACATGGGCATGCCACTCAAGCTCAGTCGCGAAGAATTGCTGGGACTGATCGTCGGTCTCCACAAACACGCCCTTTGGAAAGACTCGGCACCGCTGATGGCAGATTTTCTGGAACGGTTCCCGGATCAATCGGAAGCCATGCGACTGAAGCTTGCGCAGATATGTCTTATGGAACTGGAACGACCTTCCAAGGCAGAAGAACTTTTAGAGCCGCTTACCCAGGGCAAACTTTCCCCGGAACATGAAAAGCTGCGTCGCAAGCTTCTGGCGGTGGCACAAAAACAGATTGTCGACGGTGCGGTAGAATTTGAGGACGACGCTTGGTAGTCAAATTTGCAAATCAGTCGTCGCGCGAAAGATACCCAGCGCTCGACTGGAAGTACTTGTGGCGGCGCGATTCGCTTGCAGCAGCATCGGTTGCCGAATGTTGCTCGCGAAGATCGCTCAAACTGGCGTTGCAATAACGGCAGCCGATTGTTTCCAGATGGAAACAAATAAAATCGCGTTGCTCGGATTCCAGAACATCAAGCAAATAGCTTCCCAACTGTTCGCGGGAAGGACAGCTCAAGCGATGACTCCGCCAAATGGCTCCCAGCGTGTGTACGCCCGCGTCGCGCCGGCCGATGATTTCAGACAACACTTGGGCAAGCTGCGAATCGTCGCGCAGCGCGGCCTCGATCGCGGTCATCTGCTCGTCGGGCAGCGACTCGTCGAGAAAAGCTTCGAGCTGGGATTCAGAAAAATGGTTGTTCATGCAATTTTTATGCAATTTAAGTATTACAGCGTGGGTTGGACCACGACGGCACCACGGACACAACGAAATGGACCTGCCTCGCAGTTTTTACGTCGTGCTCGTTGTGTCGTTGTGGTTCAATGAACATGGTGTTGTAGTATTAGGAATCATGCAACTCAGGAAACACGTCTTCGTTAAGCCGGGCGGCACGCACGATTTTTCGCAGCCGTTCGAGAAAATCGAATTTGAAATTGGCCACCTGCTGCTCGCTCAAGTCGAGCAATTGGGAAACCTCCTTATTTCCTTTGCCGACGACAAACAGCAGTTCCATGCAGCGGATTTTCTGCCAATCGCCCTGCTCGCGCCAACGTGCGATCTGCTGCCGCATTCCATCGGCCACGGCCTGATCTTCCAGGGTATGCCGTTCTCCGCTCCGGGCGATGCTGCTGGCACCGCGAGCATCGCCTGCCGGTTCCCAGGCCCCGCTGGAATCGTCGCCGGTGGAAAAGGGTATCGCGGGGCGGCGACCCTCGCGACGTAAATAGTCGGTTAGCTTGTGCGCAGCGATCGTAAACAACCAGCTTTCCAGCGGTCGGCGCACATCGTAATTCGGCAAACTGGAAAGGAACCCAATAAACGTTTCTTGCACCACGTCTTCGCTCGCCGCCCGACGCCGAAGCCGACTTTGCACGAACGACAGCAGACGACCCTCGTACTGCGCAATCAGCTGGTTCCACGCGTCGGGCTTCCCACGACGAATGTCTTCGACCAGCAGCGAATCGGGATTGGAAGCGGAGGACATGAAACGAATTCGGATTGCGGAATTAGCGATTCTTGTACCAATACATGTCTAAAGAACTTAAAACATCCTAGCCCCCGGCGGTAGCCGGTGGGACCGCAGGCTTCCGCCAGCGGCTAATAAGGAATCACTTCATCACTTTTAGACATGTGCTAAAACAGCCTCAGCACAGCGACAATCGCGATTATCACCGCAGGGACGCCGAAGAGCAACCGCTTGGTGTAATAGCCGCGGCTCCAGGTATCGAGCTGGAGCAGTCCATAGGCAATTGCCACGGCAAACAGCACAATAGCAGCCAGGCCGGCGACGTTCCCGAGCCGAAATCGACGTTGATAAGAGTTCCACTCCTGCTGCAAGTGCTTTTCGACCGCGGGAGTAAACTCCATCAGGACGTGGACTTTCTTCATTTCGCCGACCGAGCTATCGAGGGTTTCGGTGTAACTCTCCCGGCAGATGTCCTTCATGATGGTACTCAGCGAGATGCCTACCCCGGCCAACGAATTGGTGTCGACCAGAGCTTGCTGATCGTAGGGGACGATTCGCCTGAGCTGTTTTGTCACTTCTGGGAGAAACCGTTTTTCGAGCTGCGCGTAACATTCATCCTCCGAACTAAACGGATCCGAGCGGACCACAGTGCGATAGACGTTGCCAACCCGCTTGGGAGGTTTGTCGATCCAATCGGGACGAGGGTCATTTTCAGATTCGCTAGTCGCTTCACTCTCGCCCGACGTGTCGCCAGCAGGACTCTCAGTGTTATCGGATTCAAGGTTAATGCGCGCTTCGGTCAGGCGATTCCACAGTTTCTCGTTGGTAACGACTGGGGATGTCCGCGACGAATCATTTTGTGTTCCTAGAATTTCGGATGCCACTTGATTCTGACGCTGCTCTCTTGCTTCCTTGCGGGCGATCATAACTCGATTATAAATACCGGCTGGTATTAAAAACAAAAGAAACAGCACGCCCATCAAAACCAACGCGCCGCAGACAAAAGTAAACACATCGCCGTGGCGAGTCTGCTTAGCACAGGAAAATCTTTGAGGGCATCGCATCGCGCTACACCTCCGTTTCCGCGAGTGCGCGGCGCTGACTGGGGGGCATCCAGGGGCTGGAAAGTTGAATCGTAAATGCCATGACCACGGCGACCAGCAAACCGATCGGTTGTGGGAACCACCATACAAAGTGCAGCATCCACGCCACCAAGCCGCACCAGGTGATCGACCACAGGCTCACGCGGCTGGATCGCGACACTTCCGCTTGACGCCACCAAGCGAGAATCACAAACAGAAACGCGAAATAGGCAACGTAAACCGGGAGCGACAACCGAAGCGCACCGCTACTGAAACTCTCGACCAAACCCTTGTTTTGGGTCAGCCCCAAGGAACCATCCATCACGCTATTCCAAGGCGCGACAGCCAAATCGTTCCAAACAGGCAAAGCGAGCAGCAGTGTGTCGGCTAAGCTCCATGCCAACAATCCGACGAAGGCTCCCATCACTAGCTGGGTGAATCGGAGCGGCGCCTGGTCTTCGACCTTCCCTTCCGCCAACTTGCCAGGGACCATGATCGCCCAACTGGCAAGCGTGGTGGTCAGCGTCATCCAGGCATACAACTCCCATCGCATTTGGCCGGTGGCGATCAAGCAAACCAGCAGCGAAGCAATGGCAGCCACCGCCGCGGCCACGAGCATGCCGCCCAAAATTTCGGCGATCCGCTCGCGCAGCGGCCTCGTGGACAAATGCTCGTTGAGCTTCTGCCGCCAACTGTGGCGCAGTCGCCGATTTTTTCGGAATCCATGTTTACCTTGCGGGGGCAGCTCGACCGTTTGCCGGTAGGCACGCTCTTCCTGGCCGGGGGAAAGCGAGGCAACTTGAAATTTACCGGCAGATCCTATTTCTCTTTTAGCAGTCGCCGGGTTCGACGGCACCACGATCGAACGAATCGCCCGATAAACCAGGTAACAAAAACCAACCGTGACGAACATCGGCAACCATTCGGGCGACGTCGACACCAGGGCAATCACAATCGCGAAACCAATGACCGATTTTAACAGCGGGTGCATCTCGCTATTGCGGAAGCTCTCTTGCAATTCATGCCAACCGCTGCGCAGGCTGGCAAGGATCGGCTCTTCGTCGCTATTTTGCACTGGCGGAGCGGGCGCAGCGGTCACATGCTCCTGATGATTTTTTCCGTGTGCCGCGGATGTTGACGGGGGAACACCGGTCGCCGCCGACTCGGGAAGCAACCGAATCATTTCCGCCACGCTCTTAAAACGTGTGTCGGGGTCCTTGGCCATCGCCCGTTGCACCAAGCCTAGATAAGGTTCTTCGAGCGCGCTGAGATCGGGCTCCGCGGTGAGATGTTTCATCAACACTTCGCCCACACTCTCGCCCTCGAACGGCACGTGACCGGTCAGCATTTCGTATAGAATGATTCCGAGCGCGTAGGTGTCGATCTCTTTGCCGTAGCGACCGTTGGCTATCTCGGGGGCCATGTAGTGAACGGTCCCAACGCTTTCGGTCTGACCGCTCCGTCGACTACACGAAATAAACTTCGAGAGTCCGTAGTCACCAATTTTCACCGTGCTTTCGTCCAGGAAAATGTTTCCCGGCTTCAAGTCCCGATGCACGATGCCATGATCGTGGAGATAAGCCACACCGCCAGCAATGCCCGCGAACCACTGTAGCGCCAATTCCTTCGGCATCCCGTGGGGATGACGATCGATCGCGTCTTCGAGCGATTCGCCCGAGACATATTCCATCACCACCCAACGGTCGTCATGCTCGTCGGTACGAATATCGTAGAGTGCAATCAGATTCGGGTGTTTGAGATTCAAGCAATGCGTAACCCCGCGGACTTCGACATCCAAATTGCGCCGGATCAGTTTTAGCGCGACTTCCTTGCCAGCATCGCTCACCGAGAAATAGACTTCGCCAAATCCGCCGCGGCCCACGCCACGCTTGATCGTGTACCCCTCCAACGGCTTCGAACCGCTGGGGTAAGTGTAGCGCATTGCCGCCTTCGGTCGATCATTGGGATCAAACTCGGCGGTGGGAAGGTTCATCGCAATTTCTGTTTCTTGTAATAACACCGGAAGGGTCCTAATTATTTATCTCTTGATTATTGTATCTTGTTCGAACCAATGTTTTCAGAGGTCCTCGAAGCTCATGGCAAAATTTTCTGATTCCAGACGGCAATTCCCGCTCACAATCGAGTCGGAATCGGCGGGAAGGCCGTCGATCTCTATTTCAGCATCTGTACGCATTTGCAGCGACTCGCCGCGGCGGAACAACACCAATTCCTCCTCCCAGTCGCGGCAACGAATATGGCTGTGCGGCTGGGAGCCGAGGATACAGCTTTCGGACATCAGCACGATGCCGTCGACCGCCGGCTCGGTTTTGTGGTGAGACTCGACCGTCAACACTGCAGTCGCGCTCAAGGCATGCGGTTTGCGAAACTTCAGGCGAACCGTGTCGCCCAGCGTGATTGTGCAATCGTGAGTCAGCGCCGTGGGGCCGGCCAGTTGTTGGCCGTCGACACTTACTCGGTGAATCGGCGTCAACACGTAGGCTTCGCCTTCGCGGCGGAGCGAAGCATGCCGGCGCGAAAGATCGGCAAGGATCGGAATGTCGACTTGTGGTGGGCCGGCTGGTTGCCCCAAGATCACTTCATCGCCCATACAAATGAGGTACGCCCCCACGCCGTCGATCCAGGCAACCAGTCGCCTGCCAGATTGTCGCTTGCTCGTCATTGTATCTTCTTTCGCACTGCAAGCTGCTCGGCCCGTTGTGGTCGCTGCCAGGTTGTTCAGTTCACAATCCAGGTGGGCAGACGCGGGTACATTTTTTCGCAAACCAGAGCGGGTGGCGTCCATGCCAACCGCTTTCCAAGCACGCCGTCGCGCTCGTCGTGCGGCGGAGTGCTCCGGGGCCAATTCTAGCAGAGCCTCGGCCAATGAGAGAACCTTGGTCCAATCTTGCTCGCCGAGTGCCTCGTGGAGTTGGGGAGTCAGAATGCAGATTTTTTCTGCATGCTGATGGAGGATCGACTGACGGTCGGCGATTTGCTCGGCAAGTTCAACTTCGTTTTCGTGCAGCAGTGTCCTGGCCCGTTCGAGCAAATCGACAGCGGCAGTCGTCTCGCCACGTTGGGCCAATTCTTTGGCTCGCGAGATCAGATGCACTATCAGCTTCCATGTCCGACGTTGCTCGCCGCCCAAGCGTCGCTGTTCGAGTTTTCTGACTTGCTGGCTAGCCATGGAAGTCTCTCCACGAACAAGAAATTGCTTGATTTGCTCCATGCTGTTGTGGGCATACGCTTGCCGCAGTTCGGCGACCTGCTGATCATTTCCTCCCAACCGGGAGGCCTGATGCAAATCGTCCCAACCGGCGACGGTTTCGCCTATTTCGAGCCGCTTCCCGGCTCGGTCGACCAATTGCGAAGCGACCTCTTGCGAGAGTTGCTTCGCCGGCAGAAATTCGCGGACCGACTCGCGTCGCAACAACGCGCTGGCCTCGTCCCAACGGCCTTCGTCGTAGGCCCGTCGGGCATCTAGAATTTTCATACGCCACTTGGGAAACATCAGAAATCTCTCCATAGCCCCCGGCTCTGCCGGGGGATTTGGGAAACGAAATTAGAATTTTGCCCGTACACGATCCCCCGGCGGAGCCGGGGGCTACACGTCCAATCACTTCTCTTCGACATACTTTGCTACGGCGATGGTTGAATCGCCTGGCAGTTCAACGCCGAAGTACTCGGCAACCTGGTCGGTGATGTCGTCGGGCGCCGGAGCGTCCAAGGGGATCTCATCCTGGAAGCTGGTGTCGGCGTTCGCCAACTTGGCGGCTACGTCGAGCCGGGCACGGATGTCTGCCATCAGGCCCTTGGCCCGCGCGAGTTGGCTATCGTCCAACTGCAGATCGCTCGAAGCTTGTGCCACTTCGACGAGTTTCAGCTTGGCTTCCAGATTTTCGACTTCCACCAACAATTGCCGCTGGGCGCTCATCATCGTGGCCAGCTTTTGCCGAGCTGCTTCCAGATTTCGCTGACGTGCATCGCGCATGTCGCGCAAGCTGCCAAGCGTGGCGTCCGACGTCTTGTAACGTACGAACCGACGCGACAGGTCTTGTCTTACCTCACCGACTGTGTAGCGGTTGCCCGCGTAGCGGAAGACGCTTTTGCCGGTTTGCAAATCGGCCTGCAAACGCATGATGTCCGTTTTTTCCTTGGTTGCCTTGTTGTCGGAAACTTCGATGCGCTTATCGAGTTGTTCGACCTCGACTTCTTCTTTGGCAATCACATGCATCGAGCGGCGAATTTCCGGCTCCAAATCGCGAACCATCTTCCGCGCCCGATCGATCTGAAATTCAATCGGCACGCTGTTCTCCACCGATTCGGAGACCCGTTCGCACGACGTGCTCAAATAGCTTAGCGCGTTGCTGCCAAACAGCATTCCGCCCACAACTGCAACTGCCAGGGCTGTGACAAAAAGTTTCTTAAACATGATCGATTACCTCCACAAAAGGACTGTCCCCGGCTGTCGCCGAGGGAGTGAGAATTCGGGCTTCCTGGGCTGTGATTCCGCCCCACCTGGGGCCTTCTTAAGAGCATTTCGCCACAGGCGGGGCCATCTTGGCAAATCCTGGAAAATTTCTCGGGGGGCCTGATTCACCGGGGCTTTTAAGCTTTTTTGTGCTTCTCAATCCGTGGGGCAAAAGGCTCCGGCTTCGCTGTAAGGAATTCACCAATTGTGACTTACGCCGATTGCTGGGCCGCAGATTGAATTGCCAGCGAATAACTGCCCACAGAAGAACTCATTTTTTCCTTGCAATTTCGGAGAAATCGGGCCAACATTGCGTGTAGGGCGCTAACTCGAATCCGGAGAAGACCTAAGGAAACGCTAATCAATTAGACCGCATCCAATAAGGACGTTCGCGCATGTTTTTTACTCGTAAAGGACTCGCGCTAGCGTCTTTTTTTTATTGCATTTCGGCTGAGCCTCTACATTGTTTCATTGAAGTTGAATTGAACTGCATCTAATGAGTCTTGATCTACGGGGGAGAAACCATGAGAACTTTTGTTAGCTATTCATCAGCAGTGCAGAAGTACCGAGTAGCCCATTTGAAAAACGCAACCATGAGGCTGGGAATTTTGGCTGTTGCCGGTGTGGCTCTCCTGTTCATCGGTCTGAGCCCGCAGCCCTCTCAGGCCGCGCTTATCATCACCATGACAGAAGGGGCGGGCGACGTGGTGGGCAATATGAGTGGAAGCCTGAATTTGGCTGGATTGTCTAATAACAGTAGCTTCAACGATATGCCCTCGTCCGCGACAAATAATGGATCTTTGCTAACAAGGCTGCGACTTGGCGCCGCGATAAACCAGCAAATATGGTCGTATCCCGGTGCCACCGGGACGTCCGACTGGCGCGTGGCTCCGTTACCATTTTCCGAGATCCAGGCAACCGCCGGGAGTGGCGGCATAGCGGGGATTGAAGTCTCTGCCACCAATGTCTTCATTGGCGTGCCTGGGGGCTATTCAGGGGGGCCGCTGACGAGTACCTCAACGTGGGCCGGTCAAACTTTCGCAAGCCTCAACATGGCGCCCGGCAGCTACGTCTACACTTGGCCCGGCGATACTCTTACCGTTAACATCGGCCCTGTCATCATCCCCGAACCCAGTGCGATCGCTTTGCTGTTAGGCACCGGCGCATGCGTTTTTGTGCGCCGCCGTCTGTGAGCAGAACTTCAGGGAATTCGATCCTCGCGAGTTCACCTACCTCCTAAGTCCGGCTAGCCGTGAGGTCGCATCGGCGGGTGGCCATGTTTACGGCATTTCAGCACGCTTGTTCCATGCCCACGCGGACGAGGGCATGCCACCCGGAGTGAGCTTGCTGAGAGTCGAGCGCAGAGTGCTAAGAGCCAGAGGGGAAGGCTTCAAATCCTCTGGCTCTTAGCTCTCCGCTCTTAGCCCTCCGCCGTTTTACGCCGTTGACCTGGGCGGCAAAAATAGCTCTGCTATGGGTTTGATCAGTGTGCATTGAGGAGAGGGATATGTTTCGCGTCATTCATCCGAACTCGCTGGCAATTGTGATTGCCGTTTCTGCTATTTCATGGCTGGGCTGTGGACGTTCTGGGCCGTCGGTTTCGCCGGAAGTTTTGGCCTCGCACCAGGCTCAGCTGCTGCTGGCTGAAGAGCCCGACGGTGTACAAACCGTGCTCGATGTGCGCGAAACCCTGTTGGGCACCAGCGGCGAAACCGCAGAGCATGATCACGATCACGAAGCACACGACCACGACGAGCATGCCGAACATGATCACGATGGGGAAGATCATGACGAGCACACTGAACACGATCACGATGAACACGCCGACCATGACGATCACTCTGGGCACGACCATGATGAACACGAGCATCACGATACAAAACCAGCCGAACCGACTGGTCCGCAAGATGTGGTAATGGTCGGACAAATCGGCGGATTGGCCAACCCGTGGGAGGCGGCGCAGCCCGAATTTCCGTTCGGCAAGAACGAAACCCTGTTTTTCCTGGCCGACCCGGGTGCAGTCGCAGAGCTAGAAGCGGACGGCCATGCCCACGCCCCCGGCGAAGAATGCTCGTTCTGCGCCGCCCATGCCGACGACAACTCGGCACTGTTGGCTATGGTTCGTTTTCTTGACAAAGACGGTGCCGTGTTGCGTGTGGACGCTCGGCAATTGTTTGAAGTGTCAGAAAATGATACGGTCGTTGTGCAAGGTTCAGCACGCATCGTCGAAGGTGGGATGATGGTCGTCGACGCCACGGGGCTGTATATTCGCCGCTAACGATGCGGGGATTGAACCACGAAGGCACGAAGACACAAAGAAATAGGGAATGAATGGAACTCGAATTTCTCAATTTCAATTCTCTTCGTGTCTTTGTGACTTTGTGGTTAGTTTTTTATTCAAATTGAAAAGGATTTTTCATGATTCAGACATACTCAAAGTTGTTTCTCTCGATGTTGCTCGCCCTGCCAGTTATTGGCTTCACAGCGGACGCTGTAATTGCGGCCGAGGGTGCGTCGGCATCGTCCGATGCAAACGCCAAGCCAACGACCACATTAAAAATTGCCGCGACCGATACGGTGATTTACGTCGGCGACATGCACTGCAAAACGTGCGCGAAAAAAATCTCTCGCAAGCTTTACGCGGTAAAAAGCGTCGTAAAAGTGCGTACCGACGTCAAAGCCGACGTAGCGATCATCACACCCCAGCAGAAAAAGACACTCGACACCGGGGCTCTCTGGTCCGCCGCACAGCAGGCCGGGTTTCAGCCCCTGAAACTCGTCGGCCCCGCCGGCACTTTTACTCCTGATCCCGAGACCAAAGCCCCGCAGCGTTTGGCGGAAGCGGAGAATTCCGAGAGCAAAAAGGGCTGATTTCCACACTCACACCGGCTGGCCGGCGTGTTTTCTCATGTACTCGCCATAGATCCAGTCGTAAGTTTTTTCCATGCCTTCGCGGAGCTTGATGCTGGGGGCCCAGCCGAGGTATTCGGTGATCTTGGCGTTGTCGCTGTTGCGACCGTTGACGCCTTTGGGTGCCGAAAGGTTGTGGCGGTGCTCGAACTTCACGCCGGCGATCTCCTCGACCATTTCCACCAAGCCGTTGATGGTGGTCAATTCGTCGGAGCCGAGATTGATCGGTTCGAGAATCTGGCTATCCATGATGTCGAGAATGCCTTTCACGCAGTCGTCGATATACATGAAGCTGCGAGTTTGCAGTCCGTCGCCCCAGATTTCGATCTCTTTTTCGCCCGACTCCTTGGCGTGCATCACCTTTCGGCAAATCGCCGCGGGTGCCTTCTCGCGGCCACCGTCCCACGTGCCGAGCGGGCCGTAGACGTTGTGGAATCGGGCCACGCGGGTCGTAAGCCCGTAATCTTCGCGGAAGTGTCGGCACATGCGCTCAGAGAAAAGTTTTTCCCAGCCGTAGCCATCTTCCGGCATGGCGGGGTAAGCGTCGGCTTCTTTCAGCGGCACGACATCTTCGCACTTCTGTTTGTCGGCGTTGTAAACACAGGCACTGCTGGCGTAGAAAAACCGATCGGACTTGGCTTCCTTAGCCGCCTGCAGGAGATGCGTGTTGATCAACACCGAGAGCATGCAGAGCGCTTTGTTGTTTTCGATAAATCCCATGCCACCCATATCGGCAGCCAGGTTGTAAACATCGTCGATGCCATCGCAAGCCTGCTGACATGCCCCGCGATCTTTCAGATCGGCCACGACGTTTTCTACGTCATCGAAAACCTGGTACCAATCGCTGATGGGCTTGATATCGACACTACGGACCTGATGGCCATCCTCAAGGAGTTTTGCAACCAAATGTCCACCAATAAATCCACCGCCACCGCCTACAAGAATCGTTTTTTTGCTCATGCGTTTGTTTCCACAGATGCGCTTCGAGTTCGTAATCGAGCCTGCCATTATAGCTGGCAGAGGAGGAAAATAAACCGTAACGTTCAGACCAGGACTTTTTTTTGATTTGAAGGAGCGCCACAATTGGGTGGCATGGCCTCGGAGGTCCACCGACGTGGCCAAGATTGCGGCATTGCCGTGGGCTTGACTCATGCCCACGCAGACGAGGGCATGCCACCCGGTCTGCGTAGCTTCAAAAAGTCGAAAACCCTGAATGTCTGACACAGAACTCTTGCTACGAAAGCAGATGGGCTAATTCCACTCGACGACGTCGCAGAACTGCCCGCTGAGCGATTCCATGCTCAGTTCTTGCCGAATGCCCGCTCGGGCTCGCTCGCCGATCTCGGTGAGAACTGCCGGGGCGGCACATGTCATTTCCTCGAGCGTTTGTACCGCACCTGCCACGTCGCCATGCTCGATGTGCCAGCCCATGCGGAATTTCTCCATCAACTCGCCGGCATGCGATTTCTTTGGGCCGAGATACAAAATGGGGCGTGCCACGGTCATCGCGTTGTAGATCTTGCAGGGATGCACGATCCCCACCATCTCGTCGCCCATCGAAACCAAATGCGCATCCGCGGCGGAGAGCGAATACTTGATCTGATCGAGCGGCTGGAAGGGCAACGTCCGCACGTTTTTCAAGCCCTCCGTTGCGATGAATTTATCGATTAGCTGCTTGCCGTTGCCCCCGCCGATAAACAGGAACACCAGCCGGTCGTTGTCCTGAAGTTGTTTTGCCGCTTCGAGAATTGTCGTGACCGGATGCACGGGACTGATGTTGCCAGAATACATGACAACAAACCGCTCGTCGAGATTGTGTTCCTTGCGAAACGGATTCTCGCCATAGGGCACGGGCTCGAGGTAACCTTCGAGTGGCCAAGGAGGCAAAACCGCCATGCGCTCGCCGACCGGCGTTTTCGCTTCGAGCCGTTCCGCCATAAATCGATCGAGCGCTACGACGCCGCGGGCGCGTTTGAGAATCGCTCGATTGAGCGTGTGGAACACACGAACCATGAGCGACCCTTCGCGGGCTTGCCCCACCACGAGGGCCTGGTCGGGATTGATATCCATGACCCAATAGGTAATCGGCACACGGCGAAAGAAGCGTATAAAAATCGCTGCTGCCGAGGCCATCGGCGGCGACGTGCTGACCATAATTCGATTTAAGCGCAGAGCAAAGACCCCCCGCAACATTACTTGAAACAAAAAGAGCAACTGCCCCAGCAGCCGTATCGCGATCGTTTTCTTGCCGAAGCTCGAAAGCGACAATCGACGGATGTCGACCCCGTCGCGCACTTCTCGGGAGATATATTTCAGCGAAGGGTCGTCGTATCCCCGTGACGCAGCGTAAACGATGACGTGGTACCCGCGCTTCACGAGCTGCGCGGCAGCCTCGTGCATATATTGGCCGACCGCCGCGGGATCGGGGGGATAGACTTGCGAAATAATCAGCAGCGTCGGTTTCTTCTTGGAGGCCATATTCAGGAAACACTCGCTTCCGCGGGTGCCGTCTCTTGCAACCAGAGCATCGTCGGCTCGATCCATCGCCGGATGGTTTCCAAATCCGCGGGGTCTGCATCGCCGCGGCGAACCGTCGTTAGTTTTTGGTCGAAATGGGATTGGAAACCGGCTACCATCTCGGGAGTGCATTCCAACTGGCCAAATTTCAGAACCGATTTGAGTAAATCCATCGACATATCTTCCAGTCGACATTCCATGTAGCGATCGGCCGGCAATTGGCGGCCGTAGTTGCACGCCGACTCCACACACATCCGCCACTGCAGGCAGCTCACTTCCAGTACGTCCAAATCCTGCAACAAGCCGTCGATCCCAGGCAACCGGGGCCCCCACACCGGCTGACCCACCAATTTCGAAAAAGGCCTCGGCATCACGCGACGAACGAACTCTTTGAAATAGTAGGGCGCCCGACGCAAATTGATTTCACGCAAACGCTCCATCAACTTCGCTTTACGAACACCACGCGCATGCCGTTCCCAAAACCGGCGGATCGACAACACCGATTCGTAACCGTCGCGGATAATGTGCACAAAAATACAACCAGGCAACACCTGCTCGACAAACTCCATCCGCAGCGCATTGCTTGGAGTTTTTTCTAACAGACGCTGTCGGTTTGCCTTGGCAAGCGTTTTGGAAAACGTCTCTCGAATATGCTCGCACACCTCGGGGCGAGCGTCCTCGGCCCGCAGCATGTCGGACTTTCGGTCGTTCCCATATTTCCAGGTCAGCCGAGGCTCCACCACTTGAGCCAACTGCGGATGCTCGCCCAGCAAATTGCCCAGCAGCGTGGTCCCCGAGCGAGGAGACCCGATGACGACAATCGGACGATCAAGTTGCGGCGGCTCGTTATCCATGGTTTTTCCAGGATAACAGGCACTCCGCCAGCCAGCTAGCGAAGGCTGCTGATAGATATCCCCTCTCCGGCGATTCGCGTCCATTTGGCCGGATCGTAGCGGCTTCACGGCTCTTTGGCAGGCCTGATCAAGGCCCTGGACGCTTGAACCAAAAGCAGCCGCATCCATAACGCTGTTTGGCAACCAGTGAGTCGTCGGCGCCGTAGACGAGTCCCTGGGACGTGTCGTCCGGCAGGAGGGCAAACTCGTGAAGGCTCAGCTCGGGGAGTGCGTCTCGAATCATTGCCGGCGAGTAGATGCGATGAGCATTGTATTGAACCCGTGGCTTTCCCACGGGCACCACCACCAGCAACGATCCTCCCGGGGCAGTCACACGCTCGATTTCTGATAGGGCCTTCAAGTCCCCCTGGGCATCGAGCGGATCGTTGTATCGGCCTAAGCCAATATGTTCGATCACGTGCATACACGAAAGCGATTCAATCGATCGGTCAGCAAATTCAAGATTCGTGACGTCGGCTTGCCGGCTGGTCAGGTTTTCGAGTTCCAACGGGGCAGGGCGGAAGTCGTAGAAATCGACCGGGACAAATGCCGAGGTGATCGTGGCAAAGTAGATGTACGACGAGATATCAACGTGCCGGCTCGGCTGGATTTGCGATACGGCTCGTGCTCCCCAGGCGGTGTGATAAACATAGTGTTGGTCGAAACTGATGGTTGCCGTGCGATCGTTCAACTGCGGCCAACGGTCTTTCCAAGTGACCGGCAACTCGGGACGGCGCTGTGCAGCTTCGCGAGAAAACGCTAAGAATTCCTGAAAGAAGCCGGCGCGATTTTTGATTTGCCGAAGAAGTTTCATCGTGCTGTTCCGTTGACGCCATCGAACATTATGCGGGGATTCGCAAATCTTGGCCGAAGGCCTTATTCACCGTAGCCTGGGGCAACGCCCTAGGAAACTGGGTTGGTTTTTTTCAGGTTGGCTGAAGGCCAACTTCACTTCATGGTGACTATGGCCTTGGGCCAAAAGGGACTAATCTCTCTCATCCCTGGGGCGTTGCCCCAGGCTACGGTAATAGAGGCCTTTGGCCAAAAAAAGGCGTTAGCACCTGCTTCTTAGGCCTCGCCCTTTTTGGCAAGCACCTGGTAGCCGTAACAAAGCAGTTCCTTGGACTCTCCACCTCGTTGGCTCAAAGTGTTCAACTTTTTCAGCAACATTGCGATCAGCAACTTGGTAAATAGCCCTACGCGAGTGGAGGCATATTGTTTGGAAATCGAGCGAACTCGCCGCAGCTCTTGCGCTACGTATTCGAAGTAGTTGCCATTTGCCTCGAGCGAAAGCATTTCATAGCCTTCAAGGTGCTTTTCATAAAAGTAACGGCTGAAGCCCGTACAAAAATGGTACGGTGCAAAATGTGTGAGCGAACAGAACGGGGAAGTCAGAACAAGATACCCACCGGGGCGCAACAAGCGATTCAGCTCCGCAATCGCGGCGACCGGATTGGGAACGTGCTCCAACACTTCCACGCACATCACCGCGTCGAATGAGGCATCTTCCACGGGAATGGAGCAAATATCTGAAACGATGTCGAGCTTGGAATTGTCCCACGACTCGGTTTGCAATCCGCTTTGATCGCCCTGGCCATCGTACTGGCCGAAATCTTGGCTGACGTAATCGAGGTGAGTACAAAAACGTTTGTACTGCAACTCGCCCGCCCCGGCATCAAGGATGCGCGAGCCATCGGGGATCTGTTTCAGTGCCGCCTCGAGCCAATGTTCTCGATTTTCTTGATTGCCTTTGCCCACGGGAAAGGCAACCGGCTTGCTAGGAGTGTTGTTCATTGAACCTTCAAGACGTCCGGGGAATTGGCTTGTCGCGACGAGATGGCAGCATGCACTGCAGTGTCTGTGTTTGAATTGATTTCCTGAACTCCCGTATCGAGTTCGCTTCGTTTCACTTGGGCCAGGAAGCAATAGCTTGTTGAGTTCTGCTGAGTGCAACCCCAGGGATGCCAGTCGGGGAGTTTGGGGAATTCGCATTTGCGCCGCTTTGCATAAGCAACTGCCCCGCGAAGCACCATTTCGACCGTGACACGAAAAGTTAAAAACGACCAAGGATCCGAGCCGACTTGGCTTTTCCAATGTTTACGAGCCGTTTGAAAGTTGCCAGCGCGTGCGGCTTGGCGGGCCCATTTTCCGGCAGCGGAACTTTGTTGTCTTGGTCGGCTTCGCTTTTTCGTTCGTGACTCGGGCAAAGGCAAGCTGCGACCTGCGTGGGCTTCGTGCAAAAGTTTTTGTAATCGTTGGCGTTGCAAAGCACGTTGGTTCCAACACACGCTCTGTTCGTGCAGCCGATAGTGCATCAAAATCTGAGGGATATTTGCCAATCGCCCCAATCGATGCAACCGCAGCCAAAGATCGGTGTCTTCGACCCATTCGTACTGTTTACGATAAAGACCGGCTTCGATCACCGCGTCGCGACGCATTAACACGCTGGGATGTGCCATGCTCTCTGCGCGGCCTGCCAGCAAAGCGAGTCCGATGTCGTCATGCTTGGTGGCATAACTGCCCACGCGCAAAGCATCCCCATCGGGATCGATAAACAGCATGTCGCTGCCCACGGCGACCACGTCGGGATGGTCCTGAATAAACGCAAACTGCTGGGCCAAGCGTTCGGGAACCGCTATGTCGTCGGAATCGATGCGGGCAATCCACGGCGCGCGGGCCGCCAACACACCCGTATTGAGCGCTCCGACGATTCCTTGATTCTCTTGACGAATGATGCGAATGCGCGAATCGATATGGGAAAACTCTCGAAGAATTTCCGGACTCTCGTCGGTCGATCCATCGTCGACACAAACGGCCTCCCAGTCGGAGAATGTCTGCCAGCGGATGCTCGCCAAGGTTTGGCGTAGATAGCGCTGCCCGTTGTAAACAGGCATCACAAAGCTGATTGCAGGTTTCGCAGTCATCAAGCCGCCTCGGTTCGTTGCAGTGTTGTTCTTTGGTGTGTTTTGACCACTTTATTCCACGAAGCGGGAGCAACCCACCGCGGATCCATTTTAGGGTTGGCGAACCATTGCGAAGGCGCGAACACTTCGCCATGCTCCTCTTCCCGCAACCAGGCTCCCCACCAACTAAACGAGCTGTTGGCAATGATGTGGTGGCGACATTGGTTCATCAGCCAAATATCTTCCTGGGCGTTCTCTGCGCTGTTATGCGTGACGTGTGTTGTTTTGCAAGCGAAACGCATGTGCTGTCGACACCAAGGATGGTCGTCGGAAAAGATGAACAGATGCACGCCCTCATGCCGGCCAAGAATTTCATGCACGCAATGTTCATAGTATTGCTGTGAGCAAACGCCGTGCATGCTGTTGGTCACTTGGTTCTGGACATAGTCGGCCCGCCGAACGTGCAATGCGACCGAGGCGCCCTGGTGCATCGCACGTGCGATTTCTTGCGAAAGTTTGTTGATTGCCTTCGCGGGACGAAACTGCCGCTTTAGCGTTTGACGCATGCCGGGGAAAAATTGCTCGCTTTGCCAATAGCCGTCAAGGTAAGCGTGGTTCGGACATGCCAAATACTTTTTCCGGAAGCCAAACGGGCGCTCTTTGACAGTTTTCAAAGGACGTTTTCCCCGCAGGAGGTTCTTCCATCCTTGGCCACCCGTTCGTCGGGGAAATAGGAGTCGCTCCGCTTCGCTGGCAAAACGCGCTTCGATCGCCCAGCGATCGAGCATGTAGTTGCGCAACGGGTCGCCAGCAAATGCGGAACCATCAAACACCAATTCACAATCGTGTTTTTTGGCCAGATACGTGCCAAACGCATACTGAAACATCTGATTGCCAAGGCCACCACAGATTCGCGCTACAATCATAAGCCGAATTTCCTTAGCAATGTGGTACGAGAGTTAATAGCCACCGGGCCCCAGCGGCTTCCGCCGGTGGCTAAGACGCAGCATGTTTTTTTGATATGTCCGAGCGATATTTGGCCCCTCGTTTACCTAAAAAGAGGCGTTTCTGGCAAGGTAGATTTGTTTCGCCCGCTGGCAAGCAGAGTGCCAGCACTGCCGGGTGAGACTTTTAATAGCCTAAGAAACCAGGCAAGTTGACGTTCGCCCCTGCGGTCGGCTAGCCTGCTAGTATGGCTAAAAGCGAATCCACTCCGCCGCAACCTTCCAAGAAATCGCGAATCACCGTGCCGGGGTTCTCTGCGCTCAAGCAGTCGGGCCACAAAATCGCAATGATCACAGCCTACGACTATCCCCTGGCCCGGCTAGTTGACGAAGCGGGAGTCGAGGGTGTGTTGGTGGGCGACAGCATGTCGATGGTCGTTCAAGGCCACGAGAACACTCTGCCGGTCACGCTCGACGAAATGATCTACCACGCGGAGATGGTAGGCCGTGCCGTCAATCACGCGCTGGTGGTGGTAGACATGCCATTTCCCAGCTACCACTTGGGCATCCACAAGGCGATCGAAAATGCCGGCCGAATTCTCAAAGAAACTCGCTGCCAGGCCGTCAAACTCGAAGGCGGTGCCGACCAGGCCGAGACCATCCATGCGCTGGTATCGGCCGGCATTCCCGTGATGGCCCACTGTGGACTGCGACCGCAAAGCGTGCATCAATTGGGCGGCTACCGCGTGCAGCGCGACGAGAAAGCTCTGCTGCACGATGCCCGCTCGGCAGCCGAGGCGGGAGCGTTTGCGATGGTGTTGGAATGCGTGCCGTCGGATATTGCGCAGAGAATTACAGAAAAAGTTTCGATCCCCACCATCGGCATCGGCGCCGGCCCCGACTGCGACGGGCAGGTTTTGGTGCTGCACGACGTACTCGGTTTGGCAAGCGATTATATGCCGCGCTTCGTAAAACAGTACGCCAACCTGCAAGCAGAGATTACCTCCGCTGTGAAAAACTATTGCACCGAAGTGCGCAACGGCCAATTCCCCGGCCCCGAGCATGGGTACTCTTAGTGTCTATGCAATTGGCAAGCATCGCTATCGCACGACTGTGTTCCGCTTAGTCGGTAGCGGTTGGCAGCAATCCAGCGATAGAGGGGCCGCCACAGCAGCATGCTTCCCGGAAACATCGTTAGCGGCGCAGCCCACCACAGACGCCGCAAATGGCAGGCAAGATAGCGAATCGCCTCGGGGCCCCAATGCTGTTTTCCCTGGGCGTCGACCACACACATTTCTTCCATCAAACGATCGTGGGACATCTCGGGCCAGCGCCGCTGCACTTCGGGATCGTGCAGAGACAGGTAGGCCAACTTCTGCTGGCAATCCCACCAAACGAGCTTCCGTATTTGTGCCGTGCAGATACCGCAATTGCCATCGTAGAGCACTACGTCGGCATTAGTTCGTTCGGCAGGGGAGGGAAGGGCCGTTTCGTCGGTCATGGAATCAGCAGCGCAAATTCAAAAGAGAATCTCGGACGCAAAGCACAAGACCATTAGTATACCAAAATTCCGCCGACTCGTTTTACCGGCACCGATTGTGAATTTATGTTTGTAGACCCGGCTCTGCCGGGGGTTGGTAGCATGGCACACGAGTTTTTGCGCAATCATCCCCCGGCTCTGCCGGGGGCTACAGATAGTTGGCTACGCGTCAGGTTCCGACGCGGCGGGGAATTGTGAACGAATACAACACAACCACTGCACCCGAGGCCATCAGGCTCCACGGGGCCCAGACGGGAGGAACAATGTCCTCTTCGACAAAGCGGCTTGGCTGCCCCTGCTGCGGCTTTTTGAGAACCGCTTTTTCGATCGCCAGCGCTTCTACGCCCAAGAGACAAACGTAAGCGCCCAGTGCCAAGAAAAGCGAACGCCACATGATTATGCTCCCTGAATTTGGTGCAAAAAACTGGAATCTCATTCGTGGATATCGACAACCAGTGCTGGCATCCATAAACCAGATGCTGGCATCGCAGTGTTCTTTGGCCGTTCGGGATTCGTATCACGCAGATCGCTACGTTTATAGGGCCCGTGTTGGCGCTATGAGCGTTTGTTTCACCCCCACAGCTACTTTTCACCGTCTATAGACAGCCCTGGGACCGCACCAAGTGGAGTTGCCCACCACGCGATATCCCGTATGATCCGCAAATTCCAGGTTTGAATGGGGGAAGCTTCGGGAGTAGGGACGTGCAAAATTTACCGCTGAGCGATCAACTTTCTCTGGCAATCAAAACTTTCGAGCGCCCCCAAAGCCTCCGTCGATTGCTGAAAAGTATCCAGCGCTATTACCCTCAGTTGCCGGTGTTGGTGGCCGACGACAGTTTCGAGGCACGGCCTCCGGCTGGCGTAAATTACTTGCGGCTACCGCCCGACGTGGGGCTAAGCGTGGGGCGAAACGCATTGGTCGAGGAAGTGAAGACACCCTACTTTGTGCTCTTGGAAGACGATTTCCAATTCACCGCCAACACCCGGTTGGAAACACTGCTTACAGGGATCGAGCAGCATGATTTCGACATGGTCGCCGGCGATTGCGTCAGCCATCGGCGTCGTGGCTTGTGGACGCGAAAATGGCGCGAGGGAATCTGCGCACAAATGCACTTTGAAGGTGATCATCTGCGGCTCGAACGGGGCCACACCAGACAGTTGGGCGATTACTTTGTTTGCGACATGGTCACCAACTTCTTCGTTGCCAAAACAGAATCGATTCGCAGTGTCGGCGGCTGGGATCCTGAACTGAAAATCCAAGAACATGAAGAGTTTTTCATTCGGCTTAAGAAGAACAACTTCAACATCGCTTATTGCCCGCAGGTGTTGATCAATCATTGGCACGACCGCAATTGGTTCTATCGCAAATTTCGCCGTCGGTCGCTGATGTTTCTCGGCATGCGAAAACATGGTTTCCGCTGGTTTACAGAATTGAGCGGCAAGACCCACGATTTCGGCGCTCAGGAGGCGGCTTGAGTAGTGCAGCCCCGAGTGAAAAACCGCTGACCATTGCGCTGGTTTCGACCCAAAAAGGCTGGCGCGGCGGCGAAGTGCAGGCGGCCCTGCTGGCACGCGGCCTGAACCGCCAAGGCCATCGCTGCGAACTGTTCGCACGCAGGGAAGGGGAATTCGCACAGCGTATGCAGGCCGAAGGAATCGCCGTTCACACCTTTTCTGGATCCGGTCGCTCTCCACGCGGCCTGTGGCAGTTGCGGCGTGGTCTGAAGCGTCTCTCCCCGAATGTGTTAAACGCGAACGATTCTCACGCACTCACCGCTGCGGGTTTGGCCTCGATTGGTTTGCCAATTGCTGCCCGTATCGCGGCCCGACGAGTGGAATTCCCTGTGCGCAGCCCGCGCAAGTACAATCGGTTTGCCGATCGCATTATTTGTGTCTCACAGAAATCGCTAAACGTGTGTGAATTACGTGGAATCGATCCACAAAAACTGCGAATTGTTGCCGATGGCGTGGACCCCGAACGCATCGCTCAAGGAAACCGAAAGCGGGGCCGAGAAAACTTGGGACTCGACGACCACGAACAACTTTTGCTGGCCGTCGGAGCATTGGACGAAAGCAAAGGACACGCCGACTTGCTAGCAGCATTGCCGGCGGTTGTATCGCGATTTCCTTATGTTCGTTTGGCGATAGCCGGCTCGGGGCCGTATGGGCAGACATTGGCCGAACTCGCCAATCAACTGAAGGTATCGCGATACGTGCGGTGGCTCGGTTTTCGGGAGGATGTCGCCGACTTAATCCATGCCGCCGATTTGTTCGTGCTTCCCTCGCGGATCGAGGGACTGGGAAGTTCGCTAATCGAAGCGATGCTTGCCGGGACACCAATCGTGGCCACCACCGCTGGCGGGATTTTAGAATTGGTCGGACCGCGCGGCGCAGAGCCTGCCGTTGCTTGGACCGTTCCTGTGGAAGATCCCAACCGTTTGGCAACAGCGATTATCGAGGCGCTCAGCTCGCCGGAACTTTGCACCCAACAGTGCGAAGCTGCCCGAATTCGCGCCGAGCAACACTTCACCGCCGATCGCATGGTGGAAGCGACGCTTGCCGTGTATCGAGAAGCGTTGGGCTCTACACCCTGAAGAGGCGGCTTGAAGTGGAGGGTGCCACTGTTTGGTCCACCACGGCGGATTCTCTGCGGCGAACTCGTCCGGAAGTATAGGGTACCGCCCATATTCGTGCAAAAAACACGCTAAGTGCCATTCGTCTGGTACACCTCTGCTAGTTGGCAAGTTGTGTTCGGACGCTTGGGCGGGGGCATCCTCAGCGAGTTAGTCGTCGCAAGAATTGCCCGACCTGGGGTCGTGTCAAAAACGGTCGTTTTTCGGACTTCCCAGGAAAACGTATGAGTAGATGACACGTTTATGCAGACCCATCGCCGCTCTGGTTGCTTCCAGCCGAGCGACCGCTGTCCACCACCCAAATCGTCGCTTGGCGCAGTAGTTCGTTGCTATCTCTCAGATTTAGCTTCGTTTTGATGAAATCGCGGTAGTTGTCGATCGTCTTGGCGCTCAGGTGCAGGTGTTCGGCGATTTCGCGGGTCGAATAACCACGACCGATCAATTCAAACACTTGCAATTCTCGGTCGCTCAGACTATCAACGGGCGACTGCTCCGATCGTTTGCCGCTGCGGGCCAGTTGCAGCATGTGATCGGCCATTTGTTCGCTCAGGTAGATTTTGCCATCGAACACCTGGCGAATAGCTCCGATGATGTTTCGCGTTGCCACCTGTTTGTTGAGGTAACCCATTGCGCCAGCGCGAATCGCTCGTTCGGCGTAGAGTGAGTCGTCGTACATCGATATGGCCAATAAGCGGATCGAATCGTCGATCCGCTTGATGCGTTTGATCAGATCGATGCCGCTGCCGGTCTTCAGCGAGATGTCAATTACGGCCACATCCGGGCGCGTTTGACGGACAAGATCGAGCGCTTCGGCCATGTCTTCCGCCTCGCCACAAACTTCCATATCCGATTGGCTAGAAATTCGCATCGACAGGCCATCGCGAACGATGGGGTGATCGTCTACGACGAGGATTTTGACGACTTTGTTATCCGTTTTCATTTTTATCTTCGCCATGGTCGTTGCTTGAGGATTTCTGCGTTTTGAGAACACACATGACCAGCGTGCCACCACTATCCACTTGTTCGATATCGAGCGTTGCTTGAATCAAGCCAGCTCGGTGACGCATGATTCGCAACCCCATCCCATCTTCTTTCAGTGTCTCACCAATGCCTACTCCGTCGTCGCAGACCAGAAGCATGAATCCGTTACCATTGCGAGATAGTTTGATTTCAACATGTTCCGCCTGGGAGTGTTTGACCGCATTGGCAACCGCTTCTTTGGCGATCAAGTAGATCTGCGTGGCTATCGTGTTGTCTTCCATGCTGACCGGCAAGTCACGGTGGAACGTGCAGGCGATGTTAGAGGCTTCGGTCGTCTTGATGGCTAGCTCTTGCAAAGCCGCCATCAGCCCGTCGGCGTCTAGTTCGACCGGCACCAAGCCCTGCGCCAACCGGCGGACCTGCGCGAGCGCCCGCTGTATACTCTCCTCCATCTTGCGGACGGTTTCCTCTCCGGGGTGCGATTCGGCTGCAAGTTGTTCCAGCATGCTTTGAGCCATAAAGCCCAGGCCGGTCAATTCCTGGCCGGTTGTGTCGTGCAACTCGCGGCCAATGCGCTGCCGCTCCTGCTCGGTCAGTTTAGCAAACTGTTGCTGTAATTGTTTGCGCTCGGTAACGTCGCGTTCGGTGGTGGCGACGGCGACGGCGTTGCCGGCGTTGTCCACAAGCTTAGTGATCGTCAGCCACACATCGAGCGTACGGCCGTCTTTGCTAATGCGCTGCGTATCCAGCGAGTGGCAGTCGTCGCCATGCACGATTCGCCGCACGAACTTCAGTGCCTCATCGCGACGGCCTTCTGGCACGATGTCGCGGATGTTCATCGACAGCGCTTCCGATTCGCTGTAGCCGTACATCTGTTCGGCCCCGCGGTTCCAGGCCGTGACCCGGCCTTCCAAGTCCTGCACCGTGACCGCGTCGTTCGAGTCGACCACGATTGTGGCTAGGCGGCGGTGTTCCGCCTCGGCCTGCTTCCACTCGATGCTGAGTGGCACATCTTCCCTGATCATTCTACTTTTCCCAGTGAATAGCCTCATCTTCCTGGAGACTTCGCAGGGGTCCACAGCGCCGTTGTTACATACATAGAGGACTCGCCGGGTAAGTTAACGTACCAGCTTGTTCTTATCGCCGTCAACGCCTCGATCCCTTGATCACGCGGGTAGCAACCACGTTCGTGTAGACCTTGCTCGGGTCATCATGCTCGTCTGTGCTTGAGCACGCTTCAGAGAGCATCTCTGTCTTGGTCGTCTGGCGGCAAAATAAAACTCGATGCTATTGGAATTCCTTCAAAGCTACCCGCCGACTGAGACTTGGGTGGACCGACGTAAACCTTCAGTTCGTCAACCACTCGCAAAACACCTGCAACGTGTTGGCAGCAGAGGCATAGCTGACGTTCGTAGAAGGAGCGGACTGTCCCCTGAAGCTTTACTATACCGCCTTCTACCTCGATGTTGATTCTCGGTAGAGAGACGATTCCCTTCTTCTGCAAAAAAAGCTCGACGCGACGTTTTAGGTCACTGTCCATAGTCGGAACAAACTCCCAGTGTGGATGGAATCGTGGTCAAGTCCATGACGGGAAAAGCGAGGCGTCCGTTGCCCACCAGAATATCACTAGGGCCTGAGAAGCGGCCGCAATAAGATATGGCGAATCGCGTACTGTACCAGTGAAGAATGAAGCGGTAAACGACGCACTGGGTAATTGCGAGCGCGTTTCGCACATGGTCACATGGTTGCTTCGGTGGTTGAACCTTCATTGTTGATGGTTGACGCAATGCGTTCGTAAATCTCTTGGCGATGGATGGCCACGTGCTTTGGTGCGCAGAATCCGAGCCGAACTTTGCCGCCTCGGATCTCAATCACCGTGAGTTGCACGAAATCATCCACCATAATCTGTTCACCTTGCTTGCGACTGAGGACTAACATTCCTTCTCCTTTGTGAATTCACGAGAGTTAGTGTTTGCGTCCGATAGGAACGCAGGTGCCCGCCAAGTACGGATTCATAGGACGCTTACACAATCGTCCGGATGATGGAGTATCACGCCGGACTCCTGTCGCGCCTTCAGAATCGCAATCTTTTCGGGCGTCCCAGGAATCGCATTCGTTGATACTGGCAAACCGTGTGGCACGAATGAGCGGTCGCTACGGCATGTCCAGATGTGGTGGAAAGCAGTATCTAGCGGCTCATCGGAATCGGCGATCAATACGTGATCTACTGAATCTACTAACATGAAGCATCTCCATGAAACAATGGTTTAAGTGATGTTTGCCTGGCCGTGCCCCCAGTCGGCGCGAAGTCACTTATGGCAAGCTGCAACAGGGGACGCCATATTTTGCCTAGATCGCTTACTTTTGCCGACAAGAGCAAGCGAAAATAGGGTGATTATTCCCGTCTTGGCATGGGGGCAGACCCCATGCGGCAAGTATGTGACCGACACCGCCGCCAATGGCCTCGACTTTCTCACCTGGCAGCAACACTTCACCGCCGATCGCATGGTGGAAGCGACGCTGGCCGTTTATCAAGAAGCGTTGGGCTCTACACTCAGGGAAACCCTTTTTACTTGACAAACTCTTTCAGGAACGGCGTTTCACTCCGACGCGTCGTAGACATCTGCCATTTCCGCCCCAATGGACACGTCGTAAACAACAGGAACTGGTGGGTTGTTATCTGCGACGAAATTCTTCAATTCCGATAGTTGTTCATCCGTCTTTAGGATTCCTGACATCAGAATACAGCCGCCATGTTCTTTTGATGGTCCAATGTCAATATCGTCAAACGCTGAATTTTGAGTGAGGTAGTACCTCATTGTCGGAGCAAACGACTCAGCCCTAACAAAGTTCTGCTCCTGCTCGTTGAGCCACAAATGAAACCAAAGTGGAACTGAACATATGATGGTTAGTAGAACTGCAGTAAGAGTCCCTAGCACCAACCTCGATTTGCTGAACCCTGCAGCATTATCTCTCCCAAAAACAAGATTCGAGATAGACCACCCGAGCATGCCTCCGACGATGATGGCACCGTAACCACGAAGTAGCGAAGTAGCTGTTGGAGGGCCATGTGACCACGAGGTTGCTTCGGATGCAATTCCTGCGGAAACCGCGAACAAAACAGCTAGAACGAATTTCCACGATAATGATACGTAGTCTCTCTGTTGTGCCAATAGGATGGCACCACTCAACGCTGTTGCTGCGAGCAGTCCAACCATTCCGTGTAAGGGACTGATTCGCCAAAGTGTAAAAGCAACCGAAAAGACTACAGGAAGAACCAGCAGTTTCTTCAGGCTAAAACGTGAAGCCACATCATTCATTTGCAGCCTTTATTGAGCAAGCGTCAGCGTTCATCTGAGCAGACTTATCGACAGGACAGATGGAAATCACTTCTTGGATGAACTATCTCTAATTCTAGCAAATCAGACCAGTCCGTTCGACGCGTCGGATTCATCGGCGAATGGCACGTAGTTATTGATAAGTTCTTTCACACCAAGCATTAAGCAATGCTATCGCATCAGTGCATTCTGCGAGGTGTTTTTGATGATCTTCGTTCGGCATCTACAAATGTTCGAGAAGTGGAAACACTGGACGGCTG
>JAJDED010000045.1 GCA_029259915.1 Planctomycetota bacterium | reverse complement strand
GACCGAAACCTCTCCGAATTCTCGGAAATCGGATATTATCGGCCAAACCAATTTCAAATCGAAGCAGGTCATGATTTTCCGTAAGGTGATGAAAGATATGGGCTTATAATCATTCAACGTGGAAACGTTGGGACACTACTGTTGCTGATTTAGTCAAGCAACATGTTGGCCACGACCCGGGTCAGCGGCAACGCCTCGTCGAGCGAAAAATCGAAGACCACCGGCAACTACAGTCCCACCGGCGGCAGCGAGACGACCCGTACCAGCAGTAGCAAGAATTCACACCTGGACGAGTGGCACGATAGCACTCAATACAGCAGTAGTGGCAGCTCGTCCACCCTCAAGTTTACCGACGTCCGCGATTACCAAATACGTCAGACGACCGACGGTGCCCCCTCGGGCCGCAAGTCGCGGCACTACAGTTCCAGCACTGGCACGACTATCGACGTCGACGAAGACCTCTTCCCCAGCGGCGGAAGCGGCAACACCACAAAAACCGCCCAACTCGCCGGCACAGAGGACGCCAAGCCGTTGCCATTTGCGCCTGCGGCACCTAGTCTGACGGTGGAGATGACCTTTGGCGCGTTCGAGGGAATTGGCGAGGAGCTGGCGCGGCGCGACTACGAGGCGATCATCAATCGGCCCGTGGTGGTGGAGGAGGACCCGGAGCTACTTTCTAAATCGCTCGACCAATTGCAAATTGGACTCGACGGAGCGGGTCTTACGCCAGGGGCGGGGATTGTTCCTGACGTGATCAACACGATAATTTCGCTTGGGCGTGGCAATTTCGGCGACGCGGGCCTCAACGCCCTTGCCGCCATTCCCTTCTTTGGGATATTTAGTAAGGGAGGTGAGGTTAGTGCCAAAATCCTCAAGGCCGCCGACAAGGGCGGTGATTTCGGCGAAGCCGCGGCGGATGCGGCGAAGTTCGCTAAGTCAAAGGCCGCCGTGGAGGTGGTGGATGGTGTGGCGAATGTCAAACCACCACGTCTTCCGGGTAATGCTAGAGCACTAACAGGAAAGTCTGGGGTTCAAGAAGTTTTCCGAAGATTGCAACAGAATCATGGTATAAATCCTAAATTGGCAAGCAAACGCCTACATGAATTTAAGGCTAATTTGGGATATCCACCTGACGCAGATTTATTGTTCGATTTGACCGGGAATGTTTTTGATCCAAAAACACTTGAATGGCTTGGTAGTCTGACAGAGGGAGGGGCGAAAGCAGGTTTCTAGTTATGACCGAAATAGAATTTAAAGTATCGCTTCGAATTCAAGGAGATGAATTAATCCCTGACAGAGTAACTCAGCTTGTTGATTGTGTACCTACACAGAGTCATGCAAAAGGTGATAACATAGAGACTAGAAATTTCGTTCGGTCGGCGCCCACTGGGGTATGGATCTTGCAAGAAGATAAGGCTCATTTACTTGATAAAGCGATTAATGATTTATTTAATCGGATTGAGGAAAATCAAGAAACGTGGAAAGCGATCACGTCTAAATTTCGCGCAGAAATACTTATCGGTGTATTCTTGTCAGGCATACAAAATGGATTCACTTTGTCAGAGAAAACAGTTCGAAGAGTTGCATCGCTTGGAATTGCTTTGTCATTTGACATGTACTCGACGTAATGGTGTACTAGTCCAGCGATTTCCACCGTGGGCATTCGTACGCTAGGTTTGAGTGTGATAATTCGAACGAAACCCATAAAACCGGATACCGCACTTTGATTTGACCTTAAGTACGATTTAGAAGTCTTTGTTCACAGGTTACCGACAGCTACAAACCGCCGGCCGCGTGAAGACCACCACACGCAAAACGTTTATTGGAAACGACGGCGGCGGTAATCCGATGTACGACGGCTTCAACGAAGTCACCACTAATTTCTACGACGAACAAGGCCAGTTGATCGAAACCCGCTCTTCCACGCTACTTGCTAACGGAACCCCCAGCGAGATCATCAGCCACACTGCCTATGATGCCAATGGCCGCGTGGTCTTCACGACTGACGCCTTCCTCGACGGCGACCTCACCACGCCCGGTACCGAAACTGTCTACGACGCTCTGGGCCGGGTAGAGCAAACTATCCGCTACGACGACCTCGACATCGCGCTGGTGGCTCACACGACCTCAAACCCCAATGCCGACAATCTCAAGAAGTTGGCCACAGGCATTCTGGCTGACGACGTCACCAAGGGCAACGTCCTCTCCAGCAACCAGACCTTCTATGACGAGCAAGGCCGTGTGGAATTCACTGTCGATGCGGCAGGACTCATCAGCGAGTTCAAGTACAACGTCGCTGGGCAGCAGATCGAATCAATCCAGTATCTCACGGGTACTTTTGATGAAGCGACCAGCACAGTCATCGACATTGTCAATCCGGCTACCGATGTGCTCTCCACTACGTTCGAGTACGACAAACTAGGTCGGCAAGAGTTGGTGACCGATGCACTCGGCCACAGCACTCGCAGCGTCTACGACGACCTGGGCCGCGTCATTAAAACCATCTTCCACGATGGCACGCAAACCGAGACGGTTTACAACGACCTGGGCCACCGCGTTGCGGAGATTGCCCAACACGATCCGCTCACACAGGGGCCCGATAAGTCGGCGATCACCACCAATTACGAATATGACACCAGCGGCCGGCTCATCGCCGTCATCCTGCCGCCGGTTGTCGACCCGGCAACGAGCAACACCGTTCGACCTCGTTACGAATACGTATACGACATCTACGGCAACCAAACTCTCATTCGCGACAATGTCATCCACGACGCATCGGGCCTCGAAAACCACGACCGCACCAATGCCCGCGAAACCGAATTCACCTACGACCATCTCAACCGCCAGGTAGCCCGCACGTTGCCACTGGGCCAAGCACTCACCGGCGAGGTCCGCAACTTCCGCGAGCGGACTTTCTACGACCCCTCGGGGCGTCAAGCACGCACAATCGATTTCGAGGGTCGTACCACCGATTTTGTGTATGACGATCTCGGCCGGCTGGACGAAACACATTACTTCGCCCCCGGCGTCAATCCCGATGTTGCGCCACCTAATGAAATCACCGACTACATTTACGACGATCTCGGTCGGCAAATGCAAGTGATCCAAGATTTTGATGGCGATCTACTTACGACCACAGATCAACGGGTCACAGAAAACTTCTTCGAAGAACTCGGCCAGCTCGATCGCGTGACCACGCCCGAAGGGACGATCCACTACGATTACTTCCTTGATACGGGACAACTCCAGCGGACCTATACGGGTGCCGATTTGGTCAACGCCCGCACGCAAACTGATTACACATACGACCGTCTAGGCCGATTGGAAACGGTTACTGCTGTCAAGCAGAACAGCGCGCCGGTCAATGACATCACCACGTACCAGTACGACGCGGTCGGCAATCTGGCGTTCGTGATTGTTGCCGCGGACGTGCCTGGCAGCAGCACAGTCAGTCAGTACACCTACGACGAGCTGAACCGGCTTGATCTGCTGGAGCATTATTTCGATGCCAATAACAACCAGCAATTCGACGCCGGCGATCGCCGTCTGGCCACGTTCGACTACGAGGTGCGTGCCGATGGCCGTCGCACGGGTGTCACTGAAGAAACCTACGATATCGCCGGTCTGCTCACGCAGACCAACACCATTGCCTGGGTTTACGACGGTCTGAATCGGCTGGTCGCCGAGTATTTTGATGGCGAAGGCACCACTCACGACTTCATCGACTTCTACACGTACGACCTGATCGGCAACCGCAAGAAGAAAGAGCACGACGCCGATCCCCTATTTACTGGGATCACTCAGCCGACTGATCTGCTCAGTTCAACACCTAACTTTACCAATGGCACTGGTGACGAAACGACTACCTATGTTTACGACGACAACGATCGGCTGCTGACCGAAGCCACTGTCGATAACACGGCTGCGGCAAAGAAGACGACCACGTATGAATACGGCGGCGTCGGCAATCCGGGGACGGAGCAAACGAAGAAGGTCGAAACCAATCACACTACAGGCGTCACAAAAACAACCGACTCTACGTACAATCTGCAGGGCCGTTTGAGCCGGGTTGAGATTGACGACACGAGCGATGGCACGCCCGACACAACCATCGACTACGAGTACAGCGACAGCGGTATCCGAGTCAGCCAGACCAAAGATGATGGCACTGGGCCGATTAAGACTCGTTACCTGGTCGATGGCAATAACCACACCGGTTACGCCCAGGTGCTGGAAGCTTGGGAAGATCTCAACAGTAACGGCGTCCGCGATGCGGGCGAGCTGACCAGCTACGTCCTCGGGCACGATGTTATCAGTCAGTGGCTATCGAATCCGCCCGCCGGAGTGTTGCCGGCACAGTTCCTGCTGTACGACGGCCATGGCAGTACGCGGGGGTTGGTCGATGCGATGGGGTTGCCGGTGGCTCCTGGTGGGAAGCAGCAGGTGTTTGCCTACGACGCCTACGGCAACCAGCTTGTCGGCAGCGGGCTGACCACTGCCGCGGCGGCGCTGACCACACTGCTGTACAGCGGCGAATTCTCCGACTTGGCCACGGGGTTACAGTATCTACGCGCCCGCTTCTACGACCCATCAAGCGGCCGCTTCAACCGCGTGGATCCCTTTGCGGGGAATATCAACGATCCGCAGTCGTTGCATAAGTATCTGTATACCCATGGCGATCCGGTGAATGGGATTGATCCTAGTGGTGAGTTCATTTTCACCCTGCTTTCACTTTTGTTTGCTAGTGCGATTACTGCAAAATTTGGATTACTTGGTCTTGGTGCTGTCGTCACAGTATCAGGGCTAGCGGATGCATTGTTAATTGATGCTGCATTGACGGCATATGCGGCTTCTTCTCGGGCTAACGGCGTAAACATTCCACTACATGATCGAACAAAGCTGTTCGGGGAGTTTTTGGATGTTGGAACCGTGGCTTCGCATTCCGCGGCGCGGCAACGAGTTGGAAGTCCTCAGGTCAATAAATTTCCAAAAAATGCAACTACTATTGCAGCTGGAGTAGGGGAAAATCGTATCGTAAATAGAGGAGCGATTGGTGGCTCATTTGTTGGCACCAGCGCCTGCGGGCCATGCGTTGGAGTAGTTATTGTCACTCCTGCAGATATGATTGCTTTTCACTTTACAGCACAGGACGATCCCATAGCAACATTTAATGCGATTGGTCCATTTCCTGCCGGAAGTCGTGCCGTCTTAACGCAATCAAGTAATCCTTCTGAGTCTGGTGATGCCTTAGCACGATTAACACTTGGCAGGACACTTGACTACCTTGAAGATGATCCTAATATCACGTTAGATGGTTTCGTCGGAGATGGTTCAGTATGGGTCGACAGTTCTGGGAAATACTACGCTCCATAGAAAGCAATCCATGATGTATAGAATACATAGTCGATACAAGATTTGGCTAACTGCTGCATGTGTAATTCTCTTCACATGGAGCGGCATATTCTATCTCGTATCAAAAGCAAATAGGGCCGTAAATTGCACCCTTTGCAGTAGTAACATTGCAGCTATTAGGGCCCTCTTGAGAGAATATAAGCAAACGAACGGAAGTTTTCCTCCGATAGCTATTTATAACGAGAGAGGGCTTCCGTTGCATAGCTGGCGGATACTCCTTGCTCGCTTAGATATGCCAGAAGAATTTGCTGGCTACGACATGAATGAATCCTGGGATGGGCCGAATAATCGCACTTACATTTCAAAGATACCACGATTCTTTCGCTGCATGAATGAAAGCCGTTCCTCATCGAAGCAGTACGAGACTAGCTATGTTTGTATCAAAAATGAACACTCTTTTGTCGGACTCCCTGTTAACCCAGATGGAGAAGATTCACTCTCGGAAGCGACAAGAATTCCCTTAATGATTGTGGAAATGGCAGACTCCGGCATACTTTGGACCCAACCACTTGATTTAGATGTTGAAACAATGAGTTTTGAGATTAATGATTTCGCCAACCCTGCTATTCGCAGCCATGATCCGATTGGCCCAGTTGTGATTGCGGAAGATTTCTTCACTGAGCGATTAAATACAGAAAAAGCAAACAAGGCAAAAGGTTCTGTTGAAGGTTTGGTAAAAGGGAGCGTATCGAGCGACGAGGACCGACAGCAACTCATCGATCGAGGTGTCTTTCACAGATATCAATAGTTGGTAGGGTGCATGGTGTCGAATGTCGGTGCGTTTACAGAGCGGGAGCGTGGGATCGCTGCCATTGAAATCTAACGCACCTTCTCGGGCAACGACCACGCAGCCTACGCTCTGGCATTATTGATCCTTGCGCCCCGAATGAACCCCACCCTGAGCTAGCACCGTATCATGTTGTATGAGAACCAAAGGCAGTGCGGCGGAGCTGGAAGCTCGTCGTCGTCGCGCTGCAGAGTATTTCCAGGCACGGAAGTCTC
>JAJDED010000044.1 GCA_029259915.1 Planctomycetota bacterium | reverse complement strand
CAGCCGTCCAGTGTTTCCACTTCTCGAACATTTGTAGATGCCGAACGAAGATCATCAAAAACACCTCGCAGAATGCACTGATGCGATAGCATTGCTTAATGCTTGGTGTGAAAGAACTTATCAATAACTACGTGCCATTCGGCGATGTAATCCCCGATCGCTGTGATTTGCCGTATTGCCTCGTCCGAGAGGCGAATCTTATGAGGCATAGCGAGACTGGATATTGTCGAACGCGTCCTGAGCGTCGTGGGTGCGACCGGCGTCGACATCGGCCAGCCCACGGCGGACCGAGGCCAACGTCTGGGCCTCTTCGTCGTTGCTGATTCCCAGCATGGCGTCGTACACGTCAAGTCGCATCACGACATACTTGCCTTGCGAACCAGCAATCTGCAGCGGACCGCCCCGTTGCTGGAGGGCATCTTCGGTTTCAGGCGTGATCGGTTGAGGGAGATTTTCCATAGACTCAAGTATACCCTATCGCAGTCACGGCAGACCAGAACTATCGGATAGCCCAGACAACTTGGTTGTCTGGGGCCGTAGGCCCAAGAGGTCTTCCCGATTAGTCGATCCATTCGAGGGGCACTCCGACCGACTACCCGTTTCCAAGGCATGGGCAGCTTGATGAATCGAACCGCTAACTGCAAGCCTCTTGTCGCTCCGCGACCCCAGACAACGGGTGTTGTCTGGGCTACCCGTTTACAGGCCGAAGGCGACCTTGCCGACAATTTGCATTCCGCGCGGATTAACATGCAAGGCGCACTGAGCCGTCTGCACGCCTCGATCCATCGCGTCGGCCAGGAAATGGTCGCCTGTCCTGCGTTCGCCCTGGCCGCTTGAAATCACAAGAAATCGACTTCTTCAACGGACTGCTAGCGGTCTATCAAGTCGACCACTTGTTTAACAATGTTGTCGCCCTGGAGCCCAAGGACGACACTGCAATACTCATAGATATCGACTCTCTCTTCGGAAGAAGAAGATCCACAGGTCAATTTTGGAACCGTTTGTCCATTTGGATACTCTACAGAATACGTGCTCATGCGGCATTTTCCATTGCGGTGAATAGAACAAGGACCGCATCGGACGTTCGGCGTATCCGGCTTGGGCTCGTCGAATTTAAGAATGTCTAACAATCGATTATAGTTTTCTGACACGAATTTATGTTGGGCTAACATGTTTCCTAATTCCTTCTCGTTAGTCCAGCAGGGTGAGTGCGGCACATACCTTACCACTGCCAATCTGCGTATGAGGACTATTTTAAGCCGAATTGAGCCTTTTGAATCATCCGATCATTTTGGAACATCGCGTTCATATTGGACCCGTTTGCATTGATCCACTGATACATTCGCGTGTCGACTGATTCCATAATCCCTGGCACACCATCAATGTGGTTGTGCACCATTTCCTCCCCACACACTCCGATAATCCGCATAACCTCGCTGTAACTCATTCCTGGCTGTATGCTATGAAACTCACTTCGCGTGACCACCGGGTGGCTTAGAGCTGATGCGATCACCAGACGGGTTAGACTCGGTTCAAGAAGTGTGGATGTTCTAATCGTCTGTGAATCGTTGCCACGACTCGAGAGCACGTAGGTAAGTGCAGGAAGCCCTGCAAAAAGAGCGAATGCAATTATGAGAGTGGCTTTGTGCATAGAAAATCCGTTGGGTAATGAAGTAAGCACCGCAACTCTAGCACGCCCAGGACCTAGTGTCGAGTTTGTTGTGCATACTCCGCCGATTCCACGTTGTCTCAAGTTGACCAAAGTCAACGTGATGATGCGGCAACGCAACTCCGTTACGGAATAATCAATATTTGCGGCATCGGCACACGAGCGGCATGGCATGGGCAACTCTCACCCTCCCACGAAAGCTGGCCTGAGAAAAGGGAGAAAAAGGGGTCGGGAGTGAATGGCATTAACTTAGCCGTAAGTGCCGGGTAAGTCGTAGCGGGTAGCCCAGACAACTTGGTTGTCTGGGGGCCGTAGGCCCAAGAGGTCTTCCCGATTAGTCGATCCATTCGAGGGGCACTCCGACCGACTACCCGTTTCCAAAGCATGGGCGTAGCTTGATGAATCGAACCGCCCACTGCAAGCCTCCTGTCGCTCTGCGACCCAGGCAACGGGTGTTGTCTGGGCTACCCGCTGTTTGGATGCCGCTATGCGGCGATGTCTGGTGCTTGAGTCGTTGCTACGTTACAACGGAGACAACTGGCAAGATGATAATTGAATGCCCAATGGAATCCCAAGCCGGCGAGTACCGCCAGGTGGAAGATTTCGTGCCATTGGACGACTCCGGGAATCAGCACGGGCCAATGCAAACCTTCCAGGATGGCCCCGATCGAATAGGCAATTCCTCCCCAAAACATAGGGCGAATGAATTCGAATCCATTCCGCCGCCAGAGTGCGATTGTCGTATAAAGACCGATCCAGCCCATGCCAAGGTAAAGTGCAATACCCAGCTTTGGGGAAACCTGCTCAAAGAAAAGCGTTTTTAGCGAAATGCCAACGACTGCAATGGTCCATACCATCGTGAGTATGCCCCATCTTCTCCAGCCACGGAATAGAATGACATGCGCTGGAGTGAACGAAGCGGCGATCAGCACGAAAATTGCTGCGTGATCGAGCCGCTGCATCACCGACCGGGCGGCGCTGGTGTGATCGAGCAAGTGATAGGCGCCACTAATCGAGAGCAACAATACGGCTCCCGCACAGAAGATAGCCAGGCTCACCCAGCTTGCAAATTGCCCTTTTGCGCGAACTAGCAAAGGGATCGACAAGCCGGCAAAGACAGCCGCTCCCGAAAAGTGCGACAAGCTACTGAACGGATCGGCAAATCCAGAAATGGGGATCACGTCGCTCACTCGGGTACCTTACTGCTGAGGTCATTCGTCATTAGGATTTCGTCATTGTCACCAATCGTTTTCCTTCGGCAGTGACTTTTTCCACCGTAATTTCCATTTCCTGATAGATTCTTTGTGCTGGAGCGGAAGCCCCGAAACCCTTCATGCCGACAAACGCTCCATCGGTGCCTAGAAACTGATCCCAACCCTGTCGGACTCCTGCTTCCACGGCCACGCGAGCTTTCACTTGGGGCGGGAGGACTTCATTACGATAGGCTTGGCTCTGTTCCTCGAAAAGCTCGAACGAGGGCATGCTTACCACGCGAGCACGGATTCCTGAAGCAGCCAATTGTTGCTGCGCTGTAACGGCAATCGATAGTTCGCTGCCCGTGGCAATAAGCAGAACCTGGGGATCGCCCCCATCGGCTTCCGACAGAATATATCCGCCGCGCGCGACGCCCTTGGCAGAACCATATTTTGTGCGGTCGAGCGTAGGCAAATTTTGCCGCGTGAGTACCAAGGCGGTAGGACGATGCGTCTGTTTTAGCGCGATATGCCACGCATGCGCCGCTTCGTTGGCATCGCCTGGGCGAAGAACAACCACTCCCGGAATCGCCCGAGTGGCGGCCAATTGTTCTACAGGCTGGTGGGTGGGTCCGTCTTCGCCAACACCGATCGAGTCGTGTGTGAAAACAAAAATCGAGGGCAGGCCCATCAGGGCACTAAGTCGAAGCGAAGGGCGCAAGTAATCGCAAAATACAAAAAAAGTTGCCCCATAACTGCGCAAACCACAGAGCGCCATGCCATTGACGATGGCGGACATGCCGTGTTCGCGGATTCCGAAGTGCAAATTGCGTCCGCCGTAATTGTCCGCTGCGAAGTGGCCGACATCTTCAAATGTAAGCAAGGTGTTGGTCGAGGGCGCCAAGTCGGCCGAGCCGCCCAGCAGCCACGGGATTTTCGCAGCAAAAGCGTTTAACACTTTGCCAGCGGAACTGCGAGTCGCCAGGCCTTTTTCGTCAGCGGGAAATTCAGGAATCTCGTCGTCCCACGCATCGGGAAGCGCATGACTATGGATCTGCTCGATTTCGCGAGCCAATTCTGGGAACTTGGAACGGTACTGCTCGAACGTGCTTTCCCACTGTTCGCGAGCAGCCAAGCCGCGTTGGCCCAGGGTATTTTGAAAATACTCGGGAACTTCCGGTGGAACGGTAAACGGTTGGTCCTGGGGCCAGTCGTAGGCGGCTTTGGTCAATCGTACTTCCTCGGCACCCAATGCCGAGCCGTGGACGCCGGAGGTGTCGGCTTTGTTGGGCGAACCGTAGCCAATGATGGTCTTTACGATGATCAAGGTCGGAGCGTCGTCGGACTGTTCGAACTGTTCGTAAGCGCTGGCCAATGATTCAAGATCGTTGCCATCGTCCACTTGCACGATATTCCAACCGAGGCCACGAAAACGCGTGGCGACATCTTCGCTGAAGGCCAAGTCGGTTCGGCCTTCAATCGTGATGCTGTTGTCGTCGTAAATCCAACATAGATTCGACAACTTCAAATGACCGGCAAGCGAAGCCGCTTCGCAGGCAACACCTTCCATCAAATCGCCATCACTGGCCTGGGCATAGACGTTGTAATCGAACAGCGCGAACTCGGGCTTGTTGTACCGCGCTCCAAGCCATTTGCTTGCGATGGCCATGCCGACGCTGTTTCCGCAGCCTTGTCCCAAGGGGCCGGTGGTGGTTTCGACACCCGTGGTATGGCCATACTCAGGATGCCCGGGCGTAGCGCTTCCCCATTGGCGAAAGTTGCGTATTTCGTCGAGCGAAACCGCCAGATCGTCGCTTACGGTGCCATCGCTGTCTGCTTTGCGCACGCCAGCTAAATGCAACATCGAGTAGATCAGCATCGAAGCATGGCCGCAGGACAGCACGTAGCGATCGCGATTGGGCCAGAGGGGCGCAGTGGGATCGTAGCGCAGCGCTTGCGTCCACAACTGAAAGGTCGTGGGAGCCAACGCCATAGGAGTGCCCGGATGTCCGCATCCGGCAGCCTCGACGCCGTCCATCGAAAGTGTGCGAATCGTGTTGATTGCGAGCTGAGATATATCGTTCGTGATTGTCGACATGCTTTTGCTTGGATTGAGCGGTTAAGGGTAAGCGAAACGGGCAATATACGTCCCGCGACCACAGCATGTCAATTGATGAGAAACGCTTCAATTCAAACGGCTCTAGTTTTCTTGACAGAAAATTCTCCGACCTTGCAGACAGCTTTGTTTCGCCTGGTTGGCAATCAGAATCGCGCGGTGGGCATCTTCCAAGCTCGATGACTTTAGCAGCAAACTTTCCACCGCCCGATGGAAGTGCAGCAGCAAGTGTTCTCCGACGGGTCGCTCGTGATCGAGCTTTTCCAGATGTTGACCCGCATCGTCGAACCAGGCGACTGTATTGGGCAGGTCGAGAAAAGCGATACCACGTTCGCAAACCACCTTGAGATCGGCCGGACGGCGATAAGAAAGCGATTCTTTCAAACTTTCTGGGACATAGTCGCCACAACCGATAACGGCAAGCGGACCTGATCCTGTCTCGCCAGGTGGAGAGAAATCGAGGCTCACAGAAAAATAATCGTGCGACGCCTTCCCCGACGATTGGTGGGAAGTAGCCAAGAGGGACGAGGGTTCTTCTTCGACCACGTAACGGCACCAGTCGACCAATTCAACCAAATCGCGAACACAGCGATGGCTCTGTTCATGCCCGGCAGGCGACGACCGGCGGCGGTTGCAAAACAGCAAATGGGGAGGGCCCAGTTGTGTGGCAATTAGTTCCTTGAGCCTCAGCGTAGCCGGGGAGAGTCGGCAAGGAAATTCGGCCATGAAAGCGATGCCCGATTTTTCGACCTGACATCGGAGATCGGTTGCTTCGTCGCCGGTCAGCTCAATGGCAGCTGCGCAGTAAACGGCCTTGCCAAACTCGCAGGCGGCAAAGATGGGTGTGGCACCATAGAAATTTGCCGAGAGAAGCAGGACGCCATCGATATCATCGCGACCAATCAGACCGCGATATCCGTCATGCACACTTGCGTCGAATTGTCGAGCGGCAAACTCGGCCCGATGCTGTACCGGGTCGCAAATGGCACAAACCTCATAGCGATCCGACAAAGCTCTCAGCGCAGGTAAGTGGCGCGATTCCCAGGCGGGCCCAACTCCCACAACGCCAATCCTTAGTTTCATGTGCGATCCGTCCCCTCAGAATTCATGAAAGAAAACGGTATCGCAGTTCACACAACGACCGTTTCTTTTACCCACTGCCGCTTGTAAGGGGTTGCCCCCACAAGGTATCACTAAGCTTTGTCTTCAAATGTCTCCTAAGAGTATAGCTGCTAGAGGTAATAACGCTCAATCGCGAATTGTTTTCGCGGCCTAGGAAGTCTATCGAACGATGAGTATTCGACTATCGGTGATTATTCCAGCACTGAACGAGTCCGCATGGATTGCCCGGGCTGTCGATAGCGCTTGGAACGCCGGTGCTGACGAAGTGATTGTCGTCGATGGCGATAGCCAGGATCAGACTTCGGAGATTGCCAAACAGAGGGGTGCTTTGGTACTGCAAAGTCCGCGCGGCCGCTCGTTTCAACAAAACCATGGCGCCCACCAGGCCACGGGCGACGTGCTTTTGTTTTTGCATGCCGACAGTTGGCTCGCCGAATCGGTTGGCGATCAGCTGCGAAAATGTCTGACAAACGAAACAACCCTTGGCGGTGCGTTTCAGCAGCAGATTGATGCGCGTGGCACGCTTTATCGACTCTTGGAACGGGGCAACGCTGCCAGGGTTCGCTGGCGCGGGATTCCTTACGGCGATCAAGCAATTTTTATGCGCCGCAATGTGTTCGAGCAACTTGGCGGCTTCCCCTCGGTAAAGCTCATGGAAGATCTCATCTTAATGCGCAAATTTCGCAAGCTGTCGCGCCCCGCTCTTCTGCCCGGTCCCGTGTTTGTTCATCCACGGCGCTGGCAGCAACGGGGTGTCGTCCGACAAACCCTCAGCAACTGGTCGCTACTGAGCGCGCATGCCATGGGTGTCGCTCCCGACAAACTGGCTCGCTACTATCCCTTACATAACGGATCTACGAAAGAACAGCCACAAAGAAAAGATTAGCCACGAAAAACACAAAGAGACACGAAAAGGATGAAATTCGAACTCGATTGATCTTCTTTTTGCTTTTTGTGATTTTTTTGTGTTTTTCGTGGCTATCAAAATTCTTCGTGCCTTTGTGGTTCAATTATTCAGAAGTCTCATTATTCCAATGCGCCAGCATGGTGGCCAGCAACTCCAGCGGCAAACCGATTACATTCGATTCGCTTCCGGAAACAATATGAAGCCACCCCGCGCGGTCTTGAAAGCCAAATGCTCCTGCCTTTCCGCGCCATAATCCGCTGGCGAGATACTCTTCCAGGCCGTCATCGGAAATCGCGTCCATTTTCAACTCAGTGACGTCAACACGTGTCTCGGCCTCCCGTTGCGAGGGATCCAATGAAATGGGCCAGAGGCAAAGCCCGCTGTAAACGCGATGCGTTTCACCTCGCAAACGTTCGAGCATGCTGCGAGCATGGGTTTCATCAACGGGTTTACCCAGCACGGCGCCGCCACACTCGGCAACGGTGTCACAGGCGATAATTAGACCCGGTGCAGAGTCGAATTCTGGTTTGTTCAGGAGTTGCCCAGCAACGTCGGCTGCTTTACGAAAAGCCAAATCAGTCACCAGCCCGGCAGGGCCACCAGTACTGCAGATGCCGCACTCAGCCGATTCACTCGGCTCGACAATTTCAAACCGATAGCCGGACTGCGTAAGCAATTCTCGGCGCTGGGGAGAACCACTGGCCAAAATCAAACGAAGTTGAGACATTGACGGGGAAGTATCCTTTAGATTGTTGTAAGCCTTTAGTCCTTCGACGCAGAATAGAACGCGGACAAACGTTGATTTAGCTGATTGACACAGATTTCGAGACTATTTCGGCCAATCGTTGACAGAAGCGAGGAGTGCTCAAATACTCTACTCATTCAATCTGCGGAAATCTGTCAAATCTGCGTTTATCCGCGTTCTATTACTATAGCCAGTTGAATTGTCCCAGGATTTCCGAGCGCTAGGCTTCGCCAGTCGGCGAAGTTATGTTGGTTCTAGCATTTCTTGTGTACTTCTGGCAATCAATCCGATGACCACATCCTTTGGGCAACTTGATGTTTTGTACGAGGACAATCATTTATTGGTCGTCAACAAACCGGCGCAGCTGCCCACCATGGGCGTGCAGAGCCCGCGGCAGAGTCTGTTGTCGGTGGCTAAACAATACATTCAGGACAAATACGAAAAGCCTGGCAACGTCTACCTGGGCATCGTCAGTCGGCTCGATGCACCGGTAACCGGCGTGGTACTCATAGCCCGGACATCCAAAGCGGCGCGGCGATTGACCAACGCATTTCGAGAGCATGACGTTGAGAAAACATATTTGGCAGTGGTGAGCGGTTGTCCAGAAGTTTCCGAAGCGACGTTGGAACATTATGTACGTAAAGACGAACGGCATCGAAAAATGCACGTCACCCACGCCAACTGTCCGGACGCCCAGTTGGCACGGTTGCAATATACGGTCGTCGCAAACAGCGATGAGTGTGCACTGCTGCGTATTCAACTAGAAACAGGCCGCAAGCATCAAATCCGTGTCCAATTGGCCAGGCTGGGCCATCCCATTGTCGGGGATCGAAAATATGGCAGCACCGAAGAATTTCCTCACGGAATTGCCTTGCATGCCCGCTCGCTCGGCATCACGCATCCGGTCCGCAAAGAAGAAATGTTGTTCGAAGCCCCTTTGCCAGATGCCTGGTCCAAGCATGCCGAGGCGAGACGATTGACAAAGTCTCTGTCACGGGAATAGTGGCTGCTGCCTCTAGTCATGCTTGCGCAGGAATGCCAATGCTTGGCGCGAGCTCTGGTAGCGCACTAAACTACTGACTCTGGAAAGGCGGATAAGATTTTCTTAGCCAGGAGCGAGATTGCGTACTGAACGATCCATTTTGGAGCGGGCCGGTTTGGCAAGTGGGTTGCTGACCGAATCGCAGATCGACGATGCCTGGCAGCAGTTGGTCGAATCGCTCCCGGCAGCCGATCTCTCGTTGGAAGAAATTACCGACGAACAATTGAGCCAACAATTGGTTGAGTCGGGATTTCTCAACCGTTGGCAAGCGGAACAGTTGCGCCATGGTCGCACCAAATTTACCTTGGGCCCTTATCAAATCCTCGATGCTATTGGGCAGGGCGGGATGGGATACGTGTTTAAGGGCGAGCACGGTCTCTTGGGTCGAGTCGAGGCCATCAAAGTTTTGCCCAAGAGCCAAACCGACCGGACTTCCATCGACAACTTTCGTCGAGAAATTCGTGCCCAAGCTTTGCTCGACCATCCCAATCTTGTGCGATTGACCTATGCCGATACCGACGGCGACACTTATTTCCTGGTTACCGAGTTTATCCCGGGTAGCGATTTGCGACGATTGGTCCGCTTCCGTGGTCCTTTGACGCAGACGCAGGCGGCATTGCTGATTTCGCAGGCTGCCGAAGCGCTCGATTATGTGCATCGGCAAGGGCTTATTCATCGCGACGTAAAACCGGGAAACCTGCTCATCACTCCCGAGGGAATTACCAAGCTGACCGACCTGGGGCTGGCATTTTTTGCCGCCGACTTGGAAGTCCTCGCACCGACCAAGCCGAAGCATATCGTCGGAACCGCGGATTTTCTGGCGCCGGAGGTGATTGTTTCCCCCGGCGAAGTCCGATCGATCAGCGATATCTATTCGCTGGGCTGCACGTTGTACTACGCAGTCACCGGAAAAGTGCCCTACCCTGGCGGCGATACTGCCGACAAATTGCGCAGGCAATTGGACGACACCCCGATTCCGCCGCAGCGTCTCAATGCGCTGTTAGAAGACGACTTTGTGGCAGTGATCGACGCGATGATGCAAAAACGTCCGGAGGAGCGCATCGCCAACTCTTCGGAGGTTATCGAACAACTAAAGCCTTGGACCGACTCTGCAAGTCCTCAAACTTGGCAGGAAATTGGCGAGTTGGCCGATATTCCCCATGACGAAAGTTTTCAAAGCGCCAAGCTTGCCGACACACTTCCGGCAGTGGGCGACCCTGCGGAGACACACACCCGAGACGACGATATCACAGATCGTGTGGTGATCGATACCAAGCGCGCTTTGCGTAAACCAGAGGTGGCCAACACGGCAGCTACGCAACGAGACAATCAGGATACGATGCCCTTGTTGGGGCGTTGGGTGAAGGTGTTGATTGCGTTAGCGGTTGTGGTTGCCTTGGTGGCAGTCTTCCTGGTGATTTATAGCGTTGAGTGAGCCGGCATGAGCGGTCAACTCTTTCCGTTACGCGTGGCGGTGAGGATTTCATTACGCAGATCAGATACTTGCCGTGCATCGAGAAATCGTCCCAGCAATTTGCGCGTTTCGGAGAAAAGTTTTTCAATCCGTTTTTGCACATGAGTATTCTCGGAATGATTTCTGGGATCTCTTTCCGCCGCAGAGAGTTTTTGATTGAATTGGGCTCTGCTGGGATAATCGTCCAAGTCGGCAAGCAGTACGCGCGCCTCCTGAAGTTGTCCCTTATCAAGATGGTTGCGGATGCGTTTGATTAGAATATTGCGGCGTGCCACCAAATCGATCAATTGTTCGCGCAGCGCAGTCAGTTCAGCCTGGGCGCGCAGACGTGCCGGATCGTCGGCAATCGGAATCTCAATGGGTCCTTGGGAGCCAAGTACGATGGGAACCTTGGCCAAAAGTTGCCCTTCGCTACGCAGAAGCAGGGTGACGATGCTTTCGCCGGTTGCGACGATGTCGATCATTCCTAAGGAGTTCGTGAGTCCCAACGGCTCGCTCTCACGGCTGCCCGGCCGACGCCGATACACTTCGTAGCCAGTCAGTGCTTTTTTACGATCGTGCCGAGCGTGGAATCGCACGGAGGTTGTGCGCGGGAAACTTTGCATGGCGATAGCGACATGTTCCGTCCGACCTCGCCGACGGATACCGAAAGGACGCCGTAGCCCGCTGGTCACATCGCACGTCCAGCGACCGTTTTCAGGTTCCTTGAGAGTGATGTAGGTCCAAGGAACTTCCGAGACTCCATCAGGCAAAGTTTTTCCGGCGTGATCGGAGCGAAGAACGACCGGCTGATAAATGTCGCCAGCCTGGCCAAAAACGGCTTCGTCGGTACGCAGTGGGAGGCTACTTCCTTTGAAAACGAGCGTGGCACGATTGTTGTTTTCGCGGTCAATGCGCACTTTAGCCAGTGGTGAAAATGTTTTGGTGAGCAAGGAGAAACAACGCTCGGGAAGCATCGTTTCTTGGCGAACCTGCTCTCGCATGGCGGGACCCCAGCGGCGGCAGTGACGGTCCCATTCGCGACACACAAGCGCGGTTCCCCGCGGCTGGGCGACCATGGCCAACATCAATTGTTTGTCGAAGCGTTTGGTTTCAGGGGGAGCCGGCTGTACTGGATCATTCATAAGGAGGAATAGATTTCGTTTTTCTGATCCCTGCGTAATGTGAATTTCCGCCGTCCACAAGGGATGAAGCGTCGCTAGAATTCGCTCTCGAAGAAACTCAGCAAGTTTTTCGTCCAGCGCAAATCGGGGCCTTGCCGAATCGTCGATAGCCAGTTGAATGCGGATTGTGTAGGGAGACAACTCCCAGAATTTTTTTTCAATTCCTTCGACGCTGTTCGAAAATGCGATCCAAACGATCACCCCAATGAGTGCAGGCTTCAACCGCCCCAGTTGAATCGTATGCTCTGCCATGGCTAACGATCCCCTTCGGTGTTGGAGCTTCGCCAGTCGGAAATATTTTGGTACAGCGTGATCGGGGCGTCGCCGATTCCCTGGTGCGAATTACGGTGGGCGAAGTAACGAACCGTTTGCCAGAGCGGGATCACCGGCAAATCGTGGTATGCAATCTGATGCACTCGGCGTAGGCGATTTCTTGCTTGCTTCCAGTTGCGTGCCTGATCGACTTCTTCCAAAGCCAAACTCATCGACGAACTACAACTGCCCGCACTGCCCGTGGGGCCCAATAGCCGACGCGCATCGACAAGCGGTTCGCGAACCAACAGTCTTGCGTAGTACAAATCATAGTTGCTAGGCAAAGACGTGGCATTGCTGGCGAGTTCAGAAAGTTCGACGGGAATTCCTATTGCCGCAAGTTGCGATTTGATCGCCTGGCAACAGGTTTTCGCGATCGGATCTGGCGGATAGACAAGCACCAGCGGCGCAACTTCCTGGGCGGGAAATTCCTCCGATGCGGAAGAAGCCTCGTTGCTTTGCACAAATAAAGAGTCCTGTGCAACCGTTGCCAGGACTGACGCCAAACGGGGATCGTAAGGCCTAGGCAAAAGCTCTTGTTTCGTGGCGTAGCCGAGCGGATCGCTCAAAGAAACTCCTGCGGGCATGGGACCGCTGAGAACACGGAAGCCTGTGCGTGACTGCCCACCCAGGATAATGCCGTTCAGAATTCCCTCCCGATCAATGCCATAGCATACCGCACGACGAAACTCCCGATTGGAAATTAATGGCCGCGAGTGATTCAATAGCAAAACGTGAACGGCAGGCAATCGATATTGCGAAACGTGAATGTCTCGAGCCGCTTCTAATCGCTCTACTTGCCAGGGGGCAACTTGGTCGAGTACTGCAACTTCGCCATACAGTAGCGCGGCGGTGGCTTGTTCTTCGTCCGGGAACGCTCGCTCAACAATTGTTGTCGGACCTAAGCGGTCATTTCCCTCTGCAGTGCGAACATACCGGACAGTTTTGCGGTTATTGCTCGCCGTTGCTTGATAGGCTTCGCCCGCAGCATGCGTGTCGATTAAATCGGCTAGGGGAATTCGCAGCAGCGACTCCGGTCGGACATGCGGATGTTGCCAATGAACAGTGGCAACACGACCCTTCCCGATCGAAACATTCTGGAACAGGGCCGCAAAATCTTCGTGGTATTTGTAACCGTCGGGCGAAGCCATTTCCAAAAGCCGTAAAGCGATTTTTTCCGGCGTAAGGCCCAATGCTAGTGACGCATCGTGCAGACGCAGTTCCATTCGTAGGCCTGAGTCGTTGCTTTCCAGAGTTGCCCAACGGCTTCGATACTCGCCTCCCTCTGCGCCAAAGTCGACCATGTCGATTAGTTGCGGCTGTGTGATCTGATGCACACGTGCTTGAGAACATTCAAGGGCACCCAATTTGTCGTGGGCTCCACCGAACTGCGAGACACCGACAACCATCTGAGGAACGAGGCGGTCGATTTGGAGAACAAGCTCGCGAATACCAGGAACCGTGGGCAGAATTATCTGAGCACGTCCCATGGCTGCGTGTGCCTCGGCATAACGGCCTTCGGCGATTGCACTTCGTGCGGCACGCATTTGGCGGGCAGCTCCCGATTCAAATTTCGCTTGCCAATCGTCAATGTTTGGAAGCGCCAGGCCGGGAAAGCCGCGTCTGAGAAATTTAAGCACGCTTCGCGCTGCCGCATAATTGCGAGTTTTTAAGTGACCGTTGATCAGGTGATCGGAAACCTTCACGACGGCTTCTGCCAGTCCTGGGTGCTGAGGGTTGGAGTCGTAAAGCGATAAAAAAATTGCGAGTGACTCGTCATATTGCTTTGCGGAAAACGCATCCATCGCATCGCGTTCGAGGTAGAGTTCAGACGCCCGGCGAAGTCCCTCCAGTTGAGGATAGTTGTCGTGCAAGAATTGAAGTGTGGCAAACGCCGCAGCCGATTGGCCGACGTTGGTCAGCAGAATGGCTTCCTCCAGTACGAGCTGCTCATAAAGTTGGATTTTTTCTATTGCTTTCCACGATACGGTGTACAGCGTCGAGGGTTCGCTCAACCGGCGAAGCTGGAGGACGCCGCTATCGGGAATGGGGTTGGGAACCTGACGGTTAGGGAAATCAAGCAGCATCACGTCAACCACTGCACCGCCGTTTTCGGCATTGAGAATCACACGGTCGAACGGTTGCTGCAATACGAGAAGGTCCGCCTCCCCATTCGTTTCAGCTCCATCGACGTTGCTGCAAAACGACATCATCATTGCCAGGCTGAGGACCAGGCAAAATTGGATTTTATCAGTGTGGTGAGCATAGGTGCCCAACATGCGGTCCATTCGTTTTAGTTTTGAGGTGGATCCACAACCAGCAGAGTGCCATCGGACGATGTCAGGAGAAGTCGTTTGCCAAAGGCGATAGGCCCTGCAACCGCTGGTTGCTCGAATTTGAGGAAACCGCGTTCGGAACCATCGTCGATTTGAATTCGTGAAAGACCGCCTGATCGCCAGACAATCAGCCAAGAGTTGGCATCCGCTAAGGGTTTACCATGGGGCGGGCCGTGAACCAGTGGTCGGCGCCAAGCGATTTGGCCTTGGGTATCGACGCAGACAAGTTCATCGGTGTCTGTTGCTAAAACAAGTTTTTCATCGGTGCCGAAAGGTCCCCAAACCACGTGTGCCGACAAATCGACCGCGGGCAGGCTCTCCAGTTCAGGTAACGTAAAACGGGCCAGTTGGCCATTGCGGGTTCCAGCGAAACCGCTTGTTCCCACAATTGCAAGACGTGTGGCTAATGCCGACTTGCCAACACGGGTCTCTGCTACGACCGCTAAATTTGGTTGCGGTTGCTCTTCATAACGCAGTAGATAAATCTTTCCCACGCCATCGCTAATCAACAGTCGCGAATTTTCACCCTTGCCATAAACCGCCGGTGTGAGCCACTTGTAAAGGGAATCGGCCCTTAAAGCAGGCTGAAACGGACTCCCTAGCTGCTCAGCAGTTTCAGCATCGTAAAGATAGACCTGCCCCACGCGTGTCGGCGCGACGAAGCCGTTCCTCCAAGCCACAGGAGAACAGCTAAGTGGCGCTGGAAGTCGAATTGCTGTGAGCGGCTTCTGTGGGGCATCAGGCCGGAAATGAAGCATCTGGTCGGAGCCGGGCGTGCCAAGTGCGAGCCTCCCCTGCCCCAAGCCAACACTATCGGTGAGCGGCGACATAGTGAAATCGAACGACGAAAGTTGCTGCGATTCGTCTTGAACACTGCGGCTGATCGCCTGTTGGTCGAGTAAAAAGGCGGCCCCCGAGGCTGTGATGGCGGAAAACCGTGTGCCGTCCAAATCGACAGCCGGCGCACCCGCCAAAGGAACAGCAAGCTCGGTTTCCCAAAGCGCTTTTCCAGAAGCGGATTCCATTGCCGCGACAATTGCGCCAGCTTGCTCAGCCGGTCGGCGAACATGGATCAAGGTGTTGTCAACCATCTGCAATGGATGGTCAAACGTGTCGCCGCCGTAGTCGCGATCGATATCACGTACTGGTAGTTGATTTCCGGTAGGCGAAACCGTGCGTTTGCTTAATTGATTACCCGCAGACCAAACATGCCCGTCATGCAGCAGACCAAATCGTGCGACGGGGGGGCCCGATTCAGCATCGCGGAAGGCAATTTTTGCAAGAGCTTCGCGACCTATGCCGGTACCGACTTCGTAGACGTTCATCTGACCCGAACTGGTAAGCGCAACAAGTCGTCGACCCGCCTCCAACAAGGACGTGTTCACCAATCCTTCGAGCCGGCGTTTCGATTCGCTCGAAACCAGTATCCCATCGTCGTCCGTGGACAACACGTGCATGCGACTTGTAGCAATGCCTGTATTGACGGCTACGATAGCTTTGTTGAGCGAGCATACCAGCGGCACCGTGACACTATGGTTCGAATGGCCTAAAAAGAAGACTCCCATACAGGAGAAATCTTCGACCGAAAGCGTGAAGATGCTCGAATGTTGACCCACCGCATAGATCCGACGTCCGTGTGGACCCACCGTGGGTGGCACCGACAGCGGTTGGCTTAACTGGATATATCCAGTGCGCTCTCCCGACCGCACATCCAGGACATGAAGTATTCCCGAATCATCGGCTACCAGGAGCTGGGCGTCGATTTGCACGGGCTGCAGGATTGGCGCAGAAAAGGTTTGTCGCCAGACAAGCTCCCCCGAGGAACCGGCAAGCCGCAGCAGCTCATTGTGTCGAGCGTCGACGACCAACCAATCCCCCGACGGCAAAATGGTTGGTGGAACTTGCGAGTCCAGACCTACAAAGCGGCGCCACAATAGTTTTCCATCTCTGGCGTTGACGGCATAAATTGCGCCATCAATTCGAACGGCCACGATTCCCGTAGCGTCTGCCTCCGGGCCGCGTCGTGTGGCCAAGGCAAGTTCTGCAACCAGTGGGTTGGGACGAGGCGAAGTTATAGCGGGTTCCGCGATGGCGACGTACTTGATGACCGATTGTTCCGCCGCGGAGATTTCCCGGATCTTTTCCGCCAGCGATTGGTTCTTGAGCAGTCCGGGATTTTCCGTCACGAGCGTTTTATGAATCTCGTAGGCCTTGGCCGTATTGTTTGCTTCGATCGCTGAATGGATGTCGATCATAGCTTGCGCTAACTGGATATTCTGCTTCTGCGTGCGCTCAACGCGATCGAGTGATTCCATAACTTCATTGAGTACAACGTCGTCGCGGAAAGATTTTGGAATAAACTTGGTGTTGTTGCACAGCGCAAGAGCTGCCTTCGATTGGGCAATAAAACGGACAATATCCTCAGCATCGGTTGCTATTTCCGCCTGGACGGCAAGTCCCTGCGCGATTGCCGGCAAACGTGATGCAAGATCCCGTTGCGCGGATTTAAATTGCGGCTCATCTTCGATCGCGTCTAAAACTTGTTGCGAAGTTTCCAATGCCCCGGAGAAATGCTTTGTGCCTAGGGTCGCCTTCCAGATTTTCGCCATCCCGAGTTTTACTTTGGCTTCGCTGAATTCCGGATGGCTGGGAAAATCTTTGACAAAACGATCGTACTGCTTTATCGCCTGCGTGTACGAGCCGCCGTCGTAATACTCACCAGCCTCGGCAAGGATGACATCGGCTTCTCCACGACGAAGTAGATATCCGATAATCACACCGGCCAAAATAAGTACGACCAACCCTCCCCCGCCCAACAATAACAATGGCGAATCCCACTCGTTCTGCTTGACAGTTTGCCTGCGTCGTCCTTTTGTTCTCTCTTCCTTTTCTTTCTTCTCAAACTCTGCCAGAGACATCTTGGGTAGCTGGTTTTCTTTTTTTGAGAGCACTTCGCTGACAAATCCACTGATCGAAGCTAATTCGTCTTCGCGCTCCATCGCCTTGCGATCTTGTTTCGAGATACTCGATTCCTCCGGCGAATCGATTGGGGCCAACGTCGGTATCTCCTCCTTGTCATCCAATTCAGCGCTTTTCAAACGAGAAGAACGCTTGCCGGATATGTCAGGCAAGGCCATGATGCCCAAGATGCTCGATTCTGCGCTGGGTGAGACGTAGAGCGTGGTTTGCAGAAGTTGTTTTGCTTGAGACCGTGTGATGAATTCCTGCTTGACCAGATATTTCAGCAGCGATTTGGGAGTTACGCGACGTTCGCTTTGAGCAACTTTCTCACGCAACTGCTGAAGGATCGAACCGGTAACAAGTCCGCGCTGTTCAAGAATATCAAGAAAGGTTTCGGTTTTCATTGCAATCACGTGGGGTCTGCCGCATGCGGCTGAGCCAAAAATAAAAAATGAAATCAAACCAAAGTCAAAGGTCCAAGTCGCCGTCTTCGTAGCTCATCAAACGGATTTCTTCCATTCCAGCGCCTGAACCCGCGTCCAATGCCGCAACGACAAACTCGTGTCGCGAATCGCCGTTGGCCTGCACGAGCAGCTTTGTCGGGCCAGTGCCCCCTGCCCCGCGAGCTTCGCGCACTTTGGCCAGCATTTCTGGCACGCTGGGTGTGCGCTGTTCTTCGTCCCATTTCGGGGCGCCGATCCAAAAAACGTTGTCCTCATCTACCCGTACCACAATCGAATCTTCTTCCAACTCGTCGACTGTATGGGTGGCCGAGGCCTCGTCTTTGCTAACCGGAGGAACTTCCAATGCTTTCTGTAGTGCAAAGGCAGCAGTGATCATGAAGAAAATCAAAAGCAAAAACGTGACGTCGACCATCGGCGTCAGGTCCATTTCGTCTTTGCCTGTGGATCTTCGTCCCAAAGTGTCGGGCACGTTGGTTTGGTTTGCTCTGCTCATGGAGTGAACCCTTTATCTATTCCCCTTCGAAGACGGCCAAAAAGATTTTAGCCCCTTCCACTTGCGACACTGCACGGATCACACGCGACACCTCGCGGTGGGCCACGTTGCGATCCGCTTTGATCAGCACGTAATCTTTGTTTTGTTCGCGCCGACCCGCGTCGACCGCTGCGACAATCTGTTCACTCTGTTCTTCGGGATCTTCCGGCAAGGGTTCGCCGATTTTTCCGTCAGCCAGATAAACAGGCGCAGAATTCACGCCTTCGTCGCTAATGGTAATAATTACCGAGTCGCGCTCCCCGATTCCTTTGCCGTGCCGGGCTTTCGCCAGTTCGATTGCTGAGTGTTGATCAGGCGTCGAGCAGACCAAGAAAAAAATCAGAAGCAGAAACGTAATGTCGATCATGGGCGTGATGTCCATTTCGGATTCGTCACTGCGATCACGACTTTGCACGAGCCGTAAATCTTCGTTTAGATCGACTTTGTCTTTAATAGTTACGGGCATATCGTTTAATGCATATCAAGGTTGGATGCGTTCGGTAAACGAGTCTTCCAAAGGCCTGCTAATCTGTGATGAGCCACAGTTTCATACTTTCGAACAGCCGAGTGAGCCCCCAGCCGACCAAGTCTTCCATTTTTCGTAAACGAATATTGATGCTTGCCGTCGCCAGCACCAGCGGCACGGCGATCGCCAATCCGCAAGCGGTCGTGACGAGTGCAAACTGGATGTCGGCAGCCATCTGAATGGTGTCGACTTTCTCGCCACTGCTCAAATTGGCAAAGGCCCCCATCATGCCCATCACGGTACCCAGCAATCCGATCATCGGAGCACTTTTGATGACCGTGGTAACCCAACTCACCCGGTGCTCGATGTCGGACATGACGTCTTGCTGGAACCGTTCGGCAAGTCGGTGGCGGAGTCTGTCGTAACTCAAGTTACGGTGGTTAATTGCATAGAGGGCCAATTGCGGCATGGCGCGGCGATCGCCCTCGCAGAGCTCCGTCGCGGCTACGAAGTCTTTTGCAATCAAGATGTTTTCCAATTCGGTCATGAATTCATCTTGATCGTACTCCGTGACAAAACGTGTTTGTCCGACTCGACGCCAAACCATGACCACACAATACGCGCCCCACAATGCGAGTCCAGCCAACATCGCATAAACAAGATCGTTCAAATACGAAAACAGAATTTCCATAGCAGGCTCTCGTCTGGATATAGATTACTTAAAAGGTTTTTTGATCAATCACTTCAAACTGGAATCCCGCACCCTTTCGCACTACAGTAAAAACCGTTTCGCGAATCGAATTCACATTGCGACCGTCGGCATATTGGTTTTCCAGGGTCCATAGTTGGCTTTCAACTTCAAAGGGATAGAACAGTACCACGATCTCGCCAAAACGGGCGATATTGGCTTTGCGCGCCAGACTCGATGTCAGCCCTGGCATGGGGCCGTCGGCAGCTGAAGTATAACCACGTGTCTCTTGTTCAGGGGCGCTTGTCCGAGTCCTTGGGTTGTTCTGGCTGAGAGCGGAGGCATAATGTACCAAGTTGTCGCGTCCTAGCACTCCGATTTCGATTTTTTGAGTATCGAGCCAAAGAGCAAATTCATCCGCCGATTCGGGCTCAAAGCGCAGCTTCCAGCGTTGCCAACGCGGCACACGCTCAACAACCTCCTCGCTATGGGTTCCCGCCTGGCGAAAATCTCCCATGCTGCTACTCTCTCCCGCAGTTTTGTGTGCATCGAGCCGCTCGTCGGTGACAAGTGCGTCGCGGTTGGAGATGACGTTGGTCAATGTTTCGAGAGTATCTTGCAGTTTTGGTTCGCTCAGGTCGGGAGCCTCTTCCGCCCCGGGGGGCTCAGGATCGTTGTGCAGTCCCTGCGCAGTGTGGAGTTTGGTCGCCTCGACCGGTACCACGGGAATCGGTTCGATTGTTTGCACAAATTTCCCGGTGAAAAACACAACAGCCATCCCGCACACAGTCGAGCCTACCAGTACCAGCAAAGCGACAATCAGCGCAATAGCTCGGTCGTAGGAACTGACGGTTAACTGGTATTTGCGTTCACCAGTTGATTGGGGATAGGTTGTCATGAGAATCAAGTTTGGGGGAGGCAATGTCGTGGGTGAATTAAGGGATAGAGAGAGCATCTGGCCGCACATGCCGATACCAGGCTTTCCATTTGTCGAGCACGCGATACTGTTGGGTTTCGTCAAAGTTGTCTGGCAAGCCAAAGCCCTGGAAACGTCGGCTGACAAATCGCAATGCGTCGCGTGCCTCGCGTACTACGCGTTTGTCGGGGTCGGTCATGGCATACAGAAGTGTTGGAACATAGTCGAGCTCTCGCATTTTTCCCAAAGCCCGCACGGCCAGCAGGCGTGCTTGTGGTTTTCCGCTCCGAACGATTTGCTGCAATCGTCGGGCGTCGCCAGCACCGACATTGCTGACACTCAGCGCAGCGGAGTTGGCGATCAATGCTTCGAGATCCTTGCTGTCCGAGTCCTCAAGCATTCCCAGTAATTGGTCAACCTGCGTAAGTTCTTGTTTGACGACGAGGCGTCCGTAGCGAACCTTCATTTGAGCTAAATTGGCGCTCAATCCGCGTCCACCGATCAAGGTTCCCTCGCCCAGGCTGGCTTCGAGACTCCGCTGTGTTGAACGCAGCAAAAATAATACTGAAAAAGCCGTGGTACAGACGCTCCCCGAACTGCCGCTCCATCCTCCGGTGAGATTTTGCGACTTCTTGAGATAGTCGAATCCCTGTTGATACCAATCTGGCTCGACAGAAGCGTTTCCCGAGAGAAACTCTTCAAAGCTTTTGTAGCGTTCTAAAGAGTACAGCAGATAGCCGGGGTATCCGTGGCTTTCGAGTTTAAATTGAGTTTCATACCACGCTTGGCCTCTTGAAATCGCATTGAGAAGCCTTGTCTTATCAACACCTTTGCTGGTGAGAATGCGCATAGTTCGCTTGGCACCTTGCTCGTTGGTTCGCTCCAGTGCGGCCGGAATGCGATCATGGCTTTGCTGTTGTTGGGACACTTCGTAAGGTTTGATCAAGCCGAGCATATCGCCACATATCATCAGACTCCCTAATCCCGCGGCCATCATGCTAGAAGACGTGCTACCCTGGCTGGTTAGTTCAAAACTACCAGGATCCTTTCCTTGATAGCCCCAGGCGCCGTAGGGATCCTGAGTGCGTAGCAGCCAGTTGGTGCAAGCTTCAACCGACTCGACATTCGGTGTTAAACCGGAGCGAAGCAATTCCCAGTTGCAAAGCACCGCGTATTGAGTTTGGGAAGTATCTCCTGTCCCGCGGTTTTCGTAACCCCAACCGCCATGGTCTTTTTGTCGCTGTTCCATGGCCGAGCCGAATCGGCTCATCAGATCGTGATACCGAGGGTCGTTCAGTTCTGAAAGAAGGATCACAGCCAAGCCATTGCTGTAAACGCTGTCGTTGAGGATTTGCTCCACGGACATTGCCTGACATGCTTCTAGTGCTTCGGTAATTCGAGGATGGTCGTGGGATGCCTCACTCTTCAGAAAAGCTAAAGCGATCAAACATTTTCCGCCCAATCGATGGTCGGTTTTCGATTCCAGGTATTTGAGGCCTTGCCCGATGAGCGCCCTGACTTCGGGACTGTCGGGAGTCACGGCGTGAGCATGGGAAACTGCAAGAAAAGCCATGCTAATCAGGGCAATTTCTCTAAAACGAAACCGGCATCGGGAACGAATTGACGCGCACTGCGAAAGCCTGGCCATGGTCGACTCGCTCTCTTGTTCCGGGGAAAGGGCGAACTTGAAGTAGTGCCGCATTCTTCAACCAGCGAAAATGCAACTCTCCAGCGATTGGTCCCAGCAAAACGCCCTGGTAAAACGGTCTCGCAATGATTGCGGCCCGCTAGCATGGTAGTCAGGGTTTTTCCACAATGTCAACCTTTGCAGCCCTTACTCAGCCCACTGCAACGATTTGCGTCCGATTGACAGCCCCGCACAGCCGACTTAATATGCCAGCTTGCCATTGCCCCATGGGCATGAGGTCAGGTAGCTCAGTTGGTAGAGCACTGGACTGAAAATCCAGGTGTCGCCGGTTCAAGCCCGGCCCTGACCACTGCACCAGGTCCAAAGGTCCTAGTGCGATCTGAAGCTTACAGAGAAACTCCTCCCGTTTCCTCGCCCTTAGTTTTCTTCTTCCAGAGGTGCGCGCACGAAAAAAACCGCCCTTTGCTTTTCAGCATCAGGCGGTTTTCTGGGAATAATTTGGTGTCATGCCAAACTAATCTTTTTTGGGTGTCGCGCGCATAATCACATTTCCCTAGAGGGACTCATGCACATGACAACCTTAAAAGCTAGGTTGGACTTGGCACTAGACCATGTCTTTTAGCTTCTTCAGCGGACGGACCTTCACGACGTTGCGGGCCGGTTTGGCTTTGAACATCGTTTGCTCACCGGTGAAGGGATTCACTCCCTCTCGGGCGGGCGTAGCCGGCTTGTGCTGCACAACAATTTTGCAAAGCCCGGGGAGCGTGAAGGTCTGAGGACCCTTTTTGCCCAGTGCGCTGGCAATCTCGTCGTTCAGTGCATCGAAAACACCGCCAACGTCCTTTTTGGACAGTCCGGTGCTTTCAGCAATGTTGGAGTAAATTTCTGTCTTGGTCGGCGGTTTTTTTGCAGCGGCTTTCGCCATGTTGGGAAACCCTCCTTAGTACTAGTGGGTAGTCAGGAATACCTAGAAACCTAGCATCGAAAGATGCAACGTGCTGATTTAATGGTTGCTGGCACTAAATTACAAGCCGAAACTGGCAAGAATACCCGGAAAAAAAGGGTTTTTCTTTATAAGTGGCACCAAAACCCCTCGTGGGCTCTAGTCTGAGGGATTCCCGGAGGACGATAAAAACCCACTCTCGAGTAGGGGTTCGGCCGCAAATTCGCTTTCATTGATCTATTCGTAATTCTCTGTAAACTTATGATAGGTAATGCGTTACGCATAATTTCTGGTTTCCGTTTGGTTTTGCCCAGTACGTACGATCAGCTTTTTGTGGAGCGACGGCTAGCGCGTCGGACCCTTAGCCGGAGATTACCGGCCCGTGAACACAGGGCTTGGATTATGTTGGGGGAATTCGGGCAGATCGATAGAGAAGGGGTTTTGCGTGACTTCACAGCAAATGATATCCACCTCCAAGCGGATCCTTCTCTTTCCCTTGGAATCGATTTCCCAAGGGCTATTGAGGAATGGTTGCCGCGCGTCTCGTGCAAACGGCTTCCGTTGGTTCGCTTTCTGTGCGACAAGCTCGAGCCTAGTGCTTGGATTACTTTTAATTTCGCCTCTTAGTGCCCAAATAAGAGTTGTTCCTGCTCCTGTGCAGAATACTCGGACGGTCGAGTCGACCGATGGCGTCTTTTTGAAAAGCGATCGCACGCTATCGCGCGGTATTCAGAAAGCACAGCAACGAATCGCGGCAGGCGAGTACTCGCAAGCGATTCGATTTCTCGATGAAGTGCTCCAGCCAGAGAAGGAAGATTCTTTTCTTTTGGTCGGCGACTCAGGCGAATTTGCCGGCTTGAAAGAAACCGCACGGAAGATACTTTGCGACCTTCCCGCAGAGGGAAAGCAATTGGTCGAAGCGACTTATGGTCCCGTTGCACGGCGAGAACTTAGAGAGGCGATCGCGTCGGGCGACTTCGAAGCGATCCGCCGGGTGGCGCATCGCTACTTTTCTACCTCGGCAGGCCTTGAAGCGGCATTGTTGTTAGCGCAATACGAAGCAGATTCGGGCCAACATTTAGCGGCTGCCCTTGCTTATCAAGAACTGCTCGAATCGCGCGAGGCTGTTGCACGCTTCGAACCCCAATTATCAATATTGGCAGCCGAGGCATGGTTGGCAGCGGAGAGTAAGCAGCGTGCCCAAGATATTGTTCAGCAGCTATCGGATCGAGGCATTCGAGAAGTCGAGTTGGCAGGACGGGGTTTTCGGTTCAACTTGCGAGGTCAACAGCCGCTCGATTGGTTGTCGCAGGTGGTCGGGGCACCAAAAGTAAATCGCAAGAGTGCTGAGCAACAGTGGCTGACCACGCGTGGCAATTCGGTGCGCAATGGTCAAGTGGAAGGCGGAATGCCACATGCCCGGGTTCGTTGGGCGGTGCGGTTGTTGAGCCATCCGCGTTTAGAGGAGATCCACGATAATACCGTTGCCGATCGAACTCGTCAGGAAAAGTCGTTGGCCGTAGCGGCGGCTCCGTTGGCGGTGGGCGATTATATTATTACGCGATCGGCGCACAATCTGGTAGCGGTCGACTTTCGAACAGGCAAGCGGGTTTGGCAAGTTCAGCCGCAGCGCGTCGCTGCCATCGAACGTTTGATATCCGTGGCTCCCGCATTGGAGAGTGCAGAGATAGATCCAGCTCAAGTGTTTAGCGAGCGGATTTGGAAAGATTATCTTTACAACGGTCTCAGCAGCGATGGAGAGCATGTTTTTGCGATTCGGGATATCACGCTGCCTGAACATTACGAGTCGGAAATGTTTCGGATGCAGAGGATGCGCGGCATGGAACCGGAAGTCGCTTTGGCACGTTCCAATCGGTTGTGTGCCTATGAATTAGCGACTCAGGGAAAACTGGTTTGGGAGATCGACGGCGCGACGAACGGAGAGGAACTTTCCGGGGCGTTTTTCCTGGGCGCCCCACTTGCAATTGGCCAATCGCTTTACAGCCTCGTCGAAATAAAGAGCGCAATATTTCTGGTTGCGATCGAGCGGGGAACGGGAGATTTTCAGTGGAAACAACAGTTGGTAAGCATCGAAGCAGATATCTTTTACGATCTGGAGCGGCGTTACCAGGCGACCATCCCTTCCTACGATTCCGGAGTGCTGGTTTGCCCCACAGGAGCTGGCGTCGTCGTGGGAGTCGATCTGGCGAAGCATGCCCTGGCTTGGGCTTACCGATACGAAACCAATCGCATAGGGTCACGGAATTTTCGTGGGAGACGAACTCATGATTTCGAATCCAAAAGCCGTTGGACCGATAGTGCGGTGATCTTAGACAATGGACGAGTTGTGTTCAGCCCACCCGAGTCGACCGAGTTGCACTGCCTGGACCTTGCTACGGGGAAATTGCTTTGGAAGCGCAACCAGAAAGAGCGGTTGTTTTTAGCCGGGGTTAGCAAGGGACGTGTCCTGATGGTGAACAACAAGGATATTGCCGCTTATAGGCTAGAGGATGGGAAGCCTGCCTGGGAACTGGAGAAGTTGGATTTGCCGTCGGAAAGTGTGCCTACCGGACGCGGATTTTTTAGCCAAGGAAAATACTATTTGCCAACCAATTCCGCGGAGGTGTTGGCCGTTGATGTGGAAGCGGGAAGTTTTGTTAGTCGTGCTGTGGCTCGCGACGGCCAGGTGTTGGGAAATCTCGTCTGTCACCGGGGAGCGGTGCTTTCGCAAACGGGGCGGGTTCTTGATTGTTTCGATCAAGTGGACGTTTTACGAAGCCAGTCTCAGCAACGTCTGGCGCAAAATCCTGAAGATGGCCAAGCTTTGCGAACTTTGGGAGAAATCGCTTACAGCGACGGACAACTTTCGGAGGCGATTGCGCTGTTGCGGCGAGCTTATTCTGTCGGTTCCGAGAGTATTCAAACACGTGATGTCCTGATCGAGTGTTTGGAAGTTGCGCTGGAAGAAAACTTTGCTGCTTTTCGCGAGCATCTTCCACTTTTGCAGGAATTGCAGCAAGGAACCATCGCTGGCCAGCATAAACTGCTCCGACTTCAAGCTCAGGGATTGTTGAAAAGTGGTGACCCGTTGGGGGCATTTGCCGCTTGTTTGCAACTTTATGGAAGATTTACAGAACCTTCCGAGGTTTACCAGATTGGTCGAAACGCTCGGGTGAACGTGGCGCGTTGGTTGCGAGCTCAAGTTGCCGCGGTTTGGGAACAAGCCAACTCGAGTCAGCGACAAAAAATCATCAAGCAACTCGAAGAGGTGATGACCGAGCAGGAAGTAGCATCGGATCCAATCGCGCTGCACCGATTTGTCGAATGTTTTCAGTCGATCGAGTTTGCCGAACCTATGGTGCTACGGCTAGCCAATCAAAACTTGGAAGATGGCCAGCTTCTTTTGGCACAGCAACAGTACCTGTCGTTAAGCCGCTCAAAGCAACAATCCGTTCGTGCGGAAACGGTAGCTCGGTGTGCTGAAATGTTGCATGCGAACGAGTTGCATCGGCAAGCAAAGCCCTTTGATGAGATATTGCGAGACGAGCTTTCAGAAGTTGTTTGCTTGGATGGCCGCACAGGTCGGGAATGCCTTGTGGAATGGAACGCTTTAGAACCGGTGGATAGTCTTTCTTGGCCATTTGGCGAAGTCGAAATCAATACCCTGGGCAGAGCCAAACCTGCTTCGCGGCCTGTTAGATCGCAGTTGACCGCGATTCGTTGGGAGCGCACGGACGAAGTCCTGGGCATGGGCAACTTGTTTTTCTCGATACATAATAAGGAAATCATCGTTCGCGACAGCTTGGGAATAGACATTTCCAAAGGATTACTCCCTGAGACAGATCGAGTGCAAATCCAGGAAGCGAGTAATTCCTATGGCGTATCGCGGGGCAACTTGTTGGTGGTTTCGATGGGTCGACAATTGATTGCCTTCGATACCTTGTCGGGTATCGAGTCGAAGGTTGCGAAGCCGCTGTGGCGTATCAGCGTTGCCAACGCATCGGACGAGCATTATCGATACGGACTTTCTGTCAATCGTGGCACAAGCAGGCGTCCAGCGCCTTCGCAGGCTCCTCGCTCGATGTGGGAAGATAACTGGATCGGAGTGATTGGGCCCGTAACCCGGGACAGCTGTGTTTTTCAGGATCAGCGTCGGCTCGTTTGTGTCGATTCGCTGACGGGTGAAACGCTCTGGTCTCGATCCGATGTACCGGCGGGCTGCGATCTGTTTGGGGATGAGCAATTTGTGTTTGCTGTGCCGCGCGCTAGTAAAGAGGCGCAAATTTTCAGCATGGTCGATGGCCGACGTCTTGGCGAATCGACCGTGCCGCGCTGGCAGGAACAGTTGGCAACGATTGGCCGTCAGGTGATTCGTTGGCGCACACGGGCCGATGGGCTTCGCGAACTTTCTTCGGTCGATGCGCTCACTGGCGAGGTGAGCTGGAAGTTCGATTATGAAAAAAATTCTCACGTCGATATCACGCGATCGCGTTTTGTGGCTGTGGTAGAACCCTCCGGACGATGTGCTGTGGTCGATGCTGAGAACGGCAGAGTGATGGTGGAGCAGAAAATCGAGGCGAATCCGGTTCTCAATCAAGTGGCCATTCTTGCGGGAAGCGAGAGTTGTGTGGTCTTCGCCCAGCAGCCGAAAAAAGGTCCGCGTGAACGGCGGGTTTCAGGATTGAACCCTTGGGATTATGCGGTGATGAATGGGCAAATTTATGCTTTTGATTTGCGTACTGGGCAAGCCCTGTGGAATCGTCCTGCGGAAGTGTATCAGGAAGCATTGATGTTTGCCCAGCCTGTGGATTCTCCGATCATTGCGTTTGCAGGGGGGGTTGTTCGACGCGACTCCGGAGGGAGTAAGACGGGAATTAGTCTCGTTCTTCTGGAAAAAGCAACGGGGCGATTGTTGCTGCACGACGATACGCTCCCAGTTTCGGGTGCCAACTATTGCGTGATTCGTGCCACAGATACAGAGGAGCATCAGGTGGCTATCGAAATGGCGAGTCGGACGGTGCAATTGACATTTACCGATCGTCCCAGGCCTCCCGAACCTCCGGCAATTGTCGGGGGTGAGTTTGCTGCCAAGAAAGGACATTCAGGCCTGTACGGAATTGGCCGAAAGCTACTCGGCGGCGAATGATCACACAGTAGATGCCTCCGCGATTCGGTGGTGTGAGGTTTCCTTCTCCTGGCCAACCGATATAAATCATGCAGCAGGTGCTGCTGTTGAACTGTAGTACGACGGAGTTATCCCTTAGAATCTCGGTGCGATGTTCCAGACTCTTATAGATATCTTGCAGTTTAGAATCCTAGCACTGGTCTTGGTGTTTTGCGTGGTGGACAATCCGTCGGCCTGCGCTATTTCTGATCCGCAAACGCAGGAAACCATTACCCAAGGGCTCGATTGGCTTGCGAACCAGCAGCACAAGCTTGGCCATTGGACTGCCCAAGGACGTTACCCGGCGGCGATGACTTCGTTGGCCGGTTTGGCATTGTTGTGCGAAGGTTCAACCACCACCCAAGGCAAGTATTCGGAAAACTTACGCCGGGCTGTCGATTTTCTTACACGCCGCAGCCGTCCGAACGGGTTGATTGGCGACGTGGACGACGAGCGCTATACTTACGGCCACGGTTTCGCGATGCTGTTTCTTTCCCAGGTGTTGGGCGAGGAGGAAGACCTCGATCGGCGTTTGGAACTGATCGAAGTGTTGACCAAAGCCGTAGTGTTTACCGGACAGGCCCAAACGCGCGCCGGCGGCTGGGGCTATGTTAGTGCCAAAGATGGCAGTGGGTTCGACGAAGGATCGACCACAATCACTCAGGTTCAAGGATTGCGCGGTTGTCGCAACGCGGGAATCCCTGTGCCGAAGGAAATCATCGATAAGGCTGTCGGCTATATCCACAAATGCACGCAAAAGAGCGACGGCGGCGTGCAATATAGTTCCAAAGGAGGCGGAAGTCGGCCGGCCATCACCGCGGCAGCGATTGCATGTTTGTACAATGCCGGCGAGTACGACGACGACTATGTCCCTAGAATGCTGGAATATTGCCGAAAGAATCTTCAGCCAGGCAACCGCGACAGCTTCGGCCATTGGCATTACGCTCACTTTTATTATGCTCAGGTGCAGTATCGAGAGGGCGGCAGCCAATGGGAGAGCTATATCGAAGCGATCCGCAAACGGATTCTCTCCGAAGCCGATCACCTCGACATGGGAGATACGAAGCTGACCGTATGGAAGCAAGGATACGTAGGACCAGTTTATACGACTTCTTTGAATCTGATTATTCTGCAACTCGACAGGGCTAGTTTGCCTATTTACCAGCGGTGAACATGGCCGACTGAAAAAATAAACCGCCAAGGACGCCAAGAGCGCCAAGAAAGATAATAATGACCGCAAATGAAGTTTCACTGGACGACGCCGAGGTGGTTTCTCGGCTGCCGAATGCCGTCGAAAAAATACGCTCGCAGCTTCGGCAAGTCATCGTTGGACAAGATGCGGTTATCGACCAGCTGCTCATTAGTCTGTTTAGCCGAGGCCATTGCCTGCTCGAGGGTGTACCCGGTTTGGCGAAAACCTTGTTGATCAGTACCTTGTCCCGCGCGCTCAACCTTTCTTTCAGCCGGATCCAGTTTACTCCCGACCTGATGCCAGCCGACATCACGGGCACAGAAATCATTGAAGAAAACAAATCGACGGGCCACCGGGAAATGCGGTTCCTGGAAGGGCCTCTGTTTTCCAATGTCATTTTAGCTGATGAGATCAATCGCACTCCTCCTAAAACCCAGGCCGCGTTGCTGGAAGCTATGCAAGAGCGGCAAGTGACTGTCGGGCGAGTGCGGCATCAATTGTCGGATCCTTTTTTTGTGTTGGCGACGCAAAACCCGATTGAACAGGAAGGAACCTACCCGCTACCGGAAGCGCAGCAGGATCGGTTTATGTTCAAGGTGTTGGTAAGTTACCCCAGCTTTCAGGAAGAGCTGGAAGTTGCCCGGCGTACGACCGCGGCGCTCAAGGATTCGATCGTGCCGGTGCTTGCTCCGGAAGAAATCATCGCGTTGCAAGAATTGGTGCGTGAAGTTCCGGTGAGCGACCACGTCATCCGCTACGCGCTTTCGCTCGTGCGGCAAACGCGCGTTGGCGAAGAGGGTGTGCCTGACAGCGTGGCTGAGCAACTCGCCTGGGGTGCGGGGCCCCGTGCTGTGCAGTTTCTTATTGTTGGGGCTAAAGCGCGTGCCTTGATGAACCAGCGTACGCACGTGACGGTCGAAGATGTCCAGGCGCTGGCCAAACCGGTGTTGCGTCATCGGATCGTGGTGAATTTTGCTGCCGAGAGCGACGGCATTGCGCCCGACACGATTATTGATTCGCTTTTACAATCGACACCGACCCTGGAGGATGAGTTGGCCAATGACCCTCGATTCCAAGCAATTTTTGCATCCTGATGCGATCCGGCGTATCGGTCGGCTGGAATTGCGGGCTCGCCACATTGTCGAGGGCGTGCTCAGCGGCATGCATCGCAGCCCTTATTTCGGACAGTCGGTCGAATTTCTTCAGCACCGTCAATATGCCCCCGGCGACGATCTGCGCCACGTCGACTGGAAGGTGTGGGCAAAGCAGGATCGGTATTACGTCAAGCAGTTTGAAGAAGATACCAACATGCGCTGCACGTTGCTAGTCGATGTGTCGGCCAGCATGCAGTACGGTTCGGGGCCGCTGAATAAACGCGAGTATGCTGCGACGGCTGCGGTGAGCCTTGCCTACTTGTTGCTCAAGCAGCATGACTCGGTCGGTTGTATCGCGTTCGACGAAAAAATTCGTGCCCGCACTCCGCTGCGGAGCACCCAAGCGCATTTGAGTTCCGTGGTGAAGACTCTTGAAGAGAGCCAACCGCAGAACAAGACCGACACGGGCGCAGTGCTGCGAGAAATTGCCGAAGTCGGTCCGCGGCGCGGGATGGTGATTGTACTATCCGATCTGTTGGGCGATGTTGCGTCGACGTTGCGCGGATTGCGAATGTTGCGGCAACGGGGGCATGATGTCTTGGTGCTGCATGTGATGGACGACGACGAATTGGATTTCCCCTTTGATGGCCCCACGCGGTTTGAGGGTTTGGAGTTGCCGGAGCATTTGAATTGCAACCCGCGGGCCCTGCGCGACGGTTATTTAGCAGCCCTGGAAAGTTTTTTGCTGAAATTGCGGCGAGGCTGTGCCCGCGATGCGATCGATTACACGCTGATTCGCACCAGCCAAACCATGGATGCGGTACTCGCGGCGTTGTTGTGCCGACGGTTGGCCTCTACACGCAAAATTTGAATTGTATTCGAGTTCTTAATACTACAGCGCTATGTTTAACCACAACGGCACAACGGACACAATGGAAAGGATGTGTTGTGAAAGGGTTTTGACGGTTCGAAGCTGGCCTGAAGACCGAGTTGTAGTTTTACAGAGCTAATTGGCTTGTTGGAGACATGCGTGTGTTGTTTTGAACCGCTATTTGGCTATCACGTAGTGCTCGTTGTGCCGTTGTGGTTTAATTACTTTGCGTAGCAGTATTAGAATTTTCCGGAGAAGCATTCGGTGTCGTTTCTGTTTCAATCCCTGTTGGCTGTTGGTTTGCCGCTGCTTGCTTTGCCGCTGTTGATCCACTTGATCAATTTGCGTCGGCATCGGCGTGTAGCCTGGGCAGCGATGGATTTTTTGCTGGAAAGTCAGAAACGCAACAAGAAGTGGATATTTCTCAGGCAACTCTTGCTATTGTTGCTGCGCACCGCGGTGGTTGCGTCGGTTGTATTGATGCTGGCCGGTCCGGTACTTCGCTCGCAATGGGGCCGATTCTTCGGCCAAGGCACCACGCACCATCTTATTTTGCTCGACGACAGCTATTCGATGGCAGACTCGTGGGAGCGTTCCAATGCTTTTGACGAAGCGAAGCGTGTGGTCTCAACGGTGATCGATCAAGCTTCGCATCAAGCGCACCCGCAGAAGCTAACGCTGCTAAGATTCTCGAAAGTTGCCGAGCTTTCGGCAGGTGCAGTACCTGATATTGACCAGCGCACGCTTGATCGTACGTTGTTCGACGAGGTTGAATCCACACTGAGCAACATGCAGCATTCTTCCAGCGCTGCCGGACCTTTGGAGACCATTCACGCGGCTCTCAGCCTTCCGGAGCCGAGCGAGGACGAAGCACGGATCGTTTATCTCGTTTCAGATTTTCGTAGAAAGCAGTGGTCCGAGGAAAATCAGCTGCGGCAAAAACTCAGTGAACTTCGCGGGCAAAGCGCCCAGTTGGTTTTGGTGCAATGTGTGGAGCAAACACGCCCCAATCTGGCGATAACACGTTTGCAGCCGGAGGCAGGCATTCGAGCTGCGGGGGTGGAAACATGGTTTGAACTGAGCGTGGCAAACTACGGCGACCAAGCCGCCCGGGCTACGCCTGTGACAGTGTTGCAGGACGGACACAAACTGCCAGCGGTGGTCTTTGACGAGATTCCTGCCAACGGGGAAGCGACGCTTCGCTTTCGTTCGACTTTTCCTAACGCTGGAGCACACCAATTGCAGGCGACCTTGGAGCGCGATGCGGTGGGGACCGACAACGTACGCTACTTCGCCTGCCAGGTTCCCGCGACTTTTCCAGTGCTGCTTATCGATGGTTCTGTTGATCGTGACGATGGTTATTATTTACGAACTGCTTTGAATCCTGGCGGGAGTGCTACGCCTGGTTGGAGTCCGCAGGTCGAGCCGCCAAGTTTTCTGCGCAAGCACGATCGATTAAACGAGTTCGCCGCGATTTGTCTGCTTGACGTAGCTCGGCTTGATGAACCGGAAGTTGTCGCACTCGAAGATTATGTGCGAGCAGGTGGCGGGGTAGCAATGTTTTTGGGCCCGAACGTTCAGCGATCTTTCTATAACGAACGACTCTACAGCGACGGGGAAGGGATGTTGCCGGTGCTGCTGGACATTCCGTCGCAATTGCTTGAAGACGAATTGAGTGTTAAGTCGGACGTTGTGGTGAGCGATCACGCATTGTTTCGAGTTTTTGGTGGACAGCGAAACAGTTTTCTTGCCGTGGCAAGAGTGAACTTCTACTACGCGACCGATCCCGCGTGGCAACTTCCCGCAGAGGGCACCACACGCATTTTGGCCCATTTGCGAAATCGAGCGCCGTTTGTTGTCGAGAAACAATTTGGCGCAGGCCGTGTTGTGGTCCAGATGTCGAAGCTTTCGCCCCGAACGACCGAGCTGGGCATCTGGAGCAACTGGAGCTTGAACCCGGTGTTTCCCGTTTACGCCAATGAGCTTATTGGATTATTATCTTCGTCGCGTCGTCAGTTCGAGCAGCATCGGGTCGGCCAGCCGATCGATTTTTCTTTGTCGCAAGCAGAATACGAACCAGAAGTGCGTGTCCGTCCTCCCGAGTCGCAAGTTGGTGAAATTCAAACTCTCTTTCCTCGCGCAGAGGAAGACAGCTACCAAATCAACGTGGGAGCGGGCAAGGCGAGCGGGGTTTGGAAATTTGAATTGCAGCCGCGCGAGGGGGAGCCAGAGTCGCGATTGGTAGCCGTGAATATCGTGCCGGGCGAGGGGGATCTCCACCATGCGGACCGCGCGCAGCTTGCGCAACAGTTGCAGGGCGTCGACTACGAATACTCGCTTGCCAGCCAAATGGTGGCCCATGACGATCGCTTGGCTGGATTTCGTTTAAGCGACACGCTGCTCTATTTTTTGGCGGTTTTACTTTTGATTGAACAATGGCTCGCCTATCGGGCCAGTTACCATACTCGTGCGACAGCCAACGACTGATGTTGAACACGTTTTTTCAATTTACGCCTCAATTTGCTGCCGTTGGCAACGCCACGTCCGAAGTACGTGCGTTGGTGGCGTACGAACTTCGCCGGTTGGGCCAGTTTGACGATCCCCGACAGATGTGGGGCGCGGTGGCCGTGGTTGCGGCGATTGCGGTGTTTTACGTGGTTTGGATTTATCGTCGTGAACGCCATGCCGTGCCTGGCGTGTGGCAATGGTTGCTTCCGGGGTTGCGTGCATTGGCGATGGCAGGGGTGCTGCTGTTTTTCTTGGGGCTTGAGAAGCGGGTTGATCAGCAAGTAATCACCGAGTCGCAAGTGCCGGTGCTTGTCGACACGAGCTTGAGCATGTCGGTCGAAGATGAAATGCCTGCTGGCGGAGAAAAGATTTCCCGTGGCGAGGCAATCCGACAGGTTCTCTCTCAATCGCCGCTGATCAATGACTTGAAACGCCGAAATAAAGTCTCGCTGATGGCTTTCGACACAAAGCTGCGTCGCCTGGCACGTTGGCAGCGGCAAATAGAGGCTGAAACTAATGCTGAGCAAGAGGAGGAAGATGCTCCCCTCGATTGGGATGCAGAACTTCAGCCACAAGGCGCGGAGACGCGTCTTGGAAACGCTTTACAAAAAGCGCTTGAACATCAAGTCGAAGGCCCCTTAGCGGGAGTCGTAGTAATTTCCGACGGGGGGCAGAACAGCGGCGTCGAACCGCTTGGGATTGCGCAGCTTGCCCAAGAATTGCTGGTGCCGATCTATACTGTTGGCGTAGGTTCCACCCAACCGCGGCGGAACTTGCGCGTTCAGGAACTTAGCGCACCGTCGCGTGTTTATCCGGGAGATATGACGCTGGTGCGGGGCCTGATTCGTGGTGAAGGGTTTGCCGGTCGGTCGATTGATGTGGAACTTTATGCCCAGGAGGCCGACGGGGAGCCTGCCGGGGTCGACCGCATCGGTCGCGAGCAGCTTGTTTTCAGTAGTGACGATGAGATTCTTCCCGTGGAGTTTGAAATTGAGCCCTCTGAAATCGGCCGCTTATTGCTCGAATTGCGGATTGTGGTTCCCAGCGACGACCAATTCCCGGGCGACAACAGCCGGCAAGTGGAAGTGGAAGTCGTCGAATCACAAACGCGCGTGTTGCTGATTGCCGGTGGTCCGACGCGCGACTATCGGTTTTTGCGCAATCAGTTGCGCCGCGATCGTCACGCGACGGTCGACGTTTGGCTCCAATCGGCCCTGCCAGGAATTTCTCAGGATGCCGATCGGATTCTCGATATTTTCCCGACGATGAAAGACGAACTCTACAACTACGATTGCATCGTTGCCTTTGATCCCGATTGGAGCATGCTCGATGCCCAGCAGGTTGATTTGCTGGAGTCGTGGGTTGCCGAGGAAGCGGGCGGATTGATCGTGGTGGCGGGGCCCATCTATACGGCCAATTGGGTCCAAAGCCCCGAGCACGCGAAAATCCGTTCTCTCTATCCGGTCGAATTTCAGCGGCGTCTCACTTTGCTCGATGATGGTTTGTATGGTTCACAATTTCCTTGGCCAATTTTGTTTTCGCGCGAGGGGGAAGAATCGGAATTTCTCTGGCTGGCTGATTCTCAGGAAGAGAGTCGATTGAACTGGTCGCAGTTTGCCGGTGTGTTTGGCTGCTATGCGGTGAAGGGTCCCAAGCCGGGGGCGCGAGTGCTGGGCCGCTACAGCGATCCGGATGCTGGATTGTCTGTGGAAAGGCCCGTGTTTATGGCGGAACACTTTTATGGCGGCGGGCGTGTGTTTTATATCGGCAGCGGCGAATTGTGGCGCATGCGATCGGTGGAAGTTGGCTATTTCGAATTGCTGACCACCCAACTGATCCGCCACGTAAGCCAGGGACGTTTGCTCCGTGGCTCGTCACGGGGACATCTTTTGGTGCAGCGTGACCGTTATGTTGTCGGGGAAGAGGTTGTGGTACGTGCCAAACTGTCGACTGTCAGCCGAGAACCGCTGGTGATTGAGCAGGTGGCTGCGCGGGTTGTCGATCCCCAAGGGCAAGGAGAAAATCTGATTTTGCATGCCGACGTAGCTCGTCCGGGGAACTTTATAGGCGCTTTTAACGTCTTTAAGGAAGGTGCCTATCGGATCACTCTGTCGGTGCCCGACGCCCCCGACGAACTACTGACCCATCGCGTGCAAGTGTCGATCCCAGATTTGGAAATGGAAACCACAAGACGGAACGAATCGCTGCTGACCGCCCTGGCGATGCGCAGCGAGGGCCTCTACTACACGAGCCTGCAAACCGCAGTTGAGGGAAGCCCGCAGATGCAGGCTCTTGCCGAACAGATCCAAAGTCGTGCGGAAATAAAGATTATTCGTGGCACACCCGACGAAGAGTTTACCGAACGAATCAATAAGTTGCTTTTGGGAATTATTTGTGGCGCGCTGTGCTGCGAATGGCTCGCGCGGCGACTTTTGAGACTTGCCTGACCAAAACCGAATTTGGAAGTGATGTCAACAATTCCCCTGTCTTATCCGCTGTCGCAACCAATCAGCCACAAGATGAAGCGGCTGCGTCTGATGGTGCGGCTGTACGTACTGCTGGAAGGGCTGGCCAGTGTGTCGCTGGTTCTCGGGATTGCCTTCTGGAGCGGACTAGCCATCGACTGGTTGTTCGAGCCAGTGCCGGTGGTGCGGGTTGTTATGTGGTTGGCTGTCGGCTTGGCAGCGTGTTGGGTTTTGGTGCGGTCGTTATTGTCGCGAGTGTTTGCGCGATTGCCCGATGCGAGTCTTGCTTTGTTGGTCGAACGCAATTTTCCAGAGCTGGGGGAGAGTTTGGTGACCAGCGTTGAGGCAGCTTCGCAATCTTCTGCCCAACCGCTGGGCAATGCTGTCCTGCTTCGTCAAACCAGTCAAGTGGCAGACCAACTGTTGGGCGACGTATCGCTGCGCCAGTTGTTTCGTTGGAAACCTTTGGCCTGGAAGGCGGTCGGTGCCATCGGGCTGATAGTTTCCATTACAGTGTTTGCCGTGGGGCAACGCGAAGCGTTTGCATTTTGGATTGATCGCATGCAATTGACCGAGCAGCTTTGGCCGCGAGCTGTGCAATTGTCGGTCGTCGGCTTCGAGCAAGAGACGACAGGTTTGGCAGTTCATGTTGCCCGTGACGACGACTATCAACTGTTGGTCGAGGCTTCGATCGAGGAGGAGCACATTGCCCCCGAACAGGTGGAGATTCGCTATCGCCTTGCCGATGGGCGTCGTGGCCGCGACACGATGGTCAAAGTGGGCGAGGCTCTGCCGGGACGTGATACTTCTCAGCAGTTTCGCTACACGTTTCGTAGCGTTGGCTCCGATCTGCAATTCGATGTTGTTGGTGGCGACGATCGGATTCGCGGGCTGTGGCTGCGGGTTGTCGAGCGTCCTCAAATTGAGCGAATCTTGCTGGAGTGTGAATACCCGAGCTACCTCGATCGCTCTCCACGCACGATACCGGTGAGTGGTCGGGTTGAGCTTCCTGAGGGAACACGGGCAATTTGTCGCCTGCAAACCAATAAGCCACTCGCGGCGTTGCGCGTTCATGATGTTGCGTTGCAGCAAGATATTCCTTCGGAGATCGAGGCGAGCAATCCACAGGAGGCCCGCTTTATGTTGGAGATGGGCAAGGAGGATCGTGTGTTGCAGTTGACAGTTCGTGATACGCAGCAAGTGGAAAATCGTGAACCGTATCGCGTGGTAGTTTCTGCGGTGGGCGACATGCCGCCGGATGTTTCTGTGCAATTGCGAGGAATTGGAACAGCGGTTACCCCGCAAGCAAGAATTCCCTTGCAGGGCCTGATTCAGGATGAGTACGGAGTGGAAGGCGTGTGGTTTGAGTTTCAAACCGACAAGATCCCGTCTGAGCGGCGCAAGTTGGATGTGGAACCGAATGGGGCGCGAAAATTTACGGCTCTCGGCGATTTTGATCTTTCTCGAACCGATCCCCAAACCAACCGTCGTTTGCTGGCTCTAAAGCCGGGAGAGAAACTGACGTTAGCTGTCGAGGCCACCGACGCTTATGATTTGCAGACCGAACCACATGTTGGCAGAAGCCAGCGTTTTTTGCTGGATGTCGTGACCGAATCGGAGCTGCGTGCTCTGTTGGAGAAGCGGGAGTTAGCGCTGCGGCAACGGTTTGAAGCGATCTACGAAAAGATGGTCGGTACCCGCGAGCTGTTGGCCCGAATCGAAAGCGAGCCAACCCAAGATGAATTGGAGGCTACCGAACAACAGCGGCGACATAAGCGAGATCGTCTTCGCGCGGACGGCAGCCGACAGAATGTCACACAACTGGCGTACGAAACATTGGGAGTTGCCGAGGGATTTGACGACATTGTTGCGGAGTTGGCCAACAATCGGGTCGACACGGAGGAATTGAAACAACGTCTCGGTCAGGGAATTTCCGAGCCTCTCAAGAATATCAGTGGGGAGTTGATGCCCGATTTAGAAGCGATGTTGCAAGATATGACCACGGCATTTGACGAGGACCTGGAAATCGCCAATTCCCTGCAATTGGCTAAAGTGCAGGGTGATGTGGTCGTGGAAGCGATGAAAAAAGTTCTCGATCGGATGCTCGAGTTGGAGAGTTATAATGAATTGGTAGAAATTTTGCGTGGCATTGTTGCCGAGCAAAAAAAACTTCGGGAACAAACCCACCAGCAACGTCGCGAAAAGCTTCGCAGAATTCTGGGTGATGAATGAGTGTGGCTTCTAATAAAAATGGCCTGGCAATGATGGCGATCCTTGTGTTCGCTAGTTGGCTCATGGTTTGGGCTGCTGGGAGTATTGCGATGGGCCAGGAATCGGGCAATCCGCTGCGGAATCGATCGGAGGATTCTGGGCTGGCAGATTCCCAATCGCGGTTGGCCGAAAAATACGACCGGCTCGAATTGCTCGCCGGGCGTTTGGCTGAACTCTCTCGAGCTACACAGCCCCGACGTGCCAAGCTGCTGCGCGACTTCGTGTCGAAGAGTCGCGAAAAAGATATTCCTGGACGGTTCGACGTAGTGGTCGAAGCACTTCGCCAGAGCCGGTTGGCATCGGCCATGGAGGGGCAAGGCGGCTTGCACTCGGAACTTCAACAGTTGCTCGAGCTGTTGCTGCAAGAAGACCGCGATCGACAAATTGAGTCCCAGCGAAAACGAATCCATAAATACCTTGCGGACTTGAAAAAGTTGATCCGACTCCAACGTGGTATCAAGGCACGCACCGAGGGGGGCGACGATCAGCAATCGTTGTCCGACGATCAAAAACGGACCGCCGAGCAGACCGACAAACTTCGCGACCAGATCGAATCCACGGAAGGTTCACGGAAATCTTCTGGCGATCAAAAGGGAAAACCGGGCGGTAAGAAACAAACGCCAGGATCTTCTTCAGAAACCCCGCCGTCGGACAGTCCCTCGTCTGGCGATCAACCGCCAACGGAGGGTAAGTCTGGAGAGCCAAGCCCAGGGGGCGGTTCTTCTCCATCGCAAAAAGAATCCTCCGATCAGAAGAAATCAGAAGACCAACCGAAGCAGCCCGCGGATCGCGCAACTGAGCGGCTTCGGCAGGCCCAGCAGCGTATGCAGCAGGCAATCGAACAGTTGGAAGATGCCCAGCGTGACAGTGCTGCCGACGAGCAGGAACAGGCATTGCGGGAATTAGAAATAGCCAAGGCAGAGCTGGAACGCCTGCTTCGCCAGTTACGCGAAGAAGAATTGGAGCGGATGTTGGTATTGCTCGAAGCAAGGTTTCGTAAGATGCTTGCCGAACAGACAGACGTGTACGAAAAGACAAAATCGTTGGATGCCGCGCAAACGCAACCGCACGAGTTGGAAATTGCCAGCGGTCGGCTCAGTCGTCGCGAGCAGGGGATTGTTCGCGATGCGGATCGGGCGCTAATTTTGCTTCGTGAGGATGGCACCTCGGTGGCGTTTCCTGAAGCGATTGAGCAGGCCCGCGACGACATGCGTGCCATCGCCAAAAGGCTTGGAGAAGTCAAACTGTCTGCCATTACACAGGCGTTGGAAGAGGACGTGATTTTGGCGTTGGAAGAAACACTTGCCGCGTTGCAGCAGGCAATCAAGGAGTTGAGAGAACAACGCGCTAGTGGACAAGGCGGAGGGGGCAAACCGGGGGAGCAACCGCTGGTGGACCAATTGGCCGAGTTACGTATGATTCGTTCACTGCAAGTGCGGATCAATCGACGGACTACTCGCTATGGAAAAATGATTGAAGGCGAACAGGCGTTGGAGGCAGAATTGCTCGAAGCGCTGAACCACCTGGCAGAAAGACAGCAGCGAGTGTTTCAGGCAACGCGCGACTTGCATCGCGGGGCGAATCAATAGGGCAACGGTTAAAAGCACATGGGTTTTAGATCACTAAAAGTCTGGAAACAATGTTTGCTTATCGCGTGTGCGGCGTTACTGCCTGCTGCGCGGGCGCATTCGGAAGTGACGTTCGCCCCCAGTTGGGAAATGCCAACCTACGAAACGGTGCGTGGCAATGTTTTGCAATGGCTCGACGAAGTCCAACCGACCGAGGAAGTCCGTGCCGAGGCAAGCTCGCTTTGGCCTTCGGTCGAGTTGCGCGATGCAGACGGAACGGCACTACTACAGCGTGTTGCAGAAACTTTTGCCGTGGTTGATCCGCAGGCGCACGAATTGGTACGCGCATGCAACTTAAAACATGCAGGTCCCTTGCCTCCTGATGCAAGTTGGTTGCACGATCGGTCGGTGCCCCGGTTTATGCGTCACAATCTGTTGCTGTACTACGCGCGCTGGCTTGCTCAACGGGGATTGTATGACGAAGTGCTGTTGGCCTTGGAAGGAATCTCTGCGCAAGATGTGGTCGACCCTGCCGGATTGTTGTTCACCCGGGTGATTGCCCATCAACAATTGGTGCATTTGGACGAAAGTCGAGCCGCGTTGGCTCAACTTCTTGAGCATGAAGAAACCTTGCCACGTCGTTACGAACAAATTGCCCAACTATTGCAGCGAGATTTGGCTGAACTCCAGGACGAATCGCTCGACCACATTGCTCGACAGATGAACGATGTCCGTCGCCGATTGGATTTTGGCCGAGCAGGGAAGAAGGTACAATCGGTGGAACAGAGCGTCGTCGATTCGTTGGATAAACTCATCAAAAAAATTGAGGATCAACAGCAGCAGTGCTCCAAATCTGGCGGAACAGCACAAAGTTCTCAACCCATGCAGGATAGTCGGCTCCCTTCGATGCGTGCTCCGATGCAAGTAGACCAACGCGACATCGGCAGCCAATCGGGTTGGGGCGATTTACCGCCGCGAGAACGCCAGCAGGCCTTACAGCAGATTGGTCGGGACTTTCCTGCCCATTATCGTGAATTGATAGAACAATACTTCCGCGAATTGGCGGATGAATCGAACTCTAGCCCCAATAAGTAACTCCTCGGATGATGGCCACAAAAAACACGAAGAGACACGAAAAATGAACAGAAGTAACTTGATATTCTCCTATTTCTTTTTGTGACTTTTCGTGTTTTTCGTGACAATTAACAAAACTGTTTTCAAGCGAACTAGGCTTTAGCGGTGCAACATAGACTCAAAACGTTGATGGCAAATCTGTTGTTGATAGTGACAATGGCAACTCCAGTCTTTGCTGAGACTTCGGAAGCGGTGGTCACGGCGCTGGATGGCCAACAGTTGCGAGGCCATTTGGTACGCTGGCAGCCTGGTGAATTGACGCTCGAAAGAGATGGCCAGGACGTTTCTATTGCAACCGACCAACTGTTAAATATGCGTTGGAGCGATGCTGAGGCAAATGCAGAGCAACTGGGTTCGTTTGTCGAGCTTGTGGATGGCACCCGGCTACCGCTGGGAGAATTGACCGTTCGTGATCGGCTGGCGACTTTGACAAATTCGATGGGCAGCAAGCCTGTGGAAATCGCCACGCAGAAAATTCGGCTTGTGCAGTTTTCCCCTCGGTCGCGTGGAGCGGATGCGTTTTGGAGTGAGTTGGACGACAAACCGTTGGCAGGAGATGTGTTGGTCATTCAAAAAAACGCAACGTCTGGGCTGGACTATCTTACCGGTGTCGTTGGCGACGTGACAAGCGATCAAGTTGATTTCCGCTGGGATGGCGAACCGATTTCTGTCAAACGAAACAAGATCGCAGCGCTAGCTTATTACCACCCAAATATGAAAAGTGCTGGGGAAGTCCCCTGCTGGCTGACCACCCGTAGCGGGGCCCGGTTTCCTGTCGCCGAAAGCGAGTTGATATTTGAATCGGACATGCTCCGCCTGACAACGGTTAGCGGTTTGACGTTCGAGGTGCCGATTGCTAATTTGCACGAAGCAGACTTTTCCGCAGGCAAGATCGTGTACCTCAGCGATTTGCAACCGACCCTGCAAGAGTGGACGCCGCGCATTGGTTTGCCAAAGTCTGCGCAGTTGATCCACAAGTATGGCTTGCCTCGACAGGATCAATCGTTTTCCGGTTCCTCACTTTCTCTCCAGTGGCACGCTACCAGTTTGGCGACAAGTTTGGAGAAGAAGAACTATGCGAAGGGACTTGCCTTGCGGAGTCGGAGTCAATTGGAATATCGGTTGCCAGCGGGAATGAAGCGGTTCATTACCATTGCGGGAATCGATCCGGCAACGGCGAGCCAAGGGCATGTCTTGTTGGAAGTGTCGGCCGATGGCCGAATGCTTTGGCAGGGAGAGATTCAAGGGAGCGACACACCGGTTGAGATTAGCGTGAATGTTGAAGGGGCTCGAAAGCTTCGGCTGTTTGTCGATTTTGCTGGCAACCTGGATTACGGCGATCGGCTCCACTTGGTCGAGGCGAGGGTCACAAAGTGAAGTTTATCCTGAAAACCGTTTGCATTTCAGCTTTGCTTTTCACGGCAAATAGCGCGCATGCCCAATCGACACCGAATGAAGAGGTGTTGAAGGCCGAGCAGCAGCGGATCGCGACGATCGAGCGCGCTTCCGCGGCAACGGTTGCCGTGTTTGATGCTGCGGGACAAGGGGGCGGATCGGCGGTTATCATTTCGTCCGACGGTTTTGCATTGACGAATTTTCACGTAACGGCTCCCTGTGGTGCAGCCATGAAATGTGGGTTGCCCGACGGGAATGTTTATGACGCCGTGATCGTCGGCATCGATCCCGTGGGCGACGTTGGGTTGATTCAATTATTGGGCCGAGACGATTTTCCACACGCCGAGTTAGGCGATAGCGAGACTGTGGCGGTTGGCGATTGGGTTTTCGTCGCGGGGAATCCGTTTTTGTTGGCCGATGATTTTCAACCTTCGATTAGCTACGGCATAGTTTCGGGAGTGCGTCGCTACCAATATCCGGCGGGAACACTGCTCGAGTATTCCGAGTCCATTCAGACCGATGCAGCGATCAATCCCGGCAACTCGGGAGGCCCCCTGTTTGATGCTCAGGGTAAACTCATTGGGATCAATGGGCGTGGCTCGTTTGAAAAGCGGGGGCGAGTGAATGTGGGCGTTGGCTACGCGATTTCGATTAATCAGATCAAACGGTTTCTATCGCACTTGAAGAGTGGGCGTATCGTCGATCATGCTTCGCTGGGAGCGATTGTTTCTACTTCCGAGGACGGGCGGGTGTTGGTGGACGATATCCTGGAAACGTGCGATGCCTTCCGCCGCGGATTGCGGTATGGCGACGAGGTGGTTCGCTTTGCGGATCGGAGGATCACGAGTACCAATGCCTTGAAGAACGCCTTGGGCGTTTATCCGCGCGACTGGATTGTTTCGCTCACTTATCGCCGGGATGGCGAAACTTTCGACACATCGGTGCGGTTGATGGGGCTCCACGACGAATCGCAGTTGGTGGATCTTATTCAGCGAGAAGCGGAGCATCCTTCCGAGCCTTCGCCCGGCGAGTTGCCCCAGCCCAAGGGCGAAGAGAAGCCGAAGCCAGTTCCCAAACTCGCACCAGCGATCAGTAAAAAACCAAAATTGCCGAAGGCAGTTGCCGAACGGTTCACACATCGGCGCGGGTATGCCAACTACTGGTACAATCGGCAACATCAGCAGGAAATTTGGAATCGATATCGGGCCATTCATGCGCTGGAAGATGTCGGACCCAACTGGAATATCCAAGGGCGATTAACCGATGAAAGGGAATTCACGATTGAACTGTCCGACCAAGAAGCGTCAATACGACTCCCATACGGTCAGTCGGGAGCGACTTTCCGCGGCGACTTGGCTGCGCAGCTCAGCCCGCCGGGGTCGGGAGGCTTGCTGTTGACGTTGCATCTTTGGCAGCGATTTTTGGACAAGGGTTTGCGTCAGTTTGGCGAAGTGGTTTATTTGGGACAGTTGCCCTTGGGTTCTGGCGAAGAGCCGGTCGAGTGTTTGGTTGGTACTTACGGAGGAATGGAAACTCGGTTCCTCTTTTCTCCCACCACGGGAGACCTTGTCGGTATCGACCTGTTTTCTGGCGACGCGGTGGACCCTTGCAGCTTGCGTTTTTCTGACTATGGCGACCTGGACGGTCGGCGTTTGCCGCGGCATTGGCACGTGTTTCATGGCGACCAACTCTTTGCCGAGTGGCAAGTCGATCAGTGGAAGTTTGAATGATTTGCGAGATTTACAAGTTGTTACGTTGCAACCGTCGAATGCTGGCGCACTGTGTTCGTTTTCATATCGCCAGTTGCGTGCTCTTTACTTTCCTGGCAGCGAATGCTACTTGGGGCGCGAACTTACAGCAAACGATTCGTGAGGCACAGGCAAAGGTTGTAAAAATCTATGGTGCGGGCGGGCTCCGTGGGATGGAGGCGTATCAAACGGGCATCTTGATTTCGCCCTCGGGCGATGTACTGACCGCGCTGAGCTATGTACTGGATACCGACGACCTGACAGTGATTCTCGATGATGGACGCAAGTGGCAGGCAGAGCTTTTGGGCAGCGACCCGGCGCGAGAATTGGCCGTTCTGCATTTGGCGGTTGAAGAGCAGTCGCTTAACTATTTCGATCTTCAAGAGGCCGTTGAGGTGGAAGTGGGACAGCGGGTACTTGCTTTGAGCAATCTCTATGGCATTGCCACCGGCGAGGAACCGGTGAGCGTGTTGCAGGGAGTGGTGACTGCCGAGGCACCTTTGGATGCTCGGCGAGGTTCTGAGCGCTCGCGTTATCGAGACAGCGTTTATATTTTGGACGTGGTTGCCAACAACCCGGGTGCTGCGGGAGGGGCGTTGGTCGATTGGCAGGGACGGCTTGTGGGCGTTTTGGGAAAAGAATTGCGAAGCCGAATGACGGGCACGTGGCTGAACTATGCTTTGCCAGCCAAGGACCTTGCACAAGTGGTCGACGACATCAAGGCAGGAAAGGAACTGCAGCAAGTGGTCGGCGAACGAGTGGCCGCAGAAGAATCGCTCTCCGCCGAGTCGCTCGGTTTCCAGTTGGTGCCGGACGTTTTGCCGCGCACACCGCCCTATATTGATTCGGTGCGACCCGACTCGCCAGCAGATCGTGCGGGACTGCGCACGGACGACTTAATTGTGTTTGTCGATCGGGAACCGATCGCATCGTGCAAAGCGTTCCACCGCGCGTTTGGTTTCCGCGAATTTGATGAGCTCGTCAGCTTGTCAATTTTACGTGACGGGGCACTGCTGGAATTTCATCTTCAAGCGGAAGAGGTTCAAGCAGTCGTGGATGATGAGGGAGAGGCTGGTACAGGTCCATGAGGTTTCGAGTAGTGTTTTTTCTGATTATCGCGCTCGGATGTTTTTCTATTGCGAACGCCGAGCGTGCAGACTTGGGTTTGCTCGAAGAGCAAGCGTTCCAAGCGGCAGTTGAGCGGGCGGCAACATCGGTCGTTCAGATTCGTACCGTGGGTGGATTGGACCGCGTGGGGAAAACGGTCATTGCGCAAGGGCCCACCACGGGCTTGATTATCAGCGCTGATGGGTACATTGTTTCCAGTGCGTTCAATTTCGCGCAACAACCAACGTCGATCCTGGTTCAAACTCCTTCCGGCAAACAAGTCCCTGCGAAGTTGGTGGCGCGCGATAAGAATCGCATGCTGGTGTTGTTGAAAGTCGATTCTGATGTCCCGTTGACGGTGCCGGAGACAGTCCCGACTGGGGAAATACACGTCGGGCAGTGGGCCATTGCCTTGGGGCGAACTTTTCAGGCGGACCGAGTGGGTGTTTCTGTGGGGATTGTCAGCGCACTGAATCGCATGTTCGGCAGAGTGATTCAAACTGATGCGAGCGTGTCGGTAGCCAATTACGGCGGGCCGCTGATTGATTTACACGGTCGCGTGTTAGGCGTGCTGGTGCCGATGGCTCCGCAGCAATCTGCGGGTGGCGAACAGAATGAACTGGCTGGAACGGAGTTCTACGACTCCGGCATTGGGTTTGCTGTGCCGCTGGAGCATGTGCTTGGCGTGCTACAACGCTGGCGGCAGGGCGAAGATCTTTTGCCGGGAAAGTTGGGCGTTGGGCTGAAACAAGGCAATGCGCATTTGCAGTCGCCACGAATCACCTCGGTTTGGCCCGGCTCGCCAGCGGCAACGGCCGGTTGGCAACCTGGCGATGTGATTGTTGCCGTCGACGGCCATGCGGTCGGCACACAAGCACAATTGCGATTTCAAGTGAAACCTCTTTATGCGGGGGACCGTGTGGCGGTGCGCATTCGTCGCGGCGAGCAGGAAATCGAATCGCAGATCACTTTGGCAGGCGAACTAGGCGCGTATCGCCATGCGTTTTTGGGCCTGTTGCCAATGCGTGATGCGTCGCGCGGAGAAGAGAAAGGTGTCACTGTGCGTAGCGTGTGGCCCGATTCCCCCGCTGCGAAAGCGGGCGTTCGGTCGGGAGATGTTCTCAAAAAAATTGGAGAAACCGAAGTTCATAGCCTCGGCGATGCTTTCGAGGCAATGGAATCTTTTCAGCCGAACTCGACGGCCAAGTTTGTCGTTCGTCGTGAAAAACGAAAGATTTCAAGGACGGTCAAGCTTGGCGCGTTGCCTGAAGAGATCTTGCTGCGGGAGTTTCTGCCACGGGCGTTTCACGTCGAGGATTCGCAACCTACCGATCAACATCCGGCTGAACTCGTGCCGCTAAAACTTCCTGAGTTTTCGGCAGAAGTTTGGTTTTTGTCTGCCTTTGACGAAAAAGATCGCCGCGCGGGATTGTTATTGTGGCTTGCGGAGCAGGGATCGGAGGAGGCGCAGCAATTGGCCGACGCGTGGCAGACAATCCGTCGACGCGACGGTGTGACGCTTCTGATTGCCCATCCGCAAAGCGAAGCTGGTTTTTCTGCGGACGATCTCGAGTATTTGGAAACGCTTTTGCGCACCGCGCGGCAGCGCATGCGGATCGATCCACGGCGGAGTGCCGTGGCGGGTCGCGGCAAGGCGGGGCAATTGGCATTTGCCTTGGCACTGCGACGCAAAAACAAAATCGGCGGCGTGATCAGCATCGACGCCCCCCTGCCACGCGCATTGAAACTGCCGGCCAATCTTCCCGGCAACCGGTTGGCGGTGTTAGTGATCGAATCGCCCGGGTCGTCGTTCGCTCCATTGATTCACAAAAACATCGAGCAGTTGCGTGAAGCAGGTTATCCCACAAGCTGGCTGCAACTTCCCGCAGCGGTTCACGAAGACACGGAGCTTGATGGTCTGGCGCGTGAAAGTATCGCCCGCTGGTTTGATGGGTTGGACAAACTGTAAACCGCCTGATCAAAATGATTGCTTGACCGCCAGTCAACTCTCTAAAAAGAAGCCGAAATCTCATGCGTTTTTGACGGATTGTGCTTGCAACTTGCTACAATGGTTGCGAGCTTGACCCGCTCCAGTTCTTATCGCAGCACTGTTTCGGATGTCGACATCAATCATAGGAGGTGCTCATGATTGGCTCATCGTCGCTCTCGGAAGGTCACGACGTATCACCACGACAGCGGGAAAATTTTTCGGGAAGTGGGCTGCCGCCTCATCAAGCAACCGGGATAACAAGCCAACCTATTGTCGGCGTTTCCGATTGGGCGCGGCAGATCAAGAACCAAATTCGGCGTTTTGCGCCCACCTCTCTGCCGGTGCTCATCACTGGCTCCACCGGCACCGGCAAGGAACTGATCGCCCGTGCCATCCACGCGAATAGCCCGCGATGCGATAAACCATTTATTGCCATCAACACCGCTGCCGTTGTAGGCCAGCTTTTTGAGAGCCACATGTTTGGCCACGTCCAAGGCGCATTTTCTGGCGCCCACTGCGACCGCGTCGGTTGTTTCCGCATGGCAGAGGGTGGGACGGTCTTTCTCGATGAAATCGGCGAATTGAACTTGGACCTTCAACCCAAACTACTGCGTATTCTGCAAGAGGGTGTTGTGGTGCCCGTAGGGAGTGATGAAGAACACACCATCGACGTGCGCATTGTGGCCGCCACGAACCGCGCGTTGAGCGACGAAGTCGCGCGTGGCAACTTCCGCGAGGACCTTTTTTATCGTTTGGCGGTGGTTACCCTGCATGCGATTTCCTTGGCCGAGCGGACGGAAGATATCGAAGTCATAGCCAATGCCCTGCTGGCCCAACAGTCGATCAAGTATGGCCTCCCCCACAAACGGCTAGCACCAGCCGCCTTGCACCAGCTACGCAACTTCGGGTGGCCCGGCAATGTTCGCCAGTTGCAGAATGTTCTCGAACTTGCCGCTGTGGTGGCCGAGGCGGAGACGATCGAATCAGACGACCTCCAACTGGGCAATGATGCACTCTCATGCAACCCCGAGAGCCATGAGGTTGTCACCAGCAAACCGCAATCACTGCAACATCCTGGCCTTGTCAACGACAGGTGGCTGACGATGGAAGCGATGCAGCAATGGCATCTGGAAAAAACCATGGCATTCACGCACAACAACCAATCGGAAGCTGCCCGACTGCTTGGCATGGACCGCAGCGTGTTGCGTCGACGTCTGAAAAAATTCGACCAACTATAAACGGCGTTCTCCAGGGGTCCGTTGCTGAAGCGGAGCACTTCACCTCTTGAAGTGAATTACCTCAATGCTGGTCATGGACGACCAGGGCCTTCAACGGGCTATCTACGCACTTTCTGTTGTCCGGGAATTTTCAAAGCCGGACTGCGTCTGCACTTAACAACGACGTATCCCGGCATTGCTATCTCTTTGGCACGCTAACTGCGTTTGGCAATGAGCAACTGTTTTTCATTGAAGTCTTTCCAGATTTCTGAAGACCCCTCCCCTTGCCCCTCCCCGGCGGACCGGGGAGGGGGATTTGGGAAATGCACTTAGCCCGGAGGAAATCGCGATGGTTACTTTTTCTAGTCCGCATCTCGACGAATGGTCTGACGAATCGGAATTGCCGACTCCTGATTATCAGCTCCATCGAGATTGCATGCCGGTGTCGAGTCACACTGCCGCACGCCGTGGTTCGCAGCGAAGCAAAGCCAAACGCAGGCCAAACCACGGCCGCACGGGTCCTAACGGCATGTTCCGCCGTCGGCGTCACCGGTGTTAAACCAATTGGGTCTTTGTTGCGAGGAGCACACGATGACAACTCAACAGAACATGAAGGCATCCCGCGTGCAGATTGTCGATCCGCAGTACGAAGACTACGACTGTCTGCTCGGGTTGGCAACGTCGGCAGGAATAGACCTAAGCTTCACGCGAACGGGCCATGCTGCTTTAAGAACGGGCCGTTTGCTGGGCATCGATTTGTGGATCGTCAGTACGAAGCTGCCGGACATGTCGGGGTTCGACCTGCTGGGCATGTTGCGTTCAGCGCAAGCCGACTCCGCGGTTTTCATTGTCGACGACACATACCAATTCGAGTGCGAACAGCGCGCCATGCTGCTGCAAGCTGCTCAATATCTGTGTAAACCGGTCGCCAAGTCATGGCTCGCAGACTGGAGTGGCGCTCTGCACCTGACACGTGCCGGGCCCTTGGGAGTGCCGCCTTGATGTAGCGAGGGATAAGCCAAAAGAACTCACAGTTCCACTTAGATTGCTAACGATTCCACTATTTTTTCAAGGAGAAAGTTATGAAGATTAAAAGCAGATTCGACCGTAAATATGTGCAGGTAATTACGCTTTTGTTTGTCTTTTTATGTTACGCGGAGGTTGGTACTGCTGCTGTCGTTAAGTATGCAAGCAGCTTGGTCAACGTGAATCCGGCGTTTGCGGCTCCTGCATCTAGTTTGTTGGGGTTACCAGATAATGATTTTATTGAATTGCATAGCGATGTTAATGCCACGTACGGCGGTTTTTCATCCGGCCTGTCGGTTAGCACGTCTGCATTAAGGACATTTCTTGGCATATCGCAGGCCGAACTTGAGGACGTCGATTTTTTTGCATTCGACTTAAATGGAGGGGGCCCCGGTTTTGAGGATAGTGAATGGATTTTTGAGGACAGTGCGGTAACACTACCAGTTCATATGCATAGTCTCGCCAATACGCCGAACGGTATAATGGTTGGAAATCACGGAAACCGTAGCAGGCTTTTATATAACAGTTTATTTGGAACAACGCTTAATACGGCTCCACCAGCCGATGTTGCTGTTATCTTATTCAATCTTTCTGATTCTGGTATCGACGTATCATTACCTTCTTTTCAGGTCACAATGACAGGTGTAGGTGCAAGTACAGATCCGGTAGCTTGTCAGACACAATGCCCTGATCTGACTCAGTTCGGTATCGTTACTGACACTGTCATCCCCGAACCGTCCACCCTTTTTCTAGCCACTCTAGGCCTGATGGGTATTGGCTGCCGACGTCGACAGCGGGCGTAGGTTCTTTGGATGTTCCAGCCTACTCACCTACTTCATACAGCTAGGAGACAAGACAGATGAAACTCAAGAAAAAAAATTCGACCCTGAAATCACAAGAGCGCCGCGAGAAGTTCCAGCGCCGGCTCAAGTTCTACTCCACCGCGGCAGGCCTCGGCGCGTTTGCTTGCTCGTCGGCGGCTCAAGGAGCCATCACCCTTTTCGACATCCCAGACGTCACGATCACGAATAACAATAGTGGAGTGCCGCAGTTCATCAACATTGACGCCGGCGCTGATGGCTCCATTGATTGGCAAATTTTGGCACCGGGATTCGCCAACCAGATTCGTATCGACACGGTATTTAACCCATTTACTGGTGTACCTAATCATAGCGACATCGGTAATGCGCCGGCCGGTCCTGGTCCCGTGTTGGTGGGACAAGGGAACCAGCTTCTGTCTGGTCACATCACAGGGCCGGTGCCCGGTTATTACGTTCAGTCGGTCCCGGCAGGCACGATGATCAGCAGAGCGACGATGGCCCCCTCGTTTTACGCGGGTGTTGCAGCACACGACGTTGGTTCCATAGTGTACAACCACGTTGGTACCTGCGGGTACGTGGGTCTCGAATGGGCGTTCAATGGATCTGGTTCGACTGATCGCCGATATGGCTGGGCACAGATTAACGTGACCCCAGTGAATGGACAGCCCGCAGGATTTCTCAGCGCAACATTAACGGCTTACGCCATACAGATGACGCCCAACACGCCGATTGCAGCGGCGGAGCTAGAAAATGGTGTCCACGTTTGTACCATTCCCGAGCCAAGTTCCTTGGTGTTGTTGGCAGCCGGTGGCGGTGGTCTTGCCTTAGCCGCGCGACGGAGACGCCGACGGCGGGCGTAGTTTTTTCGGAAATACATGCCTACCCACTAAGTCACATATTCCTAAGGAGAATACACATGTTTTACCTACAAAAAACGCAGTTCAGAAGTCTTGCACAATTTACTGTTCTCACCATAGCGGCTATTGGATTTCAGTTTTGTGCGCAACATGCTCGCGCCCAAACGAGCGCCAATCTACTGACCGATCCCGGTTTTGAATTGAACCCTCTGAGCACGTTTTCAGCTGTCCTTTCTGGAACGGAAGATGTGTGGGGCGTCGAAGACGCGGCCATCGTCGGGACGACGGGCACCGTCAATCCTCTAGGGACCATGATGCTGGCCATGATGCCCGGCAGTGCTGGTTCGACCGCCACCCAGGCGATTCAACTTGCCGCGGTGCCGACAGCCTTTGAAACGGGCATTGACGCCGGGAGCGCGACCGTCGACATGTCGGCATTTTTCAACGTGGCAGCAAATGCTCCCAACGCAAGTGGATCCGCCATTATCGAATTTCTAAACGCCGCCAAAGTTCCAATCGGGACGTTCTTCTCGGTCAGCACGAACAGTCTTGGCCCAAACGGTTTGGATGCCGATCCGCTCACTTGGGAAAATGTCTTGATCGATGACGCCCCGGTGCCATCATTGACACGCTTTTTTCGAGCCCAGGTCGCCTACAACAATGTTTCCCTGGCCGGAAATCTAGGCTTTGTGGACAACGCTGATTTGAGGATTACCATCCCCGAACCGGCCACTCTCTTCCTCGCCACTCTCGGCTTGATGGGTATCGGCTGTCGGCGACGAAAGCGGGCGTAGGTTTTTCGGTCTACCCGCTACTAAAAAGAACTCACATTTCCCACCAAATTGCTAACGATTCAACCATTTTTTCTAGGAGAACGTTATGACACACTCAGCTAAAAAATTAACCACTGCGTTGTCGAGATATCTTTTAATCCAAAATCGCATAAGACATGCAAGATCGCTAATGCTTCTACCGCGAATTATACTTGCTATGACGATGTTCGTATCTTCCTCTGTAAGTTTTGGGTTTGTAATCGATTTCGAATGTCTGCCCCCTACTCCTGCTTCAGGTTCTGGTTGCGTTGCGCCAAGCGATAACGCACAAATAGTTGGCCCTTACACTGATGGGACAACGAGCGTCGCCTTTGGATTCGACACCAACAACGACCTAGTGATTGATGTTCCTGCTCGATTTGAGAAGCGTGGAGTCCAAGGTGGTCCTGTTGATCCTATTATCTCTTACGTCGCTGACAATCCGGTTGTCCAAGACATTGATCTGACGACGAATAATGTCGGCGGAGACTGGCTCCTAAGGAATCCAAAGACTCCCGAACCGGACGCAGTCACTTTGTTTTCAGGGGATGATATGCTGATCGTCTACTCAGGAATATTGCCCAATGCTGCTTCTGCGCAGGTGTGGGATTTAGACGGTCTTGAACAGTGGAGATTTGAAGCATTTGACTCCAGCGATAGTCCTATCACCTTCATTGACACTATTCCTGGACCAGGTAACTCAACGGGTGGCCAATTTGACGGCAGGCCTTATTCGATTTCGTTCAACAATCTACCCACGCTCATAAAAACGATACGAGTATCGCAGATAGGCGGTTCCCCCACAGCTGGGTTCGGGTTCGACAACTTCAATGCAACCGCCGGCATTCCCGAACCATCCACCCTCTTTCTAGCCACTCTAGGCCTGCTGGGTATCGGCTTCCATCGGCGGAAGCGGGCGTAGGTTTTTTCGACAACCTAAAACAAAAGCCGCCGGGCAACTCCCGGCGGTTTTTTTTCGTGTGTTACGCCAACTCACCCAAGGGCCGGGGCGCTCGGCCATCCGGGGTTTCGTCGCGGTCGATTTGGAACCATTCGGGCTGGAATTCGATCCGGCGGTTTTCTTTCATGGCGATGTTTGAAGTGAGCGCGATCACCGCATCGGCCAGGGCTACTGCTGGGGTGCATTTGGGTTGATGCTCGGGCGAGGGGTTTTTGATGCACCAGGCCCAGTGTTCGATTTCTTCCTGATAGCCGCGGCTGACTTCGGTGGGTATCGCTGCCGAGGCCACGGCTGCCATTCCGCCGCCCGTTTCGTAGGTATCCATGGCTGGACCGCCCTGCCCTGCTTTTACCGAAATCTTGGTGAGCGTTTCAGAACGCTTGAAAAGCATTGCGTCCTTCTCGCGCTCCAAAATGAGAGTTCCCTTGGTGCCGAGTACTACTTCGCCATAGCCGCCGTAGTCGTTGCCATTGATGGACGAATAGGTGACCACGATTTTCTTGTTCGCATCGGCAATTTCCTTCTTCTCGGCGGTGGAGTCGCGATAGTAGCCTTGGCCGGGGAATTCGAAGATGGTGTAAACGTGATCGTCCACATCGCGATCGGCGGGAAAGATGTGTCGTCCGCCCACGCCGGTAACGCTCAGTGGCGTCACTTTTTTGTGGCCTTCGTTTTGGGCACTGATGAAGATGCTGGCCGCGTCGAGCTGGTGGCTTCCCAACTCGGCCATCAAGCCGCCCCCGGTACGGTCCCACAATCGCCAGCGGATGAGTTCTTCTAACGCGGACCGTTTGTAACCCCCGGGGAGTGTTTTTTCTTCGTACCCATAATTGGCAACGGTTTCGTTGACCAGAAAGTCATCGATTTGCTTGCGCTTCTGCTCGACGCGTATTGCCCAGGTGTCGGCTTCGGTGCCTGTGCTGCGATCGCGTTTGTTGACCCAGGCGTAGTATTCGCCCAGCAGGCGGAATTCGTCGCGGATCTGCTGCTCTTCGGCTTTGCCGATCTTACGTGCTGCTCGAATCTTATTTTTGTAATCCTCTTCGGAAACAAAAGCACACGGTAGCGGCGGTTGCCAACTATCGCGGCCCGGCAGATTGTTCCGGTGCCATTGGGCGCGGATATGGTGGATGTCGCCGATCAGGCCGCTGCTGATCTGGTCGACGGCGTTGTCGTACAAAATGCTGTAATGCCGTTGATGCCCGGTGGCGAGGATCAGGTCGGTTTCGTTGGCCACGCGCGCCATTTCCTTGCATTGCGCCACGCTGTGTGCCATCAGTTTTTCGGTCAACACATGCTTGCCTTTGCGCATCGCGTAGATGGCTGCGGCATCGTGCAGATGCAATGGCAAGGCGATGATAACTGCTTCGATGTCGAGATCTGGGTCGTCAAGCATCTGCTGATAGCCGCCGTCGGGGTGTTCGTAAACTTTCACGTGTTTACGCGCTTCTGATTCGGTTTTCCATCCGTAGATGTTCATTAAACCGGGACGGGCCTTGATGGTGCCGGCGCTATTGTTGTCGCCGTGAAATGCGCGGTGGGTGCTGTAGGGCCGAATGTCGGCGATGGCCACCACGTCGACATAGTCGGGATTCAGCGCCCCGATCAACACGCCCCCTTCGTCGCCAGTGCCGATGATGCCAACGCGCAGGCGTTCTTTGCCGATCTCGCCATATTTGTAATAGGCAGCGCCCAATGTCGCACCGGTAGCGGCGGTTGCCAGCATGGTGCCTTTCAGGAAGTCGCGGCGTGTTGCGCCGGCGGCTTCCATGAAATTCTGTTTGCCCACTTCTTTTTCTTCGGGACTAAGATTCATGATTATTTGCCCTTCGTGCCGAAGCATTTTGACCACAGCGCGTGGAGGAAAAAATCGAGCCCCGCCCACCGTCCGGCATTCACAGCGGCGAGAAACAAGAGGGCGGCAAACTCGACAAGTTGATAGAAGAAGAACGTCAGATTGGCGTCAGCAATCCAAGGAGGTTGCGTGGCCATCACGGCAAGCAGGAACATTGCTCCCAGCTGCGCTGCCAGCCGCGTAAACAATCCACACAGCAGGCAAACACCGACACCAATCGTCAGTCCAGTGACTGCCATATTTATTAAGTGAAGTTGTCTTTCGTGTGGCTCGGTCAGAGCTTGCGTAGCTTGTTTGCCCACGGAGGAACTTGTTTGTTCGTCGGTAAGAACCGCCATCAGCTCTGCGGAAAAGTCGTCGTCGAATTGTCGAATCGTCGCAATCCAGGCCAAGGGCGATCGGGAAATCTCTGCGTTCTTTTGGCTAGTGCGATTCACGAGAAACGGTACTTCATCTGCACCAGGAGATTGCTCTAAGATTTTCAGCCGCCACAATTCGTGACGGTACGCTTGGATATCCAGAGACTCCCCCACGAGATAGTCCACCAGCTGGCTGCGGCGACGTTCGTAAACTTTGGCCGCTTGTTGACGCTGTTGCTCGCTAAGCTGCGTGATATCGGTAAATCGCTTCAGCGTTTTACGCCGATCCCTATCGATTCGATTCAGCCAGGCTGCGAAAGAGACGTGATCTGGTATTTCCGCTTCGGGATGAAGGCCTTTGGCAAGTTCGCTCTGTCTGCGTTTGACATACGCTTCTGCCCAAGCGCTGAGTCGTTCGTTGCTACTGGAGTTCATTTCTTCGGCAACTGCCAAATGATCTTGCCAGCGATGCTCACCGGGGAAGCGACCCTGACATAATTGCGAAAGAGGTCCCTTTGCTTGTCTAAAAAAACCTTCAGCAGAGAATTCGAGGTTCCACTCTTTGTTGTCGCGGTCGTAAGAAACTTTCTCAACGCCTTCGCTAAAGAAATGCCAACCCACGCAGAGCCGCAGAAACACAATCGCAGCCACCAACTTCCATGCGCAGCAGGCACGGGGTGAAGTCGACCCTGGAGGACATGCTGTGGGTTCTGTGCTCACAAGTAGTCTTTCCAAAATGTTGGGACCCCTGGCTTTCGCCAGCAGCTAATAACTAATATCTGTGTCGTTAATAGACAGCCTTAGTTGCGAATTTTGTTCTGTAGCACTCAAACGGTTTATTCTATATTAAGCAAGGCACATTCTCCAGGAGTCCCGCGTGGGGGGAAAGCAATTGATGCGCATCGTTCTTTGTTATCCGGTTGAGGCGAGGCATATTCAGCAGATCCGTGCCGCGTCTCCGCAGGCGGAGGTGATTGACGCCGGGCAGGAGCGAATTGCCGAAGAATTGGCGGAAGCGGATGTTTATTGCGGCCATGCCAAGGTGCCGGTTCCTTGGGAAGACGTTGTGCGCAAAGGTCGGCTCCGCTGGATCCAGTCGTCTGCCGCGGGGATGGACCATTGCCTGGTGCCGAGCGTGGTGGAATCCGACATCGTGGTCACCAGCGCATCGGGCGTGCTTGCCAAACAGGTGGCGGATCACACGCTAGCGCTGCTCGTCGGCATGCTTCGCAACCTGCCCACTTTCTTTCGAGCTCAACAAGCCCACGAGTTTGTTCGGCGGCCGACGCGCGATCTGCACGGAGCGCGGATCGGGATCGTTGGCCTGGGAGGCAACGGCCGACGATTGGCAAAAGTGCTTAAGCCGATGGAAACCACAATCTTGGCCACCGATTGGTTTCCACAGAACAAGCCCGACACGGTCGACGAGTTGCTCCCCGCCGATGCGCTGGACACAATCCTCCCGCGCATCGACGTGCTGATTCTTACCGCCCCGCTCACACCGCATACGCGCGGCATGATCGACGCGCGGCGTTTGCGAATGCTGCCCGCCGAAGCCGTGGTGGTGAACGTGGCGCGCGGCCCGCTGATTGTCGAAAGCGATCTGGTGAAGGTCTTGCAATCGGGCCATCTGTGGGGGGCGGCGGTCGACGTGACCGAAACGGAGCCACTTTCCCCGGACAGCCCGCTGTGGGATTTGCCGAATGTGATCGTTACCCCGCACGTCGGCGGTCAGCGTGCGAGTCGGATTGACGACATGACCGATCTATTCTGTGAAAATCTAAAGAGATACCAGGATTCTCGTCCTTTGATCAACGAAGTCGACAAGCAGCTCGGCTTCCCCGCTCCGGGGCGATCCTTTCCCCCTGAAGAGGTGTCTCTTACGTAGATTGACATTTGGCTAAAAAAAGCGTGAAGTACACTATATTTATGGCTTTGAAGTGTCTTGGCTCTAAAATGCGATCTGGACTTAGGCGATAAAATCTGCCTAAGATTGCAAACATAGGCGAAGTTTGTCAGCCTTGCCACGACCCGCTTCTCGGCTTTTCCCAAGTTCGAATCGATCTGTTTTGCAAACAAGCCTAACGGACTGCATCCTGCCGAGATTTCTGCCCTCTCTGCCGAAGTTCAAGGTCTCGAATGAATCTCTCCACGACGATACTGCAAGGCACTCGGACCATCACCTTCGAAGGCCAAGAGACAAAACGTTGTCCGAACGACTTGTTCGAGCGTTACGAACGGCTGCTGGACAGCCAATACATGGGCTGGACCGAGCATTTGCGTTTTCGCCGCTTGCTCGGAACGGGTGGCCAGGGCGTGGTGTATTTGAGCGATCGCCGTGGGTCGGACGGATTTACTTTGCCGTTGGCGCTGAAGATTTTCTCGCCCGAGCGATTTGCTAGTCAGCAAAGCTACGACATGGCCATGCAACGCATCGCGTTGGTTGCCAGCAGCGTTGCTAAGATTCAGCACGACTGTTTGATCGACGTGCAGAATTTTACCGAGCGCAATCGGATCCGCATTATGGAGATGGAATGGGTTGACGGATACGATCTCGATCGTCTGCTGACGCCTGCCATGTTAGCCCGCGTCCAACAGCGAGTAAGTCAACGCCGTTGGAAGTACATCAACGACGTGATTGTCACCGCCGGACCGGTTCGTCCGCGTTTGAAGCCAGGGATTGCGGTTTCGATTATTCGCCAATGCCTCTCGGCACTGGCGGCAGTTCATCGTGAAGAAATCGTCCACGGCGATTTGAAGCCTTCGAATATCATGATCAAGCGCACGGGGAACGCCAAGATCGTCGATATCGGTTCCGCCCTGGACCTGAACAACATGCCAGAGCAGCGCACTTGCACACCCCAATATGCGGCGCCCGAGATGCTCGAGCGCAACGAGTTCACTCCCCGTGCCGATTTGGCAAGCTTGGGTTATGTGCTGATCGAAGTTCTCGCGGGCCGGCCACTGTTTACGGGACTCAACAGCTTGGGAGAATTGCTCGAAGCCAAATGGACCTTGCCGCAGCGCTTGGATCGCATATTGCCGAATGACGTGGGCGACAGTGATTTGCTGATGGGTGTTTGCCGTCGACTGATTGCACCCGACCCGATGGTTCGCTACGGCAGCGCCGAGGACGCTGACACTGGAAAGGGAGGGCTTGCCGAGTTCCAGCGGACCTTGGTAATCGGCGATCTGGCCAGCGAGTACGAAAACGAGCTTCGCGTTTGGCTTGAAGAACTCGATTGACCGCTGCCGCCTAGAGAGGCAGTTGTGTTATAATCGCGTTATGGCGTACTCTCTCTTTCCGCCGTGAGGGGGAAGTGTGATGTGGAAAATCGTTTGCACTTTGGTGTCGATGGTGTTCTTTGGGGCTGTGACTTTTTTTGCGACGATACTCGTTCTGATGGAATTGGGAACGAAGTTTCACGGCAACTATGAGTATTATAGCAAGTATCCATTTTTGGTATGGGGGCCTGCTGTCAGTGGCTTCTTGGCTCCTGGGGTCTTTGTTGCTTATCTACACAAGAAAGAGAACAAAAGTGCGTGGATCATCATGGCGACGTTAGCGATGATGGTCGTCAGCGGGATATTTACGTATGCGATTCTGTCGCTCATTTTTTGGACACTTTCATTAAATAATTTTGATCCACTTGTGACCTGGGGATTATGGGGACTTAGTGCTCTTTGCTTCTTAGCCCCTGGAATCGTTGTTTGGCACCTGCAGCAGAAAAAGGCGACAATTGGGCAATCGTCGTAGCTTATCCTTTGAAGTTCCCAAGGATGACGCTGTTCGGCTCTGACTGAGGATTTTGGTATGGCTGTTCTTGTTTCAATTGTTGGCGCGCTCGCGGCAGTGGTCGGATTGATGGGCCTTGCCAACCCCAAGGTGATTGTGAACCTCGTGAAGTATTGCGAAGGTCCCATGCGGTTTCGGCTTGCGGTTGGTGTTCGCCTTGTCATGGGTGTTGTTTTTCTTATCGCAGCGCCGGCATGCCGGCTTCCCGTTGTGGTCCAAGTTCTCGGCGTGATTGCAATCGTGGCTGCGTTCGTACTTTTGATCGTCGGACAAAAGCGTTTAGATACGTTCATCACCTGGTGGCTTTCGCGGCCACCTGCTGTCGTCCGGGTCGCGGCGCTGTTTGCCTTGGCTTTTGGCGCGTTGTTGATTTATGCTGGTGCGTAAGTTTACCAACTGCTTACAAAACTGATCGTAAAAGCCTTTTCGCACATTGCAGAAAAACCTTGATTGAAGACTCTCGCAAAGGCGCGAAGGCGCAGAGGATGTCGCGGGCAATTGTCTACTCTCTGCGTCTTGGCGCCTCTGCGAGAAACCTATTTTTTCTGTCAACTAGGACTGGCTCCTTAGGACAGAGACGGTACCTAGCATTAGGCCGTTCAAAAAGTCTGGATTGACTTTGCCTCGCACTCGTGGCAGGCTATTGTGTGCGTAGTAAGCAGGAGTTGGCTTCAGTCAGTCAACCTTCAAAGTTTCTCACGGGAAAGGAGTCCGCGATGCAATCTATATCGATGTTGCTTGGCATATTGCTACTGGGTCAGGTGGGCAGCTCGGCAGACTCGCGTTATCCAGAAAAGCAATACACAGAAACAGAGTTGCGGCCGGCTGTGCAACAACCGTCGCAAAGCATTCCCGTTACACAGGACCGGTACTCGCCGCCTTCTAGTAATACTACGCAAGGGAATCCCAATTCCGCTGAGACAACCAGCGCTGCGCTGCCTTCCACCAAGCCTGTTACTTTGCTGCACAACTTGATAGTGGTGCCAGAGCAAAGGCAATTGTCCGGCGTGCCGGTTTCTTTGGTCGATGCAATCCGTGGGGCGAGTTCGCGCACGGAGCAAACCGTGCGGATCGAGGCTTATTGGGAATTGTCTGCCGCGGTGACCGACTATTATCTAGCCCTGCGTGAGTCGACCGAACTGAACACGTTGCGGCAAAGCGTTGCCCAACCGGGAATTGTGTGGGACAACGCCCGGCGGGATTTAGATTCTCGTGTGGAGTTGGCCAAGCTGTCGGCCTTGACCGCGCAATACCGGTTGGCTGGGATGCTTGGTCAACCGTTGGCTACCGAATCGTTGCCGCTACCGAGCGACTTGCCACATTGCGGAGCTTATGAAACGCGGTTCGAGGAAATTTTTTCAGACGGCACTCCGGCACCGCCGGCTGCGCAGCGTCTCGACAAACTTTTAACGCTCGATTACCAAAATCTACAAAACCAATCGGACGGCGTTATTGCGGCCTGGAAGGATCTGCAAAGTGTGAGCGAACGTCGCCTCCCGCAATCGGATGGGGCTGAACTGTTGCAGTCGCACGAGTTGATGGCGTTGCGTCGTCGAGAGTTTGTTCGTGCGGTGCGCAATTACAATCAGCAAATTGCCCGGTACACCGAATTGGTAACGCCTGACACTGTGGCAACCGAGCGGTTGGTTGCGATGTTGATCCACGTAGAGAAATTGGATCGCCCGTTGGAAGGTACTTCCGAAATTCAGCAAACCAGTGCTGAAGCGCCAATCGACAATCCCCGTGTCGAACAGAAATCGATTCAAACATTTACGGGAGGAAATCACTCTCCGCCATCTCAGCCGCCAGCCAACGACAGCAATGTCGAGCGCTCGATTCTTATCCAACCCAGGTCGGGTGGGCCCACCATTCGCAGGTGAACTGGGATCAGGTCAGGGAGGGCACTTCCCATCTGTTTCAATGCAACCTCAAGTTTGTTAGCCGGCGGTTGTTCGTATGGCGTGGCAGCCTATTTGTTGTGGCGGGATAACCCGCGACTGAAGTTTGCCGCGGTTGCGCTTGCTGGTATTACGGCTATGCAGTGGGTTGAGGGCGCTCTTTGGCTTGACGGACCGATGCCTCACGGAACTGTGAACCACCTGTTGACCATTGGCCTGATTCCGTTGGCCCTGTTGGCAGAAGCTTGGGGGCCGCTGTTCGGCTCAACGTTTGTTTTGCCCGTGCGTCGGCGCCGTCTGCCATTCTATCTACTGCTTATTGTTGGATTGACCATGGTTGTCGCAGCCCGCGTTATCTATCAACCCTCAACCACACAGGTCACGCCGCAGGGGCATCTCAACTGGTGGTCGTTGCAAAACCCGCCGGTGTTTTCGCCTTGGGCGTACGGACTCTGGGCGGGGGTGATCGGTGCTCCGTTTTTGCTTTGGTGGCGCCCCTTTTGGCAGAGCATGCTGATTGTCTCGTGGGGCTGGGTTTGGGCCATCGCGAGTTTTATTTTCACCGACAGCGCCGCCAGCTATTGGTGTTTCATGATCACGTTTTATGCAGCATTCATTCTAATTTATGCGTTTATGGTGAGTGATGAGCCGAAGCCGGATGCGAAAGAGTGAATGTAGTTTGAAATTTGCACTCGTATCTACAGCAGCGAAACCGCAAGCGGTCCGCTTGCGGTTTCGCGGAGGGAAAACACCCTGCGACAAAAACGTGCGAGCGGGTATAATACGGCCATGTCTTCTGTAGCATGTGAGCATGAAAACGTACAGCGGCCGATTGCCGAGCCTTTTTTCATTGGCCCGCTGAAGATCGATCCACCGATTCTGCAGGCGCCGATGGCCGGGTTTACGAATTATGCGTTTCGGCAGATTGTTCGGGAGTTTGGTGGGACAGGTTTGTTGGCGACTGAGATGGTCAATGCTCGTGGATTTGTTTGGCTCGACGAGCAACAGGCGGAGCATCCCGACCGATTGTGGGGCGTGATGGACGAGCCGCGACCGTTGGCGGTGCAGATTTGGGATAACGACCCGCCGACGTTGGCCAAGGTGGGTGCCCGGCTGGCTCACGAGTATCACGTGAGCGTGGTCGACATCAATTTCGGTTGCCCGGTGCGCAAAGTGACTCAGAAGGCGGGAAGCGGCTCGTATCTGTTAAAACATCCCGAACGGATGGGACAAATTATCGAGCAAGTAGTTGCGGCTTGTGCGCCGACGCCAGTAACAGCAAAAATTCGGCTTGGCTGTACGGACGATCATATGAATGCGATTGACGTGGCACAGGTGGTTGAAGGGGCGGGCGCCGCAGCGCTGACCGTGCATGGACGGACCGCTGCCGACATGTTTCGCGGCTGTGCCGATTGGGATCGGATTGCCGCGATTAAACCACACTTAAAACGCATTCCGTTGATCGGCAACGGCGATCTCGATTCACCGCAGAAAGTGGTCGACGCTTTTCGTCGTTATGGCGTGGACGGCGTGATGATTGCCCGGGCGTCGCTCAACAAGCCGTGGCTATTCGCCCAGGCGGCCGCAGCATTACGGGGCGAGCCGATTCCTGCCGACCCAACGTTAAGCGAAGAGCGCCAACTTCTGCTGCATCACTTCGATTTGGTATGCCAACGGTTTGGCGCCGAAAAGGCAACCGTGTTGATGCGTAAATACGCCTGCTGCTATGCGCAGGGCCGGCGCGGAGCGCGAGAATTCCGCAAGCAGGTGGCGACGATCGAATCGGCCGAGGAATTCTACGGCGTAGTGGAAAACTGTTTTCCTCAGTCCTAGCCCCCGGCGGTAGCCGGTGGGACCACTGGCTTCCGCCAGCGGCTAATAATTAATTGCTACGTCGTTTTCGGATATGCTTCAGCCTGCATTTCTCACTCGATTCGTTCGTAGATTGGATATTCTCCCTTCTTGTAGCCGGCCCAATATTCGTCGAGTGCTTTGCGCACTTTGCCGCTCATTAAGAGCAATCCCAAAATGTTTGGCAATGCCATCGAGAGAATCATGAGGTCGCTGAAAACCAAAATATTGGTTGCAGTCACGACCGAGCCGAGGAAGACGAACACCAAGAAAATAATTCGGTAGACCATCGACGAACGTTGGCCGAAGAGATAGGTAAAGCAGCGTTCACCGTAGTAGCTCCACGAAATCATCGTGGAGTAAGCAAACAGCGTCGCGGCGACGGCTAGCACTTGCGGGAACCAGCTCATGACGCTGCCAAATGCTTTGCTCGTGAGTGTCGCGCCCTGATCACTGGCGATCAAGTCGGCGTATTCTGGATTGTTGTAAGCTCCAGTGATGACAATGACCAAACCGGTCATCGTGCAAATGACTACCGTATCGATAAACGGTCCCAGCATTGCGACGACTCCCTCGCGAGCCGGGTAGTTGGTCTTGGCAGCGGAATGTGCGATTGCGGCCGAGCCGATGCCGGCCTCGTTGGAAAAAGCGGCCCGCTTGATGCCCACGACCATCACACCCAAGAGTCCACCGAAGGCGCTTTCCATCTGAAAGGCCTCGCTGAAAATTTGGTTGAATGCCCACCCGATTTTATCGTGGTTGAGAACCAGGATTGCGATGGCTGTTGCCACATAGACGATGCACATCGCCGGCACTAGCTTTTCGGCTGTGGCTGCGATGCGGCGAATCCCTCCGATGATGACAATGCCAACTAGAAAAACCATCACCGCGCCATAAACCCAGCTATGTTCGGCCAGTAGCGGGACTTGTTCTTTTAGTACGCCAAGCGACTGGACCACCTGAAAAGCGCAGCCGCCGCCGAACGAGCCGCCGACGCATAGTACCGCAAAAAAAACAGCCATGACCGAACCCAATGCCCCTAGACCCATTTCTTTAAGCCCATCGCTCAAATAGCGCATGGGTCCGCCCGAAACGCGACCATCGTGATCGACGTGGCGGTAAGTCTGAGCCAACGTGCATTCGACAAATTTGCTGGTCATTCCAAAGAAACCAGCGAGTATCATCCAAAACACGGCTCCTGGCCCACCTGTTCCCACAGCAATGGCCACGCCGGCGATGTTTCCCAAGCCAATGGTGGCTGACAACGCGGAGGCGAGCGCTTGGAAATGTGTGACTTCGCCCACATCGTCGGGATTGTCGTAGTCCCCTTTGGTCACGCGTAAAGCGTGCCAGAATCCGCGCAGATTGATGAATCCCATACGCAGTGTGAGAAATATCGCTCCGAGCATGAGCCAAACCACAACAAACGGCACCGAGGTTCCAAGCCAGCCTTCACTGACAGTTTTGCCCTGTTCGTTAGAACGCGGGCCCGTACCAAAGTCGTAAAACAAGACCTTGACCAAAGGTGTCACCAGCGTTTTACCGAACCAACTGTCGACGTTCTCTTGCCAATCCAGTGCTTCCGCACCAGGAGCAGTCTCGGGCTGTTGAACCTCTTCGCCCTGCTCCGCATGCTGCGCAAGTGCGGCCATTGGCAAGCAGACAACACCTAAGGCGGCAAGAAGTGACAGGCACGATAGAATTCGGAGTCTCATGGATCATTCCTTCCAGACAACGGGTTGCGAAGGGCCTAGCTATGCAAGCGTTCCTGCTATGTCCAAGCGCGAACATATGCCCGGCGTTACACGGAATCCCATGGCTCAGCGTAAATGGGGGCATTCTGAGCGGTTCTTGTAACGAATAAGCCTTTTCAGGTCAACAGTTTACGTCCAGACGTGGCCTAATCCATATTTTTCAAACACCTAGTTGTTTTTAATCAGGAACTTGTTACGATAACTAATGTTAGGACCGCCGGTGCTCCCCATTCCGACGCATTTCGAGAGAAAACCATGCCTTCTGAAATCGAGCCACGAACGATGTCCGACGACGCGATCGTCGACTATCTGCGTCGCGCCGAGGGCTGCACGATTAGCGATCTGGTGAAGTTTGCGGGAGTTACGGCCACTGCGATCCGCCAGCGGCTGAATCGACTGATGGAGCAGGGTTTAGTCATCCGCGAGACGGAGTCCGTTGGTCGAGGGCGGCCGATGCATCGATATTCTTTGTCTCCGGCGGGCCTTCGAGCCGCTGGGAACAACTACGAAGATTTGGCCCACGTGCTTTGGTCGGAATTGCGATCGGTCGACGATCCCGATGTTCGTTACCGGCTGATGCAGCGCGTTGTCGAGCGACTTGCCGAGATCTATCGCAACAAAATGGACGGAGAGACGTTGCACGAGCGGTTGAGTTCGTTAGTTGATTTAATGGGCCAGCGCGACATGCCTTTCGAGATCCAAGCAGCCGACGAGGATAATCCGCTTCCGATTCTTAAGATATTGGCATGTCCGTATCCCGATCTGGCCGAGCAGGATCGAACCATTTGCTCGCTGGAAAAAATGCTGTTTTCCGAGGTTTTGGGGGAGAAGGTGCGGCTCGGCGATTGTCGGCTGGACGGGTCGACTTGCTGTACGTTTGAAATGAGTTCGGCTTCGGTGTCTCCGGGGACGATGACGCCGGCAACACTAGCCACTCATTAAGGGGAATGATAGGCTTGGCAGATTCTAGCGACGACTTGCCGGGTGCCGGTCGAAAAATGTCGCTTGGGCCAAAACATTTTTCAGTTTACAGATCAATTAATCAGTTCATTAGGGATGGAAGCTGTTATGACACAGCCATGGATTGAAGGGCGTTTTGAAGAAAACGTCATTACGACCACTGTAGAACAAGCGATCAATTGGGCGCGCCAATCGAGCATTTGGCCGATGACGTTCGGTTTGGCTTGTTGTGCGATTGAAATGATGGCCGCGGGTGCGAGCCGATACGACATGGATCGCTTCGGCGCGGGCGCGTTTCGGGCAACGCCTCGACAGGCCGATCTGATGATTGTGGCCGGGACCGTGACCTACAAAATGGCCAGCCGAGTGCGGCGGCTTTACAACCTGATGCCGGATCCCAAGTTTGTGATCGCCATGGGCGCATGCACCGTGGGCGGTGGGCCTTATTTCAAGTATGGCTACCACGTGGTGAAGGGTGTCGATTTGGTGGTGCCGGTCGACGTTTATGTGCCCGGTTGTCCGCCGCGTCCCGAAGCTTTGCTTGAGGGATTGATGCGAATTCAAGACAAAATCAAAGGACACAAGATCGCCAAGAGCGCAGGCAGTGCGGGTTTTGCTCAATTGGGCAGAAAAGTGGAAGACGAACTTCCCATGCCCCATCACTCGGGCTACGTCGCAGCGCCAGCGGACAACGCTCCCATCTACGACCACCAAAAAATCACCGGATAAATTTAATTCTTCTGACCCCTGACCTCGGACCTCTCACCCCTCAACACACACAAATGACCGACACACTGAAGATCAGCGATTTACACGTCGCGGTAGAAGGCAAGCCGATACTGCGGGGCGTGAACCTTACGATTCGTCGTGGCGAAACCCACGCACTGATGGGCCCCAACGGCTCGGGTAAAAGCACGCTTGGCAACGCGATCATGGGCCACCCTGGCTACGAAGTCACGGGGGGAACTATTGCGCTGAACGATGGGAACGTGCTTGAGTGGGATGCGTCGGAGCGCGCCCGGGCTGGGATTTTTATGGCGTTTCAACGTCCGATGGCAATCCCCGGCGTGAAGATGGCCGATTTTCTTCGTCATGCCACCACCAATGTCCGCAACCCGGATCGCAAGGAAGGCGAGGAGCTGATTCCGATGCGGCAGTTTCGCAAGGAGCTGACCGAGAACATGGAACAGTTGCGGATGGACGTGGAGTTTGCCCGTCGTTATGTGAATGACGGATTTTCCGGCGGCGAGATGAAGCGGGCCGAGATTTTGCAAATGGCCATGTTGCGGCCGAAGTTTGCGATTCTCGACGAAACCGACAGCGGATTGGACGTCGACGCAGTGAAACTGGCAAGCGAGAGTATCGCCCAGATTGGCTCCGACGCGGGTGGGGGTGAAAAGATGGGCATTCTCATTATCACCCACCACGACAAACTGCTGGATCGCAACGCTCCCGACTTTACGCATGTGATGCTCGGCGGACGGATTGTCGAGACGGGGGGCATAGAATTGGCTCGTGAATTGTACACCGATGGTTACGACCGCATCCGCGCTGCTTATCCTGAAGCCGCGGCTGCCGAAGAATCGATGACTGAAACCGCAACGGTTTAAGGGGATTCATTTAAGTTCGACTTTTGCACTTTTGTGGTTCAGTAACCACCACTATTTCGTCAAAACAAAGAATAGAACATGGAAAAACGCGGATAAGACGGATTGGCACCGATTACGAAATAATTGAGAGGCGAGTTTTCTTGGACTTAGTTATCAGTACGCTGAAAAAATCTGCGGAAATCCGCATCATCCGTGTGCATCTGCGTTCTATTCTGCTTGTTAAAAAAGTGCAAAACTCGAATTAAGGACCAAAGAAATAATGGCAACCGACCTCACGCAAGATTCCACGACCTCAGATGCCGCGCTGGGTGAAATCAACAAGTATGATTTCATTACGCCTTCGCACGATGTGTTCAAAGCAGAAAAGGGCTTGAATGCAGGGATCGTCGCGCAGATTTCGGAGATGAAAAACGAACCGGCGTGGATGCGCGAATTTCGACTCGAATCGTTCAAAATCTTCGAATCGAAGCCGATGCCCAATTGGGGCGGAGACATTGGCATTGATTTCCAGGACATCTACTACTATTTGAAACCGACCAACGAACAGGGCCGCACTTGGGACGACGTGCCCCAGGAAATCAAAGACACCTTCGATAAACTTGGCATTCCCGAAGCTGAGAAAAAGTATCTCGCCGGCGTGAAAGCCCAGTTCGAAAGCGAAGTGGTCTACGGCTCGTTGCAAGAAGACTTGGGCAAAAAGGGCGTCATCTTTACCGACACCGACACGGCGGTGCGGGAACATCCCGAGTTGCTTCGCGAGTATTTTGGCAAGATCATTCCGCCCTCGGACAACAAATTTGCCGCGCTCAATTCGGCAGTGTGGTCGGGCGGTTCGTTTATCTATGTGCCGCCGGGAGTGAAGATTGAATTCCCGTTGCAGGCCTATTTCCGGATCAATGCCGAACAGATGGGGCAATTCGAGCGGACGATGATCATCGTCGACGAAGGTGCGGAAGTGCATTACGTCGAGGGTTGCACCGCTCCGATGTACACGACAGAAAGCCTACACTCGGCGGTAGTCGAAATTATGGTCAAGAAGAATGGCCGTTGCCGATACACGACGATCCAAAACTGGGCGAACAACATTTACAATCTCGTGACCAAGCGTGCGATGGCCTACGAGAATTCGCTGATGGAGTGGATCGACGGCAATTTGGGCAGTCGGCTCACGATGAAATATCCGGCCGTTTACTTGATGGAGCCCGGCGCGCGGGGCGAGATTCTTTCGATCGCGTTTTCTTCGAAGGGCCAGCATCAAGACGCCGGGGCGAAAGTGGTGCATTGTGCGCCCCACACCAAGAGTCGCATTATTTCCAAGAGCATCAGCAAGAACGGTGGCCGCAGTAGTTATCGGGGACTTTGCAAGGTGGAAGATGGTGCGGTGGGCAGCAAGAGCAACGTGGTATGCGACGCATTGATTCTCGATTCCGACAGCCGCAGCGACACGTACCCTTACATCGAAGTTGAAGAGCAAGATGTCCAGGTCGAGCACGAAGCGAGCGTTTCTCGAATTGGTGAAGAGCAATTGTTCTACCTGATGAGTCGTGGACTGACCGAAGCCGAGGCCAGTTCGATGATCGTCAGCGGGTTCATCGAGCCGTTGATTAAAGAGTTGCCGATGGAATATGCGGTCGAGATGAATCGCCTAATCGAACTGCAGATGGAAGGCAGCGTCGGGTAATTTGCCGCGTGTTGCCGTATCGACTCGCTAATTGTTTTAACTTGTTATTTTTCTAGCCAATTCGACTTTAGCCTGCCTGAACTTTCCTGCCCATGAGTGCCACGCTGACCAACACTGGATTTACCCAAGAAGCTTTTGACGAGTTTTTGGCATCGCGAAACGAGCCTGTTTGGCTGAGTGATTTGCGTGCAGTTGCGTGGTCGCGCTACAACGAATTGGACATGCCGGGACGCCGCGACGAAGAGTGGATGCGAACCGACATTCGATTGCTGAAGCTCGATAAGTTTGGTTTTCCCACAGGATCGAGACAAACCGAACTGCCGAACGCGTTGCTTGCCGAAGGTGTGGAACTTGGAGGGCGCGGTGCGAGCTTTGATAGTCACAGTCTTCAAGGTGAACTTGAGGATGCTTGGGCTAGCAAGGGCGTTCTGTATGGAAATCTCGATGACATGCTGGCGGAGCATGGCGAGCGGTTGCGGCCCTATTTCGAGCGCAAGCTGGTTGATCCGCTGCAAGACAAGTTTGCAGCGCTGAATGCGGCCTGTTGGCAGAGTGGCACGGTTTTGTTTGTGCCGCGTGGAATCAAGATAGATCAGCCGCTGCATACGTTAGCAGTGATGTCGGATGGTGGGGTCGATTTGCACCGCACGTTGGTCATTCTCGAAGAGGATGCCGAGGCCACGCTGCTTGCGGAAACGGCGAGTACTGAAACGCACGGCGGTGGATTACACTGCGGAGCGATCGAATTGATCGTCGGCAAAAATGCCCGCTTGCGGTACGTCAACCTGCAGAATTGGGGCGATGGTGTTTGGCATTTTGCCCACCAGATGGCTCACGTTGGGCAAGGCGCAAATTTGCAGTGGACCATCGGTGCACTGGGAAGCCGGTTGGCGAAGGTGAATCAGCACGTGGCACTGACTGGCATTGATGCCGAGGCCCAGGTGAATGGTGCAATGTTTACCCAGGGCAAGCAACATCTTTCGTACAACACCCACCAACATCATCGGGCCGCCCATTGTCGTAGCGATTTGTTGTATAAGTCGGCTTTGCAGGATCATTCGCGCACCGTTTGGCGGGGAATGATCAAAGTCGATAAAGGCGCCCAGCGGACTGATGCCTATCAGCGGAACGACAATCTCATGCTGGCCACGACCGCCCGGGCCGATTCCATCCCAGGATTGGAAATCGAAGCCGACGACGTCCGCTGCACGCACGGCAGCACGTCGGGACGCGTGGACGATCAGCAGCTTTTTTATGCCATGACCCGCGGCTATACCCGCAAAGAGGCGGTGCGGATGATCGTCACCGGGTTTTTCCAACAAGTGTTCGACCGCATCACGATCGAAAGCGTCCGCGAAGCACTGGGCAAAGCAATCGGTCGCCGCGTGCGGGATCTTGGGGAATAGTGCGGCAGTATGTCTGATTTTATTCCCGTTGCTAAGATCGACGACGTTCCCGATCCCGGCTCCATGCTTGTGGAGGCTGACGAGCGGTTGATCGTGTTAATTCATGCGGCGGGGCACTGGTATGCCCTGGACGACGTCTGCACGCACGACGGCGGGCCGTTGAGCGAGGGACCTGTTGATCCAGAAAAACGCACGATAGCCTGTCCGCGACACGGTGCACAATTCGATGTAGAATCGGGCAAGGCCGTTTCGATGCCCGCTACCAAGGCGACCGTTGCCCACGAAGTGAAAGTCAAAGGGCAGCTAGTGTTGGTGCGGCTTAACGACTGCTTGTAGAGAGAACCATTATGCCTATAGCTGAAGACACAGTGCGAGAAGCGCTCAAGCAAGTGATCGACCCCGAATTGTTCGTCAACATCGTCGATTTGGGTCTTATCTATGAAATCAAGATCGAAGAGTCCGACGCGGGAAAATCAGACGTGCAAGTCGAAATGACAATGACCAGTCCCGCCTGCCCCGCCGCTCCGCAACTCTTGGGGCAATCAAAGGATTTTGTCGGTCGGCTCGAAGAGGTTGGCGATGTCGACATCCGCCTGGTGATGGAACCGCCCTGGACCCCCGACCGCATGACCGAAGACGCCCGCGATCAGTTGGGAATCTTTTGAGTTCGGATTTCGGATGGGGGAATTCGGAATTGCTGATGCCCTGGAAAATGGGCTCGTTCCGATGAGGGATTTGGTATCTTGGTTGAACACCTCGCCCCTAGCTCCTAAATCCTCGCTCCTCCCCATGCACATCTTTCTCTACGAATGGATCACCGGAGGGGGATTGGTCGAAGAGCCGGGGGCTTTGCCTCGGTCGTTGCTGACCGAGGGGTCGGCGATGCTTTCGGCGTTGGCTGCCGATTTTTTGTTGTTGGATGGTGCGCGAGTTTCTTTGCTCCGTGACATGCGGCTTGACGATTTGGTGATTCCAGAGTGCGACGTGGTGGAGGTGCATTCCACGCAGGATCAGCAGGAGGAATTTTCGAGTCTGGCGTCTGTGGCCGACTATACGCTGGTGATTGCTCCGGAAATTGATGGGGTGTTGCTCGAGATGCTTGTGTTGGCTCGTCAGGCAGGCGGGCAACTTCTGACGGCCAGCGAAGATTTTGTCAGGCTTGCTTCCGACAAGCATCTCACGGCGGAGCGATTGGCGGAGGCCGATGTACCGGTGCCCGAGGCGATCCTTCTCGAAGCGGACGAAGAAAAGTTGCCCCGCGATTTTGGTTATCCGGCCGTGCTGAAGCCGGTGCATGGAGCGGGATCGCAGCACACTTTTCTGGTGACTTCGTCGCAAGACGAACCCCCACCGCATCCCTGGCCGCGTCGGCTGGAGCGGTTTTGTCCAGGCACGCCGGTCAGCGTTTCGTTTCTGTGCGGGCCGGAAGGCCGGCACCCGCTGCCGGCATTTCGCCAGCATCTTTCCCGCGACGGGCGGTTTTCTTATCTTGGCGGGTCGCGGCTGGAGCAAAAGGAGTTGGTGCGTCGGGCGACCGAACTTGCGGAGCGTGCCATGGCGGCATTGCCACAGGCGTCGGGTTACGTGGGCGTTGATCTGGTATTGGGCAAGGCGGGCGACGGCAGCGAAGATGTGGTGCTGGAAGTGAATCCGCGGCTCACCACCTCGTACGTTGGCTTGCGGTCGATTGCTTGCGACAATCTGGCCCATGCCATGATCGAAAACGTCGCGGGGCGGCCCCATTGTCCGAACTTCCACAGCCGGTCTGTCGAATTTCTAATCGACGGAACCGTCTGCCAGCCCGGGGAGAACTCCGCAAGATGACGTGGCTGGCATTGGACATCGGAGGGGCGAATCTCAAGATTGCCGATGGACGGAGAGTTGCGGTATCGCAGGAGTTCCCGCTTTGGCAGAAGCCGCAGGAACTACCTGCCGCACTTTCTACGTTGATTGAAAAAGCGCCCGCGGCTGAGCGTTTCGCGGTGACGATGACTGGCGAATTGGCCGATTGTTTTGAAACCAAAGCAGAGGGTGTACGGGCGATTCTGAGTGCTGTCGAACAGACCGTTGGGCAATGCCCCGTGTTTGTTTATTTGTGCGATGGACGCTTGGTTTCGCCAGATGAGGCACGGGCCGAAACTGCTTTGACAGCCGCGAGCAACTGGCATGCATTGGCATCGTATTGTGCAAGATATTGTGAGGGAAGTTCGGGGCTGCTGTTTGACATCGGTTCGACGACCACGGACATTATCCCGTTGGAGAACAGCGGTCCGGTGCTGCAAGGGTTGACCGATACCGATCGGCTTATCTCGGGGGAATTGGTTTACACGGGCGTTGTGCGGAGTCCCGTTTGCGCTGTTGTCGACGAGATCACATGGCGCGATAAGCCTTGCCCTGTCGCCCAGGAACTTTTTGCGACCATGGTCGACGTATATCTATTGCTCGGCAATCTTCCAGAAGACCCCGGAAGCACACAGACCGCCGATGACCGACCGCAAACGAAGGAATATGCACATGCCCGTCTGGCACGTTCGATTTGCGCGGAGCCCAGCATTTTTTCACAAGAAGATGCTACGCGCTCCGCTGAGATTATTAGGGATTCGCAACTCGCGCTGTTGGAATCTGCTTTTCAGAAAGTTGTTTTGCACAGCGGTAAAACTCCACTGATGGCGATCCTCAGTGGGCAGGGCGAGTTTCTTGCCCGCCAACTGTTCGATCGATTGGGTTTCCGCGGAAATGTGATTTCGCTGAGCGAGCAGTTGGGGGTCGGCGTGAGCCAATGTGCGTGTGCCCATGCGCTGGCTGTCCTAGCGCGAGAAAGGTTTCCTGAGTGATGTCGCGTGCGATTCGAGTGGTGAAAATTGGAGGCAGCTTGCTCGATTTGCCCGATCTGCCGGAGCGGGTGCTGACTTGGCTGTCCAAGCAGACAGCGGCCTACCACGTGCTAGTCGTCGGCGGAGGCGCTTGGGTCGACTTGGTTCGCCAAGCGAATGCAACGAGACCAATGGACGACGTGGCAGCGCATTGGCTTTGTATCGAGCTGATGAACTTTACCGCCCGACTGTTTCACTCCTGGTGCCCAGAAATTCCGCTCGTCGAGAATTGCGATTTATCAGTTCTTCGGTCGGCTGATTGCGACGCAACCATCTTTGCCCCGGCTGCGTGGCTTCGGCAAAACGAGCCTGCATTGCCTGGCACGCGACTCACGCCGGATTGGGAGACCACCAGCGATGCCATTGCCGGGAGATTGGCCGTCGCACTTGATGCGGAAGAATTTGTGTTGATGAAATCGACCCACCCGGAGCAACACACGCTTCACGATTTGAAAGCGTTGGCCGCCGGCGGTTATGCGGACCCGATGTTGGCACGTCTTTCCAGCGAATTGCCACCAACGCGGTGGACGAATCTACGCAGCTCTCCTGCCGGCGAATTCACCATTCGCTGAGAAAAGACCTCGTGAACGAGCTATTATTTTCGGCCCTCGCCCTGATTTTTTGTGGTCTGTAGTACTTGGAGGTTTTACCCGCATAATCGGCCGAATGGTCTGATTCCAGCAAGCTAGAGTTGTAAGGTTATCGTGAATTTATTGAGTGGCAGACTCCCATATCTCGCTGAAAATGAATCTTGGCAGAGACGCAATGAAAACCGACATTTCCGATGCTCCCCAAGTGGGATTGGCTCCGCGAGTTGAGTGCAGTAAATGCAGTATTCAGCTACCTCTGCGTCTGTCGGCACAGGATGAGTTCACTGCCGTCTGGTTGTGTGCGAGTTGTGGAGTCCCTTTTGTTGCAATTTGTCTGCATGATCTAATCGAGCAAAACTCCAGTGAGATTCGTCTGAGCGATCGCTATTTCGACGTGAGTGGTTTGCCTGCGATCAATCCTGAGCTTCGTCAGCAAGTGTTTAAGCTTGTAAACCGGAACACGGGCCATGAATTGAGTAATCACCGTCGTTCCCAACGAGTCCCTCAATCGCTTGTTGTGCCGGCAGTAACAATGTCGCTCGACTTAACTCCCATCGGTGTGCCATTTAATGTGATGGTCGCAAACTTATCGAAAGAGGGAATCGGGTTGGTTCACAACTCGCGAATTTATGCCCCCTATATTGCTATCCAACTCGAGACCAAGGGGAAACAGCCGATCCAAGCGATTGTGCGATTGGTGCGCGAGCGGGAGTTGGAATCACCTTTCTTCGAAGTGGGTGGCGAATTCTACGTACGGCTCGGCGATTGCCATCAAGACGACTCGCAATTGACCGACCTCAGCTAGAGCTTTTTCACAGCTTAATTTTAGGGTTGCCGATTTGGCGCTAGCCGTGACCGAGTGCGTCAAAACCGCACACTTCTGCAAAAATGTTGAATCTCCGCAAGCTTGCGTCCTGACGGACTTGGTTCTCCGGGCAGGGCCTGTATACTGGGCTACTCGTGAGTGCCTTGGGCGGTTTTCATGGCCTCGTTCCCGTGGCGTTTTCCAGTTCTCGTCCTTCTTTTTGAGAGATTGATTCCCGATGGCGACCGAAGTGCTTCCCGAAGAATCGGAAATTATGGACAGCGAGTTTACCACTTCGGAGGTTGGCGAAAGTGGTGAGCTCACCGCGGGCAACCACGCCCTGCCCTGGCCCGCATCGACAATCGATCCGACGTTGATTCGCTGGAGATACTTGCTAGCGATCCCGGGCGTTCACCTGTTGGCGTGCCTCGCCTTTTTTCCATGGTTCTTTAGTTGGACGGGTGTCGTACTCGCCGTGCTCGGGCTTTATGTTTTTGGCACGTTGGGGATCAACCTTTGTTACCACCGCTTGTTGACCCATCAGGGCATGGTGGCTCCCAAGTGGCTGGAACATGGCTTGGCGCTGTTGGGTGTGTGTGCGATGCAAGACACGCCCGCCTGCTGGGCCGCCATGCACCGCATCCATCACAAACATTCCGACGATCGACCCGATCCTCACAGCCCGCTGGTGAACTTTTTTTGGGGACATTGCGGTTGGCTGATGTTTGAGAACCGCGAATTTCTCAACGTCAATTGCTACCAACGGTTTACCCGAGACCTGCTGCGAGATCCTTTTTACTTGAAGTTGGAAAGAAACATGAACTGGCTGCGGATTTACACGGCTCACGCGCTGTTGTTTTTCCTCGCCGGTTTTGCCATTGGTTGGTCGACGGGGGGGACTGCCATGGCGGGCGTTCAGTTTGGTGCGAGTTTGGTGGTGTGGGGCGTGTTTGCAAGGACCGTGCTCACCTGGCACATTACCTGGAGCGTGAATTCCGTAACTCACGTCTGGGGCTATCGCAATTACGAGACCAACGACAATAGCCGCAACAACGTTTTGGTTGGTCTCTGGAGCAACGGCGAAGGTTGGCACAACAACCATCACGCCGACCAACGCGCCGCAGCCCACGGCCATCGCAAGTGGGAATTCGACGTCACCTGGCTCACTATTCGTTTGCTTGAGAAATTAGGGCTCGTGACGAATGTGGTACGCCCTCGCTGCTGGAAGCAGGCTGAGGCGGAGTAGCTTGGAAGTTGAATGCCTCCCAGCTTTGTAGTCCAATAACGGGTGCCACTGTCTGGCTTGCCCAGCAGTGCGAAGCGGGTACCAGGGATCCACTGCCGGGCAAGCCAGACAGTTGCACCCGGTGAAGGTATTGGATATTCGGGGTTAACTTCTAAGTGCCCGAAGATTCGCTTTGTGCAGGTCCAGAATCGCGAATTTTAGCTGATCGAAAAACAATCCCAAGCTTAAGATTTTGGTAGTTGTCGAGTGCGACAACTACTTCGGTAATTATCCTAAATATCTTATGACTTGAGACTGATCTTCCAATAGTGCTGAGTAGCTCATGTTGTGATTCACAATCCGTCAGCCAAACATCGAGTGCACAAGTATCAAGGCCTCGAAACAAGTCTTCGTCAAGCAAGATTAGTGTTTCTGTTTTCTCATCTCCAGGATAAGGTTTGGCTGCAGAAAAGCATTCATTCATCATCGGTAAGCTTAGGTGTGCAAGGTGCTTAATGCCGGTATGGGATGTTAGTTCTGTGTCTTTGAATTGGTTGCAATACTGAGAATCCAATTTGTCGTGCCGAGTTCCATCCTTATGATACGAATGGTGGAAATTCTGATTGTTTCCGAGAACACCAAGATAAACTCCATTCGTGCTTTCGTTTAACCAGACTAACCGATAAACATATTCCGTACGGCGAAAGCAGATAGAAATTCGCATTTTCAGTACATCGCAGTCTATTGTTGAGGGTGACCTCGTCGGGTGCCACTGCCTGGCTTGTCCAGCAGTGTGAAGCGGGTACCAAGGATCCAACTGCTGAGATATTGCAAGAACCTGTGGATGAGAATATTTGAGAATCAGGCGGCATCCTTGGTTGTTTTTATTCCGTCGATGAATTGGATTCCTTGAATAACGTCGGGCAATAGGGAAGAACCATTCAGCACGCGCCACTTTTTCT
>JAJDED010000043.1 GCA_029259915.1 Planctomycetota bacterium | reverse complement strand
GATCGTCGAATCGACTGACCAAACCGCCGACAACATGCACTTCTTACTCGACTTGCCGGCAAACCTCACTGACGCCCAAATTCTGGCGTTGGCGCTCGGTGGTCAAGGTGACGCCGGCGAGTATGACCGCGATCAGTGGATCTCTGGCTTTTTTGACGTGACTACAGGCAACCATGTCGCCACGATTGTTACGTTCGAGCAGACCTTTGATGGCGTGCATGGTTTTAATGTGCAAAGATTCGCTGGACTGTTTACCGACACAGGTGTGGGCACGGGTTTTGGCGATCTCGATGCAGACAATGTGCTTGAAATTGCCGATTTGATTGGCTTGGGCAACGATTCGTTTGAAGACGTGTTGTTCAGTCAGAATGCTGAGTTCAACGCTGCTGCAGATGTGGATGGCGATGGCGACGTTGACAATCTCGACCTGTTTGCCTTGGGCGACGAGCTGGGCAGCGCCAGCGCTGCCGTGACGGATGCCTACGACGATCTGCTCCGTCGTCGCGGCGATGTGAATCAAGATGGCAAAACCGATGGAGCCGACGTTGCTCACCTCTACGCTAACTTTGGCGGCTCGGCTTGGTTAGAAGATTTGAACGTCGATGGCACCGTCGACATTGCTGATGTTACGACCTTGATCGCTGACTTGGTGGGGACAAGCCTCGCTGATTTTGATTTGAGCGGCGCGGTCGGCGGCAGCGATTTTTTGGCGTGGCAGCGTGGCTTTGGGACAGGTCCCTCGGCACGTTTTGATCAGGGAGATTCCGACTTGGGTGGTGTGGTCGATGCGGATGACCTAGCAGCTTGGTTGTCGTTGTATGGGACGCCGAGTCCCTCGGCAATTGCTGCAAGTTCCGCAACCGTGCCTGAGCCGACAGCGGTTTCGCTATTCGTAATCGCTATGATGGCATTAGCGATGAACCGAAAAGTACCTATTCTGAGATGGCAACGAGTAAGATGGAAACGAGATAAGTGTTAGTTAACGATGGATTCAATTTCTTTTCTACGAGAAGGCCACTTGCATAGAGGTCGTCTCGCAACACACGAATGAGGGAGAATAGAACGATGAGAAAAATGAACTGGTTTGTTTGTTCCGCAATACTGTCAGTCGTGGTGGCGACCGCCGGTACCGCCTTGGCACAGCCGACAATTGACGGCAACGCGAGCGTTGCTGACGGTTACGCTTTGTTGTCGACGCAAAATACGGATACCCAATTTGGGGATGCCACACTTCCCGATCTACTCGCCTCTGGGGGCGGTTCGGAGATCGATCAGGTTTTCGGAAAAATCGAAAACGGTCGGCTGTACATGGTTATTGCTGGCAATCTGGAAACAAATTTCAATAAGATGCAAATTTTTATTGACTCGGTGGCAGGTGGCGTTAGCACGATCGATGGAGACGCTTTCACCCCTGGTGACAACAACGTGCCCAACGGCTTCGACTCGTTCTGCTGTGGTGGATTCCCGGCGAACGGTGGAAATCTAGACAACACTGGTGGCTTAAACAAGATCGATGGCATGACCTTCGATGCTGGCTTTCAAGCAGACTACGCGTTGGCATTTAGCCACGGCAAAGAAACCGTCGGCGCGCCCAGTCCCATTAACCCGGTCAATTTTTACGCCGTCAATGCCCACTACGCAGACCTCACCCAAGGCACGGCTGGCAACGTGGTCGCCGCAGGCATTCAGATTGGGCCACAGGGGAACAATCGTGTCATGCGTGTCTCACCAGCCGACTTTGAGAACGACTTTGATGTTGATGGTGCCGACTTCTTGCGTTGGCAGCAAAACGCTGGCACCGTCGATGCAGGCGGTGGCGAGGTTCCGTTGCAAAGTGGCAACGCCGACCAGGACTCCGACGTCGATGCCGACGACTTAGCGATCTGGCAATCACGTTACGCGACCGATCGCCTGGTCACGGACCAATCGTTTGCGCCGTTCAATGGCGGACCGCAAACATCCGACCTGCTTTTTGGCAGCATCCTGCCGGGTCTTAGCCAAGGCGAACTGATTGATCAGAACTACGCGTTAAGCCTCGACGGTGGTTGTTCGGCAGATTCCACCGATGGCGGTGGTGGTTGTGCTGTACCCGAGTTGGAGTTCGTCTTGCCAGTCGACTCGGACGACGCCAGCAATGCTCTGAATCACCGCAGCTTTGATAACAGTGTGGTCGATCTTCGGCTCGCGATTGACAACAGCAACAATGCTGGAGTTGGTGGCGATGGTGGCGTGAACAATTACGCCGATCCAACCACCGGAAATCCTGGAGATGTCACGACAGGCATCGAGTTCTCCATTCCGCTTGACCAAATTGGCAATCCTGCTGCACTCGCCGATGTGAAGATTCTGGCGTTTGTGAATAGCAGCGGGTATGACTTTTCCGCCAACCAGTACAGCGGCACGGGCGTACTCCAGGGCAACCTGGGTGGCGACGGGTCGGGTGGTTTTACGGGTGATTTTGCGGGCGTCGATCTGAGTACCGTTGCCGGCGATCAGTTCGTTACGCTAGCCGTGCCTGCTCTCTCAGCTGTCGGTGCGGTTCCCGAACCCACGACGGCTGTGATGTTGCTGTTAGGCTCGCTCGGACTGTTGACGCGCCGGCGCAGCTAGCCAAAGCTTTTTTAGGCTGGTCGCGAGTTGGGGCAGTCGCGGCCAGCCATTTTTTTCACATCAGAAAGCATTTCGAGGGAGTTAAGGATTTCAAGATGAAATTGAGGGCAAAGAATTCGCAGGCTGCTGAATTTTGGTACTCCGTAGTTCTGATGCTGGCGCTGGTGGCCATGCTGATTTCCTCTGGCTGCCAGGCCAAGCAAGAGCATACCGAGGACAACGTCTCGCTTGTGGCAACCACGATCGCGCGTCCCGAATCGCCTTTACCAAAGGTTGATCAGCAATCTCTCGATGCGAAACTAGTGGCACCCTTTGTTCCCGATTGGGTGGCTGATGCTGTTTTTTATCAGATTTTTCCTGAGCGATTCCGCAATGGCGATCCGACCAACGATCCGACACGTGCCTCACTTGAATCAACCGACGTGCCCGAATCGTGGGAAGTTACTCCCTGGACGGGTGATTGGTACGCGCAAAGCGATTGGGAAAAACAGATCAAGGACGATTTCTACGAGGGTGGCGTTTTTCATCGTCGTTACGGTGGCGATCTGCAAGGGGTACTCGACAAGCTCGACTATCTCGAAGAGCTTGGCATTAACACTCTCTATTTCAACCCCGTCTTCTACGGAAAGTCGCTGCACAAATACGATGGTGCCTCGATGCACCACATCGATCCCTACTTTGGCCCCGATCCTCAAGGCGATTTTGCATTGATCGCCAGCGAAACAAGCGATCCACGGACGTGGCAGTGGACTGCGGCCGACAAACTCTTTCTGGAGTTAGTCCAGCAACTTCACCACCGCTCGATGCGGGTGATTATTGATGGCGTATTCAACCACACAGGCCGCGACTTTTTTGCTTTTGCCGATTTGCGCGAGAAGCAACAACAGTCGTCGTACAAAGACTGGTACATCGTTCAGCATTTCGACGACCCAAACACTTCTCAAAACGAATTTCACTACAAAAGTTGGTGGGGCTTCGAATCGTTGCCCGAGTTCTCCGATGCGCCCGGTGGAAAGGATTTGCATCCTGGCCCCAAGCAGTATGTGTTTGATGTCACGCGCCGTTGGATGGATCCGAATGGCGATGGCGATCCGTCCGATGGGATTGATGGGTGGCGATTGGATGTCGCTAACGAAGTTCCGCCGCTATTTTGGAAGGACTGGAACACGCTGGTTCGAGAGCTTAACCCAGAAGCCTACACCGTCGGAGAGTTCTGGGGCGACGCCCGCCAGCATTTGGTCGATGGTCGCTTCTCGGGCACGATGAACTATCACGGGTTCGCATTTCTCGTCAAAGGCTTTTTGATCGACGGCAAGCTGACAGCACACGATTTTGGTTTGCAGCTTCAACAACGTCGCGAAGTGTACCCCGTACCCATGCAATTTGCATTACAAAACTTAGTTGATTCGCACGATACCGATCGCATTGCCTCGATGATCGTGAATGCTGGCGAGGGCAATTACCGCCAGCCCGATCGATTTGACTACGATGTTTCGGAAGCCGTCTCCCCGCGATCCAATCCTGCGTACCAAGTCACTGCACCCAACACGCAGCAACGACGCATTCAACGACTGGTCGCATTGATGCAGATGACCTATCTCGGTGCACCGATGATTTATTACGGAACCGAGGCGGGTATGTGGGGTGCAGACGACCCATGTGACCGAATGCCGATGGTTTGGGAAGACCTTACGTATGCAGATCAAGCCGCCGATCCACTCGATCGCGCTCGCACACCAGACCCGATCGGGTTTGAGCGAGAACTGTTCGATTATTACCAAGATGTTATTCAGCTACGCCGCGAGTCGGTTGTGCTTCGGCGCGGAGAAATGCGACTCGTCGACCATGATGACGAAGCGAATTTTTTTGCTTTCAGGCGTAAGCTAGGCGGAGAGTCGGTGTTGGTCGTTATCAATCGAGGTGCAACAGATTTTGAATGGCAGTACAAGCCGAGCAATAATGCGAGGCTCGAACAGATTTTCCATGCGGCTGACAACAATCACTCTTTGCCCCTACAGAGCGTGGAACGCACCGTGACCCTCACGATCCCAGCTCTCGATGCAGTGGTGTTCGCAGAATTGTCTGCTGAGGAGTAAATTCTGGCAATGGTATGGGTTGGTTTGCAACGTTTTGCCGAGCTTTTTGCGAGAGGGCAGGCTGGCACGGTTAATAAACTTCTTGTCTTGCTCACGTTGCTCGTTGGTTGCGGCAAACAGGACCCACGTCAGATCGTTACGCTTTGGCATCAAATGCGACCAGCAGATCGGGCGGTTCTCGATAGCCGTATCGAAGACTACGAGCAGCAGAACCCGGGCATTGACGTCCGAGCACTCTACAAGGAAACCGAGGAACTGCGCAGTGGGCTGGAGTCTGCAGTGCTTGTCGGTGCTGGGCCAGATATCGTCTATGGCCCCTGGGACACGTTGGGGGTTTACAACGAGATCGGTGCCGTGCAAGACATGGCGCCGTGGTTTCCACCTGAGGTGCAGCGGCAGTTCGATCCGCGAACATTAGCGATTCTGTCCGACAAAGTAGATCCGAGCATCCGTAAGCTAGTATTTGTCGGCGACCGATTCGGCAATCATCTGGCGTTGATTTATAATCGCAACCTCCTCAAAGAACCGCCGCAGACCACCGACGAATTAATCGCTGCCGCTAAGACCAACACTGTGGACCATACGGGCAATGGACGGCCCGATCGGTTTGGCATCGTCTGGAACTACACCGAACCCTTTTTCGTGATTCCTTTTCTCACTGGCCATGGTGCGTGGGTTTTTGCCAATGACGAAGCGGGCGATGGTCGTTCGGAGGCACCACCAGTGCCCGAGTTGGACACTCCCGAAGCGATCGCCGCCTATCAGTTTGTGGCCGACCTAAAAACCAAGCACCACGTCTTGCCGGTCTCTGCCGACTACAACGCCGCCCGCGAATTGTTTTTGGCTGGCAAGGCTGCCATGCTGATCGATGGCGACTGGAGCTGGCAAGACTACCTTTCTGCTGAAGGGATCGACGCCGTGGTGGCCCCGCTCCCAGTCGTGTCTTCGACCGGCTTGCCGATGGTGTCGATGGTGTCGCCGAAGGGTTACAGCCTCAGCGTAGCTGCCCAAGGAGATCGGGCTGAAAATGCGATTCATTTGATTCAGTTTCTCACTGATACGCCTACGCAACGGGCCTTTTTAGAGCAGCAAAAAATCATCCCTTCGCGTTTGAGCTTACGCGACCATCCGCTTTTGAAGCAAGATCCGACGCTCATCACTTCACTCGCCCTGACGCAAAGTGGGCGAGTGATGCCACTGGTCACTGAGATGCGCGCCGTATGGGATGCGATGCGGCCGCCCTATCAATTACTAATGTCGGGGAATATCACAGCTGCAACAGCCACACGCAAGATGCAGCAAGGTGCCGAGAGAAAAATCATAGCACTGACCAGCATTGTTCAGCCGGGAGTCACCGCGCCGCTGTTGCCCTACGCAGGTATGACGCTGCTGCTAGGACTGCTCGCCTGGCAGCGTCACAGTTTCGTCGAGTTTGTACGCGACTTGCGGCACAACCGCTTGGCCTATGCGTTTGCTCTGCCCTCGTTGCTTGCTATTTTTCTCGTTGTTGTTTTCCCGCTCGTTTTCAACGTCGTACTATCGTTTTCCAATATGTCGCTACAGAGTTTTCGCACTTGGGAAATCGTCGGCCTGCAAAACTACACGGACATTTTCATCGGCGATCAAGCGACAAAGTTTTGGGGGGTCTTCTTAAAGACCATTTTCTGGACTGCCATTAACGTCTCTCTGCATGTTTCAATCGGTGTACTACTGGCGGTAGTGATCAACGGCCCGATACGTGGAAAAGCATTTTATCGCTTGCTGTTGATTATTCCCTGGGCCGTACCTGCCTACATCACAGCGCTCACCTGGCGAGGCATGTTCGACTACGAATTCGGCGCAGTGAACCATGCAATTGTTGCTATCAATTATTACCTGCCAGAATTGTTAAGGCTTGAAGTTATCGATTGGTTGAATTTACCCAATCCGGCTTTTGCCGCTTGCATTATCGCTAACGTCTGGCTCGGTTTTCCGTTTATGATGATCATCGCCTTGGGCGGCTTGCAGGGAATTCCGCAGGAACTTTATGAAGCAGCGCGAATCGACCGAGCAACGCGTTGGCAACAGTTCTGGAATATCACGTTGCCGATGCTCAAGCCGGTACTCATTCCGGCGGTCACCTTGGGAGCCATTTGGACCTTCAATAACCTGAACGTTGTGTGGCTCGTCTCGAACGGCGGAGAGCCGGCGGACCAGACTCATATACTGGTTTCCTACGTCTACAAAGCGGTGTTTAATCTTTACCAATACGGCTACGGAGCGGCGCTGTCGATGGTTATCTTCCTGATGCTGGTCGTGTTCTCAATGTTTTTCTTGCACAAAACTCAGGCCACCGAGCGTGTCAATTGAACGAACCACGTACCCTTACCGCCTTGCGTCACGTAGTATTACTGCTGTTCGTCGCGATCGCGCTATGGCCAATTCTTGACGTGGTTTCGATCTCGTTACGGCCCGGCGACCGATTGCGCAGTACCGAGTGGGAGTTGATCCCCGAGAATTGGACGCTCGATTCCTACCGACAACTTTTTACTGAGCAACCGTTTTTGCGTTGGCTCGGGAACTCGCTGCTCGTTTCTGCTGCGGTCACCACCTTTGGCGTCGTACTGGCATCGATGGGCGGCTATGCCTTTAGTCGCTTTCAGTTTGTCGGTCGGCAGGCGATGATGCTATCGATTTTGACAACGCAGATGTTTCCCGCAACGATGCTCCTGCTGCCGCTGTACATCATGATCGCCAAATTGGGGCTGATCAACACTTTTTGGGGCCTTTCGATTTTCTATGTCTCGACAGCATTGCCCTTTTGCATCTGGCAGATGAAAGGTTTTTACGACACGATCCCCATTTCGCTCGAAGAAGCTGCCAAGATTGACGGTTGCAGTCAGTTTAGCGCATTCACCAAGGTCATTTTACCAGTGGCAAAACCGGGGCTTGTGATCACTGCCTTGTTTAGTTTCATGACAGCGTGGAGCGAATATATCGTAGCAGCCCAAGTGCTCCAAGATCGCGAGATGTTTACCTTGCCCTTGGGCATCAAAGGTTTTCAGTCGAGTATGTCGACGCAATGGGGACTTTACGCCGCAGCTTCGATCCTTGTGAGCATCCCCGTCGTACTAGTGTTCATGTTGCTAAGTCGTTACCTCGTATCGGGAATGACTCTCGGTGCAGTGAAAGAATAATGTCAGCCAACGAGAGTAGTGGCTCGACAGAGTAGCGGTTGCCCTCGCAGACCGGCAGGACGAAGGAAGAATGTTCCGTCAGGATAAATCAGAGTGGAGCGAAAGGGACTCGAACCCTCGACCTCTGCATTGCGAACGCAGCGCTCTCCCAACTGAGCTACCGCCCCAGTGAATGAGGAAAATTTTAAGGGCAATGCGTGTCACTGTCCAGGCGCCGCCTCTTAGTGCGCTTAGACGACCAAGACGTACCCATGCGAGTACACACTGCTTATCGAGGCGTTTGGTTCGACTTGGATAGGAAAGGTCGCAATTCGTCCACGAAATCGCCCACGTCGGTAAACTGTCGGTAGACGCTGGCAAAACGAACGTAGGCCACCTGATCTAAATCACGCAAATGATCCATTACCAATTCCCCGAGCCGTCGGCTATCGATTTCGGTTTCAAAAGAACTGTACACGTCGTTTTCGATTGCCGCGACGGTGCGTTCGATATCGCGTTCGACGATCTGCAACTTCCAGCAAGCCCTCTCCAAGCCAGATTTAATTTTTTCCCGGGAGAAGGGAACCCGAGTGCCATCTCTCTTGACGACTTTGATGGCAGATTCTTCGATGCGCTCGTAAGTCGTGTATCGCCGTCGGCACTTGAGACACTGCCGGCGACGACGAATCGCAAAGCCATCTTGGCAGGCGCGCGAGTCAACAACGCGATCGTTATCAGTGCGGCAAAAAGGGCATTTCATGGCATCACTATACACGAGTTAGAAATCACGTAAAGCACCCGAACGCTGCCTCGAAAATTCCTGGATTTTTCGTAAAAAAATCCACCTTGATTGCAGAAGGTCGCAAGCCGCACTCCGCTCCACTAACGGTTTGCCTATTTTCTCCGTAGCTTTCTTAAAGAACCAGAATCGCGCGGTTTGGAAAAATCTCAGAAATCGCCGAAAGGATCGTCTTCGGGTTCTTCGCTCGAATCGGTCTCCAACTCTGCTTGTCCTGCTTCGACCGCTCTCTCCAGCGCGGATTCCGCGATCGGTTCAGATGAGTCCACAGGCAATTCGGCCGATGCATGCATCGTTTGAGAGTCCTCGTCCATCGGTCCGAATTCCAATTCGCCAACGGTTTGTACTTGGGAAAAATTGTCGCCGTTGTCCTGGGAAATCCCAATAGCAGGCATCTCTAACCCATGCCAGGGCAGGGTGCTGCCGACGACACGGCCAAGTATTCCCATAAGTTTGCCTGGGGACACTTTATCTTCCGACTTCAAATCTGACAGCTCTGAACCATCTGCGTCGGGTTGGGCACCTACAAAAGAGTCGGTTTTTGAAGCGCTCGGCACGTCATCCGGCTGAAATGTAGCAAAAGGATCTTCCTCTTCATCGGTTGCCTCCTCTGTTGGAACTGGCTCGCCAAACAGATCCTCCTCACTATCGACCGGCTGTTCTTCCGGACCCGTTTCCCCGAAAGGGTCGTCCGAGTTTTCGTCTGACGATTCCTCCGAAGGGACTTCGCCAAAAAAATCATCTTCTGCAGCCGGTTCAGGGGTATCGTCGAACAGCTCCTCGTCCGACATCTCATCCGGTGCGCCGAACAAATCATCATCTATCGTTTCCGTCGGCTCAGGTCCTGGCGTAATGGCCGGCTGCTGGGGGCTGGGAGGAGAAGCCTCAACCGCTAATCGACTCGGAACCCCGACCTGAGCAGGCGACTGCATAGACGGCTCAAGTAGTTGTTCAAGAGGAACTTTCACTTCACTACGCAACACTTCCGATTCGCGCTGTCGCAATTGCTCGTAACGCTGGCGAGTCTGCTGTTGACGCTGCTGCATTCGATCCAGGCGTGCCTGTCGGCGAACCTGTTCCAGCAGTCGCCGGTGTGGGCCTTGTACGCGCTCCAGCGCCTTTCCAATAGCATGCCGTACACCGGGGTTGCGCGCCTCATAGGCCGCACCAATGCGCATGTCCTCTTCCGCTTCGTGTTGACGTCCACTTCTTAATCGAGTCATCGCCCGAAAGTAGTACACGCGCGGGTCGGTGGAACCTGATTGAATGACCTGAGAAAAATGTTGTTCCGCAGACTTGCTTTGGTGAGCAAAGAATGCATGCACACCGCGACCATAAGTCGCAGCCAACTCGGGAGGGCTCGCAGCGCGTGCAAGAGTATTCCATGACAATCCACCAACGAATAGTACAGCCAACAAGACCGCTTGCGGCACCAAGAAACGAATGGGGGAGGGCTGGGATTCATTCATAAGAGAGCACTCCTATTTACGAGACTGTGAAAAAGCATAAACACCATGCTGAACAGACATCGACCTGACGGATGACTGATTGAGAACCGCTTTGAGCAACCGTCATACTAATTAGTTCGGCAAAGCAAAGCAAACAATGAAAATCCCACTGTAGGACTGTTTACAGCTTTGCGTTTTGCGAACGTAAACCTTCGATCTGCTGCTGGACTTCTTCGAACCCTTTTTGCTCGATTATAGTAAGCGATTCCTTTTCCAAACCCAACTTTTCACCGTCCTGCCAAGCTTTTAGAGCCAAATCGTTATTTCCGCCAAGCAAATGCGCCCTGGCTAAGTGATAGTATTTGACTGCGTTGGGGTCGATCGACAGGGCAAGCGACATATCTTCAATCGCCAGATCATACTCCTTGCGGGCTATCCGAATCACTGCCCGAGTGTCGAGTGCGTCGGCCACAGGCCCCAGTAATTCGATCGCTCCGTCGATATATTGCTGAGCATCCTCGAGCCGCTCGTTGCGCAATGCCAGCAGAAAAGCCACATTATTCATCGCTGCCGCTCGGGCCATAAGCTGTACATCGTCCCGTTTGAGAAGATCTTCATAGGCCGCAATGGATTGGTCGTACTTTTCCAAAACCTCCAGCATCTCGGCATGAATTGCAATTCGCGATGATGATTCTGGATCGTCTCGTAGGGCTTCCGCAACCATCTGCTGCACATCCGCGTCATACTTATCTCCGATAACTGTTCGCCGCTCCCTCAGCATTTGCACAGCCAACTGAATAACCTGCTCGGGCTGTTGTTTGAGTAACCGCTTCATTATGGAAACTGCAGTGTCTGGGTCACCGTGAAGGGCGAGGAAATTTGCTAAGTCAAAACCGCTTTCTGGTGATCGCCGGACGTAAAGCTGGAAGAGTTTCTCTGCAAGTTCATAATCCTTGTATTTTGCTGCTATCCCTGCCACAGCTCGCACTATTCTGAGCTGATTATCATCAAGTGCCCCATCAAGCTGAGGTGGAAGCATCGATCTTAACAACCGCTCGACCTCTACTTGGTCGCCTCGTGCCGAGGCAAGTTGGACACGAAGCTGAATAACAGAAAGGCTCGACTCGGCAATATCTTTGTAACGATTCAACCGTTGAGCGGCCACAGAGTACTCCCCCTGCCTAATCAACAAGTCGATGTAAGCGGCCCACACATCGGAATCTGATCCAAATTGACCGAGGGCATCGAGCATGAGCTCTTTTCCAAGCTTCCAATTGTTAGCTCGCGCTAATAGGTTCGCTAACAACAACGTCTGTTTCTTGTCCAACTTCCCGCGTTCGTTCAATTCTGTGAGGATATCGATGCCTGCCAAAAGAGATATGGGATCTGCGCGGGAAAAAAGAATCTCACTGTATAAGGTTTGATACTCCTTGGGTAATTGCCCATCGACGGAGGCCTGCATCAGCAATTTTTCGGCTTGTACCGACTTGCGATAGTCACGCGAAGCAGCCAGCAACCGAGCTGCCTTTTCGCGTGCCCAAACAACATTCGGATCATCGCTGGCAAGAGTACCTTCGTTAGCGGACCGCAGAATGCTGTTGAGATACGGGGCTGCCCTGCTGAGGTTTTCAGCGTCCGATTTGCTCCAGAATAGATAGAATTCTGCCATTCGCCTGGCATTCATTGGATCTTCCAATGTAGCCCCGTAAGAGGCTGAGTAGATCTTCTCGGCAGCCCGCCACCGCCCTCGGATTTCAAAATATTTCGCCTGTACCAAAGGGGTAAATTCTGCTTCGACGGCCAGTTGGGCACGACGAATGGTATCCTCAATTTTGTCAGACTCCTTTTTTTGGGCGTAAAGAGCCACCAGTTTCATCCAATTTTCGGGGGCCAGAGGCTGTAGTTCACATGCTTTTTCAAAAGCTTCTTCCGCAGGATCGAAATGATCTGCCTGCTGGGCCAACTGGGCAAACCAGAGCTGGATCGCGACATTTTCGGGCAGTGCCTTGGCAAGTTTTTGCGCCGACTCGAACGCGGCATCCAGATCTCCCATTTTCAGCAAAATGTTTGCTTCAGTCTGTCCTAACAATCTTGTTCTGGCGCCGGCAGGCAAAACATCCATCTTTTCCAAGGCCTGCTTATAATCACCACGACTTTCAAGCTGCCTCACATGAATCACCACAGCGCCAGCATTGGGAGGTCCATATTTCAATGCGTCGTTGAAATGCTCAAGTGCCAGGTCCGTCTCGCCCCCTTGCATCAACAGCAGCTGACCATACAAAACGTGTAACTCGTGCCACCGAGGCCGCTCTCTTAACGCCTTGTCTAGCAGTTTCCTTGCCTCGGCCAAAACTTCCGGTGAACTCTTTCCCTGACGGCTGCCGACGATGAGCCTTTTTACTTCTGTGAGAATGTAGTTGCCATCCTCTTTACTTTTGACTAAATCCAAAATCTTCTGCTGCGCTTCGCGCATCGCCGCATCATCCCCCTGTCGCAGAGCAATATCAAACAGTTGCACGCGCAGAGGAAGATTGTCAGGCGACATTTCGGCAGCTTGGCCTAAAAAATGCTTTGCGTCGTCGTCGGCCTGAAGCTGAAGAAACTTAACCCCTAAGGTCGACGTAAGCTTAAGCCGTTCTGCATCGCTAAAATCCTCCGTACCCTCGACAAGCGAACGAAGTTGCTCCAGAAGCTTGTCGTCGCCGATTGCCATCAGCACGTCTGCTTTCAAGGCACGCGATTCGAGAGAGACACCATGCTTCTTTTCGATTTCACCCAGGAGCTTCAAAGCTTTGGCTGGTCCCGATTCCGGTTCCATCAACAGCAGTTTAGTGGCAGCAATACGGACATTTAAATTATCAGGTTCGAGCTTGGCTGCGTCTCGAACCATTTGTTTCGCCTCGGGAAGCATCTTCCTTAGCGCAAAGACTTGTGCATGCAAAAGTTTTTTTTGCACCTCCGAGAAATCCCTTTGTTCGGCCATTGCATCAATGAACTCGTCAGTCTTACTCCAGTCTCGCTGCTCCTCTGGCAGGTCCAGAATTCCCTCCACTAAGCTGATGAGTGTTGTCCCTTGATATCCACTGGAAATTCCTAGCTGATTTTCAATTTGTATGATATTCGCTCGAGATAGCTGTTTGATCGGGTCATTGGCGGCAACTGTCTCATCATCGAGAACAAGCTGAAAAACTTCCCTGGCAAGATCAAGCTTTCCTAGATTTCTGTAACACTCGCCAAGCATGGTGCCAGCTAGTGCCTGAGTCCTGCCGAACGCAACCAATTGGGGACGTACGCGTTTCAATTGCTTAGCTGCCTGCGCCCAGTTCTTTTCATGCCAGGTGATGCGTGCGTATTGAAAATCAATTGCCGGCTGAAAAGCCGGATTTTCTAGATCCTCGAGTTCAAGGGCAATTTTCTTCACGCCCTCGGTATCGCCCTTGGACAGCAGGACATCTGCCTTGAAAAGCAGTTGTTCCACCGTTCGCTGTTTCCCGAATTTCTTAATGCAACGATCCATTACCTCAAGGGCTTCATCGGTTTGACCACGTCCCAATTCGGCGCGAGCTAGCTGATTGTAGAAAAGAACCACTTCTGGATATTCTTCTAAGCCCTTCGCGAAAAATTGAGCAGCTTTTTCATAATCCTTGTCTTCTAAAGCTGCCCAGCCCTTTTGGTTCAAGATATCTGCATCGAGTGGATCGAGTTCGTAAGCACGCTCTAGCGCCGCTGCCGCTTCATCTATCTCTTGAACGCGAGAAAGAAAAATTGACCTTTGCAGATGGGCCACAGCCGACTCAGGATTGTTGGCAATCATCAACTCAATCACTTCTCGCGCCAACTCAGGTTCTTTGCTACGCGATACCAAAGCACTGGCCAATGTGGCAAAGAGCACAGGCTGATCAGATGCCTTTGACTTTTGAGGATCGAACGACTTCGTATTCTTGTCGTAACCAATCAGATTGAGCGCCAGCTCAGTTGCACGCCGATAGTCTTTGGATCGGAATAGCGCGCGCACGTACAGCGCGTTGAGTTCAGGGTCGTCAGGCGTTTTTGCAAGGAGCTCTTCATAATGGACGATCGCCTCGGATCTGCCGATTGCAAAATGGAAATCCGCAAGCTTACGTCTTAAATCAGCATCCCCGGTCTGCCTCACGGTTTCTTCTAATATCGCAAACGCAGTTCCCCGTTCTTCGCGCGTTGCGCTCTCCAGTACAACAATGTCAGAAGCAAGGCTTGCCAGTTCCACGCGTACTTGTTCATCATCTCTGCGAAGCTTTGCAAACTTGCCGAGATAGTCGAACGCCTCGATCTTGTCGCCCTCTTCCAAAGCACGAGCCGAACGTTCGCGGTACCAGGTCGCTTTGCTATTGACCCGCCACTTCCATATAAAGTGGGCTGTTATCGACAAGACTACACTGCCGATAACCAATCCCACGAGAAGATGATAATTGATCCGATACCTTTGCATGGCAAGTGTTCCGTCGAGCGTCTGAAGATTCTTGTGACAATTAAATCGAGAAAAAGAGGGCAAAGAGTCTGTGCGGGTATTTGCTGCTCCGGACCTTGGTGAGCGTACCAGAGCGGTCCTAGTGCTTTGTCAGTATTCAAAATTAGGGTGCGAAACATCACAAGAGATTAGTGGGCAAGTAGTTGTGATGTTTCGCACCCTAATTCTCGATGTTGTCAAAGCACTAGGAAGCTTAACTGACTGTCAAACTCGACTCCAAACCAACCTTCATGGTATCCCCCGTGTACAGTGTGTCAACGACGTCGGGAAGGACGCCCGCCAGCCCAACCGATACATCTTTCCTCAGCTATCAATACCGCAGCGAAAATAGGCCCGCAAACACCGCGCCAGAGGGTTATGCAAAGACATCACCTTGCCCTGCTCACTCGTAATGCAAATGTCACAATTACGGAATGACCAATCGCAGGGGTCGAGAACGCAAGCCGGGCTCTCCCTGGGATAATGCGACTAGTGTAATTGGCCCCGTCCCCACGGTTTCTACGTCGACTCGCAACTTTCCGTTTCCTTGGTCAACTTTTCCCAATTCACGACTATTGTGAAAAACCGTCACTGGAGTCTTACTGGAAGAAGCGACCTCGACGGTGAACGACTCCATCCCGGAGCGGAACTGCGATTGATCGGCCTGAAGCTGAACTGCGTCACGCCCATTTTTTACCGTCACGTTGCCGATCCACCGTCCTTGAGTTTCGACAGCCGTTTTCTCAGTGGCAACGACCCGGACTTCGTGGAAACCATCGTCCAATGGTAGCGTATCAAGAAAAAACTTGCCGCCAGGCCTGATCCGCTGGATCCGTTTGCCGTCGACATACAGATCATAGGTGCCGATTGGTTTCGGCTCGCTTGATTTGGTTGACGGCGCAATGGTCAAGGTCCCAGAGACAAATGCTCGATCTTCGATACCTTTCAGTTGAACCACCGGAAAATCTGCCGATGGCTGACACAAGGGATCACCAACAATCAGCAACTGGTAAGGCCCCGCGACCGATTGGTAAAACGCCTCAGCCAGCGAACAGCCTCGCGCGTAATGGACATGCAAAAATGGCGAGGGAAACTTGTGGGGAACCGCCAGCGGTTCTGTCACGGTACCGCTGGCACCTGCGGCGCCAAAACGCAAAAAATCCGTCAGCGGCGTCTGGTCGGGGCCTTTCAATTTGCGGATCGTCATCAGGCCCCCGGCACTCGTGAGGTTATCTCCCAGCGCACCCGGCGAAAAATGGCAATCCGATTGGGCAATGTTCAGCAACGGTGCTCCGCAAGTGACCCCCATGATATTGCGTTTGTGCTCCAAAAATTTTCCTTCAACAACTTCCGCCTGCAATCCCAACAGCCGCAATGCGGAAACCGCCTTGGGAAATTCTTTGTCGCGTGGTGTGGATCGAGGCGAGTTGTTCTTCACATAGTAGATATTTCCTTTGGGCTTCGTGCCATCGGCACGATGTGCGGATTTTAGGTAGCGGATAATTTCATCCACGCTATTGCCACGACCATCGGTGACCCCCAACATGGTCGAAAGCAGATAAGGGATTCCTTTTCCCGGCGCGGTACGGCGGCCCTCGGGATCCCACTGATGCTGACCGCGAAACGATCGGCTAAGCGTCATGCCACCCCTGGGGGTGGAATAATAGAAGTTGGTCATCGGGCTAAACATTTCTTTTCGCTTTTCTTTAGCGAAAGCCCAAAGATAAGTTGCCCCGGTAAGCGAGGCGAGGGGCCGCATCACAGGCGGAAATTTTTCGTCGGGAAAATCTTTCGTAAAATTTACTCTCCAGGGGTAATCACACGAGTAAATCAAGTAGTCGATTTGCCCGCCCAGATTACGCTTTCCGATTTCTTCCAACGTCGGCAGCAAAATCTCCTTGCGGAACATGCTTCCCCAGGCGTCGGACTTCGAACGTGTCCAGGGAAGGTAAAAGACGTTTTGCGGGGGCAACTGGCGGAGGTCGATATAATGATTGGCGACCGTCAGCGAATCGCGACTCAACGGATTGACCAACAGAAATACGTTCTCCGGGCCGCCACCCGCATGGCTGGGGGCTGATATCCCGATGAATAAGATTGATCCCAGGAAAAACAAAAATAGCTTCCTGCTTGTCGCAACTACTGCTTTCATAGGCCAAGGGCTGTGGTTATGATGGAGGGTTTACAATATCCTGCATGTTTCGCAGTATGCCGCGAACACTTCTTCTGTTGTATTCTCTGACGATCGGAAAGACAACTTAGATTGGGTCGGCAAACGGTTCGTTAAAAGGTCTCCTTGAAAATTCTATTCAGAAAACAGCAGATTGTATACTGACTCGCCATGCCTACCTCATTGCCACGCAACGGAAGAATTTTTGTCTCTGGACACCGCGGATTGGTCGGCTCTGCGATTGTGCGTCAGCTTATTCAAGCAGGATTCAGCCAAATCCTCACTGCCACGCGTAGCGAGATGGACCTCTGCGACCCGGCGGCGGTCGAAGCTTGGTTCGCGGAAAACCGTCCTGAGTATGTCCTCCATGTTGCAGGAAAAGTTGGCGGAATCCATGCCAACGCGACGTACCCGGCCGATTTCATGGTCGAGAATTTGTTGATTCATGCCACGGTGCTCCGCTCTGCTTGGAAACACAAGGTTAAAAAACTGCTCTACTTGGGCAGCTCCTGCATCTATCCCCGCGACTGCCCGCAACCGATTCGCGAAGAATATCTTCTCACCGGTCCACTCGAATCGACCAACGAAGCGTACGCCTTGGCGAAAATCACGGGGCTCAAGTCTTGCACTTATTACCGTCAGCAACACGGTTGTAATTTTATCTCGGCAATGCCGACCAACCTATACGGCCCGAACGACAATTTCGATCTCGAAGGCTCCCACGTTTTGCCGGCACTCGTGCGAAAGTTTCACGAAGCCAAGCTGGCAAACAACAAGCAAGTGTCGATCTGGGGAACCGGCAAACCAATGCGCGAGCTGATGCACGTCGACGATCTGGCAGCCGCTTGTGTGTTCCTGCTGGAAAACTATGAAGACGCACTGCCCATCAACGTGGGCACCGGCGAGGACGTCACCATTGCCGAGCTTGCAGAAATTGTCCGAGACGCCGTCTACCCTCAAGCCGAACTTGTTTTCGACACCAGCAAACCAGACGGTACACCACGCAAATTGTTGGACGTCAGTCGAATCCACGCCCTCGGCTGGAAGCATCAAATCCCGCTACGCGACGGTGTCCAGTCGGCGTACGATTGGTTTGTCGAAAACTATCCCAGCGAGGCGTCCAGAGTCTAATCACGTCCTAAGTATTACTTGCTTGTAACTAAAACCGCTAACATTCAACCCTCAAAGATCCCTGTCGATGAACTCATTTCCACCTCGCATTGGTAAACGCGCACTAATCACTGGTATCACTGGCCAAGACGGTTCGTACTTGGCCGAACTCTTGCTCGAAAAAGGGTACGAGGTCTGGGGCATGATCCGCCGCAGTTCGTCTTTCAATACCGGACGTATCGACCATATTTACCAAGATCCGCACGACGAAGACGTCCGCCTGCGGCTCTGTTACGGCGACCTTAACGATGCTTCCAGCATCAACCACATATTGCGCAACGTCCGCCCGGACGAAGTTTACAACCTAGGCGCCCAGTCGCATGTGAAGGTCTCGTTCGAAGTGCCGGAGTACACTGGCGAAGTAACCGGCTTGGGCACAGTCCGCCTTCTCGAAGCGATGCGCGAAGAGGGGATCAAGGCTCGCTTCTATCAGGCATCGTCTTCCGAGTTGTACGGAAAAGTCGTCGAAACACCGCAATCCGAAACCACGCCTTTCTATCCGCGCAGTCCCTATGCCGCGGCAAAGGCTTACTCGTTTTACATCACGAAAAACTACCGCGAGTCGTACGGGATGTTCGCGGTAAACGGCATCCTGTTCAATCACGAATCGCCCCGCCGTGGCGAGACGTTTGTCACTCGCAAAATCAGCCGTGCCGCCGCAAGGATCAAACTCGGCAAGCAAGATTGCGTGTACCTCGGCAACCTCGACGCAAAGCGCGATTGGGGATTTGCCGGCGACTATGTCGTAGCGATGTGGCTGATGCTCCAGCAAGACGTGCCGGAAGATTTCGTCATCGCGACGGGCGAAACCCAATCAGTCCGAGAGTTTTGCAATCTGTGCTTTGCCGAAATCGGCATGCCACTCACTTGGAAGGGCACCGGCGAAGCCGAGCAGGGCATCGGCCCGGATGGCCAAGTGCTAGTGGCAGTCGACCCGCGCTACTTCCGCCCCGCCGAAGTCGACCTGCTATTGGGCGACCCGAGCAAAGCACGCGAAAAACTCGGCTGGCAACCAAAAGTCGGCCTCGCCGAACTAGCCAAAATGATGGTCCAAGCTGACTTGGACGACTCTCGCATTTAATGCTTGCTAAGCCGTGTGCTGCATGTTGTGGTTTGTGGTAGAATTAAGGTATGGCTGCAAAACTGACTAACGAAATGCGAGATGAAATCGCTGCCAACCCACGGCAAGCGGTTCCCGTTGTAGATGATCAAGACGACAAAGTGTATTACCTTGTCGATGAGGCTTTTCTGTTGGGTGCGACCGAACACGACGAGCAGTCGCGTCGACGGCTTCTGGCGTTGCTTCAAGAAGGGTTCGGCGGTAAGGAAGTATCGGCCAAGGAAGGCGAGGCGAGGATTCGCAGAAAGATGCAATCAATCAGCGACAGTAACGCATAATGCGACTGATCTATTTAGACCCGGCCCTCACGGACATCGAGGGCATCTTGGACTATATCAGCTACGACAATCCGACCGCAGCCGTGCGGTTTGGTGAAGGGCTTCTTGAAACGTGTCGCATGTTAGAAACCAACCCAGAGCTAGGCATTGCTCGTGACGATCTGGCAGAAGGATTGCGACTTTTCACGTATCGTGGCTACGGACTCTACTACCGTATCGATCACGACAGACAAGTGGTTCTCCTGGGCCGAGTGCTTCACCCCGCTCTCGACGTGGGGCGTCAGTCGTTTGACTGATTTTATGAGGTGGACCCCAATAGTTGGACAGTAATTGGGTGGAGTAAAGAAAAACCTCCTGTGACTCCGTCACACCGGTAGGCGAAGACGCCAACCGGTGCCACCCGTCTACCCTACAACTGCTTTCATCGGTCATTAGCCATAGTTCACCCATTCCCCTCTCCGTGTCCTCTGTGGTGAAAATCCAGAATAGTAGACAGTATCGACGAATTGACGTCGTAGATTCGCGGCGGGATACTAACCGTTGTGAGCAATGCCGCGAGTGTCCAAAGCGAATCGTTTACTGCCCGGCAGATTACCAAGGTCTACCACATGGGCGAGGTGGACGTGCATGCGCTGCGCGGTGTGGACCTTGATCTCACTACCGGCGAATTTGTGGTTCTGTTGGGACCCTCGGGTAGCGGCAAGAGTACATTGCTAAACATTCTGGGCGGGCTTGATACGCCTACCTCGGGGACGGTCCATTTTCGGGATCACGAGCTCACCGATTTTGACGATGCAGAACTTACCCGCTATCGGCGTGAGCACGTCGGATTCGTGTTTCAGTTTTACAATCTGATTCCCAGCCTCACCGCATTGGAAAACGTGGCGCTGATTACCGAGATCGCGCGCAGCCCGCTCGATCCGCTTGCGGCGTTGGAGCTGGTCGACCTGGGTAACCGCAAAGATCATTTTCCCGCGCAACTCTCGGGAGGCGAACAACAGCGGGTGGCAATCGCCCGGGCGGTGGCCAAACAGCCCGACGTGCTCTTGTGCGACGAGCCGACCGGCGCGCTCGACGTGCAAACGGGCATCATGGTGTTGGAAGCCATCCAGCGTATCAATCGCGAGCTAGGCACCACCACGGCCGTAATCACCCACAACGCGGTGATCGCCGATATGGCCGACCGAGTGATTCATATTTCCGGGGGACTGATCACGGGCGTGGATTCCAATGATCACAAACGCGAAGCGGCAGAATTGACGTGGTGATAAAAACTAGGGTTTTGAATTTAGCTGAAAGCTTCTTGGGTGGCATGGCCTCGGAGGTCCGCCGACGTGGCCATGATTGCGGCATGTCGCACGCTTGATCCATGCCCACGCGGACGAGGGCATGCCACCCACTATGCAAAGCTTCAAGAGTCCAAAAGCCTGGTAATAAAATCGCTACGGCTTGAAAGAATTTCAGCATGAGCGCGTTGAATCGCAAAACGTTGCGGGACCTTTGGCAGATGAAGGGCCAGGCGGTAGCGATCGCGCTGGTGATTGGCTGTGGCGTGGCGTTGTTTGTCCTGTCGCGTAGCTTGCTCTATTCGCTGGAACTGACACAAAACACGTATTACCAGCGTTATCATTTTGCCGACGTTTTTGCCACGCTCAAGCGTGCGCCCGACGTGCTGGCCGACCGGATCGCACAGATCCCCGGCGTTTCACGGTTGGAGCGACGAATTGTAGTGGGCGTGAATCTCACCGTGCCTGGCCTGGCCGAGCCGGCGATGGGCCGACTGGTCTCGCTGCCTGACACGCGTAAGCCCGCGCTCAATCAACTCTTCCTGCGACGCGGCCGGTGGCTCACGCCACGCCGCGACGACGAAGTACTTGCCAGCGAAGCGTTTGCCGATGCGAACCAAATGCACGTAGGCGATAGCTTCCTGGCAGTGATCAACGGCCGACAGAAACGATTGAAAATTGCGGGCATCGTACTTTCGCCCGAGTATATCTACGAAATCAAACCGGGCGACATGCTCCCCGACAACCGCCATTTCGGCGTGTTTTGGATGAACCACGAGGCGCTCTCGATCGCCTACAACCTGGAAGGCGCTTTTAATGATGTCACCTTATCGCTAATGCGTGGGGCATCCACCGCGGAGGTAATCCAGCGATTGGACGAACTGATCGAACCCTATGGCGGGTTGGGAGCGTACGCCCGCAAAGATCAGCCGTCGCACATGTTTGTCGACAACGAAATCGAACAGAATCGGCAACTCGGCTTGATCATGCCAACCGTGTTTCTAGGGGTCGCGGCGTTTCTGCTGAATGTGGTCCTGTCGCGGATCATCAACTTACAGCGTGAAGAAATCGCGGCGCTCAAAGCATTCGGTTATTCCAAGTGGGAAGTGGGTTGGCACTATCTCAAGTTGGTGTTGTTGATCGTCGGCGTGGGGATGTTGGTCGGCTTGCCGGGCGGTGCCTGGTTTGGCCACGAAGTGACCGGCATGTACGCCAAGCTGTTTCACTTCCCGGAGTTTAAGTACCACCTGACGTACGACGTGGCACTCACAGCAACTTTGGTCAGCGTGGCAGCCGCTACGTTGGGCGCTTGGGGAGCTATCGCCCGGGCAGTGCGACTGCCTCCCGCCGAGGCGATGCGTCCCGAACCTCCCACCAATTACGGCCCGACTGTTTTAGAACGCCTGCAACTTGGCCATTGGACCCCACCGGTGGTGCGGATGATCCTCCGCCAATTGGAGCGCCATCCCCTGAAGACTTCGCTCTCGGTGTTGGCGATTTCGCTGGCCGTGGCGATTGTCGTGTTGGGCAACTTTATGGAGGATTCGCTGAACTACGTAATCAACGCCCAATTCCGTCTCGTGCAACGATACGATATGTCGCTAGTGACCACCGAACCGGTTTCCCGCCGGGCAGTTCACGAAGTGGCCAGCATGCCGGGAGTGCTCACCGTCGAACCCACCCGGTCGGTCGCAACCCGGATGCGCGCCGGTCCCCGTTCTCGCCGAGTCAGCATACTGGGGATTCCCACCGATAGTAATCTTTACGGGTTAGTGAACGTCGACGGGCATCGAATCTCGCTGCCGCCCGATGGAATGGTGATTTCTCGCAAGCTGGCTGAGATACTTGAAATCCGCGTGGGCGACTCCGTGCAAGTGGAAGTGCTGGAAGGCAAAAAACCCGTGCGGGAAGTGGTCGTGGTTGGCACGCTTCAGGATTTTACGGGGGTTTCGTCCTATATGAACATCGATGCCCTAAGTCGCCTGATGCGCGAGGGTCCGGTGGTGACCGGCGTACACCTGTTGGTCGATCCGCTTGAGCAAGAGCCACTCTACCGTTTGCTTAAGGATGTGCCCCAAGTAGCGGGCGTGACCATCAAACAACATGCCATCGACAGCTTTGAAAAAACCGTGGGCGAGAACATGATGGTCATGAAGCAAATCAATCTGCTGTTCGCCTGCGTGATCGCCATTGGGGTCGTCTACAACAGTGCGCGAATCTCGCTCTCCGAGCGAAGCCGCGAATTGGCAACTTTGCGAGTGATCGGCTTCACACGGGGCGAAATATCCGCCATCCTGTTGGGAGAGTTGGCCATCGTCACACTACTGGCGGTTCCTTTGGGGTTGTGGTTTGGGTATCTCGTGGCCGCACTGACTGTCAGCACGCTCGACCTGGAATTGTTTCGCTTTCCGCTTGTGATCGAGCGAACCACCTACGGACTGGCATCGGCAGTGGTGATTACCGCTTCGGTTGCCTCGGGGCTCCTGGTCCGGCGGCGATTGGATCAACTCGATCTGATCGGAGTACTCAAGTCGCGCGAATAGTCAATTAGGACATGAAAAAAAGAACCGCCAAGGACGCCAAGAGCGCCAAGAAAAAAGAAAGAGAAAGTTTTCGTAAGAACAAATCAAATTCTGTTCACTAGCAAGGGCAAGCTAAATCATTTGGAATTGATAAGATCATCTGCTTGGCGTCCTTGGCGGTTATAAATCTGAAAATTAACCTCAATATTCCGCATTCGTCAGATAGGAAATCTAAGTCGTAATGAAATCGTTGTTTCGCAAACTGTTGATGATCCTGGCCGGACTAGGGATTGTCGTCGCCGTTGGTTATGGGTTGATTCCCGAGCCGGTGGAAGTCGACCTGGCGACCATCCAACCGGGAGCGATCCGTGTTACGGTCGATCAGGATGGCAAAACACGCATTCGGGAACGCTATGTGGTTTCTGCGCCGCTCGCGGGACGGTTGCTGCGCATCGATCTCGATCCGGGCGACAAAATCGAATCCGGAAAAACTCTGCTGGCCACGATCGAACCACGCGATCCCGAGCTGCTCGACGCCCGGTCGATCGCGCAGGCCGAAGCACGCGTAAAAGCTGCCGAGGCGTCAGTGGAAAAGATGGTCCCGATGCTCGAGGAAGCCCGGGCCTCCCAGGAATTCGCCGAATCGGAACTCAAGCGGGTTCGCGATGCCCGTAACCTAAGTCCCCAGGCGGTGAGCGAAAGTGAAGTCGAGCGAAATCTGCTCGCCTACCGTACGCGCACCGCCCTGCTGCGTTCGGCGCGGCACAACGAAGAAATTGCTCGCTTCGAACTCGACCAGGCCCGAGCCGCACTGATCCGTTCCCGCCCACAGAAAAACTCATCCTCCGAAGCAAAAGATCTCGAGGAAGACAACGGCTGGAACTTCTCGATCCGCTCGCCCATCAATGGCCGTGTGCTCCGGGTATTTCAGGAAAGTAGCGCCGTAGTCATTGCCGGCACGCCACTGCTGGAACTGGGCGATCCGATCGACTTGGAAGTCGAAATCGACGTGCTCTCTCGCGACGCCGTGAAAATCCCCGCCAACGCGCAAGTGTTGCTCGAACATTGGGGCGGCGCGAAAACCTTGCAAGGCCGAGTGCGACTGGTCGAGCCTGCGGCGTTCACCAAAATCTCGACGCTCGGCGTCGAGGAACAACGGGTAAACGTGATTGTCGATCTGCTGGATCCTCCCCAAGAGCGCACCGCGCTTGGCGACGGATTCCGGGTTGAGGCGCGCATCATTGTCGAAGAATCGCCCCACGTACTCAAAGCGCCAACCAGCGCCCTGTTTCGAGTCGGAAACGAGTGGGCCGTATTCCGAGTGACCGCCGGCGTTGCCCAGCAACAGACGGTAACCATCGGCATGCAAAACGGCTTGGAAGCCGAGGTAACCGCAGGTCTTGCCAAGGACGATCAAGTGGTCGTCCACCCCGGCGACGACATCACCGACGGCACCGCCGTACGCGAGCGGGATTAGGCGCCTATCCCAAAGGACACTCGGCATCCCCTTTCTTGTGGCCCACTCGATCACTTGGTTGCCCGACCGAATGTAAGTTTAAGATATTACTGGGCTTGTGAAGCATTGTGTCGAGAGAAAAACAGATTCCGGATTACGAAACTTCACTTCCTCACATAACTGGGGGGATTCCAAACCAACCCATGCTATAATCGATCCACTACACCTCTTCGAATATGCTCCATTCTCATCAACAAAGTTCCATGAAGGAATCGTCTTTAAGCGTGGGTACATCTATTCACAATCCGTAGTCCATTGGGGAGAGAACTATATGTTCGTGATTATGCGCGGTTTGAGTCTGTCGTCACAATCAAGGGAACAACCTGCTCACAACATTCAACAAAGAATTGTGCAAATCTTGCTTGTAGCGAGCTTGCAATTCGCCGTCACCCCACCACTTCTTGCTTTGCAAACGGTTACACTTAACTTCGATACCGTTTCGCTTGCCGATCCTACCGACGAGTACGTGTACTCCATGGGTGAAAAGGAAGCGATCAAGGGACTCCTCGAGAGCATCTATCTCAGCGATCCCATGGATCCGACTGGTGGACCATTCGGCGTTAAGTTTGATATTTTCGATCCACTTTTTCCACCGGTTCCGTTTACGACCTCCATCGCAAAATTCAACAACGGCTTCATGGGCGGCGCTGCCGAGAAGCTCGACTTCCGCAACACGGATGACAATGATGATGTCGACGTCAACGCGCTGGGCCTGCTCAAGGCGTTTGATGGGACAACAAAATCTGGCGGCGGAACGTGGACGCTGCCGGAGTTGACCAGTAGCTCCAGTTTGGTCATGGCCAGCGCCAACCTCGCGGCACATGAGCTGGGCCATGCACTGGGGCTGCGCCACCACGACAGCTTCGGGCCGCTTACCACGGGCATCGGCGTCTCCGGCACAAGCTACGAGCCTGCCTACATTGGGCCCACCGGCGGAACAAACGCTTCGTTCCACGTCATGGGCTTGGCATCGACCGTCGCACTCAACGCCGACACTCTGCTGACGCCAAGCTGGCTTAGCGAGCGGTCGGCGATGAAGCTGACCTTCAATGGAACTGGGGCGGTCGACCCCGAAGTCGGCGTACTCCACGGCAGTCCGGCCGAAGCCCAACCGGTCCCGTTCGCCCCGATCATGGTCGCCAACACGCACAACCCACCCGATCCGTTTTTCCCCGATCCGGTAGACCCAACACCTCTGACCGCATTCGCCGGGTTCGCCGGCGGGATCATCGGCGCAACACTGGATGCCCCCTTTGCACTCGATTACTACTCTTTCGACGCGCCGGCTGGGACGATCGTCACGATCGAGGTGATCTCCAAGGTCATCGCCGACACCGACCCAACTCGACTTCCCGATCCCGTGGACATGACGGTCGAACTGATCGACTCAACTTTTTCGCCGGTGCCTTACCCAGTCGCAGTCCCATTCACGATCAACGACGACCAGTTTGAGAGCACCGACAGTATCCTCATCGACGTCGTATTGCCAACTACCGGAACCTACTTCATCGATGTCAGGGCGTCGGGAAAGGCTGGTGCCGACATTACCGGTGAATACGAGTTGTACGTCATGGGCTTTCTTCCACCCCCTCCGCCGACAAACTTTGGCAATTACGACCTCGATTTGGAAGTGGATGGCTTTGATTTTCTCATGTGGCAACGGGGCGAGTCGCCCGATCCATTCAGCGCTTCAGATTTGGCCGCTTGGGAGGCGAATTATGGCCTGGTTGCTCCGCTCTCGGCAACCTCGGAAGCGGTGCCTGAGCCAACAACATGGATCGCGATGCTAATTGGGATGATGGCTGTGCTCTTCCGACGCGGCGCGATTGCTTCGAGTTGACAACACCCGCAGGGCCGTCGAAGATGGCAGTTCGTCCTGCCGGCACCATCGGTCGGTGTTGAACTGTTGCAAGCCCTAGGAAACCGATCATGCCCGCCAACACCGATCCGCTTGTGGGTGTGATTATGGGCAGCAAAAGCGATTGGGAAACCATGCGCGCCGCGGCCGAAGTGCTCAACGAGTTTGGCGTCTCGCACGAATGCCAAATTGTCTCGGCTCATCGCACTCCTGAGTGGATGAACAAATATGCCCAATCGGCCGCGAAGCGGGGTTTGGAAGTGGTGATTGCCGGGGCGGGCGGTGCTGCCCACTTGCCGGGAATGGTTGCCGCGCAAACCGTGCTGCCCGTGTTGGGAGTGCCGGTCGAAAGCCGGGCGCTCAAGGGAATCGACTCGCTGTTGTCGATTGTGCAAATGCCCGGCGGAGTTCCAGTTGGCACGTTGGCCATCGGTTCAGCAGGGGCTAAGAATGCCGGTTTGCTGGCCGTGCGCATTCTTGCCACAAGCCGCCCTGAGTTAAGCGAGAAACTCGCAGCCTATCACCAACGTCAAGCGCAGCGGGTGCGTGACGAAAGTCTTGAGTAAATCTCTCTGCGAATCTATGACAGAATCGACTACTCGCACCCGCGAAACTCAACCCATCGATCCTGGCGCCACCCTGGGCGTTTTGGGCGGAGGGCAGTTGGGACGCATGTTTGCACTGGCGGCTGCGCGGATTGGTTATCGCGTCCATGTGTTCTCGCCTGAATCGGAGGGACCCGCCACGGTTGTTGCCGATTGCCATACGGTCGCCGATTACGACGACCTCGACGCCGTGGCCCAGTTTGCTCGTAGCGTGGACGTGGTCACGCTCGAATTCGAAAACGTCTCGGTCGCCGCCACGGATGCCGCCAACCAATTTGCGCCCGTGCGACCAGCCGGACGGGTGTTGCACACCACCCAAGATCGGCTGCGCGAGAAGCGATTCCTCGTTTCCGCGGGGATCGCTTGCACCCCCTTTGCGGAAGTCGCTTCGGCGGAACAGTTATCAGCCGCAATAGAAACAATTGGCACTCCTGCAGTATTGAAAACCACGGCATGGGGTTACGACGGCAAAGGGCAAGCAAAAATTGCAGCTCCCGACCAGGCAGACGATGCCTGGGCGACTCTCGATCGACAGCAGGCGATCTGTGAAGGTTGGGTCGACTACGATCAAGAACTGTCCGTATTGGTTGCCCGATCGACAACCGGAGAGATTGCCTTTTACGGACCCATCGCCAATTTTCACGAAAACCATATTCTCGATTTGTCGGTTTGTCCCTGGCCACAGCTTGACTTCGTCGCCGACGAGGCCTGTAAAATTGCGCGTACCATCGCAGAGCAACTCGATGCGGTGGGCCTCCTCTGCGTCGAATTCTTTTTAACGACAGATGGCCGATTGCTTGTCAACGAAATTGCGCCGCGACCGCACAACTCGGGACATCTTACGATCGACGCGTGTCCGACTTCCCAGTTCGAGCAGCAAGTGCGCGCCATCTGCGGTTTGCCGCTCGGGGCAACCAAACCCTCAACCCCGGCAGCCATGGCCAACTTACTCGGTCAGTTGTGGATACCAGCCCCCCCTCCTTGGGCGGCTGTGCTTGCCGACCCCAAGATTCGACTTCATCTCTATGGAAAATCCGAAGCTCGAACAGACCGAAAGATGGGACACCTTACCGTGCTAGCAGACTCCCCCGAAGAGGCAATCCACCAGGCCCAACTTGCCCGGAAACGCTTGGCCTCGCAGGAGTGTCGCAGCACTTCCACATAAATAGCTAACAATAAGAAGTCTTGGAATATCTGCTTGATTTACGCAAGCATCAGTCAATTTTCCGACCTTATGTGGCCTATTTCACCTTGGCTGTTCTGACAAACCCGTATAATAGCCCCCAACGACTCAATGCCGTTTTACTGCGACCTGAATGTTCGCCGGTTTTGAGATTCCACCAGTTTGACCCATACCTTTCTTTTTTGGAGCTTGTTTCGATGAAAAATCTGATTGCAGCTATGTTCTTGTTGTCAGTGGTTGCCCTGTTGGCCATCTACGCTGGACCGCAAGCGATGGGAGTCGACTCGGCCTCCAGCGCCGCTCTTTGCTCGGCAGATTGTCCTTGCTCGGCTACCCCTTGTCCTAATTTTTCTGAGGACGAAGACGACGAAGATGAAGACGACGACGGTAGCGACAAAAAAGATGATGGCAGCGGAAGGAAAGCAAACTTGCTGAGCCATTGCGGTAAAGAAGGCTGCGAAGACGGCGATGATGACCACGAGCACGAAGATGGAGATGACGACGGTAGCAGCAGAAAAACAATGCTGTCGTAACGCTCTGCAGATTTCAAACCAGTTTGAAGAGCGATCGACCCAACCGCTCTTCACGCACAAAACCCGTTGGCTAACGCCAGCGGGTTTTTTTGTGTTGAAGCTGCCGAACCTGTCAATCGTCAACAAGCCGCAATTCCGCCCAGCAACTTGGATCTTCCTCGTAAGGGAATCCTTGGCCGGCAGAAAAAGTCTGCAAGCCCCGTTCCCGGTCAAGAACCGAATACGTAAAACCGAGCGTGGATTGGCTTTCAGGATCGAATCCACCCATAACGACTGCGGGCGCAAAAGCCGAAAGCTCGTATCCCGACTTGCTCACTTTGCTATGCACCTGCAACTCTCTGACTCGCGCTGGTCGGGCATTTTCGCGCGCCCGATTGATGAGCAATTGGTCCGCAACAGGCTGCTCGGCATTGCGGCCTCCACCACGCGGAAGAAAAACAAACCGATGACAAAATCGGCTGGCACGATGCACGTTGGTCGTTGCCCGCGTATCAACCCACACTTGCAGTCCATCGCTATCTTCGGGACGCGACTCGCGGCACCACGGCAATTGCTGCTTTCCCTCGACGCGCACCCACCAGGCAAGTCCCTCGGGACTCCATGCCATGCGCACTTCTGCAAGAGGACGTTCTTCGTCCAACTGGGCTAAGAACGGAATTTGGTATCGCTCGTCGAGCGACACGCCTTGCGAAGACCAAAGCGGCTCAGCGCGGCGGACATCCGCACTAAAACGAAACAAAAACCTGGGCGAGATCAGCGAATCGGTAGTTTCGGGCATAATTTCAATATCCGTTATTTCTCAGGGCACACAAGAATTCGACCCGACGTCTGTCCGGCAAGCATCGCAGAAACCTCTCGCGGAACCTCGCTCAGCGAAATCTCACGAACCAGGGGCTCCAGTTTTTTGACAATATTCCAATCCCCGGCCAGACGATCCCAAATTGCCAAACGAGGCTCGCGCGGGCATTGGGCCGAGTCGATACCCGCCAGCGTGACGCCACGCAAAATAAAAGGAAAAACGGTCAATGGCAACTCATGGCCGGCAACCATGCCACACGCCGCCACGCAGCCCCGATGGTCGGTGGACCGAAGAATCGTCGACAACGTGTTGCCGCCAACCGTGTCGACCGCCGCCGACCAGCGCACCGGCAAAAATGGCTTGTCGGACGTATCGTCCACCTCGCTACGCGCGATAATGCGCTGCGCGCCAAGTTGCGTGAGCTGCTCAGCCTTCTCCGGTTTACCGGTCACCGCAACAACCGAGTAGCCCAAATGTGCCAGCAGCCCGACGGCTATAGAACCAACCCCGCCCGTGGCCCCTGTGACGACCACTTCGCCTGCATCCGGACGTATGCCGTGAAGCTGTAAAGAACCAATGCACTGCGCGGCAGTAAAACCCGCCGTGCCGAATGTCATTGCTTCCCTCACCGTAAGACCTTGGGGCAATGCGACAACCCACTCGGCCTGCACTCGGACATACGCCGAGTATCCTCCCCAACTGCCCGAACCCAAAGCGTAGCCGGTCACCAACACGGCATCCCCGGGAAGAAAGTCCGTAGAACCGCTTTCTAGAATACGCCCCGCGCAGTCGATTCCCGGCACGTGAGGAAACTTCCGGACCACACCCGGATGCCCCTGGCAGGCAAGCGCATCTTTGTAATTGAGCGAAGAAAACTCGACTTCGATCAACACCTCGCCCGGGGGCAAGTCGTCGAGTCCAATCTCCTCGACAGCGCAAGAGATTTCGCACTGCTCGGACCGGCGCACCATCAGGGCGTGAAACGGTTGTTGGAGCACCGGCTTGGTCACGATTGCAACTCGATTTCTAATTCGTCGATTTTCGCTGCCAGAATAAAATCGTTCTCGCTCAAACCGCCGATGGCATGGGTCCACAACTCGACCGACAGATTGCGAAAACCTTCGATGTGAAGATCAGGGTGATGCCCGTCGGCTTCGGCGACTTCCGCACAGCGATGGAAGAATTCCATGCCAGCCATAAAGTTTTTTACTTTCCAGTCTTTGCGGATGCGCTGACCCTCGTGAGTGAGAAACCAGCCCGCGTGCTGCTCAAGCTGTTTCTCCGCCATCTGGAGAGTGTAGGGCTCAACCCCACCTTCGCATGGCAGACACTTTTTCTGAATGAGTTCCGCCGAAGTTTGTGGTTTCATGGGGCATCAACTTTCTTTTCTAAAGATCGGTGTGTACTCCGTATTGTAGCGGTTCCCTTTACGAATTTGTAGCAGCGCCTAGAATTACGGGGCCGCCGCTAAGTCGCAAACGGCCAGTCGCTTGCGGCTTAGCGATAAAAATCACCTGAAAACACTTTCGCATAATACGCTATGGAATCAACGCCTTCTCCAAACGATCCTGACCACCGGTTCGTGCAGTTGGAAGAAAAAATCTTGTTCCAGCAACGCGCGCTGGAAGAACTCAACGAAGTTGTGCTAACCCAGCAAACTGAACTTGATTCGCTTCGGGGCGAAGTCAAGTCACTTCGCGCGATGATCAAACAATTGATGGAAGACGGCACGGGCGAAGATCTCCCTCACGAAAAGCCACCGCACTACTAGCGGTTTTACAAGCGCTTTCAATCGTTTCGATTTACTCACGGTTGATTCTTCGGAACTCTCCCGACAACCGTTCTATTACGGTTTGCCGCATGATAATCTAGCTGCGCCCTACGGCAATAATTTTTGTCCAGTGACATCCGTTTGTCACTTCGGTTTACCGCAAGTGCATTCGTGTAAGTTGTGACAGGGACTTTGCTTTCAATCCGTCATCCACAGAGTTGCTGCATTTTTGAAGCGAGTAGGTTGCCAAGAAGTCCTTTTCATGGGGAGGAGATAGTACCATTTGTCGCCGATACTATTTCCGTACCGCTTTTACCATGCAACCTGCGGGTTTCCTCCCAATGAAATTTTAGGGGAAACACACCTTCGCACTTTGCTTTTAATGCCAGTGGGAGAAAAGCAAATGATGCACCAGGTCAATCGCCAGCTTGAGCATTGCAATTCGGGCCAGCGAGAGATCCGATTAATGCTTATTCTTTCTAAAGCGCTTGATCGCGATCTATTGTTAGAATTCTTCTCACAGTTCGCGCGCTTCCAAGTCGTCGAAGCAACATCCGATCTGGACTACGGCTTGGTCCGATGCCAACGCCTAAATCCTGACGTGCTGCTGATCGACCCCAAGCTTTCTAACGACGCAGCACAGCGGGCTTCGGAAGAGGTCCGGTCAGGCCACGTCGAAAATGTGATCGTTCTCGACGACCGTGTCCACGAGGGTCGGCTGGCCATGCTGCTGGACTTGCCCAAAGTAAGCTATTTTACGCGGCACGCCGGCCTTGAAGCATTGTGCGAAGCAATCCTGCAGGTCGGGGTCACGGGGGAACGCATTTTCGATCCCTCGATCACTCGGCGAATTCACCGTACTATTCGAGGCTGGCGGCTCGACAGACCCCACGATCAGCCAAGCATCGCAATGCTAACCCATCGAGAACTGCAAGTGATGCAATTGCTTGCTCAAGGTCGAACGGTGCGCGACTGTGCCCAGCAGATGAACCTGGCCGAAAGTACGATCGACAACCACAAATCGCGATTGATGCGAAAGCTGAATGTTCATAAAGCAGTCGAGCTAACGCACGTCGCTATCCGCGATGGCTTAATCACGGTCTGATCAGCATCGGCAAAGCCGGGCATCTCGTATTTCTTCGCCACATTCTTGGCATCACGCTTGTCTAGCGAGGACAATCGCTGGATAATCTTACTGCGCTAATTGTTTGAACCACAAAGGCACGAAGACACAAAGAATGGAAGGAATTGGAGATGGATGGAGTGACTTTATTCCACCTATTTCTAAAATTCCTTCATGCCTTGTTATATTTCCTTTGTGTCTTCGTGCCTTTGTGGTTCAATTCTTCGCATCAGTCTATTAGATCTTTATAAAATAATTCCTGCGACTTTCGGGGTGGTTCTCCAGTGGACACGGAAAAGAAAACATTAGACGAGCACATTCAATCGCACCATCCCGCCGCCATACGCGCGCGTTTGCAGGGCGAGCACAAAGCAAACTATCTGCGCGATTTCATCTACGGTGCAATCGACGGAGCCATCACCACGTTTGCAGTAGTCTCGGGAGTTGCCGGGGCAGGGCTTGGCTCGGGAGTGATTATTATCCTGGGGATCGCCAATCTGCTAGGTGACGGGTTCAGCATGGCAGCGAGCAATTTTCTTGGCATCCGCGCCGAACAACAGCTGCAAGATAACATCCGCCGCAAAGAGGAATCGCATATCGCGCGATATCCTGAGGGGGAACGAGAAGAGATCCGTCAGATCTTTATCAAAAAAGGTTTTGCAGGAGAAGATCTGGAGCGCGCCGTCGACATCATTACCGCCGACGTGAACCAGTGGGTCGACACGATGCTTACCGAGGAGCATGGCATTGCTCTCGAGGGGCCCAATCCTTTCCGTGCAGCGCTGACGACGTTTTTGGCGTTTGTAATTGTCGGCTTCTTGCCACTATTGGTTTTTGTAGTGCAGTACTTGTTTCCGAATATGATCGACAGGCCCTACTTTTGGAGCACCCTCATCACCAGCGGTGCATTCTTTGCGGTGGGGGCCGCGAAATCTTGGTTTATTCGTCAGCCCTGGTATTGGGAAGGACTCGAGACGCTCCTGGTCGGCGGTTTGGCCGCCGGGCTTGCCTATTTGGTTGGGATGCTACTCGGAAATATCGTAGCCGTTTGAAGGCTAGCCGCTAAACCGCAAGCGGCCAAGCGATTGCAGTCATCGCTAGCAAATTTTCTGTGAAGCATTTCCTTTTGCCCTTGCGTCGCTTGGCGTCGTTTTGCTAAAAGCCCCTCCGCTTTTCGTAAAGTAATTCTCTTCTTCTACCAAAACTCAAGCGGCTCTTCTGTTCTCCGAACCTTTTCGGGCGGGGAGTGCGCGGGCAAGGACATGTCGACATGGCCAGACTTCGATGGCGTATGTGCGCAACAATTGTTGCAGCAAATTGTCTCCTCTATTTCTCTGCTCTGGCGGAAGCCCAATCGAGGCGTGCTTATTCGGGCGAAGGCCCGAATAAAATTACGCACACCGACATCGCGGCAGGTCAAATGATCGACGCGCTGCTCGATCCCAATTCGCCTCGGCCAACCGCATCCAAAAAAACTCGTCAAAAGAAAAGTCGGTCCGCGCGACGGTCCGCAACACGCAAAAAGGCTTTGCGAGGAAAACTCGTAAATAATCCCGACACCGAGGACGGCACCTCCGAGTTCGTCTTGATCGACCGCTACGGCGGCGTGCTTCGCTATGTGGAGCCGGTCGACAACGTCGATCTTGAAGCCCATCTCGGAGAAACCGTCGCCGTGCGCCGCGACACGGGCGATATCCTTTTGGCATCGCAATTGGCCTTTTTGGACAACGGCGGCGGCAAAGGTGATGTGCAATTGGTCGACTACGAAGAAGAACTGATTGCCCCCGGCGAAGAATTCGTCGAATCGGGTCCCATTTACTTGGACGAAGGTTATCACGACGGAGGTCTCGACTTCGGCGGCTGCCCCAATTGTGGAACGCAAACCTGTCAGAATGGCGCGTGCGGTTCGCGCGGCGTGCTTTACCTACGCGGCGAGTATCTGCTGTGGTGGCTCGAGGGCATGAACACGCCGCCGCTGGTGGTCCGCGACGATGACCCCAATTTTGGTTCTGCGGAAATTATTTACGGCGACACCCGCGTGCTGGAAGACTTGCGACAGGGCGGGCGAGTGACGCTCGGTTTTTGGTTCGACGACTGTGGCAAGACGGCCATCGAATTCGATTACCTAGGACTGGAAGATCTCGACGAAAGATTTGTTGCAGGAGTGAGAGACGACGCAGCACCGACCGATTACAATATCGGACGCCCGATTTTTAATCCCTTTGATACGGGCATGCTTCCTCGTGGACGTGCGGTCGAAGATGTCGACACCAATCAACTCGATGGCACCGTGACGGTCGACGTTCATAGTGAGTTCAGCACCTTTGGGATTCGTTTCCGCCATGGCTTGTGTTGCGTATCGGGCTGCAATACGGGATGCGGCGACTGTGTTTCGTGCGGAGCGGGCGTTGGTTGCGGCTCAGGCTGCGGCGCTGGGATCGGGTATCCCAACGGCCCGTTGCGGCGAATCGGACGGCTGTTGAGAAGTGGCACGCGGCGCACCGATTTTCTCTGGGGTTTCCGCTGGGCAGAACTTAACGAAGGAATCCATATCCACGAAGATCTCGAGGAGCTACCGCCCCCAGGAACTGAAATCCTCGTGAACGACAATTTCGACACAGAAAACGAATTCGTAGGCGCTGAAATTGGCTACCTCTGGGAATGGCAACGTTGTCGCTGGTCGTTGGAAATGCTCTCGAAGCTAGCCATCGGCAACACGCGGCAACGTGTGGACATCTCCGGTTACACGATCAACACCGACGTAGGTCAAACAGAACCGTTACCCCCTTCAGTGGGTGGACTATTGGCTTTGCCCACAAACATCGGTACCTACGAGCGTGACGAATTCAGCATGATTCCCGAGATCGGTTTCACTCTGGGCTACCAACTCACGTGCCGCCTGAAACTGACAGCCGGCTACACGCTGCTCTACTGGAGCAATGTTGTGAGGCCCGGCGATCAAATCGATTTGGATGTGAACGTCACACAGATCCCCAACAATAATGGTCAGCCTCAGGTCGTGCCGGGCGACCATCCGCGATTCGATTTCCACCAAACCGATCTCTGGGCGCAGGGAATCAATTTGGGCGGCGAGTATCGATGGTAAGAAAAGAATTCGGATTTGGGATTTCGGAATGCGGAATAGTGTAGGAATCAATCCGCACTCCGCTCCTCGACTCTGGTTCATCTACGGGCCCTTCGCTAGCCGATATATGCCTTACAAGCATGTGCGCAATCTCTTTGTTTTCAGCTAGCAAAGCAAGCAACCACGAGGTGCCGTTATGGCTCGATTCGGGAATCGTAGGACCAAAAACACGTCTTCTAAGACTTCAACCCGCCAGCCGAGCAAATCGACGCGCGCCTGCAAGTTGTCGTTCGAGACGTTGGAGCCACGGCAGATGCTTGCTGCCGACATGGCAGAGATCATCGGCCTCGTGCAAACCGATTTGCAGGGCGACGTCGATGCTAGCAACGATGTGGTTGTCGTCGGCGCGACGGCCACCCTTTACCGCGACGGCGGCAACGGCATATTTGGCGGAGACGATTCGATTGCCGGCACTACCTCCACCAACGCCCAGGGCCAATACCGTTTCGATCTGGTTGACGCAGGCAAGTATTTTATAAAAATCTCGCTCCCCGCCGATTTGCAATTCCGACCGGGCGAAGATGTCCGCGAAGTGAACATCTCGGTCGGCGAAGGGCAGGGGATCACCGGCCCGGCAATCGACGGCTTTACTTCGGAGCAAAAAGTTGAGACATCACCACCTCTACCGGCGAGCCAGCCATCGCATTTGACCGACAGTGACGTATTGGGTGGCGAACGCGACATGTTTGTCGAGCTAACTGAGGGGACTGATAAGTTTTCCTCGGTTTCGTTGATCAGTGGTACTGGCCTGCTGCGATTAAATAGTGATTCTGAGGTCACCGGCAACGCCAAAATTGTCTGGGACGGTGTCGACGCCAATGCACTGGCCGTCAACGCCACTGGCTTACGCGGCACAGAGTTGCAGGGCATCGACCTTACGCGACACGAAGGGAACACAATGACCGGCATCGCGCTCACTTCCGGCGCCGATCATCCCGATGCGAAGATCACGATGCGCATCTACACCGATGCAGCAAACTGGTCGGAATTTACCACCACTGTTCCCGAGTCGTCCGGTGGCAAGGCCACGGGGCAAGCGATTTTCCGTTTTGACGACGTCCCCACCGCCAAAAGCGGCAGCGGGGCAAACTTCACGAACGTCGGTGCGTTGGAACTTACGTTCGAGGGCGTTTCGGCTGTCGATGGCCAGGTGGCGTTGGTTGGCTTGGTGGGGCGTGCCACCAAACGTGCCGATTTCACCGCATCGCCTCGGTTGAGCGTCGGCGATCGCGTTTGGGCAGATGAAGACGACGACGGCCTGCTCGATGCCGGAGAACTGGGCATCGCCGGAGTCAAACTCAATCTCTACGAAGATATTGACGGCAACAACCAATACACCAACGGCGTCGACGCGCTGATGGGAATGACCAACACCGACGCCAACGGGAATTACTTGTTCAACAATCTCTTCCCCGGCAAATACGTCGTGCAAGTCGATCCGACCAACTTCCAAACAACGGGCCCGCTGAATAATCTGGTTTCCAGTTCCGGCAACGACCCCGTTGCCGACCCGGACGACAACGTCAATAACGATGACAACGGCACCGCGCTAGCCGGCGCCGGCGTCGTGAGCCAAGCCGTCACACTTACCGGCAATGCCGAGCCCACCAACGACGGCGATTCGAACAGCAATTCCAATCGCACAGTCGATTTCGGTTTCTTCGGTTTTGATCTAGTGTTGGACAAGGCTGTCGAACAAACGGCCGTCTCACCGGAAGAGACGATCGAATACACAATCAAAATCAACAACGATGGCCCCTCCGACGCCGCGAACACCACCTTTGAAGACATTCTGCCGAGCCACGTCACGTTCGTCTCCGGCAGCACCAGCCTAGCTGGCGTAGGCGTGCAACACGCGAGCGGCGTGGTGACTGCGAGCCTGGGAACTATGAAGAATGGCGACGTCGTGTTCATCACGATCTTCGCCACGGTGAACGATAACGCCGTAGGCACGCTGGTCAACAGGGCAACGGTCATTGCACCCAAGGAAGTGAACTTGTCGAACAACACTGACGAAGTTTCCAATCCCGTCACACCAAAGATCGATCTAGCGATCACCAAAACCGACAGCCGCGATCCGGTCGAGCCGGGCAGTGTGTTTAGCTACACGCTCAGCGTCGTGAACAACGGTCCTTCGGACGCCACGGGAGTGGTGGTCACCGATAGCTTGCCAGCCCACGTCTCGTTCGTGAGTGCGACACCGACACAGGATGAAATTTTCGCAGTGATTGCCGACAATTTCGCAGAAGGAACTTCGACGACCAAAGAAGATCTTGTCTTTGAACTCGGCGATTTAGCCCGCGGCGAGTCGACCGTGATTACGATCGACGTGCGAGTCGACAGCGATTTCACTGGTCAGTTGCTCAATCGCACGAGGGTTCGTGGCAACGAGGCTGAAATCACGCTAGCCAATAACGAAGACACAGAGCCAACGCTCGTGAGCATCGATCCGGCCAGCCTGGCGGGATCGGTTTTTGTCGACCGCAACGACAACGGCACTTTCGACGATGGTGAACGGCCTTTGGGCAACGTGATTGTGAGTCTTAAGGGAATCGACATCACGGGAGCCACGGTGATTCGCTCCACGGTGACTAAACCGGACGGTTCTTACTTGTTCGAGAATCTCACGCCGGGCACATACCGATTGGTGGAAACGCAGCCCAGCCGCTTCAGAGACGGCAAAGACCACATTGGCACCAATGGCGGCGCGCATGGCGAGAACCCTGGTCCGCTGCTGATTCCTAACGACGTCGACCCGCAGAAGATTCAAGACCTGTTCATGGAAATCAATCTCTCCAGCGGCGACGCAGCCGAGGAATACGATTTCGGCGAGCAAGCCGTTTCGGTCAGTAAGATCAACTTCATCCGCCCAGCCAATTGGTAGGCGGAGTTGGACATTCTCGCCAAGCGAAACCCTGAGAACTGAACTGGCAGATCTGCCAAGTGGGGGGCTTTGCGTACCTCCCAAGTACGGTTTGACGCACTCCAATCGGCATCAGCTGCTTTTTTCCAACCTATTCCAGGGTCTATCTCTGCTTACGGTTGATAAGAATCATTTTCTTTTGCCGACGGCTAAAACTTGACCTACAGTTCAGGTTGGATGGAGTTCTTTCCGCTTCGGTTTTCACTACCACAATTTTTCTGGTAACCGAACAAAGAAAGCCAACGCATCCAATATCCACCTGCAATTCGGGTGGCCTACCTTTTCAACCTGCTCGTCATTCCTGCCTTTTCCCTTCCTCCCTTTACGTTTCCGCTGTCCTGATTTTTGTGATAGGACGCAACCGTCGTTGTCTGCTGCGCATTTTGTATGGCAATCAGACGGGATTTCAGGCGGTCATAGTACCGGGATTATCCCCACTTTTTGTAACTGTTTGCTTTTCGGGAGACACGCCATGAAAACCATTGCTCGCACACAGAAAACTATCTCTGGACGGAAGACCTTCAGATTTTCCCGCTGCCGAACTTTCTGCGGAATGGTTGGCTTGGCTTTGTTCTACTTGGCGACTCCCGCATTGCAGGCAGCCGACATTGTTTGGATCGAGGAACATTGGCAACTGAGTATCGGCGCCCCCGACACGCAAAGCAGTGCTCCGCAAGTGAGCATGTTGATGTCGCCATTCTCAAACTTGGACAACGATTTCTTTGTTTTCACACTCAACCATCACAGCCATCCCGGCTATGTCCCCGGCGGCATGCAGATTCAGCATTGGAACGAAGACGGTGCCACGGCATACACGGGTCCCAAAGAAGGTTGCTTAAGCACAAACAGCGAAGTCGTTAGCTGGGTACAGCGTCTCTCGGTCGACGAAGGTTCGCTTACCTTTGAGATTCTCAACGGACACTCAGAAACCTGGGAAAGTTTTGGTGGCAATGGGCACCTGCGATCTTCCACTCCCACGTCCCTTTTGAATCTAAACCAATACGATCCAGGACTCTCCACCAATGAGTCGGGCGTCAACTTTGCGGGAAACCGTGTATCGTCACTGGTACTTACGCGTCTACGTTGGGCAACTTCCGACGGTCAAACGTATGAAATGCAAGCACCGATCGACGTCGATACCGACCTGCTAGATCCCTAATCGAACAAGCGGCACGTAGCGATTACCCAAATCATAAAAACACGTCCCACTCACAGGTAGAACCATGAATCGAACAACAAAAATCATGAGAAATACTTCGCCAAAGCGGAGACGAGGAGCGATCACTGTCCTATCGGCGTTTTTAACTATCGTCCTTTTAGGAATGGTTGCGTTTACGGTCGACGTAGGATACGTACTATCGGCCAAGCAGGAATTGCAGCGGTCTGCCGACGCGGCGGCGTTGGCGGCCTGCTGGGAATACAGTCGGGAGTTGGCATACGGCGCCGAGGCAACCGATGCCGAGGCCTATGCACGCGGAATCGCTGAAAGCTATGCCGCATCGAACTACGTCGGAGGGAGTGCGCCGCAAGTCGATACCAACACCAGCAACGCTGCGGGCGGGGACATTGTGTTTGGTCAGATCAGCAATGTGATGGATCCGAACAGCGTATTCAATCCCGCCTACTCTTCGGGGTTCAATGCGGTCCAAGTGCGCGTGCGGCGCGACTCAACGCTCAACGGCGAAGTGCCCTATTTCTTTGCAAAGATTTTCGGACATACCAGCCAAGCGGTCGATGCCCAGGCAACGGCTGCTTATGTGCGTAGCATCAATGGATTCAAGATTCCCTACGACGGCAGTAATATCGACATTCTGCCCTTTGCATTGGATCAAGATACCTGGCAAGACCTGCTCAATGGCTGCACCAACGACGACTACACCTGGGATCCTGCCACCCAGCAGATAACCAACGGCACCGACGGCATTTTGGAAGTGAATCTTTACCCGCAGGGGACAGGTTCCCCTGGCAATCGTGGAACTGTGGATATCGGCAGCAGCAACAATAGCACCGCCGACATTGCTCGACAGATTTTGGACGGCGTCTCTCCGGAAGACATGGAATACCATGACGGCGTTCTGGAGTTCGACAGCAACGGCGAGCTTCCGCTCAATGGCGACACCGGCATCAGCGCCGGCGTGAAAGATGAATTGACGGCGATCAAAGGCCAGCCACGTTTGATCCCCATCTTTTCCACCGTTTACGGCCCGGGGAACAATGCCGAGTACACGATCGTCAAGTGGGCCGGTGTTCGCATTATGTACGTCAAACTCACCGGTGCGATGAGCCAAAAACGCGTGATCATTCAGCCGGCACCCATGGTGGTTCCGGGAGTCATTCCGTCCCCAACCGAAACCACCAGCGATTATGTTTACTCTCCGGTAGTCTTAGTGAAATAGTAAATTGTTAAGAAGTCGCGTGCAAAGTGGCCAAACACCCAGCCACTCTGTTCGCGCATCTAGCGGGGGACATAGAACTATGCAAAAAAAGAAATTTTATCCAGCAAAACGCAGTGGCTTGCTCCGACGTTCAGCGCGGCGCGGTGCTTCGGCGGTCGAATTTGCGATCGTGGCCCCCGTGTTTTTCATGCTCGTATTGGGCATGGTCGAAGTGGGCCGAGCGATGATGGTGCAGCAAGTGCTGATCAATGCCTCACGCGTCGGAGCCCGGCAAGCGGTTACCTTGGCCTCGACTTCGAGTTCGACCATCACCACTGCTACTGATTACGCCACCAACGTGGGCGTGCCAGGCATTACCGTGGCCGTCACCCCCGACCCGGGCACCGCAGCGGCAGGAACCGAGCTAACGGTTACCTCCTCTGTCGGGTTCGAATCGGTCAGTTGGCTACCCGCCCCATGGTTTATGGGCGGCAAAACGCTCACCTCCTCTTCGGTGATGCGTAAAGAAGGATTTTGATAACCGCAAGGCAAAAGGAATGCTCAGGACACTTCCCCCTCACGATTCTATTACGATAGCCTGATGAATGTCGGCATCCCTTGTTGCCCAATCACATCACACCGAGCTCGTGAGTGATGTTTCTTTGCACACAGGGCCTTTTTTAGTGGAATACCCCAGCACACTGGTTGTTTTTGACCTAGTGTTTTGATGACCGGGACTATGTCGGCAGGAACGCCGATGCTTATCTGCCCGGTCGAAAGATACTCGGCACAAGGATAGTAGCCGCGTTATCATCCACCTTTTCCTCCGCTCTCACCAGCATTACCACCGCAATTGGTCGCCCAATTACGAAGACCAAAGGTCAGATTACGATGCGCAAGATCAATCGCAACCTGGAACGCCGTGGCACGACCACGGTCGAAGCCGCCTTCGTGTTGCCGGTCCTTTTCTTTTTCTTATTCGCGATTATCGAATTCGGCCACGCACAAATGGTGAACAACTTGCTCAGCAGTGCTTGCCGAAACGGCGCTCGTTTGGGCTCCGTCGAAGGAACATCCACCGCCCAAGTGGTTGGCCGAGTCAACCAAACCCTGGGCAGTGCGATCAATCCTTCTGAAGTCGCCGTCTTTGTCAAAAACGCAAGTGTTTACGACTCGCCAGGCGCGCCACCCACAACCGGCGCAGGTCTTGAAGCTTTAGCCGATTTTGAAGTGGCCAATGCCGAGCCGCGCCAAATGTTTTTGGTGCGCGCCAAAGTCCTTTACAACAACATCGCGTTAGTCCCCATGCCCTTTATGAATGGCGTCGTCTTGGAAAGCCAAGCGTTTATGCGACACGAGTAATCTTCCCTGCCCATTGGAGATTTTTGCCATGCGTACACTGATTAAAACACAATCCAAGCGAGGCCGTCGGGCCGCAGTCGCAGTCGAATTTGCTGTGATCGCTCCCGTGCTACTGGCTATTGTCGTAGGACTGATCGAATTGACGCGCGCCTACGATGCCCAAAACTTGTTGCAAACGGCGGTTCGCGAGGGTGCCCGATTCGCCTCCATGGATCGGACCGACATGCTGCAAAGCGGACAAACAGCCAATTCGAAGCTGACGCAAGACGTCACAAACTTTTTGGCCTCTTCCGGTTTTCCGGCCAGTGCGGTCAACGTAAATATCGTCAGCGCGGATGACCCTACCCAAGTGTTCAACCTGGACGACCCCGCCAACGACTTACAGTTGTTCCAAGTAGAAATCAACGTGCCCTTCTCCGAGGTGAGCCTCACCCCGGTAAGCGAAGCGTACGACTACTTGATGAGCGCATCGATCACTTTTAGAAACGGACGTGCGACGATGTCGCAGTAATTCTGTGGAGCAAGGTAGCGCCTCTCTGCCCTTTTTCTTGTTGGAGCATGCATCATGAGAAACCAGCCAATCAAAACGAACACCGCCGAGCAACGCAAGCAGTCGCGGCAAGGTGTGGTTGTCGTTCTAACCGGGTTTGCCCTGATAGCGGTATTCGCCTTTGTCGCCCTGTCGGTCGACTCGGGACGTATCGTCTTGGAAGAAACCAGAATGCAAAACGCGGTCGACGCGGCAGCACTGGCTGCCGCGCAAGAAATTAACGCTGCGGTTTACGCTGCCGGGCAAGGGCAAGGATCTGCCAATATCGATGCCAATTCGATTGCCGTCGAAGCCGCACGTGCGATGGCAGCCCAAGTTGCTGCCGCCAATGGCGTTTACATCGATCCGCAATCCGACGTACAGTTCGGCAAACGTGGATATGACAGCGCGAACGGCACCTGGCCTATTTCGTGGAACGCCACGCCATTTAATGTCGTTCAGGTTGTAGCCCGGCGAACCAATCTCGACACTTCTGCTCCCGACGGACAACTGCCCCTGGCATTTGGCTTTGCCGTCGGTCGCTCGAAAGTCCCACTGCAAACATCCGCTACCGCATTTATTGAAGCCCGCGATTTAGTAGTTGTGCTCGACTTCTCGGCTTCGATGAACGATGACAGTTCGCTGAAGTCGAGTCTGGGCATCACGCAAGCTGAACAATCGCTCGACGCGATGTGGAACTCGTTAGTAGCAGCCGATCCCAAGTGGCGCGGCACGACCGATTCCAAATTTTCAGTCGGCGGTTTTGGAAATGTCAACTCCTACGCGGGAACTTACATTTCCAGCAGCTACACAAGTACCATCCGCAACGCTCTCGGGCTCAACGAAAACAATCCCGATGGCAGCCGCAAGTACCCCTTCCCGCAGGCGGGGCGTTACAACAGCGGCTCGGAGAAGTACAAACCGAGTAATTCCACCAGCGATTCACTTTGGAATAACTACATCAGCTTTGTGAAGAATAAGAGCGGTACTTATCGGAAAAAGTATGGCTACCGCACACTGATGGATTACTTGCAGGAACAGCGTTTCTACAGCAATCAGTCGGAAGACCTTTGGCGGACGCCGCACTATCCGTTCCACGCGATCAAGGACGGGGCTTCGCTATTCCTGAGCTTCCTCACTGACTTGGACTTCGGAGATGAAGTCGGCCTCGTTAGCTACGGTGCTTACGCGGTGAAAGAATGGACGCACTACGACGGCGAGGTCAACATCGACATCACCGCCAACCCAATCACCAACGATTACGCCACGATCGACACCATTCAGCGCCGTCATCAAGCGGGCCACTACAACGGATGGACCGGCATGGGCGACGGCATCCTCAAGGGTCGTGAATTGTTGGTTGGCGATCCCAACGATCCCAACGACGATGGCTACAGCCGTTATGGCGCAAGGCCCACGATGATCATCATGACCGATGGTCAGACCAACCAGGGCCCATCAGGCTGGAGTCTACCGGGCGGGTTTGATTGGGCCGAGTGGACCGACTACGACGGAGACGGCGTCGCCGACTACACCACTTCCGACTGGAAAAAGCAATACTCGTTTTGGGAAGCAACCCAAGCCGTCGAGCGTGGTGTTACGCTGCATACGATGGCGGTGGGTGCCGGGGCAGATCGCGAGCTGATGGAAGCAATCGCGTTTGCCGGCGGTGGCATCTTCATTAGCGTGCCTGGTGGCGCAACTGTTTCCGAAATGGAATCGCAACTGATCGATGCCTTCCGCAACATCGCTTCCCAGGTTCCACCTGCCAAGTTGGTGTACGAGTTGACCGCGACACCGTAGTCGCTATGGGTTTCACCCCTGCCCTTGGGCAGCCGGTGGAGTAGGCACGTGGCATTGGTGTCCTGATCCACGAAGTTTGCTAAACCGGCTGCCTCTGAGCGCCGTCGATTTTCGACGGCGTTTTTTTATTGGATTCAAATAAGATGAACCGCCAAGAAATGTGAAGGAAATCATCGTCCAAGCAAGCTAACCGCCTCCGACAAGTGACTGGAAGCTGAGTATTTAGGAATCGAAAGAAACCGTTCCTTGGCGTCCTTGGCGGTTTCACTTTCAGTATTTCACTTTGGCTCAATCGTCGGCCATTGCCGCAGAATAGCGGCGTCGGCGGCCATGGCCACGGCGGCGGCGGTGAGAGCGCGTGACGTACTCGCCTTCGACGAAATAGTAACCACCCAGCAGCTTGTAGAAAAACAGAATCAGCAGCGAACCAAGCGTCGCCACCAGCATCCCCAGCGGACTGATCGGCACCACGCGCTGTCCGTCGTGAAAATAGCTCACGACGCCGCAGCCAAGGATTGTGCCGCCGATACCCATCAGCACCGTGGCAATCGCCCCACCGGGATCGCGCCCCGGCATGATCCCTTTTGCCAGTAGCCCCACGACCGTGCCAAAACCGATCCACACCAGCACGTCGTTCAACAACTGCTGGAACGAGTCGTTCAGCACCATGCCTTGCGTCGCGTCGAAGCCATCCATGGCAAGTCCATCCTGATTTTTCTGCGCAGATTTAATAAGATTAACCACAAAGGCACGAAGGCACTAAGACAAGGAAGAGAGGAATTTAGGCTTGGGAGGAAATAATGCATTTCCTTCCCTTCTTCGTGTCTTTGTGCCTTTGTGGTTCAATCTCAAACTGTAGCGGAATCGGGAACCTCGCGGCAAGATCACACCTGCTGGCGCCGCTAGCAGATATGGCTCATTCTTGCTGATCAACGGGCGTAAGATCGTACAACATGTCGACGTTTAAACCTGTTTCGTCTCCTGTGCCGCCGTCGTCGCGTTTGTTCTGTCCCACGCTGTAGAGCCGGTAGGCGTCCGCTTCTATCCGGTAGACGAACGGGGATTGGCTGTACGGGTCGAGCGGCACCGCAGGAAAAAACTCCGGGGCAAGCTGGTCCAACGCCTCGGGCCAGTTGCTATGCTCGTTGTGATAAGCCTGTAAAGCGAGATGCACAACAAACAACCGTTGCTGCGCGGTGATTCTCAACTCCGCTTGGAATGTCGATTTTGTGGCCGAGCTAATTATCTGCTGCGCATTTATCCATAGCTCCAAGCGGTTGATGCCTCGAGTGGCAGTCTCGATATACTGGTGTTCCCGACTGATGACTACTTCGGCCAACTCGCCCGTATCAAGCATCGGCACAAGGCCTTGCCGTATCTCCTCACCAGCTTCGGGATACTGTCCCACCACGCGGCGAAACTCCTTGACGGCACCGCCTTGGATGGCAAAACCGATAAGGCTATTGATTATGAGCCCGCCCCGATAGCACTCTTTTCCCAGGCGAAACGTAGCCAGACCCGAATCGACCGCAACACTAACATTCCCGTTGGCGGCTTGGTGGCGCATATCGGCTGAGAAGGCTCGGCTAATCGCACGCAAGGCGATTATACCAACCTCTAAATCAGGATCTCCTCCTTGAGCCGGATCGCGCGACCAATCGATCGGCACGCCAATTTCCTTTTGCAAAGCCTCGCGTGCCCGCATGAGCGCCGGCTTGTTGTGCGCAACGATTTCGGCGAGTTCTTCCGCATCCATCTCATAGAACAAACTTGTGCGAGGTGCGAGCAGTTCCGCCGCTGCGAGCAGGTCGGCGTACCCGTTGTCCGCCGGCAGCGGCGGCGGGACAAATGGCGTTTGCAGGCTACGAATTACCAACCAGCCGCACACGGCCACGAGCAGAAACCCGGCGACAAGCCATTTCCAATGTTTCATCGGTGATCCTTCCTGCCAAGCCGCTTGCGGTTTCGCGGGTTCATCTGCAAATTCAAATGCGATTCAACATGCAATTCGCCAAGCCCTGGCAATTCTTGGATTCCGAAAAACCGCTGGTTTTTACCTATTTGGCGGTCCATGTTCTGCTTTCCTCTTGCTGGAGGAGCAGCGTCCCGCTATATCCCTCACACAGGTTTTATTCGACACCGCCCCAGATGCTAGCACCTATGCGAAGTTTTCGGTCAATTCATCACATCGAACTCCGCCAACGGGCGCAAAGTCGCTTGGCGCAAAGTCGCTTTTGGAAGCACTTGCTACTGATCGTTCTGATCGTTTGCACCTTGAGCCACAACGCTCATGCTCAATCGTCAGACGGGCCAGTTGTCTTGCCGCCACCGGGCGCCACGTTGTACCCGTTGGTTTCTTTTGAGGAGGAACTTTCCGCGGACACCTCGAACGCCGAAGTCTTGGAATTGGGAGAAGTCGTCTCAACTTCTCCGCCGACGTGGTACGAACCCGCCTACTGGTTCGGCCCCGTGCCGTGGGACATGGGCGTCGAGCTTGGCCTCAACGGGAGTGCGGGACTGAACGAATCGCTAAGCCTTCGCGCGGGCGGCCATCTCCGGCGCAAAACCAAAATCTGGAAAGTCGATAGCAGCCTGGCCTACAACAAAAATACTGCCAACAGCGTCGAAACACAAAACAACGCACTGCTCGACCTGAGGCTCGATCGCCAGTTGGGCGAATCGCCGTGGTCGTTGTTTTTTCTCCATCAAACGCTCTACGACGAATTCCAAGCGTTTGACGTACGCGTGTCGTTGAACTCCGGTCTTGGTTATCAATGGATCGATACTGAAACGCTCGGACTGCTTACACGTTTTGGTGCTGGTACATCCCGAGAGTTTGGTGGGCCCGATAACGAGTGGAAGGCAGAAGCCCTGTTTGGTGCGGAGTACGAACACAAGCTGACCGAGATGCAGCGTCTCTCGGCAAAAGTCGATTACTTCCCGCAATGGGATTCGTTCAATCAGTACCGCGTGGTATCGGACGTCGGTTGGGAGATTGATCTCGATCGTCCCAAAAACCTCAGCCTGAAGTTCTCGGTCGTCGATCGGTACGACAGCACTCCCAACGGGGCAAACGCCAACGAAATCAACTATTCCGCGTTGCTCATCTGGGGCCTTTAACTAGCGGTCAGTCATTTTTTGTCCGCTAGTCGGGGCGACTCGGTTTATGTAGCATACGGAAGCAATTTCCCGGATACTCCCCAGGTCGACGCAAAAGCGCAATGGATGAACATCTAGTAGAATTGGAAAAGACGCTTGCGCGAGAAATGCCGATCTGCACGGCAATGGGAATCGAGGTGGCCCCTTGGCAAGACGAGCGGCTCGCGATGCGAATGCCGCTCGACGTAAATCGCAACCACCAATACTCGGCCTTTGCCGGCAGCCTTAACGCACTTTGTACAATCGTGGGCTGGGGAACCATTTTTTTGCTGCTCAGCCGCGAGGGCTTGGCGGGGAACATCGTGATTCGTCGCAGCAAGATTCGCTACTTCCGACCTGTACGTAGCGAAGAGATTGTCGCCCGGAGTTTGCCTGCCGAACCGGAGGAACTCGCTTATTTCTTCGAGCTTCTGCGAAGCAAAGGGAAATCGAAGCTCGACCTCTCCACGGAAATCTGTGACGACCAGGGCCCCCTGGTCACCTTCAAAGGCTCCTACGTCGTACAGGACAAGTAGCCCAGCCCGACGGTATCGCCGCACCCCAAGAATCGAAAGTGCCATTTTGGCGTTCGTAATTCTCTTACCCTGGCGGTTATGCCACTGTGGCACATGCCATATTGGCATTTATCCTGTTGTTGGCCTGTTCAAGAATCTTGTAACCTGTTTCTATGTAATAAGTTAAATAATATAACTGTTGACCCGCAAAAGTTTGGTACAGGAGATGCAATTCTCACTGTTGCAGCCCAAGTTTGCGGTTCTCGGTGTTGGATCGCAAGTGGGAGCAGAGAACAGGTTTTTTAGATTAGGAGGAATAGCCATGAACAACATCACCAAAAAGAATCGGCTGAACCAGTTTTTCCCGCCGACCTGGAGCGAAGTCGATACGCTGCTCAACCAGTTTTTGAGCCCTGGGACATTACACGGCGAGCGGACGTTCTACGCTCCGGCGAGCGTTTGGGAAGAAGACGACGCCTACCACGTGGAACTCGACGTTCCGGGAGTCGCCCGGGAAGAGATCGAAGTGACGTTCGACAAAGGAAAGTTGAGCATCACCGTGGAGCGCAAGGCCCCCGAGCAAGATCGCAACCATTGGCACGAAGAACGCGCCTACGGCAAAGCGGTCCGCGAAGTGGCGTTGTCGAAGAATGTCGAACCGGAGACGATCTCCGCGGAATTGAACACAGGCGTGTTGCATGTTTCGGTAGCCAAAACTCCCGAGGCGCAACCAAAGCGGATTGACGTGAATTAGCCATCACAAAGATCTAACAAAATAGAAGCAAGAAAACTGCCGATGCGGGGTCGTGCTCAACAGCACGGCCCCGTTTTTTTAACCGGATTAACCACAAAGGCACAAAGACACGAAGAAAACATTTATGATTGATGATTTCTGAATTACGTTGGGCTGAACTCCCTCTTTCATTACTCATCAATCAGCAATCATAAATCCAATCACTTCGTGCCTTTGTGGTTAATCCCCGGAAGTATTCGCCCGATATTTGATCACTTCGACTTTTTCGAGTGTCACTAAACCTTCTTGCACCATTTCATCGATGTGTGGGATGAACTCTTCAATTTTGGCCCTGTTGTCCACGATTTCGATGACCAGTGGCAAATCTTCCGACAGCCGCAAAACCTTTGTCGTATGCAATCGACTACTTGCGCCAAACCCCATAGGCCCACGCAAAACCGTTGCGCCGGCCAGATGCAGTTCACGGGCTTTCAAGACAATCGATTCATATAGCGGCGAGCCTTGCCAGCGATCGCTCTCGCCGATGAAAATTCGCAGCAGACAGCCCTCTTCGGGAATCTTCATTTTATTGCGCTCCAACGTTATTGCTCAAAGTGAAACCGCCAAGGATTTGTTTTCTAAATTCTTTAAGGCGTTTGCCTTCAGTCGCTTCTCGGTGGCGGTTCGTTTGCTTGGGCCATGAATTTTCCCAGGTCTTCTTGGCGTCCTTGGCGCTCTTGGCGGTTCTTCTTTTCAGTTTGAGTTATTATGCTCCCAGCCACTTTTCTGTGATCCGATAACCGAACCAAACGGCAACAAGCGCCAATGTGTTGGTCAGCACCACGTTCACTAGTGCCAGCCGCATTTCGCCATCCCTGGCCAACGCAAAAGTTTCCCAGCTAAAAGTCGAGAAGGTTGTGAACGACCCAAGAACTCCCACCAGCAAAGCGAATCGGTATTCCTCTCGAATAAGATGGGGGCCCGCAAAGTACGCACCCAGTGAGCCGACCAACAGGCAGCCCAGCGAATTGACGATGAGAGTCCCCACGGGAAACCAACCGTCCACAATCGTCTGCCCCCAACCCGACATCAAATAGCGGAGTATTGCTCCGACTCCTCCACCAACGGCAATCAAAAGAATTTTAACCATACTGGCGCTGTCTCCACAGCCCGTGGATGTTGACGGGCAATCATTTGCAAATGGCTTACTTCTCGCGATGTGCATTGCCCTTGCATTTCCCCAAAGATTCCGTTCACACGGGCATGCAATTCTTGCCAGCTCTTAAAAACAAGGGATTCGGGGATTTTCAGGCCAATGTTACAGGAGAACCCGATGGCCGAGTGCCGAAAAACGACTACTGGCGGATCAGTTTTCCGCCCCTGCCTGAGCGAGGTTGGGACTTAGGTTACCACCAACCCAGGGCTTTTGGCTATCGGGAACTTGACGAGACGATTGATCTCTGCAAATGAGCGTAGACAACTGGCACGTAGCCCCGGCGAGGAGATTGAAGGGGCGTGAATTCAATGAAACGAACCCCGAAACTGGGGTCGCAACCATGAGAATTAGCAAAATTCCGATGCGCTAATCGTGGGAGAGAGCCGGCTGTTACAATAGGAGAGATATCCCAAGCCGGGAGCGGCTTTAGGTACATCCGAATGAGAAATCCCCTATAGACTCGATTATCCTATGCAGAACATCTGGCTACTAACTATCGTCGTCGCCCTATTCTCCACAGTCCAATCCGTTTTTGGAGTGGGCTTGCTGGTCTTCGGAACACCGACGCTGCTTTTGCTCGGTTGTTCGTTCGAAGAAACGATTGCTTTTTTGTTGCCTTCATCAGTGCTAATCAGCTTGATGCAGGTTGTTGAAGGCCGAGCATACCTTGGCGAATTGCGGAAAAGTATTCTGGTTTATTGTATACCTTGCATCGTGGTGGGACTCGCTTTGGTAATCAGCAATCTGCTGACGTTTGACATCCGGCTTTTGGTCGGCGTGATTCTGATCTTTTCAGCGTTCGCACGCTTCTACGAAGGCGTACAACAAGCGCTCGTCAGCGTACTAAAACGACATACAAAACTGTACTTAATGCTTATGGGCTTTGTGCATGGTATCTCAAATATGGGCGGTGGATTTCTGACCATCTTTGCAACCGCTCTGTATGATGATAAATCGCGCATACGTGCCAATATTGCATACGCCTATCTCGTTTTTGCCATCTCGCAAATCTCCGTGCTACTGCTATTCCATATTGAAGTCTTCAATGTTATCTGCCTGCCTTTGGCTGTCGTGGCGTTGGCGACTTATCTGACCGTCGGGAGTTTCATTTATGTGAAGTCTTCCCGGGCGGTGTATCAGCAATTGATCACACTATTCATGCTCGCTTACGGCACTTTGCTAATCGGCCAAGAATTGCGAGAATGGCTCGGTACCTGATCGCCGGGGATGAACAACCCACGTGGAACCAAGCTTCGCCCGAACCCCGCTACGGCCAGCGAGTCCTGCTGACGGGGTGGTATCCACCTGCCTCGTTCTCTCGGTACACTGAAAGCACACCCAAACGAGCTTCACAGGCCATGATCCAAATTATCGACAACTTCGATTCGTTCACCTACAACCTCGTCCAAAGGTTGGGAGAGATCGACGAGGAGCTGGAAATTCGCGTGGATCGGAACGATGAAATCTCGGTCGAGGAAATCCTTCAACGGAAACCCGATCGAGTGATTATTTCGCCTGGCCCCTGCACTCCGAACGAAGCCGGTATTTCCGTGCCTTGCGCCGCGCAGCTTGCGGGAAAGGTACCCTTGTTGGGAGTTTGCCTGGGACATCAATCCATTGGCCAGGCGTTTGGCGCCAAGATCGTTCGCGCCGATCGGTTGATGCACGGCAAGACCGACATGATCCACCACAACGGCGGCGTGTTGTTCGCGGGGTTGGATAATCCGTTTCAAGCGACGCGCTACCACAGTTTAATCATCCAACCCGATACGCTCCCCGACGAATTTGAGGTGACCGCCTGGTGCGAAGCTCCCGATGGCACACGCGAAATCATGGCGATTGCCCATCGCGATTATCCGTTGTTCGGTTTGCAGTTTCATCCGGAAAGTTTTCTCACGCACGCTGGGACAGATATCCTGCAGCGATTCTTGCGAGTGACGCTATGATCTCTGTCGACGAAGCGCTGGAACACATCGGAAAAGTGGCACGGACGTTACCGGTACGTCGTGTCGATCTGCTCGAAGCTTGTGGTTTGCGATTGGCTGAAACAATTGCCAGCAAGGTCGACTCGCCGCCGTTCGACAAGTCGATGCTAGATGGCTACGCGATTTTGGTTCATGATCCGGCGCGTTCGTTGCGCGTTGTAGAACAAGTGGTCGCCGGCGGCGTGCCTCACCATGCCGTGGAGCCGGGAACCACCATTCGATTGATGACCGGGGCACCGGTTCCCGACGGAGCCGACGCGGTTATTAAGCATGAGGATGTTCAGGAAATCGACTCACGTACAATTATTTTGCCAGACGCTCAAATCTCCGCAGGGGCGGGACTGAACCGTCGTGGCTCGGCTTTCCGAACGGGGCAGAATGTGCTTGAAGCGGGACGAAAACTCCAGCCGATCGATATTGCTCTGTTAGCCGAAATCGGTCAGGCCAAGGTGCCCGTGACCCCCCGACCGCGTGTTGCGGTCTTGCCAACGGGCGACGAACTGGTGGATTGCAGCAGACCCGTGGGCCCTGGCCAAATTTGCAATAGCAACGGCCCGATGCTCTTGGCATCACTGGCAGCGATGGGGCTGGAGCCGATCGATTTGGGGATCGTTGGCGACGATGCCAAACAACTGAAAGAACATATCGAGCGCGGGTTGGCGTCGGACATGTTGCTAATCACCGGCGGAGTTTCGGCAGGCGTGCTGGATTTGGTTCCCGATGTGTTGCAACAGTTGGGTGTCGAGCAGATTTTTCACAAGGTGCGCATGAAGCCCGGGAAACCGCTCTGGTTTGGCATCAAAGAAACCGAGCAGCGGCAGACGCTCGTGTTTGGCCTACCGGGGAATCCGGTCAGTACGCTGGTTTCGCTGGAGCTGTTCGTCAAACCGGCATTGTGCGTGTTGGCGGGCGAAACGTTTGCGCCGCCCCGTTCGGTCCAAGGCGTTCTGTCCAGCGAGATCGGCCATCGCGGTCAAAGGACGGTCTATCATCCTTGCCGAATCCACTTTGGCCAGCGCGAACAAAGATTGCCCAGCGTCGAACCACTTCCATGGCGCGGTTCCGCCGACCTGGCTGCGATGACCCGGGCAAACGCGCTGGCGATACTCCGCGCGGGCGATTACAAGCTCGGCACCGGTGACGAAGTGCCCGTGATCCCACTGGGAACAAGTTAGCTTGCGGTTTCGCCGAAATTTCCCGTCAAAGATTGCGAGGAATGATGTTCAAATCGAGCGAAAGCACAAAGAGCATCAACGTCACGATAAAAGCAAAACCGATGGTGTGCAGTGCGACGACGAATCTTTCGCTTGCCGGCCGGCCGCGAACGCCTTCGTAGGCCAAGAAGACCATGTGCCCACCGTCCAGCAGCGGGATTGGCAAGAAGTTGATCACTGCCAAATTCGCGCTCAATATCGTAAGAAAAACCAGCAACTTACCTAAACCTTCGAAGGCCGAATAACCGGCGGCCTGGGCAATGGTAACTGGCCCACCAAGCGACGTAAGCGGGATTTGGGTTCCCAGCTTCCGCAGAAAACGGAACACCATGCCCAGCGAGTTTACTGTCTCTTGATAACCTAGTTCCAATTGCTCGCCAAACGAACGCGCCAAGCGAATTCGTTGGATCGGCTCGAACACGAACCCCCGTTCAGCAACAAACTGGTCGTTGGTCGCTTCCGGAACCAACGTCGCGCCGAACGATTCCTCGCCACGCTCATAAGTAAGCTTCACCTGCGTCCCCTCGGGCAAATACTGCAACCCCTCGATAAACACGGGCCAGTTGTGTTGGCCTTCCTTGCCAAATTCGATGGGGTCTGCCTTCGCTGGTTTCTTTAACGATTTGGGGAGGATGAATTCCGCTTTGGTGATGACGTCGCCGCTTTGCAAACCTGCATTGCTGGCAGGGCTGTTGGCTTGCACCTCACCCACTCGACTGAGTACCCGATACGCGATGCCCAGCGCAGGAACCGACAACGGATCGTTGGGGATCAGAGAGGGTTCCATCCAGGTAACTCTCTCAAGCGGAAGAACGATTTCCTCGGGCGATTGCCGACCTTCGCCGCCACCCGAGCTACGCACCGTCAATTTCACATCACGCCCCTGGTCAGCCAACCGTCGCAATTGCTCAGGAAGCGTGATCGGATCGGCGAACAAACGTTCGGCTTCAGCCGTCTGGTCTGTGGAGGCATCGTCGGCAAAGCCGACCTTGTCGATGAAATCGCCCGGTTGGATACCGCGTTTCGCGGCTTCCGATTCTTTGACGACCGAGGCCACCTTGCCCATTTCCATCACCAGCCCCAATCGTCGCATGGGTTGGGCGGGCACCGAGATCGTTACTTCCTTGCCACCTTCGCGCGCACCGTAAGGATTCTCTTTCGGAGCCTTTCCTCCGCGACGCACGGTCACGTTCAAAGGACGATCGGCACTGGCAACCAGTTGTGCGACGAACTCGCGGTAGTCGCGTACCGCGTTTCCATCGATGGCAACAATCTCGTCGTCACCTTGAAACGCGGCAGAGGCATTGTCGGCGGGAGATTCCTCTTCCACGGGTTTCTGCTTGGCGAGTCGTAGCGAACGAGGAAGAAAAATACCTACCCTTGCCAGTCCTGGCCCCTGCTTCGGCTTGAGCAACAACGGAACTTCTGCGCCCGTCTCGGCCCGACGAACGACAAAATCGATGCCATTTTCTAAGTCGCCCAGCATCACGCCGCCTCGCAAATTATTGAACGAGGGATCTTTGATATCGCCGATGCTGACGATTTCGTCCCCCGCGCGTAGCCCCGACTCCCAAGCGGGAGAGCCTATCGACGTCTGCGAAACGATGCAGGGAATATAAGGAACTCCCACACCAAATGCGATCGCCGCAAAAACGAATGCGAAAATCACATTCATAATCACTCCCGCAGAGATGATGGCCATCCGTTGCGGAACGCTTTTGGCCAAATAGCTACGCTGATTGACTAAATACTTTTCACCACCCGGCCCCGTGATTTCTTTGGCATTGGAGTTTGCGCCGCTCACTTGCGACTCGCGCACCTGTTCGGCAATGTTCGCGGGATTGTCGTCCTGGCCGAGCATTTTCACGTAGCCACCCAAAGGCAGGATGCCGATGCCATACTCGGTTTCGCCCCACTGTCGGCTAAGTTTGTAACCGCCAATGTCGAACCCGATGAAAAATTTATCGCACTGCACTCCACAGAGCTTGGCCACGAGAAAATGCCCCAACTCGTGGACAAAGATCACTGCGCCCAGCCCAAGACAAACTTGCAATATCACTAAGATCCAATGCCCCAATTGGGAAGGATCCAAAGCTCCAATTACGCACATACCCAACGTGTTACCTCCTCGCGGGCCCACCGATCGAGTTTGATCAATTGGCTCAGTGTGGGATTTGCATCAAAAGAATGCATCTCAAGGATGCTCCGGCATGCCGGAACGATTTCTGTAAAGTGTAGCTCACCAGCCAGGAAAGCCCCAACGGCAGCTTCATTGGCTGCGTTGAGCACGGCTCCCGAGGTCCCCCCGGCACTGGCACACTGGTGGCCCAATTCGAGCGCCGGGAGCTGAGACTCAGAGGGGGGCCAAAAATCGAGCGAAAAACCATGCTGCCAATCCATGCGGCTTGCGATCCCCATGAACCGATGCGGATAGTCGAACGCCACCTGGATGGGCAGCCGCATGTCGGGCGGGCTCAACTGGGCTACCACCGAGCCGTCGACATATTCCACCATCGAATGGACGACCGATTGGGGATGGATGGCCACTTCGATCCGCTCGGCATTGATCCCAAACATCCAACGCGCTTCGACGATTTCCAACGCTTTGTTCATCATGGTCGCCGAGTCGATTGTGATCTTAGGACCCATTTCCCAAACCGGGTGATCCAAAGCTTCGGCAATGGTCACGTTCTTGAGTTGCTCTGTAGAATAATCACGAAAGGGCCCGCCGCTGGCTGTCAGAACCAGCCGCGCGACTTCGTTCGACTTGCCCGACTGCAAGGCTTGGAAAATCGCGCTATGCTCGCTGTCGACTGGCAACAGCACGGTATCGCGCTCTTCCGCTAGCTTGGTCACCAGGGGCCCGGCCATGACCATCGTTTCTTTATTCGCCAGTGCAACCGGTTTCTTGTTCTCAATCGCTGCCCAAGTGCTTTCCAAACCAGCGCGGCCCACGATTGCCGCCAAAACCAGATCGACTTCGTCTCGAATCGCAACCTCGCACAATGCCTCGGAACCGGTCAATAACTCGGTATCGACAGGCAACGCCGACCAATCAAACGCTTCGGCCGCCTGGGGATCGGTCACCACGACCCAACGGGGCTGAAATTCTTGCGCCTGTTTCAACAACCGGTCAAATTGCGAGTGTGCCGAAAGGGCAATCGCCTGCAAGCGCCCACCGCTAGCGGCGATCACTTCCAATGCACTAGTGCCGATGCTCCCCGTGGAGCCTAGCACAGCGATCTGTTTGCAATTTTCTGCCATGGCTTGATGTTTTTACTGCTGGTTTTGGAGCGTGGCTGTAAACCAACCGTTAAGAGGGGTTTCTCGCAATGACCAGCAAAGAAACGCACAAAAGGATAATGGCAAGCGTAACAATCGTAGGGATTGCCCGCTCCCGCTGATCTCGTCCGCGCAAAACCTGCGATTTCAGGGTCGATCATAGTGCAAACGGCGCAAGTCGGCCATTCTAGGGGTCACACGCTGCTGCGACAACCCGACCACAAGAGATGCCTGTCACTCGCTGGAGAAGCTTCGTTGTCTTTTCTCAAGTGCTAACTTAGTATGGACTGAAGATCGAACTTTCCCCGCGAGGCTAACAGGACCTCTGGCGGGGGGGCACAGAACAGATAATCTCACCCTGACAAAGTAGAAGTGTGATGGAAAACTCCGAAGACAAGCCCAAGGGATCTCCCGAAAAAAAGGCCCCTCCGCAGAACAGCAATTTCGTCTGGTATGTTCTGGGATTGATTGTATTGCTGTTGCTGGTGGGAACCGCAATGAGCGATAAAGATCGGCTGACCATCGCCTGGTACGATCTCGAACGGCTGATCAAAGTCAGCAATCCCGAAATAACCGAGTCGATCGATTACGTCGAATTCGAAGACACTAGCAAATCCCCTGCCGTCACACGGCGAGTCAGCAAACCCTCGAAAATCAAAGTCGGCGCTTACGAGGTGACTGGGGCAGTTCTGTCGAGTAAAAAAACGGAAGATGCCGACTGGGAAGAAACCCAACAGATTCCGTTCCGCACAGCACGGCTACCCAACGAAGATCGTCTGCAACAACTCTTAAGCGAAAACAATCTGCCGCACACAGTGGCCGATCCTCCCAGCGCGCTTCTGGGTTATCTTCCCGTGCTGATGCTCACCGGGATGCTGCTGCTCTTGATGGTCGTGATGTTGCGGCGGATGGGGGGCGCGGGTTCGCCGATGGCGTTCGGTCGCAGCCGGGGGAAATTGGTCGCCCAGGAAGAAATTGAAGTCACGTTCGACGACGTCGCCGGCATCGAAGAGGCGGTCGACGAGCTGCGCGAAGTGGTCGATTTCCTAAAAACTCCCGAGCGCTACCAACGCCTCGGAGGCCGTATCCCCAAGGGCGTACTCTTGGTCGGTCCTCCCGGCACCGGCAAAACGCTGCTCGCAAAAGCGATTGCAGGAGAGGCGGGGGTGCCCTTTTTCAGCCTGAGCGGTTCCGACTTTGTCGAGATGTTTGTCGGTGTCGGTGCCGCACGGGTGCGCGACATGTTCAGCCAGGCAGAACAGCGGGCTCCCTGCATCATTTTCATCGATGAACTCGATGCACTGGGAAAAACTCGCGGCAGCGGCCAAATCGGCGGACACGACGAGCGCGAACAAACGCTCAACGCGCTGCTTGTGGAAATGGACGGCTTTGGCTCCAACAGCGGCGTCATTGTGCTGGGCGCCACCAACCGACCCGAAACTTTGGACCCTGCCTTGCTGCGACCGGGCCGATTCGATCGCCATGTGCTGGTAGATCGTCCTGATGTTGGCGGTCGCGAAGAAATTCTCAATGTCCATTTGAAAAATATCCGCATGGGCGAAGATGTCGTCGTGAAAAACGTGGCAGCTATCACCAGTGGTTTTGTCGGAGCCGATCTGGCCAATATCGTCAACGAAGCGGCTCTCCTGGCGGCCCGAAACGGGAAAAAAGCGGTCGGCATGGCCGAGCTTAACGAGGCCGTCGAACGCACCAGCGCAGGATTGGAAAAGAAAAACCGGATCATGCAGGACGACGAAAAACTACGCGTCGCCTACCATGAAAGCGGTCACGCGCTCGTCGCCTATTCGCTACCCAATACCGATCCGGTTCACAAAGTTTCGATTATTCCCCGCGGGCTGGCAGCTTTGGGCTACACGATGCAGCGGCCCGAGCAAGATCGCTTCTTGATGACCCAAGGCGAACTGGAAAGCCGAATCCAAGTGCTGCTTGCCGGCACCGTGGCAGAAGAAATAGTGTTCGAAGACATTTCGTCTGGTGCGCAGAACGACCTCGAGCGCGCTACCGAAATCGCCCGCAGCATGGTAATGGATTTCGGCATGAGCCGCCTGGGCCGGGTGAACTATCGCGAGAGCAATCGCAGCCCGTTCCTTGCCGGGGGTGGTGAATTTCCACGTATGCAAAATCATAGCGAACAGACGGTCCGCGAAATCGACGAAGAGGTCAAACGCATTATCGACGAGGGTCTCGAACGCGTTCGGCACATCCTGGGCAAACGGCGCGCAGCGCTCGATGCGACTTCGCAAGAATTGATGGAGCAGGAAGTGATCGATTCCGAAGAGTTGTCCCGCATCATCGAAGAAAATTCGCCCAGCCCGATGATCGTTCCCGGGACCGACTCAGAACTTAAGCGCCCCACAAAATCGGACACCCCCGCCAAAGACGCATCCCCCGGTTCCGCCGGCGGCTGAACCACGTGGCTCGTACATCAAGGTAGCCGCGATCTTACAGCTCGCCGGAGCCAGCGATCTGTAAGATCGCGGCTATTCGCAACTTGGCGCAGCAACACACCCCAATCAGAATAAAGACTCCTTTTGAAGTTCTTTATTCTCTCTTTCCAGGTGGTGATTGTGTCAGGATTCTCGCTTCCTGCTTATGCCGAACATCGGGGGCCTGTGCTGATTGGCATCGGGCTGACGGTGATTCTCGCCGCACAAATCTGGCCCTTGGTCCCCATCGCGGCTGCGTTGGCACTGATTGGCTGGGGCGCGACGCTCTCGCTCTTAGAAAATCTGAATGTCTACAGGCGAGAATACTTGGCCGTGCTGAATCTGGTTGTCTATGTTCTACTCGTCGGGTTGGCTATTGGTGCACAAACCCACGCCGCTCAGGCAAGTGCCACGGCCAAACTAAATCCACTCCTGTGGACCGATCACGTGTTGGCCACAATTTTACTGGCCAGTTTAGTTGGCTTCGTACTGCTACAATTTTTGCAGGCAGATCGGGGCACTTGATAACACAACCAGAGGCAACTTTCTGCCGAAGCGTGCCGACCCAGGCTCAGCTTTTTCCAATTGGGCATCCAGGCTATAATCGGCTAACATAACGATGTTGCCGATCGAATTTCACTCGTCGTTAAGAACACTTTTCTCATGTGAAATAGCAATTCAACAAGGAGCTAATAATGGATTGGTTATTCGAACGCATGATCGAGCTCGCAGCCTGGGTGGCGTTTATCATGGGCATTGTCTTCTTGTGCGATGCGATTTGGATGTTCGCATTGTGGGTTCGTAATTTCGGCGGCGAAGAGAGTATTGGCTATCTCACTAAAGCGGGCCAAGCTTCAGCGTCGTTTGTCGGCTCTGCCGTTGCGTTGGGTGTGTTGGCATGCATTGATCGATATGTATTCGATCTCGCAGAAGAAGAGTGATTGTTTACAAAAGACATGACTTTTGTGGCGTTTTCACCGCTAGAATTCCCTAGGGAATAACGGTCGTTTAAGGCCTACTTTCAGTCTGTTCAGCAATACCGGCGCATCTTTTAGTGGGTGAAAACCACCTTTTAGTGCTATTTCTTGCCGCGTACCGTCTTTAGCAAACCTATTTTTTCGTGGGTTGTTTCCTCCCACCGGCCTCTTGGACATGGCCGAGAGCTTGGATAAATAGGCTTATCACGGCTAAGCAGAAGACACCTCCGTGGGCCTGCTGCTTGGTTAACGAAAGATGTTACCAACGCATTTTGCTATGCGCAAGAACAACAAGACAACTAGTAAATACTCAACGCACCGTCGAAAAAAATGACTCTGAGCATAATCAACACTGCTACCGATCGAGAACATGATTCCGAATCAGAAATGATCGTAAAGCTCGATCGTCTCGAACGTGCAATCAATGGTTCTTCGATCGGACTTTGGGAATGGGATCTGCTTACCGATCAGGTGTGGTATTCTCCTCGCTTTCTAGAACTTCTTGATTTCACCTCCGAAGAATTTCCAGAAGTCATCGAAAGTTGGCAACAACAGTTGCATCCCGAAGATGCCGAACATACGTGGAGCGAGATCGAAAACCATATACGGACAGGCAAGACGTTTGAGTCAGAATATCGCCTAGCTAAGAAAAGCGGGGAGTACCGGTGGTTTCACTCGCAAGGTGTAGCCTATCGCAACAACCAGGGCCAGCCGGTCCTTATGGCTGGGTCGATTCAAGATATCGACGACTTAAAGCGCACAGAACAGATGCTCGACGAGAAGGAAGCTCAGCTTATTCAGCAGCAGAAATTGGATGCGATGGGCTCCTTAGCGGGGGGTATCGCGCATGAATTCAACAATTTGCTACAGGCAATCACCGGTTACTCGGCCTTTGCTCAAGAGTCGCTTGCCCCCGACTCTCAAGCGTATCGGGACATCGAGCAAGCTCTCACCGCCGCAGGTCGGGCTACAATGTTGACCCGCCAGTTGCTGAACTTTAGCCGGAACGAGGTGGCCAACGCACGTGATGGGATTGTCGACGATATCGTATGGGACTTGGAAGCCCTGCTGCGACCGCTGCTTCCGGAAAACATCCATTTCCACTTGAACTTGAATGCTTCGAATACACCTGTTTGTGTGGACCCCCAGCTTACGGAACAGGCCCTGCTGAATCTTTGCATCAATGCCCGCGATGCCATGCCCAATGGTGGGCCATTGCTCGTCAGCACCCAAGCCATCACGGTCAACGAATTGGCCTCAGAGGGTTTCAACAATATTTCTCCCGGACAATACGTACAGATTCAAGTGACGGATACGGGAACGGGCATCCCTGAGGAAATCCAGCAACGCATTTTTGAACCGTTCTTCTCGACCAAAGAGGTCGGCAAGGGAACCGGACTTGGACTTTCGATGGTTTTCGGAGTCGTTCAACAATTCAAGGGGCAGTTGCAAATACACAGCAATCCCGATCAGGGTACGACCGTCCGAATTTATTTTCCTGTTAGCAAGGAACCTACCATGGCCTCAGAAATCTTGGATATGAATTACTCCTCGGGGGGAGAAACCCTATTGCTGGCGGAAGACGATCCTTTGGTGTGCGAAGTGGGACGACGCATGCTAGAGAAAGGCGGCTACAAGGTCATCACTGCTAGCAATGGCGAAGAAGCACTCGACTTGTTTATCCTCCACGCCCACGAAATCGATCTCGTGCTGATGGATATCGTGATGCCTCGACTGACGGGACGCGAAGTATTCGAACACATCCGTCGTCTCAACTCGAGTGTGCCGATCTGTTTTTGCACCGGTTACGACCCCGCCGCTGCACAAAGCGAATCGCTCCGCTCCATGGGATGCGACGTCCTGCAAAAACCCTTCCTCGAAAACGACTTGCTCAGCAGCATTCGAAAAACCCTCAACGGGGAACCTGCTGATCAATCTTGCTAATTGAATCAACAAGCCAACAGGGCAAGGAAACGCCATGAGTTCACAAATCTATCGAGCATTGGTAGTCGACGATGAACCGATGATCCGGGAAGCGGTCTCACGATCGATGTCTGCAGAATCGTTCTGGTGCGATACGGCCGCCGATGGAGTTGAAGCCATCGAAAAATTTCGTCAAGGCCGCTACGATTTGGTTGTGACCGACTTGCGAATGCCCAACAAACATGGACATGCGCTGATCAAGGAACTGCTTCAAGAGGAAACGCCTCCTCACATCATCGTACTTACAGGTATTGCCGAACCGCGGCTGGTCAAAGACTTGATGGATCGGGGCGTGGTAGACGTCGTTCAGAAACCGGTCAACTTTGGCTTGTTCTCCGCGAAGTTGAGTTCCCTGTTCCGCAGGAAAAACGAAAATCGCAACACGAACGATCCTCAAAATAGCAACTCGGGATCTAGTGCGTTTGGACTAATCGGCAAAGTCGAAGAAGCGCTGGAATTGTTTTCGATGTGTGTTCCCGAGCACGTGGAGCAACTTTTGATCACAGGGGAAGACGCGGTAACCGACCCTCCCAAGGCACAAGTCGAGTTTATGAAACGCCTGCTTGCCAAACACGCCGCCGGATCGGAGCGACGTGAAACCGAGCGTTTCTCACTGCTCTCCACGGCTGTCGCTTTGCCGGTCAGCAAAGACTTTATTCCTCGTGGTGAAGTTTTCAAGATGACTTTCTGCGATCTCTCGGAAACTGGAGCCTGTTTTATGCATACGCGATCGATCAGCTCCGAATATCTTGCCCTGCGCTGGCGAAGCGCACTTACTCCCAAGTGTTCCCTTAAAGCAGCATTCCAAATCACCCGCTGCAAGCCTTTGGGACCTTTCTACGAAATCGCAGGGCAATTCGTCATGCACGACTAAATCTGCCTGCCACTGTCCGATGACTTGTACTTATCTTTGAATTCTCAGCGTTTGAGTTGCCACGCACGGACAAATTGTGCCATAATCTCTCCCGATCGGCTATTCTGCCGTGCCTTTCCCAGCCAGCGATAGGCGTTGGTGCATCTTGGGATTGCTAGTTTCCGAACAGGCTCCTGTTTGAGCGTGTTGGTATAAACGGATTTTTGGCGAGCTGATGTCGAACACTCCTCACCCTCCGCTTGACCCAGGCCCGCTGCATAGCCAGGACCACCAAGGTGCTACTCCGAGCAAGAGTGGCTTCGGTACGTCTGACGTGGGCAGCAATCATCCTTTGCCTCCTGAAACTGGAAGAAGAGTCGACACAGCACACTCCTTTGGAAGCATGCCGCCAAACGATGATATTGGCAGCGAGGCCGGGGGGCGAATTTTCCCTGCATGGCTCATCGGGGTTGGAGGCATTCTGGCGTTGGTCGCTCTTTCCCCGCTGGTCCTGTACCAGGCGCCTGAAAGTTGGATGCACGCATCCTGGTCGATGGCCACGCTGGTTGCAGTTTTTTCTATACTACGAATCTCGCGGAACATTCGGACTCCGGTCGAGCAAGCGGATCGCTTCAAGCTTGGCCTGGTCTTGGTGGGGGCGGCGCTGTTCGCTTCGATGCACCTATGGAGCCCCATCAACGAACTATCCAAGGGGTTCTTGATCTTGACGTTTTGCGTCTCGATTTTGGTGCACACGCTCTTTTCCCTAATCCTTGCCAACATCGCAATTGCCTTGGCATGGGCCATTGCTTGGATGCAAAGTGGACTCGCATTTTCTGGAACCGTTCTCATTGCCCATTTGGCTGTAGCTCCTTCGTTATCGTACGCACTTTTTGCGTCGATTCGATCGGCATTAGACTTCTCGGCATTCCTGCTGCAAAAACAGAAGAGCCAACTTCGGGAACGACAAGATGCAATCCGGCTTGTCGTCAATGAGTCTGCCCGACGCGCCCAATCAGAAGCCAAAATGCGGCGCATGAATCAAGAATTCAAGGACTTTGTGGACCATATCCCGGCCATCTGTTTTCGACGCACTCGTGAGAAGATATTGTTTATCAACTCAGCCTACGAACACATCTTTGGCCGCAAGATTGAGGAATTGGTCGCAGACCCCACGAGTTTTATTAAGTCGATTCACCCGGAAGATCAAGAACGCATTATCGACCATTACCAAAACCATTTCTTCAGTGAGCCCTGCAGCGTCGAGTACCGGATTCTAAGGCCCGATGGCACAGTCCGATGGATTCACCTCACGACTCAATTGGTAGCCACTGATGAACCTTCGTCCGTAGAAGTCATTGGCTGTGCCCAGGACATCACCGCGCGCAAGCAGGCAGAAGAACAACTTTCGCAGCAGAAGGCATTGCTGGAACTCATTCTCGAAACGGTCCCCGACCAGATTTACGTCAAAAATATTGATCGAGAAATTATCCTGGGCAATCCTGCTTTCAAGCAGAGCGCATTCACTCGATCGGCGGACCCCATTGGAAAGAAGAATGATGACGTCATCAGTACTAGCATCCATCAAATCTCGCGCGAAACCGACGAAGCCGTACTGCGCGAAGGGAAACTTGTGCAGCGATCTTTTTCGGGTCTTGGAGAGGATGGAATTGAGCACCATCATGAAGTCACGAAATTACCACTACGCATTGATGGGAAAATATCGGGAATTGTTGGTCTCTGCCGCGATGTGACTGAGAAAAGGGAAAGAGAATTAGAACTCCGCCGACAAAAAGCACTGTTGGAGTTGATTCTCGAAACCGTCCCCGACGAGATCTTCGTCAAAGACAGCCAGCGAAAGATGTTGTTGGCCAATCGAGCCTATTGTGAACATATGCAGTTGAAATTAGATCAAATTCTCGAGAAAAATTCCGATTCGTGGATGCCTCCAAGCCTGGTAAATACTGCACGCCAAACCGACGAAACGATCTTGAGGGGTGAGGCAATTCGCCGAATGGAGGTTTGCGCAAAGAATCAAGATGGCACGAACGTGTATTATGAGATTGATAAACTGCCTCTCACAGAAGACGGCAAGGTCACTGGTATCCTGGGAATTGCACGCAATATCAGTGAACGAAAAGAAGTTGAAAGTCGACTCAAGGAGCAGGAAACATCGTTGATGCATGCTTCGCGTCTCTCTTTGATGGGAGAATTTGTGGCAGAGTTAGCTCATGAAGTCAATCAGCCTTTGTTCTCAATACTTAACTATGCGAATGCCGTGGCCAATACGCTCGACAGCGGCAAGAAAAATGATGTTTCGGAAGTTAGAAACTGGGTAGAACAAATTCTTCAAGAGGCGACTCGCGGGGGACAGATCGTCAAGAAACTCCGATCGTTTGTCAAACGGGCTGAGATACAAGGCAAAACCTCCTGCATGAAGCAGATCATCCGTGAATCAATTGCCTTGCTTGCCTTAGAAGCCCTACAAGCGCATGTCGAGATTGAGTGTGAGCTTGACGAAGATACCCCGGCAGTCCACGTCGACCGAGTACAGATACAACAGGTACTGATCAACCTCCTGAAAAATGCTCTCGAAGCCCACCAACAACATGAAAGCCCTTCTCCTCGCATAGTGATACGCACCTCGCGTTGCGAAGATAGCGTTACCGTAGCGGTCGTGGACAATGGCCCAGGAATTTCGGCTAGTGGGAAAGATAAAATTCTTGAGCCCTTTTTCACGACCAAAAAAGACGGTGTCGGCTTAGGACTAGCAATTAGTAGAACAATTATCGAGGCGCATGAAGGTAACCTGGCTTACGAAAAGAACGACTGGGGTGGAATGACTTTCCATTTCAAACTCAAATACGATGATCGGGAGGATCGTTAGTATGACCAATAGGGATCCGACAGTTTTTGTCGTCGATGACGAAATACAAGCAAGAGACTCTGTGTGCGCACTAGTTCGTTCGATGGGGCTTCCCGCGGAGGGTTTCGACTCCGGCGAAGAGTTTCTGAAGTATTATCAAGGCCAAGCAGGTTGCGTGGTGACCGATTACCGGATGCACGGCATGAACGGCATCCAGCTTCAAGAAGCGCTGATCAAACAGGGCAATGCACTCCCACTGATTGTCGTCACCGCCTTTGCCCGTACTCCAATGACCGTTCAGACTATCAAAAACGGGGCCGTCACGCTGATCGACAAGCCGTATGACAATGACAATCTTTGGAAGGCGATCCGTGTTGCATTGAACCGAGATGTACTACAACGGCAACAGAAAAATGACTTTGCGGAGATCCGTTTGCGACTAAAGAGTTTGAGCGGGAAAGAGCAGACGGTGCTCGATTACATTCTCAAAGGCACGACAAATAAAACAATGTCCTCGAAGCTGGATGTGAGCCTAAGGACGATCGAAAATCGTCGTCGCAAAATTTTCTCGAAGCTCCGTGTGGATTCCGTGGCAGAGCTAGTGAAGGTTGTCCTCGAATCGCGCGTACATCAGAGTTAGGGAAGAACATAGCGGCTAAGATTTGTGGAATGAAAGAATACAAGAAGAGCAGGAAAAAGATTTCCTCCACTTCCCTCATTCCTCAATTTTTCACCGCGTGCTGGCGAAAATCGAGTTCGTCGAGTTGCACGCCTTCCTGAACCAGCTCAAACTTCCATTGTGCTTGAAGCTCGCCGAAGCAGGCGAGCAATTGGTCCCACTGCTCTTGGGGGCAACTTCCACGCAATTCAACACGGTGCAATCGGCCATCGAAATCGAAGAGATGACCGTCTATCTGCCAGCGCTGGTTGCCGATGCCGCCAGACCAAATCCAACTGCCGTCCGGCTCAAAAATCATCCGCGGCAGCCGCTCCAGCGCCGCAGCGGCATCTTCCCAAGTGCATGGGAAAGGACTGCCGAACACATTGACGTGAAATCGATAGTGCATGGTAAGTTCGTGTGGGTTTTGAAACATACACTCAGTTCGAGTTTTGCACTTTTTTAGCATTCAGGATAGAACGCAGATACACACGGATCATGCAGATTCCCGCAGATTTCTTTCAGGGGTCTGATAACAGCGTCTAAGAAAACGCGTCTCTCGATTATTTCGCAATCGGTGCCAATCCGTTTTATCCGCGTTTATCTGTGTTCTATTCTTTTTTCACGAAAAAGTGGTAGTTACTGAACCCCCAAAAGTGCAAAAGTCGAACTGAGTAGTTCCAAATTTCGATCGGAACATACGGGCTCAAACTGAGCCGTAGGCGCTAGCCGCGAGTTTTACTTCACTTCAACCGACGCTAGCGCGTTCGGCTCATATTGAGTTGGGAACTACTGACACTAATTTCCTGGCAGATGATGCCCCAGTTTATCGCGTTTGGTGGCCAAATAGCTGGCGTTGTGTTCGTTGATCGGCGGGACGATCGGTATCTGATCGACAACCTCCAAATCGAATCCCCCGTAGATAAAGGCGTCGGTTTTCTTCGGGTTGTTGGTCAGCAGCCGCACTTTCGACAGGCCCAAGTCTTTTAAGAGTTGGATGCCAACGCCATAATCGCGCGAGTCGGCCTTGAATCCGAGCGCCAGATTGGCTTCGACCGTGTCGAGCCCCTCGTCTTGCAACTTGTAGGCTTTGATTTTTTCGACCAACCCGATGCCACGGCCCTCTTGGGGAAGATATACCAACACTCCGCAACCTTCTTGGCTGATCATGTCGAGTGCCATGTGCAGTTGGTCGCCACAATCGCAACGGAGCGAATCCAACAGATCTCCGGTAAAACAGGACGAGTGCAACCGCACCAACGGGGCAGCAAGCTTGGAGGGATCTCCGAGTACATAGACCAGCGGTTGCTGGGTTTCGTACTTGACTCCGTAGGCAATGATCTGGCCCTGGCCGTACTTGGTGGGCAACCTCGCCTCGGCCTGCCGGTAAACCAATTTTTCACGCACCCGGCGATAGGCGATAAGCTGTTCGATGGATATCAGCGGCAGGCGGTACTGCTGGGCCAAATCGTGGAGAGCGTCGCGGCTGGCTCGATCACCAGTTTCGTTGAGAATTTCGCAGAGGCAACCGGCCGGCGTTAGTCCTGCCAATCGCGCCAAGTCGACAGCCGCTTCGGTATGCCCGGCACGACGCAACACGCCCCCTTCTTTTGCCACAAGCGGAAAAAGGTGTCCCGGGCGATGAAAATCGGCGGGCACACTCGTGGGGTCGCAAAGCGCGAGAATTGTCTTTGCACGCTCAGCCGCAGTGATTCCGGTGCGTGTCGTGCGATGATCGACCGGCACGGTGTAGTTGGTGCCCAGGGGAGCCGTGTTGGCCTCGACCATCGGATTCAGTTCTAGCCGCTGACTAATATCGGGCAAAATCGGCATGCAGAGCTGGCCCCGACCGTGGGTGATCATAAAATTAACTGTCTCGGTCGTCACCTTTTCAGCCGCACAAATGAAATCGCCTTCGTTTTCGCGATCCTCGTCGTCGACAACGATGATCACGCTTCCTTCGGCGATAGCTTTGGTGGCTTCCTCGATAGTGGAAAAACTTCCGGGCACTAGTGAACCCTCCGCTGCGAAAATGATGGGCAAGTCGGCCAACCGTCGTGCCAATTAAGCTATGCAACGATCCCTTTAGAGAGAATCTTGCCGTTCACGCGGTAAGCCACGAGTATTATAAGGGGGAGTCGCTCTTGCAACCAACCGCCCCTGGAGAAGATTTCTGTGAACCGGTCGAGAATTGCACCTCTGCTACTGTCGGTTTTTGTTGGCTGTGTCGGCTGGGCAGCCACGGCAGCCGACGAGATCGAGACGCGTTATGGCGAAGTCTATGTCGAGCGAGATTCCGGTCCGCTCAAGGCAGACGTCTATCTGCCGCCTGGGAAGGGTCCGTTTCCGGGAGTGTTGGTCGTTCACGGGGGGGCATGGCATATTGGCACTCGGGCACAGCTTTCTGGGGTTGCACAGTTATTGGCCCAGAACGGCTTGGCTTCGGTGGCAATTAGCTATCGGCTTGCGCCAGAACACAAATTCCCGGCGCAGATCGAAGATTGCCAGGCAGCCGTTCGGTGGATGCGCGAACAAGCCCACCAGTTGAAAATCGATGAGAATCGAATCGGCGGCTTCGGCTACTCGGCCGGGGCACAGCTGGTATCGCTGCTGGGGACGAGCGATTCAGAGGCGAACTCGGAAAATGAGACCGTCGCGGAAGGGTCTCCCAGCACCCGGTTGCAGGCCGTGGCATGTGGCGGCGCGCCTTGCGATTTTCGCACACTTCCGCCCGACTCTCGGATGCTCTCGTTTTGGCTCGGAGGCACTCGAGGTGAAAAGCCAGAGCAGTATCGCCTCGCTTCGCCCGCAGCTTTTGTTTCGCCTGACGATCCCCCCATGTTCTTCTTCCACGGCGAAAAAGACGAACTCGTTCCGCGCGCTAGCCCCGAAAGCATGTGCTGGGCGTTGAAACAAGCGGGAATCCCCGCCGAGTTGTACATCGTGCCAGACTTGGGCCATAACTTTGCGGTGATGGACAAGCGGGCGTTGCGTAAGAGCGTCGAGTTTCTCTCCCAGGCATTGCATGGCGAGGAATTGCAATGATCGACGAGAAGGGGGAATCGCTATCGCCTTTGGAACGCGAAGAGTATATCGAGCAGCACCACTTCTTCACGGTGCTCGGCCAAGGGTTGGTGGAAAACGTCCCGGCCCAGGAAGTGTTGGCCTTGGTACGCGAGGAAGTTTTGGCGACCACCAAGCTGCCCCTGGCAATTGACTTTCTGCTCTCCGAGCTACGACACCAGGGGGCGTTTGCCGCAGGCATGAGACAGCTTGGACATTATTTCACACCGTTTCAGTGCTATGTGATCCACGAAGCGGAGAGCGATCGTCGCCGATTCGATTTGCGCGTGGGTCTGGAAATCCTAGCCCGCGAGGCAAAATACCGCACAGAAGACATCTCGCGGCAGGGGCTCTTTCTATATCAGTTCGAAGCCCTCTGCCGCAACCGGCTGGGCTACGACCCTGGGCTGGAGGCGATGGCCCAAGACCCCTCTTACAATCAGCCATGGCGAGACTGGATTCTGACGGTTCGTCGCCAGATTGGAATTGTTGAACTTGCCGACTTGGTGTACGTCCGGAGCGAACACTACCGCCAACAGCAGGCAAGGCTGGAAGGCTCGGCACCGTCGCCCGACGAGCTACAAGGGGATCAAGGTACTTCAGCAGCAGATGCCCCTGTACCTGCAACAGGGGTGCTTTTTGGCGTTCGTGAGGGACGCATTGCTTGGGCCAACCGCCGCAAAGACCCGTTGGTGCTCTTTGCGGCTCTTCATCGGCAATTGGGCTACCCCCAAGTGCCGCGGACCAGGGCAGCCGATCCTGAGCAACGCCTGTTGCCGATGCTGGCACGCCGGGTGGAACAACTAGGTTCTCGGCTCAAGCTCGTAGAGGAGGAGCAGCGTGGCGGGATCCAGCTTGAGCGTTTCTATGCAGCGGAGCAAAACGATGAACGACACACCAAACCAGAATGAAATTGCGGTAATTCCCCCGTTTTGCTGTTCAACACTCGGTCGCAAGATGGTAAATTTCCGTAAGGATAGCTTGGTTCACTCTGTCCCGTGTGAAGAAGGATTTTTTTCGCTCAGTTCAGTTCAACAAGGATGTCGTATCGGTTGCCTTGCTCCGATTTGCCAAGGTTCGGCAAATCATTCTTTGATGTTTTTATTTGCATGAAGCAACCCTCAAGTCGTGTCGACGAAACGAATAGGGCACCATGCCGTGAGCTTTCATCTCAGCCTCAACACCGAACCGGTGACGGCTGCCTTTCCTAACAACCCACTGCTGGTATCGCCCGACGCAACCGTAGGCGATGTTTTGCAACTGTTGCGCACCCATCGGGCTGGGAGCGTCCTTGTCTGCGAAGAGCGCAAGTTATTGGGTATTTTCACGGAACGCGACGCGTTGAAGTGGATGGCCTCGGGAAAATCGGTAGAAGAACCAATTGCCGATTTCATGTCTCGCAACCTGGTGACACTCAACGAAGACGCCACCATGGGTGAAGCGATTCGGTTAATGTCCGAGGGTGGCTATCGACGCCTGCCGATCCTTTCGGCCGAAGGCCAACCGACCGGAATGGCCGGGGCACGTGGAATCGTTCATTTCCTGGTCGATCACTTCCCACAAACAATTTACACACTGCCTCCCAAGCCTGGCACAGTGGCCGGCGAACGGGAAGGTGCTTGACGATTTAAGAAATAATTCCACCTCATTTTGTTCTACGACACTCTATAATACCTAAGATTGAAGGAATTGCCGACAACCATGGCAACCTCGACTCCCTCGAAGCCCGTTACCACTCTTGACGAAGCAACCGTTCGATTCTGTGGCGACTCCGGCGATGGCATGCAATTGGCGGGAACCCAGTTCACCAACACCTCCGCGCTGTTGGGCAACGATGTCGCGACGTTTCCCGATTTTCCCGCAGAGATCCGTGCTCCGCGCGGTACCAAAGCGGGGGTGAGCGGCTTTCAAATCCATTTTTCCAGCAACGAGATCTTCACCCCGGGCGACACGGTCGACGCATTGGTCGCCATGAACCCGGCCGCGCTGGCAACTAATTTATCCGACCTGCGGGCGGGCGGAATCTTGCTCGTCAACAAAGACGCCTTCGAGAAAAAGGGACTCGAACAGGCCGGCTATGCTAGTGATCCCACCGAAGGCGATGGCCTCGAAAAATATAAACTCCACTCCGTGGAAATGACCAAGCTTACCCGGCTGGCTGTCGAGGGATTTGGTCTGAGTGTGAAAGAAGCCGACCGTTGCCGCAACTTCTTTGCGATGGGCTTGGTGTTTTGGCTCTACGATCGCTCGCTTGATCCGACGCTACGGTTTATCGAGCAGAAGTTTGGCAAACGGCCCGAGGTGGCCAAAGCCAATACTTCGGCACTAAAGGCTGGCTACCACTACGGCGAAACCGTCGAGGCAATTAACACGCAGTATCACGTAGGGCCCGCAAAACTGCCATCGGGAACGTACCGCAACATCATGGGCAACACGGCCCTGGCCTGGGGGTTGCTCGCCGCGGCACAGCGAAGCGGAAAACGGCTGTTTCTGGGTGCCTATCCCATCACCCCGGCCAGCGACGTTTTGCACGAACTGTCCAAGCACAAAAATTTCGACGTCCTTACTTTCCAAGCGGAAGACGAAATCGCGGCAGTCACCGCCACCATTGGTGCTGCCTTCGCAGGCGAAATGGCGGTTACCGCCAGCAGCGGACCCGGAATTGCCCTCAAGGGCGAAGCACTGGGACTAGCCGTGATGACGGAACTGCCGATGGTGGTGATCAACGTGCAGCGCGGCGGACCTTCGACCGGCTTGCCCACCAAGACCGAACAGTCCGACTTGTTCCAAGCTATGTATGGCCGCAACGGCGAATGTCCGATGCCGATTCTGGCAGCGAGTAGCCCGGGCGATTGTTTCGATGTAGCCCAGGAAGCGTGGAGAATCGCGGTCCGATTCATGACGCCCGTGATGATACTTTCTGACGGTTACTTGGCCAACGGCTCGGAGCCCTGGCGAATTCCTGATCTTTCGGAGTTGCCGAGCGTGGATGTCGAGCACCCCGGCCCATCGCTCAATGGCGATGAATTCATGCCCTACGATCGCGACGAGCGGTTGGCTCGACCCTGGGCAATCCCTGGCACTCCCGGATTGATGCACCGGCTTGGCGGGCTAGAAAAACAAGATGGCACCGGCAATGTCTGTTACGATCCCGACAACCACGAGCAGATGTGCAAAACACGTGCTCAAAAAGTGGCGAATGTCGCCGACGATGTGCCTTTACAGGAACTCGACGGACCCGATAGCGGCGATCTGCTGGTTCTCAGTTGGGGCGGCACCTACGGCGCGTGTGCGACGGCCGTTCATCAAACGCAAGGTGCTGGCAAAAAAGTGAGCCATTGCCACTTGCGCTATTTGAACCCATTCCCGAAAAACTTCGAAAAAATTCTTCGGAGCTTCGACAAAGTCATGATTCCCGAACTGAACCTGGGCCAACTAAGCGTCATGGTTCGCTCCGAGTTTTTGATCGATACGATCGGACTGACCAAGGTTCAAGGTAAGCCGTTTAGCGTTGCAGAAATTGTCGACAAGATTAACGAAGTGTTGGGGTGATGTCGAACACAATTCCACCCACCACAGATTCACTACAATACAAAAAACGGATTGCATTCACTTCAGGATTATCCTCCCTATTTAGATTCCCTACCAACTACCATGAGCATCGACTCCCCACTACCCGTTCTTAAGCCTGCTGATTTTGCCAGCGACCAGGATGTCCGCTGGTGTCCAGGGTGCGGCGATTACTCCATCCTGGCGCAAATGAAAAAGATGCTGCCTACTTTGGGCACGCCCCAGGAAAACATCGTCTTTATTTCGGGAATCGGCTGCTCAAGTCGTTTTCCTTATTACATGAACACCTACGGCATGCACTCGATCCACGGTCGTGCGCCCGCGGTGGCAACCGGCTTGAAGACATGTCGGCCCGACCTGCAAGTGTGGGTCATCACCGGCGACGGCGACGGGCTCTCGATCGGCGGCAACCATTTGATGCACGCGATTCGTCGCAATATGGACCTGAATATCGTGCTGTTCAACAATCGCATCTATGGTTTGACCAAGGGCCAATATTCGCCGACATCCCCTTTGGGGAAAAAAACGAAAAGCTCGCCAATGGGAGCGATCGACAACCCCCTGCACCCACTCTCGATTGCGATTGGCTGCGAAGCCACATTCGTCGCTCGCAGCATCGACACCAATATCAAGCACTTGGGGAACATCTTGAAGCGTGGTGCCGAACATCAAGGCACGGCCTTCATCGAGGTGTATCAGAATTGCAACGTCTTCAACGACGGGGCCTGGGAATATGCCAAATCTCGGGACACCAAAGCCGAAACTACCCTTGAACTAGAGCATGGCAAGCCACTTATTTTCGGCAAAGATCGACAGAAGGGAATTCGCCTGAACGGCCTGGATCCCGAAGTTGTCGAGCTTGGCAAAGGAATCACTGAAGACGATCTCTTGTTCCACGACGAGCGAAGTCCCGAGCCGAGCCTTGCGTACTTGCTGAGCCGGATGCGTAACGAAGATGGATTCCCTGAGCCGATTGGTGTTTTCCGTTCGGTCGACAAACCTCGCTACGATGAACAGACGAATGATCAAATTGACCAAGCCACCAAAGAGCGGGGCAAAGGAGATTTGGAAACTCTGTTCCGTTCGGGAGAAACCTGGAAAGTCGCATGATAGCCTGCCCATTTTGCGGATCAACAAACTTGGAAGGTGCTGACATTTGTGATGATTGTCAGCATTCGCTCACCGACCTGAGCATTCCCCAGCCTTCGTCGCCGGTTGAAAAAGGACTGCTCAAGGATCGGATCGATGTTCTCGCGCCTAAATCGCCACTTACCGTTCCGCTGGACATGCCTGTCGGAGAAGTGTTGCAGAAAATGGTTGAGAAAAATATTGGTTGCGTGATCATCGTCGAAGGTAGAGAGTTGCTGGGAATTTTCAGCGAACGAGACGCTCTGATGCGTCTGAATGCCGAGGTCGCTGATTTCCTCGAACTACCTATCCAAACCGTGATGACCCCCAACCCAGTTACGCTGGAATCAAAAGACAAGATCGCCTTCGCCCTCCACAAGATGCACGTCGGAGGCTATCGCCATGTCCCTATACTGACCGATGGCGATCTGGTCGGAGTGATTTCAGTCCGCGACATTCTCAACTATCTGACCCAGCGAATCGACATTTCTGCCTAGGGCAACCAAGCCTGCAATTCTTCTCTTCCAGGTGCGCGAGTGATTGACTCTCGCAAAGGCGCAAAGAGCAGATACCTAGTCTCAAAATGCTTTTGCGCCTTAGCGCCTTTGCGAGATTTCTCCGAAAACAAAAAAGGGGAGAACTATTTTCCCCGAACCACGCCCATCGAACGTGGTTTCAAATCTACAATAAAACTCCGCGGCTCTGCGACTCCGCGTGAGACCTTCTCGATTAGGCCAAAAAATCTGACTTTGCAGTTCGCCGGCAGTTCCGCTGCCTGCACTTGCTTCGTGACCAGTGGGGCCCAATAATGCGCTGGATTCGACCGATTCCCCCTCGCCACGAGGCCAGCACGGATGTCTTTTACACTTCCTCCTGAAAAAACCCACCAAGTCGCGAAACAAGTTCGACGAGTCCTTAAAAAATTTTCCTGCGATGCAGAATCTCCGCTGGCCGAGGAAATTCAGCAAGCACTTTATCTCGCCCGACAACTGCAAACTCGCGCAACCGCGTTGCAAACTCCCGCCGAACGTCGTCAGCAGTCCGAATTGGACCGTTTGATCCAGTCGCCTCGCGATAAAGCGACACTCATTGAGTTGACAGACCAGGCATTTCGCTCCCGGCTTCCCCATCGCTCGGCAGATCAGTTGATTCACATCCTCGACGTCCAGGGAGTTCCACGATTTTTTAGCGCGATGGACCGAGCTTTGCTGAAAGGTTTCCAATCGTTCGGTGCATTTTTGCCCGGGGTGGCAATGCCCTTCGTCAAGGAAAAGATGCAGCACGAGACGGCTAACGTCGTTCTGCCGGCAGAAGAAGAAGTGCTGGGCGGTTATCTGCACCAACGCTGGCAGGAAGGGGTGCGGATGAATGTGAACTTCCTCGGCGAAGCGCTGCTGGGCGAGAAAGAAGCGCAGCGACGCCTGGAATCGTATCTAGCGGCACTTGCCAGACCGGAAATTGAAGTCGTCTCGGTAAAAATTTCGACGCTTTATTCGCAGATTTCTGCGTTAGCCCGCGAACATACAATCGAAGTGTTATGCGATCGGTTGGAACTACTGTACCGGGCGGCAGCCAAGGGACGATTCAAGCATCGCGACGGCACGGAAGTGCCGAAATTTGTCTATCTCGATATGGAAGAGTACCGCGATAAAGAGATTACTGCCGAAGTGTTCATGCGCACTCTGGATCGACCAGGGCTGGAACACGTGTGCGCAGGAATCGCTTTGCAGGCGTATCTACCCGATTCGTTTAGCACACAACAGCGGATCACCGAATGGGCCCGACGGCGTGTGGCCGACGGGGGGGCGGCAGTTGTGATCCGGTTGGTCAAAGGAGCCAACATGGAAATGGAACGTGTCGAGGCCAGCTTGCGCGGCTGGCCGCAGGCGCCGTTTCAGGAAAAAATCGATACCGACGCCAATTACGCCCGCATGCTGCAGTTCGGCATGCGGCCAGAAAACTTGGCTGCCGTGCGATTGGGTATCGCGTCGCACAACATGTTTACGTTGGCCTACGGTTTGATTCTCGCCGAGCGCGCCGGTTTGCTCGACAGGGTGCAGTTCGAAATGCTCGAAGGCATGGCCAATCATCAGCGTCGGGCGCTGTTCGAGCTTACGCAAAATATGTTGCTGTACGCCCCGGCTTGCCGGCAAGAAGAATTTATCCACGCAATCGGCTACTTGGTACGACGGCTTGACGAAAACACGGGCCCCGACAATTTCCTACGGCACGCGTTCAGCGTACGAGTCGACAGCCCCCAGTGGCAAAGTCTGGAAGCGGGATTCATCGATTCTTTTGCCCGGTTAGATTCTCTCGCCACCCAACCACGAAGAAAACAAAACCGCGCAAGCACAAATCCCCCTGACCTCCGACCTCCGACCTCTGACCTCTCCCTCACCAACGAACCCGATACCGACTGGTCGCTCCCACAAAATGGCCAATGGGCCGAGAGTATTGTCGAGCAATGGCGCCCTCGCCACGGCGAACAAGCCGCAAACGTGCCGCTGGTTCTGGAAGGAAATGAGATCACCGCAGATCGTAAGCCGCAAGAATCCATCGATCCTTCCCGGCCAGACACAGTAGTCGCCCGCTACCAACTTGCCAACAGTGCCGACGTCCCACGAGCGGTAGCTTGCGCGAATTCCGACCCGGATGGTTGGCGCAGCCGCTCGTCTCGGGGGCGAACCGAAATCTTGTTTCGCGTCGCGGAAGAGCTGTCTGTCGCTCGGGGCGAATTGATCGGCGTCATGTTGGCCGAGGGTGGCAAAACCATCGCCGAAAGCGACCCCGAGATTTCCGAGGCAATCGATTTTTGCCGTTTCTACGCCCAAAGCGCCGAGACCTTTTTCGATTTACCAGGCCTCGATCCGCAAGGGCAGGGGGTGGTTGTGGTTGTCTCGCCCTGGAATTTTCCGCTGGCAATTCCCTGCGGGGGCGTGGCGGCCGCGTTGGCGGCGGGCAACACAGTAATCCTGAAACCGGCTTCCGACACGGTGCTTACCGCTTACCGGCTATGCCAATGCTTTTGGAAAGCGGGAGTGCCAAAAACGGCGTTGCAATTCATGCCCTGCAGCGGTGCTACGGTTGGCCAGCAATTGGTGTCGCATGACGACGTCGACGCGGTGATTCTCACCGGCGGGACCGAAACCGCCCTGGCAATGCTCGCCGCCAAACCGACCATCCGGCTGCTGGCCGAGACGGGCGGTAAAAACGCGACCATCGTCACGGCACTAGCCGACCGCGACTTGGCAATCAAAAACGTGCTGCATTCGGCATTCAGCCACAGCGGCCAAAAATGCTCGGCCACGTCGCTTTTGATCCTGGAAGAAGAAGTTTACCACGACGATGCGTTTCGCAATGCGCTATGCGATGCGGTAGAAAGTTTGCACGTCGGCTCTTCCTGGCAACTCCATACAAGAATCGGCCCGTTGATTCGTCCGCCCGGCGGCGACCTGGAACGGGCTCTCAAGGAATTGGAACCCGGGGAGTCGTGGGCGGTGATGCCCCGACTGCACGTTGACGGAAATCCCCATTTGATCGGCCCTGGCGTGAAATGGGGAGTGCAGCCAAACAGTGTGACGCACTGCACAGAGTTCTTCGGCCCGCTGTTGGGTGTGATGTCTGCGCGGGATTTGCACACGGCAATCGACTTAGTGAATGCCACGGGTTACGGACTTACCTCGGGATTGGAAAGTCTCGACGACCGCGAACAAGAACTTTGGCAACAGGGAATTCGTGCGGGAAACCTGTATATCAACCGGTCGACAACCGGTGCGATTGTCTTACGCCAACCATTTGGCGGCATGGGCAAAAGCGCCGTCGGCCCCGGCATCAAGGCGGGCGGGCCCAACTACGTTGCTGCGCTAATGCACTTCGACGGCAAAATTGATCCAACGGCTTGCCAAAGTGATCAGCAAACTGAAAAGGACTTGGGCGACACGGGGCTCGACGACTTCTGCGAGGCCTTGCGGATTGCCGTCGAACGTGGACACCTGGATGAGCGCGAATGCGAAGAAATCGTTGCCGCCGCCCAAAGTTGTGAAACCTGGATGGCCCAGCAATTCGACCATTCCCACGATCCTTGCCAGCTAGTGGGCGAAGACAACCACCTCCGATACCTGCCGATCCAAGAGGTCTATGTACGTGGTCACGCCAGCGATTCGACGTTCGACCTATTTGCCCGAGCGCTCGCTTCGCGTGCCGCGGGTTGCCGAACCGTTGTTAGCTTTTCGCCGGAGCTGAAATTGGCCTCCTTGGCGTTGCTCGATCAACTGACCGACACCTGGGCGGGGGCTATCGAGTTTGTCGAACAAACCGATGCCGATCTGGCCCAAGCGATTCGCGAAGGAAATGTCGACCGTATCCGTTTCGCGTATCCCGATCGCGTCCCGCCGATCATCCGCACCGCCGCCGCTGCCGTGGGCCACTTTATCGCCGACGCCCCCGTGTGCTGTCACGGCCGCGTGGAGCTGCTTTGGTACTTCCAAGAGCAAAGCCTATCGCACGCGTATCACCGTTACGGGAACCTGGGATCGCGGAGCGGGGAAGACCGGGCGAAAGTGTTGTAATCGATCAAAACACGGGCCGGATGCCCTTGAGCCGTGATTCGGTTTCTGCCATGAGGGCGTCTTCTGCCGATTCGTCGGCGGCCTCGTACGTGACCGAGAAACGCAGAAACGATCCCGCATCATCCCACGGAACGGTGCAGATCGATTGCTCGGTGATTAGGTACTGGCTTGCCGCCTCGGCATTCTCGAAAGTCGGGCCGCCTTCCAGGCCTTTCGGCGAGGGGGTGTACAGAAAATAAGTGCCGCCGGGCATCTGGCATTGGAAACCGCACCGGCCAAGCATCGCCACCAACTTTTCCAGACGCCGCTTGTACTTGGCATGAATCCGCTCAGGAATCGCCGGTTCGTCGAGCGCTGCGGCTGCGGCTTTTTGGATTGCGATAAACTGGCCCGAGTCGCAATTGTCTTTCACGTCGGCAAACGCTCGCACGATGAGCGGATTGCCACAAACCCAGCCCATTCGCCAGCCGATCATGTCGAAACCTTTAGAAAGCGAATGCACCTCAACTCCAACATCTCTCGCTCCGGGAACGGCTAAAAAACTGTTCGGCTCTCGATCGAAAGAGAGCAGGGCATGTGCTGCATCTTGGATTACTACAATTTGGTTTGCCTTCGCGAATTCAACCACTTCCTCGTAGAACTCTGGCGGGGCGGTGCTCCCTGTTGGACTGTTTGGAAAACAAAGCACCAGCAGTTTGGCTTTGGTAAGCACGTCGACCGGGATGCTCTTCAAGTCGGGCAGAAATCCGTTCTCGGCAGTCAAAGGCAGTTTGTAAACCACGCCGCCAAAGTACGTGGTATGCGTCCCCGCCACGGGATAGCCGGGCACGGTCATCAGCGTGATATCGCCCGGGTTGATAAACGCCCCCGGAAGAATCGACAGGGCCGTTTTCGAACCGATGCAATGGTTCACTTCGGTCGTCGGGTCGAGTGTGACCCCATATTGGCGCTGCATGAATCGTGCGACCGCTTCCTTAAACTCGATGGTGCCGTTGTCGGCATAACCGCGGTTTTCTGGCTTGTGGATTTCCTCGGCCATCACCTGGCGAATGCGCTCGTCGGCGATGCCATCGTTTTCGCCGATACCAAAGTCCAATAATCGGCGGTCAGGAAAATCGGCTAGGGCCTTGCGCTTGGCCCGCTTGATTTTTTCAAACTTATAAATCGCATCGTCTTTGCCGTACTGTGCCCCGCCGATGCGATCGGCGAACAACTGCTGAAAATAGGGATCGGTCATGGTAACTGCAGTATGCTCTCTCTGCGGTTTGGAGGAATTATGAACCCGTCAAGGTACAGAATCAACCCTTCACAGACAAGCTGCCGCTTGGGTGGCGTTATCTGGGCAGGCGACAACTCGCACCCTCTACAGCTCTCTAACCAGACCAACCCCGGCGATCGGTAAAAGCCCACCCAACACCCTTGGAAACCCCCAAAAGATTGAGGGACCCTCTGTAAAAAAAATGTTTGCGCAAACTGCGCAGGCGTTTTCACTAAAGTATGTTCTTCAAGAGTTTCAATTGCCGCTGACCTCGATTCCGTGCAAAAGAGGTGCAAAAACAAGGGGAATTTTAACCAAAACGAATGTGGCGCGTCTGCGTCGCCTTTTGTTAATCAACGATCATTCTTTAGAAACGATGGAGAGAAAGTAATGAAGATTCGCACAAAGCTAACGCTGGGATTCCTGGCATGCGGATTGGTGCCACTGGCAATCGCCGCGGTAACCAGCCACATGGGTATCAATCGTGGCATGACCACGCTACGTGAACAGGCAAACGCCGATATCCAAGAAAAAATGGCTGCTTCGCTCCAGTCGCAAAAATCGTTGAAGAAAGTGCAAATCGAGCAGTACTTTGAAAGCATCCGCGATCAGGTCCTCACGTTTTCCGAAGATCGCATGATCGTCGACGCGATGAGCGCATTTAGAAATAGCTTTCGTCAGTATCGCGAAGAGGCAAGCATCGACGAGCAAACTCTCGCCAGCATGAAGCAAGAACTATCGACCTACTACAGCAACGATTTCTCCAACGAATATCAGAATCTCAATAATGGCGATTCTGCCAATGCACTGCAGTACTTCAACCAGCTTGACGCAGACTCCATTGCACTGCAACATGCTTACATTCGTGCCAACTCGAATCCTCTCGGCTCAAAACACGAGCTCGACACGGCCGATCTGGAAACCAACTACGGTCTGCTCCACTCGGTAGTCCATCCCGTGATTCGCAGTTATCTCGAGAAGTTTGGGTACTACGATATCTTTCTTGTCGATCCCGACACGGGCGATATCGTTTATTCGGTCTTCAAAGAATTGGATTACACCACTTCGCTTAAAAACGGTCCTTACGCAAACACCAACTTTGGCGAAGCTTTCCGCAAGGCGAATGCATTGTCGACGCCCGACAGCTTCGTGCTGGTCGATTTCAAGCGATACACCCCATCCTACGAGGCCCCGGCCAGCTTTATCGCTACGCCTATCTTCGATGGAGACGAAAAAGTCGGCGTTCTGATGTTCCAGATGCCGGTGGATCGTATCACTTCGATTATGTCGCATCGCGAAGGGCTGGGGGAAACAGGCGAGACGATTCTTGTCGGCCCCGACTTCCGGATGCGTTCCAACTCGCATCGTGATCCAGAAAATCGCAGCCTGGTCAACTCGTTCCGAAACCCGGAGACGGGCAAGGTGGAAAGTGACGTCGTTCAAAGTGCCATTCGTGGTGAAGAAGGCGTTATCACCGAGACCGACTACTTGGGTAACGAGGCGATCACTGCCTACGGTCCGGTTGATCTGTTGGGAATCAAGTGGGCCATGTTGTCCAAAATGGATACCTCCGAAGCCTTTGCGGCCCAGGCAACTATGGAAGAAGTTTCCAGCGCTGCCACAAGCCAGGTGCTCTGGAGCAACATAATTACTTCCTCGTTCATCGTGGTTGCTTTGCTCATCACCGCTTACTTCATAACTCGTGCGTTGGTGCGTCCGATTCAGGCTCTGGTTACCGTGTTGAAAGACATCACCAGCGGCAAGGGCGACCTCAGTCAGCGCGTGGAAGTAACCTCACGAGATGAAATCGGTGAAATGTCCTCTTCCTTTAACAGCATGCTTGATTCTCTCGAAGCTGCAGAGGAAAGCAACAAGGAAGCGTACACACTACGCAAGGTTGTCGACACGTCACAATCGGCATTTATGATGATCGACCGCGACTTTATTGTGACCTACGTGAACGATCAAACCCTCGCGCTGCTAACTAAGCACCAGGATACGTTCAAGAAAATGTGGCCCAAGTTCGATCCGAACAATCTCCTCGGGGCGTGCATTGATCAGTTCCACAAAGACCCGAGTGTTCAACGTAATCTGCTGGCTGACACCAGCCAGTTGCCCTACAGGACCGACATCCAGGTTGGCCCTCTTTCCATCGAATTGCTCGTGACAGCCCAGCTCGATGCGGCTGGTAACTATATCGGCAACACGCTCGAGTGGAAGGATGTCACCAAAGAGCGCAGACAAGCTGCCCGCGAGGAGAAGGTTGCGGCTTTCCAAGAAAGCGAAGTGGCTAAGTTCTCAGAGGTGATGAACCACATCGCTCAGGGCAACTTGACACATACCTACGAAGTTGCAGATGCCGACGACGATACGTCCGACGTGTTCAATACCTTCGCAGGCATCTCGCAAGCGGTGAACGCGATGTGCGAGAATCTTCGCAGTGTGGTGCAAGGTTTGAACGGCAACGCAGGGCAACTGGCAAGCACGTCGACGCAATTGGCGGCAACGGCAACCCAGATGTCCGGCGGTGCGGAAGAGACGACCAGCCAGTCGGCCTCGGTCGCGGCCGCGGCCGAAGAGATGTCGACCAACATGACCACGATGGCCAGCTCTACCGAAGAGATGACCACCAACGTCCAAACGGTCGCCGCCGCTGTTGAAGAACTGACTGCCAGCATTAGCGAAATCGCCAAGACGGCTGAGCAGGCTTCGACAATCGCCAAGAAGGCCGCTCATCTAACCGAGTCGAGCAATCAAACGATTGGCCAACTCGGATCAGCAGCAGACGAAATTGGCAAGGTGATCGAAGTGATTCAGGACATTGCAGAGCAAACGAATCTGCTGGCTCTGAACGCCACGATTGAGGCCGCCCGGGCTGGCGACGCCGGCAAGGGTTTTGCCGTGGTGGCCACCGAGGTGAAAGAGCTTGCTCGACAAACTGCCGAGGCGACCGAAGATATCCGCAAGCGGATTGAAGGTATCCAAGGTTCGACGGGCGATGCCGTTCGCTCAATCGGCGATGTGGGCGAAGTGATCCAACAGGTGAACTCCACATCTTCGACGATCGCCGCGGCGGTGGAAGAACAAAGTGCCACCACCAAAGAGATCGCCGCCAACGTCAACCAGACTGCTCTGGCAGCCAAGTCGGTTTCCACGGGCGTTGCCGAGTCGGCTACCGCATGTGAAGAAATCACCCGCAATATCGTTGGGGTGGACAACGCCGCAAAGCAAACGGCTCAAGGCGCTTCCCAAACCCAAGTGGTTGGCTCCGAGCTGTCCAAGCTCTCCGAGCAACTGCAAGGGATGGTTGGTCAGTTTCAACTGTAAAAGGTTGGCACAGAACGATGAGATGAATATCGGCCCACAAAAGGGTAACGAAACAAGCCAGGTCGCAAGTCGGCCTGGCTTGTTTTTTTGTAGGGATTCTAGCCGCAGGCGGAAGCCAGCGGTCCCACCGGCTTCCGCCGGGGGCTAGGATTAGAAGATTAGGGCGGAGGCCCGTTACACGCGTCCTGCGACGAGTGTGATATTTTGTCCGCCAAAGCCAAAGCTATTGGAAAGCACCGTATCGCACTTGTGTTCGCGGGCGACGTTCGGCACATAATCGAGATCGCAGTTGGGGTCGGGCGTCTCGTAATTGATGGTCGGCGGGACCACACCATGTTTGAGCGTCATCAGACAAATGATCAACTCCGTCGCCCCTGCCGCGGCAATCAGGTGGCCAGTCATGCTCTTCGTGCTGGAAACCGGGATTTGGTCGGCATACTCGCCGAACGACTTTCGTACGGCCAGCGTTTCTACTTTATCGTTTACCGCGGTACTCGTGCCGTGGGCATTGATGTAGTTGACTTCGTCGATGTTTTTTCCGGCGTCGGCCAGGGCCATCTTGATGCAACTGGTCGCTCCGCGGCCTTCGGGATGCGTATCGGTAATACGGAACGCGTCGGCTGTGGTGCCGTAGCCGAGAATCTCGCCGTAGATCTGCGCCCCGCGGGCTCGGGCGTGCTCGTATTCTTCAAGCACCACCATCGCCCCCCCCTCACCAAGGACAAAGCCGTCGCGGTTCAAATCGAAAGGCCGGGAGGCCCTCTCGGGCTCGTCGTTTCGTTCGCTCAATGCGGTCAGCAAATTGAAACCGGTAACCCCGAACGGATGAATCATGCTGTGCGTACCGCCGGAAAGCATGACGTCGGCCTCGCCGCGCCGGAGAATCTCGGTTGCTTCGCCGATGGCCTGGCTGCTGGCAGCACAGGCGGTCAGACAATTGACGTTTGGGCCCTGGGCATCGAACATACCGGCTAAATAGCCCGCTGGCATATTCGGCTCCTGCTCCAACTCGGCCTGTGGCTGCAGTTCCTTGAGACCCGCTTCGAGAAACGTCTTAAGACTCAGCTCGCCAGTGCTCACGGCGGCGGTCATCATTTTCGAGAACTGGAAGAAATCTTGCTGCCCTTCCCCAGCACCAAGATAAACGCCAAATCGCGTTGGCTCGACGGTCCCTAAAACGCCAGAACATTCAACTGCTTGCTTGGCAGCTCCGGCGGCAAAGCAGGTGTGGCGACTGCGATTTTTCCAGACATCAGGATCTTCGCCCACATCGGCGATCGTCCAATCGCGCACTTCTGCGGAGATCTTGGTCGGAAAACTGCTCGCATCGAACAATGTGGTTGGGCCCACTCCGCTGTGGCCCGCGACCAGATTTTCCCATAATTCGTGGACCTGAGTCCCTAACGGAGTCACACAACCAATTCCAGTAACGACAACACGGCGTCGCATGGCATTCTTCCTGGGAAAATTTCAACTCGGATCAACACAATCAATCGGAGGGCTGATGCTTAAACAATCAAAATTATGCGTTGGCGGGACATTCTTCAAGCGGATAGTCGGCCTCTTTCAACCGTCTGCCATCTTGATGAACGCCCACTTCAAAAATACCCACTAATGACAACCAGTGTTGCAAATCGCGGGGGCGGAATAGCCGTTCTCCTTGCAACGCTTCGTTGGCATCCCCAAGTCGTGCGAAGAACAGCAGAGACTCGGCATGCAGTCGCTCGCCGACATGGGCGGTCGCCGAAACTGCCGCACCGTCGTTGCGAATCGTGTCGACACGCACACGATAGGTCAGCGTTTCGCCAGGACGCACGCAACTGTGAAATTTCACCTTGGCAAGCTTCCCCAGCACCACTAACTCGCCGAACCCATACTGCTCGCTGACCAACAGGCCACCCGACTGAGCCATTCCTTCGACTACCAACGAATTCGGCATCACCGGATATCCGACAAAGTGGTCGTGAAGATGGTCTTCGGACAACGACACACCTTTCACCGCCACGGCATGCGAGCCGCTCACAAATTCGGTAAACCGATCGATCCAAAACCACCGCATGGGTATCTTCCAGCAGCACGAAGAAGTGCATTTCCGGGGTGCTAAGCAGCCAGTTTATGGGCCACGAATTTACACATATCCTGCACGGTAAGCTGTTGCCCCAGGTTTTGCACTACGGGCTCGGCTTCAAACTTTGTCAAATCGGCAAAAGGCATCCGCTCGCGCAGTTTGGCAATCCCAGCCTCGTTGACCTTGCCGTCCTGGACAAACTCGGTATCGGTGAGGATGTCTTCGGGGAACAACTCCCCGCGCTCAATCTTGATATCGAATGCTTTTTCAAGCCGGAAAACAATATCCAAGAAATCGATCGACTCGGCATCCAGGTCCCCCTGGAGAGTCGCGCCTGGCAGTACTTCGTCGTCGTCTACTCCCAATGCGTCGACCAGCGCTTCGCGTACCTTTTCAAAAATTTCATCGTCTGATGCCATCGTGATTCAAACCTCCGCAAATTCTCTTTTTTTCTTTCGGTGAGCCGTCGGCGGCTTGCATAGAAGCCCGACAGTTCGCCAACTAGCTAAGGAAAATATAGTGTTGTCTTTGACCCAACGTGATCGCCTACGATCCTCTTAAATCGAATCAAATGCTAATTCTCTCTCTGATAATCTTGGAGAAACAAAAGGGCTCAGGATACCGCCACCGCCTTTTCGAGATTCCGTGTTAACAACGCCGCAGTAGACCGCTGATAGGCAATCATTCGAGCATCGAGCCCTGCTTTTTCGGGATCGTCGGTGGCTAGGTTATAGCGTTCCAGAACGAGTCGCCCGCTCACCGAAACCCGGTCCTCGACCTTCCCTTCAAATCGAAAGTGAACGTATCGCTCGTCGCTCTTGGTTTGCTCCACGCGCACTTGCAGCGCATTGCCAGGGGTAACGAAATCGGCGTACTTAACCGCACGCGCCTCGTGAAGCACAACGATGCTGTGCGCAAAATCTTCGCTGAGCCGGACCAACCAGGCACTGGCCTGAGTAGCAGCCTCAAGCATAAAAACACCCGGCAACACCGGAAACTCCGGAAAATGATCCGCGAGGTATTCTTCGGCAAGGGATACATTCTTGACCGCCGTCAGTTCGGTATCGGGCTCATACGAACAGATCCGATCCAGAAGCCAAAATCGCATAGGCGAATATCCAAAGAGCAGCACATGGCTGTGTTAGATTAAGGTGGGATGGAAAAATAGCGAACTGGCGATTATAGCCCTACCCCTCACGGACGACAACGGTACGAAATCTCATTTTCGCCCGATTTCGACCCCTGAAGCCTGATTGCACAGAGTACGGCAACCTTGTCGGTTAACCTGGGTTAATTCCCGTATTTTATAGCAATGCCCATAAACTTCGGCTCGGCCCTGAAAGGGTGCCGCCCGGATTCGTGAAATTTTACACTTTGATGATGAAGCAGCTGGAAGTTCGTATTTGATGACTGGAAAAAGGGTGGCACCGACACTTGTCCGTAGCAAGCTTTGCCATCGAGCCAACTATTTCGGACATGTGTCGGTGTCGCTTGCGACGTATCGTAGTTTGGTAGTCATTGGACCAGTCCTTTCGTTGCGGCTCTGTCGTGAGTGAGGTGTTAAAACACGCTCATGCTAACCCACATCAACGCCAAGGCTGGTCCAACCAATTTGTCTACGTACTTCGAAATAGTGCTCTTTGAGCATGGCGAATTATCAGTCACAATGTCTCTTCACGAATTCAAGTTCTTGGTTACCAGTTCTTTCGACAGCCAAATCGACACCTGCCAAATAGGCCGATGCAACAAGGAGGGCCCAATGAGTTTAAGGATTTTTTTCGCCGCAATGTACATGGCGGCGATGATTACCAGTTCATCCCATGCTGAAATGGTACGATTTCGCGTCGATGTCGAAGTCATTAACCTCTTCACCGGTATACCTGTGGGCACGCAAGGCACTGTCACGGTGGAATACGAGGACACCCTCCTAGATCAACGCACGACCGAGAACTTTCACCAGTTCTTCGGGCTGTACGGATTCCCAGATCTGCCTCCGGTCACAATTTTGTGGGAATACGGTGGGACCAACGCAGTCTACACCGAACAAGGGGCGATTTCAGTCATAGACGCTCCCTTCTCGTTTAACGCAGATATTTACGCAGTAGATGCCGGTAACTTCACTCCCGAGGGAATCACCAAGGGAGCCTTTGAAAACTGGGTGTTCCTCAATGGCACTGCCCTGAAACTCACGGACCTCGACGACGCGATCATCAGTGGACAGGCGTTGATCCCCCCGAACGCCAGCTTCATACCGTCGTCTGAGTTCAACACAGGCGGAGTCCAATTCTTCGGCAACAGCGCGTTTATTGCCGACATTGCGACGAACATCACAGTGCTTGACACCAGTACTAACACCAGCGCCCTCTTCACCGCAGGCTCGCCCGCCTCTCTCAATCAACCGATTGCCACACCTGCCACAGTATTCGACATCAACTTCAACGTTTCGTTTGATAGTGCTGCGACAGCCGGTGGCGGTTCGTTGCAGGTCTTGCTCGAAGGCACGGCGCTCGGAACGATCAACGCTAACACTGCTACTGCTGGAGTCGTCACACCAACGACCATCCAGGTAAACGATGTGGCCTTGTGGGGGCTAAACGCGGCCGACTTGGTGTTTCTGTTCGACGGCCCAAATGGCTCGACTATGACACTGGACAACATCGTGATCCCAGGCAGCGACCTGCTCAACGGTGATTTTGAGACCCAGAGCCTTGCTGCATGGGACACGACGGGGCCTGGCACCATCGCGGCACAGGTCACGGCAATCCCTGAACCTGCCTCGATCACTATCCTTGGACTTGCTGCTCTGCTGGCCTGTGCAAGTTGGTTGCGCCACTAGTACTACATTTCTGTGAGCCCCATAGCTGCTATCGGTTGCCGCTGAGGTCTAAGCGGCGGATTTCGTCGCGTGCTTTGTCGACCAGGGGTTTGAGCTCTCGATTCTTCTCGTAAAGTGAGACAATACTATCGAGAAGCCGGCGCGCTTCGAACAGATTTCCGTCCTTGGTCAATTGCTGGGCACGTAGGATCTGGCCTTCCAGGAAATCGGTTTGGCTTTCGGCCGTTGTTTGATCTGCCTTGATGCGATCGATCTGTCGCCGAGCCAGCTCCACGAATGCGCGATCGTACGTTTCGTCGCTATCAACGAACAGATTCACAAGGGCCTCGTACTTCTGCCAAGCTGAGAGACGATCGCCGAATCGCTCGTAGCGCGAAGCCTCGCCAAACTGTCTCTCCGCTTCCGACAGAGGCTTTTTCCCCAGCCGTTGATTATTTTTCACCCGAGTTTCAGCGCGATGGATAGCCAGACGTTTATCGAATTCTTGTAGTTGATCTGCGTATTTCGATTCAGGGAAACGCTCGCGCAGCGAATTCAAATACTGTTCCTCTGCACGTTTCCACTCAAGCGGGATATCCGATTCCATCAGCGGCCTAGCTTTGGCAAAGAGGGCCTCCTCGCTGGGAGGCTGCAATGCCCACGCCCCAAGGCCCACCAGGGCCACTAGGCACACGCCCAGAAACCAAGCCCGTTCGTAAAAGGGGCTATTGTCGCGCGGCGTGGACCGTTGCTGACGCTTGATGCGACGCACTTCACTGCGATCGGAATCGACGGTGAGCGTTCCCTGTCGGCCCGACCAGGCGTGCTGAGCCGCACCCATGCCCGAAGCGACTTTCTGTTTGGCGTCGACAATCGCCCGATGGGTTTCCTCGGCTGACGCGAGTCGCTCGCTTCGCTTCACTGCAAGCAATTTCGACACAAGCACATCCAACCACACCGGGCAGTCGAGCACCTTGGTCGAAACCCGCGGAGCCACCGACGTGCGGCGTGCTTCGACCAGCTCGGCTGGGGTATTGGCTGGCCAGGGAAGTTCGCCTGTCAGACACTCGAAGAGAATCACACCCAGGCTAAACAGGTCGCATTGAGGGAACGAAGCCGACTGCTTGCCACGAAATTGCTCGGGCGACAGGTAGTGGGCAATTTCCATCGGCGAGCGCAGTCCAAGCACGTCGTCGCGGTCGGCCCATGCACAATCGAAACCTGCCAGTTTTGTCTCTTCGCTTTCAGTAAGCAGCACGCGTGTAGGCGTCAGCCGTTGATGCACAATTCCCTTGCCGTGAGCATGGTGCAGAGCTCGGCAAATAGCGTCGGCTATATCGACGGTCATTTCCCAAGGCAACCGACCACGTCGATTCAACCAGTCGCGGAGCGACTCTCCCTGGACCAATTCCAAGGCCAGGTAAGGCTGACCTTGCTCGACGGCTCCGCCGTAGTAACGAATGATGCCCGGGTGCACCAATGTCTGGAGCGTTTTTACGTCCTCAGCAAAAGTGGTGCTGCCGCGCATGGGACGATTGACGATGCTTTTAGGCAGCAACTTGACGGCCATCGTGAATTTCCGCTCGACGTGGTATCCACGTAGCACGTTGCTCTCGGTTTTCCCATCGAGGGATTCTTCGAGTGCGAATGGACCGATGCGCGTTAGTTGCATGGAGTGTGCCCGCCGTCAGGGATTCAGCCGCGCATCGTCACATAAAAATTAGAGATTGCGCAGAAGCACTCTCCATTGTAGTCGTACTTGGCAAAGGGGCAATTCGAGATGCCGTCGGAAACAGACGAGTGACAAGAGTCTCAAATCGCTAAAGCACTACTCGGCAGCTTCCAATTCGGCAGCTTTGCTCTCGTATTGGGCTGCAAGGTTTGCGCGATCCAGTTTTTTCAGTGCGATCGCGGCACCTCGAAAGGCCTTGGCGTGATGCTCATCATACAGCGTCGCAAGCTCAAACGAAGTAAACGCCTTTTCGTACTCATCGAGCCACATGTAGGCGACGCCCCGTTTGAAAAAGTGCTCAGCCACGGTCGGCTCGTTGCGAATTGCTTCGTTGAAATTATCGACCGCTTTCTGATACTCTTCCAACTGCAAATAGGCTAAACCGCGGTTGACGAAGGCACGCGCGAAGTTCCCGCTTTTTGAGATCGCCTCGCTGTAGCTGTCGATTGCCTTGCGGTACTCTTCTTCTTTGGCATACGTAAAGCCAATAAAGAGATGGGGCAGTGGATCCTCGAAATTCAGTGAAGCCGCCTGCTCGAAATCGCGACGCGCGAGTCCATTTTCACCCTGATTCAACCAGCAGACCCCTCGCTTGAGATAGGCTTCGCCCAAATAGTTGGCTTCGTTATCCGCGGGAATTAATTGGATCGAGTCGGTAAGGGCCTTGATGGCTTCGCCATAGCGCGACAACATTCGCAGCGCCAGTCCGCGAAAATACAAAGCATTGCCCGATTCGGGAAATCGGTCGGGAAATTCATCCAGCACAACTTGGACATCCTCGATCACTTTTTCGTAGAGGGTATTGCGCTGTTCCACGCTAGTTTCTTCATCCGAAGCAAGTTTAATCCGCGCGTCGGCCAACAAAAGATAGCCACCGATGAAAATTTCGGGATCGCTGCTCTCCTCGGGCTCGTAGTATTTGATGGCATTGGTCAGCGGCTCGATGACCATGGCATAGTCTTCATCAAAACCATAGACATTGGCCAATCGATAGTAGGTTTCATATTCTTCGGGGTCGAGTTCAATCGACTTTTTGAGATCCTCGATTCCCTGTTCCGTTTCGCGAAGTTGGGTATGAGCCCAACCGCGGTGACGGTAGTTCTCGGCGTTGTCCGGGTCCAACTCAATCGCGACATCGAGAGTGCGTAATGCGTTTACCGGATCGCTGATATCGAGATAGAGTTTGCCCAAATTCGCGGCAATCTCGGGATCGCGGCGGTTGAGGTCGCTCGCATTTGTGAAAGCATTGAGAGCCAAATCTAACTGGCCCAACTCGCGATGGCACATTCCCATGCCAAAGTGAACTCGTGACAGATCAGGGCTGCGATCGCGGGCTGCCGTGTACGCCTGCAAGGCGCCTTGATAATCTTCCATGGCACGCAGTGCATCGGCTCGTCCTAGATAGGCTTCGGCAAACGTATCGTCAGCGGCCGAGGCTTTATCAAACTCGACAATCGCTTCGTCATAGTTCTCTTGACCCAGCAACTCGAGGCCCGCATCGTAAGCTTCTTGTACCGCTGGATCGCGAGTCGACTGTGCTTCGGCAACCGCCGAAACAGCTACCAGCAACAACAATGAAAGAACGACACGCAAAATATGCTGTAAAGATTCCATCAATCCACCTCTTGCTCGGTTCCGACAGGCAAATGGGATGCGATAAAACCGCCACCACTGCCGCTGAGATTGTTTCACTTGCGGGCGCGAAAAACTGATAACCCTTGTCATCGTACCACGAGAAATCGGCAGAAAGCACGCGTTTTGCGCGCTAGGACGCTGTTTTTCTGCTTTGTTGTGTCGATTAGGCCGACCGGGGCAGTCGCAACGAAGGCCCCCGAAAAGGGTAGAAAATCGGGGGCGACGACCGATTCCTATTGCAGCGGTCACGACAATTGCAACGCCGAAAAACCGCATGCGACGGGCCAAAGCCGGCGATCTATAAGATCGCGGCTAGCACAGCAAAGGATATTTAGGGAAGGGACTATAGCTGCGGGTCGGGGGCTTCGTCCTTCTCGGAGGCGATCGCCCATCGACCATGCGGCTTGGAAGTACGATTGTACTCTTCCGCGAACTTCACTGAGTCCTCGTCGGTGAATTCCCTTGATATGGTCCGCTTGAACTTGCCATGCTCGTAGACATGCACAAGATGATCGGCCGGCGGACCTGGCGGTTCAGGCTCTTTCTCTGGCTCTTCGGTGGCAGCAACTTCTTCGCCGGCCTCTTCTTCCGCGTCGGCTTGATCAGCCTTTTTTTTGCCACCCTTAGCACTTTTGGTTTGGGGCGAACGACGTTTCGGCTTAGCCGCGGGCTCCTCCTCAGCCTCGGAGTCTTTGTCGGTGTCTTCCTCCGAGTCGAGTTCGTCCACTTCGGAGTCGTCGTCATCGACGAAGTCGAATTCTTCTTCAAACAGATCTTCGTCGTCGTAAGCCATAAAACACTTCCAAAGTGGCAAAAAGGAGGGCCCTGTGGGGGCAAGAGAGCTACCGGCGCGTTGTGCCCGCTAAAACGAATGAAACCACAGTATCGGCCTTGCAAGGCAAAGCGTCAACGGCCTACCGCTGAGCAACGCGGCTTCGGGCTGCCTGGATTCCGGCTTGCAAGATCGCGTCGTCGGCTGCCTGGGCGAGATTCATGGTGCCCGTGGGCCGTGCCGTCAAACGCACCATTTCGTGGGGCTCGACGCCGCGGTGGCTGATAGGGTTGCCATGGGGCGAATAGAACTTGGCCGTGGTGAGTCGGATCCCCGCCCCAGCATAGCCCAGCGGAAAGATGCCTTGTACCGAGCCTTTGCCAAAGGATGTCTCACCGACAATTCGGCCCCGATTGTTATCCTTGATCGCCCCGGCAAAGATCTCGCTGGCGCTGGCACTGTCGCCATCAATCAGCACCACCAGCGGCACACGCCAAGTCCCCCCATAGTGGGCCTGGTAGTTGAAATCTTCCTGGGGGCTCCGGCCACGGGTGGATACGATGTTGCCCTGGGTCAAAAATTTGTCGGCCACTTCGACCGAAGAAGTCAACAATCCCCCGGGATTGCCCCGCAGGTCGAGAATCAGCGACCGCATGCCCTTGCGATGTAAATCCCAAAGAGCCGCTTCCAGGTCCCTGCTGGTCGTCTTTTGAAATGTGGGAATGCGAACGTAGGCAATGCCGAAATCTGCATCGACAATCTTCACATCCTCTAAGCTGGGCACCTCGATGTGCTCCCGACGCACGTTCAACACGCGTGGCTGTGCACCTGGCGTGTAGACGGTCACTCGTACCCAAGTCCCTTCGGAGCCGGTGAGCATCGCGGCAGCTTCGTCGGTCGACAACTCGGCAGTGCTTTTGCCGTCGACGGCCACAATGCGATCGTCAGCGACGATGCCCGATCGTTCCGCGGGACTACCGGGGATCACATGCACGATTTGCAGCGCACCGTCGGAAGCCTTCAACTCGACACCCAGGCCGACAAAATTACCTTCGATCTGAGAATAGACCTCTCGCAACTGGTCGGCGGTCAGATAGGAGGTGTAATCGTCCAAGCCGTTGGCTGCGGCAGTCACGTATTCCAGGAGAGTAGCCGTGGGAGGCAACCCAACCCGCAACTGAGCCAATTGGGCGACTTCGTCAGCCAGTGCCACTAGGTCGCGAGCATTATTTACGGGGCGCTGGCCCAGTAGTTGATAAATATTGCGACGCAGCTGAGCCACCTGTTGATCGGTGACTTTGAGCCGATTGGCCGAAAGGAATTCCTCTTCCAGCAGCGCAACTTCAATCGCCGAAGCACCCCGTGCCGCAAGCTGACGCCAGGGCGGTGTGTTGACGTAATGGGTGTTGGTCTTCTGCAGCAGTTCCGAGTAGAGCGATAGCGCTTGCTGCCGATTCAAAGCAGAAATTGATTGCAGAAAACTCCGATCGTGGTATCGACGGTCGAGGCTGTAGTGCAGCTTGGCCAAGTCGTGCCGTTGCCGCAGAGTTTCGTTGTCTCGATGTTCCCGCAACGCATTTTCATAGTGGGTAAGTGCATCGCCCCACCGGCTATTGGTTTCCAGTTCCTTGCCAGTCGCTAGGACTTCAAGCAGAAAATTCTCTGGCGTTGGGTCCGAAAGAATGTTGACTTGCTCAGCCGGCGGCGCGTATTGCGACAGGGCTGGTGCCGCGAGCATGGCGCTCGCCAGAAATGCGAAAAACAGCGTGAGTCCAACACGTGGTTGGCCGAGACGGATCGTTCTCGGAAGACCCAATCTCGAAAGATATTGCGCGAAAACCCGTGATTGCATCTGATGCTCGTTCCGTGTGTGGGGGAGGTCGCGTCGCTCGCGCTGTGGCGCGCACGCACATCGGCTTGGTCGCGAACCGAAAACTGGGGTGAATCCGGCCTTGGTGCGCACAGGGAGCAAAAGGGGACTATTTCGCTACCCATAGTGAATATAGTTCACGGTTTGGCGCGGGTCAAAAAACTTGCCCCACTGTTTACAACTACTTTTGTAGAGGGGGCCCGTGCGATCGTCATAGCCGGTGTGGCAAGGACTTCGGGCGGGGAATCGCAGCTCTCAAGCTGATTTCAACGCCTGGTCCGATCGTAACGAACGCCTTGATCGCAGCGTTTGTAAGGTCCCCGCCGAAATGCGAAGCGACGGATAAGAGCATCCTGCCAGAGAAGGCCGGCACGTCATTATGCCAGCCACTTGCTCCTCATTACGCACCGATCGCGTATTGGTTCGCTTAAAAATCATTGTGTCTGCGTGCGCGAAGAATCGACACGGGTCGAACCACTGGCTTCCGCTAGCGGCTAATATTGTTCGACCGATTCAATCAGCTTTCTGTCACATCAGTGCTCATTCCCCCTCCGCACCAATCGTGCTATCGTAAGCAGTCCTGACCTCTGACCTCCGACCTCCGCCCTCTCCCCATGCCTTCCCCCAAAATCCAACGTGCGCTGGTAAGCGTTAGCGACAAAACCAACCTCGTAGAATTCTGCCGATCACTTGTCGAAGCAGGCGTCGAAATATTCAGCACCGGCGGCACGCGTTGCCATCTGGAAGAAGCCGGCATTTCGGTGCGCGATGTTGCCGAATACACCGGCTTTCCCGAAATGATGGATGGCCGCGTGAAAACGTTGCATCCCAAAGTCCACGGCGGCCTGTTGTGTCGACACGACAATCCGCAAGACATGGCCTCGTTGGCCGAGCATGACATTGTTTCGTTTGAATTGGTGGTGGTGAACCTCTACCCGTTCGAAGAAACGGTTGCTCGCAAGGGGGTTTCTGCCGAGGAGGTGATCGAACAAATCGACATCGGCGGGCCCTCGATGGTCCGTTCCGCGGCAAAGAATCACGCGTTTGTCACGATCGCGACCGATCCCGCGCAGTACGGGCCGATTCTCGAAGAAATCGAGTCCTCCGGTTCAACGACATTAGGAACCCGCCGAAAACTGGCCGGTGCTGCTTTCATGCGAACGGCAACGTACGATGTGGCAATCGCCAGCTTTTTCGCGCAGCAAACCTCGCAGGATGCCGACCCTACGGGAGACGATGCAGAAGAGTTCCCCCAAGAAATTTCCAAAAACCTGCGCCGTCTAAAAACGCTCCGCTACGGCGAGAATCCTCACCAGGCAGCGGCTCTTTACGCCGACACGAATGCCAGTTCCCACGGGCTCGTTTCCGCGGAACAATTACACGGCAAGGAGCTTTCCTACAACAATTTTCTCGATCTCAACGCGGCGCTGGCAATCGCCCGATCGTTGCCAACGCCAGCGGTGGCGGTGCTGAAGCACAACAACCCCTGCGGAGCGGCAACCGGGGCGACGCTTGCCGAAGCGGTGGCCAAAGCGTGGGAAGGCGATCCCGTGAGCGCGTTTGGATCGGTGCTGGGAGTGAATGTGCCGGTCGACGGGGCCATGGCCGAATTTCTCGCCGAGCCGGGCCGCTTTGTCGAAGCGATTGTTGCTCCCGAGTTTACGCCAGAAGCAATAGAAATCCTGACTACCAAGCCAAAATGGAAAGCCAATGTCCGTCTGCTCCAGGTGGGCGAGATTTCTCCCGGTACAGGATCGCTAGAGTTTCGACAGGTCGATGGTGGGATGCTGTGTCAAACGGCTGACGATCGGCCTGACGATTGTTCAAGCTGGCAAGTGGCCACGACAACGCAGCCGTCCGACGCATTCAGTTCCGATTTGGCTTTTGCCTGGACCGCTTGTCGGCATGTGAAATCCAACGCGATTGTTCTGGCACATGATGGAGCGTTGGTGGGCGTTGGGGCAGGGCAGATGAGCCGGGTCGACGCGGTGGAAATCGCGATCCGCAAGGCGGGCGACCGAGCGTCGGGCTCGGTGTTGGCCTCCGACGCTTTTTTTCCATTCGACGATTCCATCCACCAAGCCGCCGAGGCGGGCATTGTCGCCGTGATCCAACCGGGCGGCTCACGCCGCGATGAAGAAGTGATCGCCGCCTGCAATCAACACGGCCTACCGATGATTTTCACCGGCACACGCCATTTTCGGCACTAACGCCGGCGACTCGTAGAGTCGCGGCTATTTCGGTTGGGTGAGTGCCTGAACAAAGGCGGGCGAAACGTTGCTCAAGGTGATCACATCGCTTTTCCCGCCGGGCGACTTGGGGCGGATGATGCAAATTACTTCGGAATTTGCGCCGCGACGTTGAATCTCCTCAAGCGCCGCAATCTCGGCAGGTGACAATGATGACGTTGTGAGTTCTACCGGCGGTTGCATCGCTATGTTAGGCGGAGCCTGCTCGTTGTCGTCATATTGCCCGCGCTCAAAATCTTCTTGGGGAATCGCAGCAACTTGTTGCTCCCCAAACGATGCCTGCGAGACCGGATTCCTTGGCGGCTGTCCGACAGTCGTATTCGATGGCGACGAACTTTGGTAAATCATCGCCAGTTTTAGACTGTCGAGTTGTGCGTGAATCGAGGGGAGCGATGCATACAGGCCTTCGTTATTCTGCGGGTCGGCAGCGTAGCAAACACCAATCAACTCGCCATTTATATTAAACAGTCCGCCACCACTGCGTCCTTCGATCGGCGCGCCGGCCGCTTCCACGTTGGGGTGCCCTTGGTATCGGTCGACTGCCGTGATGCGCGTGGAAATCGCCGTGGGGTTCTGACCCTGGTTGCAACCGACAGTGGTAACCGTGGCCCCGGAGACGATGGATTTTGCATCACGAGCAACTGAAACTTGCTGCACAGGCACGTTCGGGCGAATACTCACCAGGGCCAAATCGCGCTCCAAGTCGTAATGGATTAAATTCCCCGGCAAAGTGTCTCGCACTTCTGCGCCAGAGGGCCCTGCCCGGAAAAGCGTCACCGTGATTGCTCCCTTGCCGCCCGAACTGCGGAACAGATGGCCGCATGTTTGAACGAGCGCTTCGCCGCTGCGGGCGTCGACAATTGTCCCCGTTCCGGCCGACCGTCCATCGGGGTCTTCGATAGAAATTTTTACTGTGGCTTCGATCAAGCGCCGTTGAAGCAGATTTTGCTGAAGAGCTTGCGAACCGCGCGGCGACGCGGGTTGTCTGGTTTGCGGTTGTGGCTGTTGGATTTCGAGGATGCGGCCCGGTTGGGGCTCGGTGAGATCCACTGCTGGTAGAGCGCTCCCTGCCTGCGCGATCGGCGCAACTGCCGGTGGGCTGACTTTCGTTACCATTTGTTGAAGTTGCTCGTAGCTGGTGGCTCCCACAAGCCGAGCCGCTTCACGCCCGTCGACCAACACGACGAACGTCGGCACTTGAGACACCTGATAGCTGGCCGCCAATTGCGACTGGCGCATGATGTTGACTTCCTGCACTTGCAGGCCGGTCGATTGAAGCCGGTGGACAATCGGTCGCATCTGCTGGCAGGGACCACAAGAAGGCGAACTGAAATCCAGCAGCACCGTTTCCGCGGCACACGGCCAACAAAGAATCAACGAAAAAAGAATTAAAGAAAAGAGCGAGAGTGTAAAAGATCGCGAGCGGACCATCGGTTCCCTCCATGGATACCAGGTCGTTGGGGCCGACAGCGCGAAAACCGACAGACCCAATTATTTAGTTACAACAACGCCGATGAGAAAAAAAGAAAGCATCGCGGCAAAGAAGCTCACACTTCCGGCAACACCGGGCGTGGCATTCTCGATCGCGACAACATCCCTGTTGTCTCGTCGACTGGCATTTCGCCATGTGCGCGATCCGCGAGGAGAATCCTTCTCGGCTCGATGAATCACGAAAATTTTGTTGACGAAACCACCTTGAAAAAATTATCTCGTTCCAACTACGACGGGCACGAGCGAGTCGTTAATTTGCTACAGTTACGTAAATCTTACAAGTCCAATCGCAGGTGTAGCACCAGTGGTAGCACTGAATTCAATGCGAACCAACCAACGTCAAAACGACTTGTCACGCCAAGCTCTGGTGTGAGGCGGACCAGATTTCTCGGGGGACCTCGAAATGACACAAGGCTCAATACCCTTGCAGGCTCCGTATTAGCATTTGGCGTGCCAATCGTGGCTTCCCGGTTGCACCAGGTGCCAGTTACAATGATCCTCCTCGTTGATTGATCCCCATGAAGCGAACCGGTGCTAGCGTGGCTGGCACTTGATTTTCCAATCTGCTTTCCTCTGTTCCGATTTTTTATGTCCGCACGCCGAATACTCGTTACCTCCGCCCTGCCGTACGCCAATGGTCCGATCCACATTGGGCATTTGGTTGAGTATTTGCAGACCGACATCTGGGTGCGGTTTCAAAAACTGCGCGGACACGAATGCCGATATTTTTGTGCCGACGACACCCATGGCACCGCGATCATGATTCGTGCTCGCGAGGAAAGTCGCCGGGAAGAAGATTTGATTGCCGAGATGCAGGCAGGCCATGAAAAGGATTTCGCCGAGTTTGACATCGTGTTCGACAACTATGGCAGCACCCATAGCGAAGAAAACCGCGCGCTGTGCGGCGAGATTTGGCAATCGATTCGCGAAGCCGGTTTGGTGAAAGAAGCCGACGTCGAGCAACTTTACGACGTCGAAGCAAGTACCTTTTTGGCCGATCGTTTTGTGCGGGGCACTTGTCCCAAATGTAAAGCCACCGATCAACCGGGCGACAACTGCAGCGTTTGCGGCCATCATTACAGCCCCGCCGAGTTGGTCTATCCCAAAAGCGCGCTTAGCGGCACCACGCCCGAAGTCCGCTCTGCCGGGCACTTGTTTATCGAACTGGAACAACTCCACGAGTTTCTGGAAACATGGACGCAATCGGGCGATCATCTCCAGCCGGAGATTGCCAATTACCTAAAAGGCCATTTTCTGGGTGAACCCTTGCGCGATTGGGACATCTCGCGTCCCGCGCCCTATTTTGGCTTCGAGATTCCCGACAGCCCGGGCAACTATTGGTACGTGTGGTTCGACGCGCCAATCGGCTACGTCGCCTCCACCCGCCAGTGGTGCGATCGCACGGGCGAGAATTTCGACGATTGGTGGAAGTCGTCCGACACAGAAATCCATCACTTCATCGGCAAAGATATTACTTACTTCCACACGCTGTTCTGGCCCGGCATGCTGAAAACGGCCGGCTACAGTCTGCCGACCAAAGTGCACATCCACGGCTTTCTCACCGTGGGCGGCGAGAAGATGTCGAAGAGCAAAGGCACATTCGTCAACGCCCGAACCTATTTGAATCATCTCGATCCAAATTATTTGCGCTACTTTTATGCCTCGAAGCTCTCGGCGAAAGTCGACGACATTGATTTGTCGCTTGAAGAATTCGTGGCCAAGGTAAACACCGACTTAGTCGGCAAGTTCGTGAATCTCGCCAGCCGATCGGCGAAGTTTGTCGGATCGACCGGCCTCTCGGCCAAGTATCCCGAGGACGACGGGCTGTTTGCCCACGCCGCCCAGGTTGGCGATGAAATTGCCAACGCCTACGAAGCGTGCGATACCAGCCGCGCAATGCGATTGATTATGGCATTGGCCGATCGCGCGAATCCTTACATCGAAGAAAACAAACCGTGGGCCCTACGCAAAGAACCCGCCGAGGCCCAGCGGTTGCAAGATGTTTGCACCGTAGCGCTCAATTTGTTCCGCCAATTGGCAATTTATCTGGCACCCGTTTTGCCGCAATTGGCAGCGCAAACGGGCGAGCTACTCCAAGAACCTATCACCAGTTGGGACCAGGCAAAAACGCCACTCACTGGCACACCAGTCGCGAAGTTCCAACACATGCTCCGCCGCGTCGAAGAAAAGGATCTCCACGCCATGATCGAAGAAAGCAAAGCCGAATTACCCGCCGACGGCGACGAATCTGCAACCGGGGCAAGCACAAGCACGTCAGATAACGACGGCGACGACGCGCTGGCCGCGGAACCGCTGGCCGAGGAGTGTACGTTCGACGATTTCACCAAGGTCGATTTGCGCGTTGCCCGAGTGGTCGAAGCCGAGCATGTGCCCGAAGCCCACAAGCTGCTGAAGCTGAAACTGAGTTTGGGCGGCGGAGTCACCAAACAGGTTTTCGCTGGAATCAAGGCGGCCTACGAACCCGAGCAACTTGTCGGTCGGCTCGTAGTTTGTGTAGCGAATCTCGCACCGCGCGAAATGCGATTTGGCGTAAGCGAAGGAATGGTCATCGCCAGCGGCCCCGGCGGGGAAGAAGTATTCCTGCTTTCGCCCGACGACGGCGCCGTCCCGGGGCAGCGCGTGCATTAATGTTTTCACTTTCCAGCATTGCCAGGTATAATTGCGATAAGAAGGAAATCTACCTGGTCAAGCGAGTACCAAACCATGATCCATATTGTTGTTGACGACCAACAGGCAAAATTGATCGCTGAATCGCAGCAGTATCTGGAGATCCGCGACAGGCAAGGCAAACATCTCGGATTTGTCGCTCACGGTTTTACTGACGAAGATCTGGCCATTGCCAAAGAACGATTAGCTTCTGACAAGCCTCGGTTGAGTACAAAGGAAACCATGGACCGGTTGAATGCCTTGGAGGCTGAATGACACGTTACACGGTCGTTTGGCCATTGGATGTGCAAGACGACCTGGCAGAAATATGGCTCAGTTGCTAGGACCGCGAGGCAGTTGCAAATGCAGCAGACGACATCGATCGCTCATTGTCGGTCAATGCCTTGAACCAAGGCGGTGAGTTGAGCGAAGGGTTGCGTTTCTTTCTCGCTCCACCGCTGCGCATTCTTTACGCAGTGCGAGAAGAGGATCGCGTCGTTGAAGTTTTGCGCGTTCGTCTCTTGTGAACACTTAGGGGTGACTCAAAAATAACTTCCGCACTCGATTGACATTTTGGCCGAATCTCTACGCCGAAGGCGTTACACACCACAGCCCAGGGTCGCCGCATACCGGCGCACCATGGGTACTCGTTCACATAAAGACATTACGCCGTAGGTGTTACACACGCGGGAATTGAGATTGAAGCAATCAGTCCACGATTGCGATTGTATAACACCTTCGGTGTAACCGATCCCGTGGTCGATCGAGACCCAGGGTGCGCGGCTGCGCCGCGACCCTGGGCTGTGGTGTGCAACGCCTTCGGCGTAATGATGTGACGAAGTTATTCTTGATTCATCCCTTAGAGCCACAGCTTCAGTCGGCCATCGAGCATGTCGGGGAGCGCTTGTTGGACCATCCGTTCGACTGCTTTTTCGTGATACCGTGTGCTTAAATGCGCGGCGATCACGAGCTCGTTTTTGAATTGCTCGCGACGATCGACAAAATCGTCGAGATGCATGTGGCCGAATTTATGAATCTTTTCTTTGCGGTGTTCGGGCGACACAAACGTTAGCTCGCAAATCAATACTTTTGCCTTGTACATGTCAGGGCAGTTGTCCAAGCCCGCAGGTGACGTGTCGCCAGCATAGGCGAGAATCGGCTGGCGATGCTCATCGGTCACTTCTTTCCCCGCCAGGCGAATATCGCGAATCTGTTCGCCTGAGAGTTCTTGGTACTCCGGCTTGAGTTTTCGTCGACGGTCCCAAACGATAAATCCTAGCGAAGGCACGCTGTGTTTGGTGGCACTGGTGGTGACGACCAATTCGCGCGAAAGCAGAACTTCTTCGCCCGGCTCCAGCGACTTCAGCTCGCAAGGCATGCGGCCCCGATCCATGCGCTGAAACTGATGCAAAATTTGTTTGCAAGGTTCAATCATGACTTTGGGCATATAGATGGTCGGCGGCGACATTTTCATCATCCGCCGCCGCGCGACATACACGGGAAGCGCCGCGATATGGTCGAGATGCCCATGCGAGACGAACCAGGTGTCGGTACCCATGAACGACCAAGGCTGGGCTCCCAGGTCGAATCCCAACTTCAATTCCGGAATCCGCCAGTAGGTTTGCACAGCCGCGCGAGAATAGCCCTCGATGGTAAGTCCGTCATGCTGGAGAGTTTGAACCGGGGCGTTTTCAATCATGGCTGCAATACGAGGCAGGTGGGGGGTTTGCGGAGAATCCCCCATGGTAGATTGCAGCGGGTAATTCGGAAAGGGAATAGAACGCTGATGGACACAGATTAGGCGGATTTGCACAGATCGACTTTTGCACTTTTTAGCAAGCAGAATAGAACGCGGATGCACACAGATTATACAGATTTTCACAGATTTTTCAGGGTACGGATAACTGTGCCCACGAGAACAAACCTTACTAGCTTTCTCGCAATCGGTGCCAATCCGTTTTATCAGCGTTTATCTGCGTTCTATTCTTTTGACGGAACTTGTGAAGTTCTTGCCCCTCCCAAAAAAAGTGCGATAGTCAAACACAGATCGGGCTTCAATGCGTAAATATCTTGCGTTTGAATTCCGCTTTGGGACCAAAGTTCAATAACAAACCAACCTGGTAACCGGTTGCTTTGAGATAATTGATGAGTTGTGCCTCATGGGCTGGCACAAATTCTTGAACTGCTTTCAATTCTATAATCACAGTATCATTTACGACCAAATCGGCAAAATATTCCCCTACTGCTTCACCTTCAAAACTGACCGTAATAGACCATTGTTGTTTGACAGTTAGGCCAGCTTTCGTCAAAGAAATTCTAAGTGCGTTTTCATAGACCTTTTCCAGAAAACCAGTACCGAGGGCGTTATAAGTATGGAAGAAACTCTTGATGATTGCGTCTGTAATTTTCCATGCAACAAATGATCGGACATCAGTACACCTTTCAAAACAATCCGTGAGAATCTGCCTAATCCGTGTTTGTCCGTGTTCTATCAGAGCTCTATGCAGGCCTACTCACGACATTATTGTTACGCGGCGTCTGACTCGGGGCTGTCGTCGACCACTTGCAATGATGAATCGCCGACCGGTTCTACAGAAAGAATCCAGATCTCGCCGAACAGTTCATCCTGCTCGACTTGCACGTGGTGATGGCGGATCAACTCCAGCACCGCTAGGAAGATGCCCACCAGTTGCGAGCGGTGCATGCCTGGGGAGAAGAGGCTGGTAAACGCCAATCGTGGTTCTTCTGCTAGCCGCTTGCGGACCAGGTCCATGGTAACTTCGATGGGCGTGTCGTCGTAGCGGATGTTCGAAGGTTGCACGGCTGCGTTGTCGCGTATCACGCGAGCGAACGCACTGACCAGATCCCACAGTTCGACGTCTTGGATCGGCTGTTCTGCCGGATCGAGCCGGTCGGTGGGCAAATCGTTCACTCGACGGGCAAACCGGCGTTGCCATTGGATCCCGCGCTCTTCGAGCATGCTCGCGGCATCTTTGTACTTTTTGTATTCCAACAAGCGCTGAACCATGTCTTGACGAGGGTCTTCGACCTCTTCTTCCTCCTCGTCATGCCGCGGCAACATCATCCGCGATTTTATTTCCATCAATCGCGTGGCAAGTTCCAAAAAGTCGCCCACCGCGCTGATGTCGATCTCTTCGAGCACGGTAATCATTTCCAGATACTGCTCGGTAACGCGCGCGATGGGAATGTTGAGAATATCGAGCTCGTGCTTGCGCACCAGGTACCACAGCAGTCCCAGAGGACCAGAAAACATGTCGAGCTGCACGCGAAATCGCATCACACTTTCCACAATTGCTGTCAGAATTAGGGCGGGGATTATCGCTGCCGAGCCGAAGCGAGGCCAGAGCATCTCCCGTTACCCATCCCGTCAGTGCCAGCATCCTAGATTCCTGGCCAAAAGAAGCGGCAAACCCGGTTGTTTTCGTCGGCGCAGACCGTCATATTGGCAGGTGACGGGTGTTCACCAATTGTTCGTCTATCCGGCAATTCTGGCGAGATCGACTCTCCCCAGCGCTCGCTTGCATCACACCACACGTATGGAAACAGTTCTATGAGCAATACGGTTACCTGCCCCCAGTGCCAGTCGGAATTCCAAATCGACCAGGTTTTCTCCGCCCAACTGTCCGCGGAAATCCGTGGTGAACTCGAAGCCGAGTATGCCACGAAGGCCCGTAAGCTGGCTGACGAAAAAAGCAAATTGGCTGAGTTGCAAAAGCAACTTGCGTCACAACAGGAATCGTTCGACGAGCGCGTTGAGCAGGCAATTTCAAAAAAGAGCGAAACCATTGCCACCCAGGCCCGGGTTGAGGCCCAGCAGGCGGTTGCCATCGAAATCAAAGATCGCGACGAACAACTGAAAAGTGCGCAAACCAAGCTCAAGGAATTTCAACAACAGGAACTACAATTGCGGAAAATGAAACGCGAACTCGAAGAGCAGGCCGAACAGCAGAAACTGGAAATCGAACGCCGTATGGACAGCGAACGAAAAAAAGTGCGCGATACCGTACTGCAACAAGCCCAGGAGCAGTATCAGCTCAAACAGGCCGAGAACCAGCACACTATCGAATCGCTCCGCAAACAGATCGACGACTTGAAACTCCGCGCCGAGCAAGGCTCGCAACAAACACAGGGCGAAGTGCAAGAGCTCGCTTTGGAAAACATGCTTGCCGAGCAATTCCCTGGCGACGTGATCGAGCCCGTGGCAAAAGGAGTGCGGGGCGGCGATGTCGTGCAGCATGTGTTCGACCACAACGGTCGCGAGTGCGGCTCGATTCTGTGGGAATCGAAACGCACCAAAACCTGGAGCGACAAATGGCTGGGCAAAGTAATCGACGATCAACAAGAAGCAAAAACCGCCTGTGCTTGTATTGTTACTGCAGCAATGCCTGAATCGGTACAGCACTTCGGCGAGGTGAACGGCGTGTGGGTTGCAAGCTGGCCGTGTGCTCGCGGTGCGGCAATTGCGTTGCGGCGCGTCTTGATCGAAACAGCCCAGGCTCGAACGGCATCCGACGGTCAGCACGGCAAGATGGAGCTCGTGTACAACTACCTGTTCGGCGCCGAGTTCCGTAATCGCGTTCGAGGGCTCGTCGAGCCCTACATCGAGATGCAGGCCGATCTGGAATCGGAAAAGCGGGCCTACAACAAACATTGGAACAAGCGGCAAAAACAGCTCGATCGTGCGATCGCCAGCACCACCGGCCTGTATGGCGATTTGCAAGGAATCATCGGCAATGGCATGCAGGAAATCGAGGGTATGGACCTCCTGGCGATCGAAACGTGCGACAGTGCCGAAGAATAACGAACCACGAACGAACACCAATCAACACGAAAGGGATTGGTCGATCGTCGGTGAACGAAGTTCACGCGAAATGGCACGGTTCGGGTGCATTCGCGTCTATTCGTGGTTCTCTCGGAACTATTTTGAGGTATTTTGACAAGTGCCACTGCTAAAGCTTTGGTCCCAGCGATTCGTGGGCAGCGCGGATTGTTGGCGTGTCGATGATCTCGGTCGCCGCGTCCGCACCGATCATTAGCGCATGATCCGCTAATCGATTGACTAGCCGGGGAACGCCTGCAGCAAGACGGTGGATTTCGGCCAGCGAATCATCGTCGAACAGTGGCCGCTCGGAACCTGCTTCGACCAGGGCCAACTGCAGGTAGCCAATCGTGTCGAGTTCGTCCCAAGGTACCAAGTCGATACGTAAATCGGCCAACTCCGAAAGTTGGCCTCCCAATCGCGAACTTTGCTGGGAATTGGAAGCCAACACGATCGTCAATGGGTTTTCGTCTGTCGCGTCGAATTGCGCCAGCCGGACTATCTGGGCCAGCAAGTCGGGGCCCGCCTGATGCACGTCGTCAATCAAAACCGCGGTCGAAGTCCCCTGCAATCGGTTTTCCATAATCTGGTCCACCAGTTGGCGAAACATGCGGGCCGTGTCATCTTCCAGTCGTACTTGCGCGCCAAGTTTCTCGGCAACCTGTCCGATGAACTCCCGCGTAGTGATTCCGAACAGGTTGACTCGAGCCGTGACGATCGCCTGCTGCTGACACTGCTTTTCAAAGACCTTGAGTAGGAGCGATTTTCCCGTGCCTGGCTCACCAAGTAGCAAACCCAGCCGGCGATGGTTTGTCAGGAGAAACCTTAGCCGAGCCAACGCCTCGTGATGGCTGGCTCCTTCGAAAAACAGCCGTGGGTCGAGCCCGCTGGGAAACGGCGGCTTTTCTAGCCCCCAAATTGCCTGGTACATAGGTGCGTCTCTTGAGTGTTGGCGAGGGTCGCGGCACAATGCTACTGAGTACTGTCGGAATTATCGTCCATTGCCGGACTGCTAATTGCATCGGTTGCCGGTAATCCGAAACTTTTGCCGGCGGCAATTCTTACGTCGCGACCTTCCTAGCTTTCCCAGCAACACCGCTATCACCGCTATCAACCTATCACTAAAGTGCATGGTCAAGTTAACCACAACGGCACAACGACCACGACGTAAATCCAGAATGAGGTGGGCCCCAATCAATTCAAATGAAGAGATTTCCCAAAGCAGCAACACTACGGTATTTTGGGTGATCCCGGATTGTCAAAAATACTCGAAAAACAGCCTTCTCTCGTCGTGCCCGTTGTGTCGTCGTGGTTCAACCTTACTCAGTATGCTATGACCGACCGCTATTTTTCATCGGAGCCCATTACGGGACCCACCGTCACGCTGTCAGGATGCGAGGCCCACCACTTGCTGCACGTGATGCGTGCCGAGCCTGGTACGAAAGTCGTGCTTTTCGATGGACAAGGGGGCGAATTCGAAGCCGAGGTTTTTCGCTGCGATCGTGCGAAAGTTGAATTTGCAGTAAGCCCTCGCCAGGCAATCGAGCGTGAACTGCCCCATCGGATTTCCCTCGCGGTACCACTGCCCAAAGGGGATCGCCAACGATGGCTGATAGAAAAGGCGGTCGAGCTCGGTGTGTCGCGACTAGCCTGCTTGAAAACTTCACGCAGCCTGGGCAAGGGCGAATCCAACGAAAAACTCGCGCGTTATGTCGTCGAAGCTAGCAAACAGTGTGGCAGAAATCGGTTGATGGAAATTTCGCCCGCGGAACATTGGGGCGACTTTGTTCGCAACGAACAGTCGCCCCAGCGCGTGATTGCTCACCCTGGCGGGAAACCGTTCGCCGAAATCGATTGTCAACAAGCCGAGGAAACTTGTCTTGCCGTGGGACCTGAAGGGGGATTCACCGATGAAGAGATCGCACAAGCGGTCGAGGCGGGTTGGGAAGTCGTCGGCTTGGGAGACCGCATTCTGCGCGTGGAGACGGCCGCCTTGGCGTTGATTGCTAGATTGACGGTCTAGCGAAACTTCACGGCTTATCGCATGGCAGGAAAGTATCCGCCGAGGTTCATGAATTGCGAACTGTGCCCCGTGGTAGGCATGCCGCCCTGCGAATTATTGGATAGTGCGCCTGTGGAGTTGGCGACCCGGACTTGCTGTTGCAATCGGCGGATTTGCGCTTGTTGGGCTTCGTTGGCTTGCCGCTGTTGCATTTGCGGTTGAAAGAATGCGTAGTAGTTGGGAAGCCCTGTGCCACTATCGTTGATCAAGTCGAGACTGAGGTAAGGACTTAACGCTGGGGGGCGGTGGATGTTTTGGAACGGTTTTGCGCTGCCGGCTAATTGAACGGGCTGGGGGCCAGGCACTTGCCGTTGCAGAGGTTGGCGACCCAAGTTCATGTTAGCTCCGCCACCAAAGTATTGCGTCGCGGGAGCGCCTTGCCGACCGCCCAAACCATACGCCCCCTGCACAGCTTGTTGTCCCCGGGCAGTCTCACCTGCTAGCAATAGAATCAAAATGCAAGTAGCCAAGCTTTTCCAATGTCGGTTTGGGATTGTCATGTGATGCTTTCATCAGTTTGGGTTTACAGTCGAGAAGACCTTCTAATCGTTGTAATCGTCAAAGTTTCCCAGCCAACTTGCGTCGAAGCCCCTGCAAGTAGCAGATTTCTTTTTTATGAAATGCCTGGATCAGCGTCCTTGCCCTAAAAATTCCTCAGCCGTTGGCACATAAAAAGCCGATAGAAATAGGGAAAAACCTATACTTGACTTTGTTGACCGGAATACTTATGATTAGTCATTCTCCCCAGTCTAAAGCATTCGCTACGTTCCCAAGCCCGTCCCTAGTACGAAAAGAAACTGCCATGCCCCAATCTGGAGCACTCACTGCTGAAAGTATCCCGAAGGATGCCGAGCCTTTGGAAGCGACGCCTGAGTTTCTTGCCGAGTTGGCCGAACATAGTGTTCGCCTGGAAAGTGCGTCTCCAGAGGAGATCATCGCCTGGGCCAGCCAGCGTTATAGTCCTCGCCTAACGATGGCGACCGCCTTCGGGCCCGAGGGATGTGTGATCCTTTCGATGCTGGCCAAGGTTGCCCCCGAGACTTATGTATTCAACCTCGATACCGGTTACCAATTCCAACAAACTCTCGACCTGCGGGATCGCATCGCAGAAAAGTACGGCATTGAAGTCGACATGCTCCAACCTGAATTGTCGGTACCCGAGTACGAAGCCGCGCATGGCGGGCCACTTTACAAAACCAACCCGAACCAGTGCTGCTTCGATCGGAAAATAAAATTGTTACAACGTGGCGTGGAAGGAAAACATGCCTGGATGAGCGGGATCCGTCGCAACCAAAGCGCGGACCGCGCACAGGCAGCCATCGTGGGTTGGGACAAGAAGTTCCGCTTAGTAAAAATCAGCCCGCTTGCCAATTGGACGAAACAGGACGTGTGGAAACGTATTCTCGACGAGAACGTGCCTTACAATCCGTTGCACGACCAAGGGTATCCGAGTGTCGGTTGCTGGCCTTGCACACGTGCTGTGCAAGAAGGCGAAACCGACGATCGCGCCGGGCGCTGGAGCGGAACCGCCAAAACCGAGTGCGGTTTGCATTCGATCGAAGAACGCGACGGTAGCGGTATTTGATGCAAGAAGCCGCAACCATGAATTGATAGCCACAAAAAACACGAAGAGGCACGAAAAGAAGAGATTATTCAATTTGATATATCCATCATTTGTTTTTGTGACTTTTTGTGCTTTTTGTGGCTATTGATAATTCTTAGTGACTTTGTGGTTCAATCCTAACCTAACAGGCGAACCGATGAATCTATCCGCCAAGACTGAATATGCTTGCCTGGCGATGCTCGAGTTGGCCCAGCAGTTTGAAGTGGGCGAACCTGTGCAAGTGCGCCGCATTACCGAGCGGCATGGCATCCCGGCACCCTTCCTGATACAGATTCTGCAGGATCTCAAACGGGCTCGATTAGTTACCAGTACACGCGGTGCCTGCGGGGGATACCGACTTCACAGGCCACCAAAAGAAATCACGCTGGCCGATGTTCTCGACGCAGTGGAAAACAACACCGAGCCCACCGATTGCGCAGCGGTCCATTCGCCTTTGGCCCCCGTGCTGATGGAAGTTTGCCAAGAAATTGCCGCCTCGCGCCAAGCTCGGCTGGAAGGCATCACTCTGGAAAATCTCGTCGAGCAGGCATGCACTACTTCTGGGCCAATGTGGTATATCTGAGGGCGAAGAGCAGAGAGCTAAGTGCCAGAAGATTGAGAACTTCTCCCATGGCTCTCAGCTTTCAATACCCTGGTTGCGAGGGGTTGAGGTTCTGGAACATCAAGTGCTCGGGCGCGCCGATTTTTTCTAGTTCGAGCCGCAGGCAACGCAAGCTCGACTTGAAATCGTTCACCTCGAAAACCAACAGGTGTTCGGTCGGTTCGATACAATCGGGATCCACCTGTCGCAGATAGTTGGTATAGATTCCCGCGCTATCCCGCTTGAGCGCAGCCTGCAACGGATTGACGTACGTATTGCGCACCTCGTCGGGCGAGAGCAAACTTCGGAAGGAAACACCAATTTTTTCCAAGAGTCGATTTTCTTTCGTGAAAAAAAATTCTAGTGGCACTGCCACTATGCCATCAACACGTCTCGTCCCGCCGCACGCCGAGAGTCAGCTACCTGACCACGATGCATTAAGGAATGCATCACTAGGATTGAGTAGATCTTTCCGTACGTGCCAAATGCTTCCTCGCGTCCTGCGGGTGGATTGGCCGCAGGCTTGTCCAAATCTTCGTCGGAGAGCGAATCCAAAATCTTCAGAGTATTGGCACGCACCTCGTCCCACTTGGCGAGAATCTCCGGTATCGTTGGAAAACCGGTCGCGTCGTACTGCGGCTGGGAGCCACCTTTGAACATCTCTTTCCAATCGGCCAGTGGATTTTCTGTGCCCAACAATGCTTCGCTCGTGAGTCGAGCCTCTGCATAGGCAAGGTGTCCTGCTACCCAAAGCGGGTGATTCCCGCCGTTGGGGGTCGGCGCAGTCAAAGGCGCGTCCTGCATGTCGGCAAGCAAACTGGCTGTGAGATTCTTACTCATCTCCAATTGGTGACGAAGCAATGCGATGGCATTCATGAGGGGCTCTTTCTTGGTTCGGAAAGCATTTAGCTGTTAGCCTTTAGCGATTAGCTTTTAAAAGAAACCCGACCTCCGGGCTAATAGCTAACAGCTAATTGCTAACCGCTACGAACAATATAACCATTCTTTCCAGCAATTGTCACCCTCTGCAGTTTCATCGACACAGTCCGTACTAGGATTCGGAGTTCCTGACGATCAAGAGCGTTTGCTAACCGCTGGTTGTGCAGTTAGTCTGGCAGGATGAACTCGAAATGGATCGAAGTCCCCTCGCCGACGGTGCCTGCTGCAGAAGTTGCAAAGCGGGCACTTGCGCTGCGCTTGCAAGGTGTCGAGCAAACTTTGCCGCTGGCTGCGCATCGAGCTGACGAAGATATTGAATACGTCCACCAACTTCGGGTGCGGTGTCGACGCGCGGAGGCAGCACTGCGTGCGTTTCGTCCACTGATGGGTGGGAAATCGAAATCGTTGCGCCGCTGGCTACGGCGAATCCGCCAAGCTGCCGGTCCCGCAAGAGACGCCGATGTGCTGCTGGAACGATTCCGCCAAGAAGTGCCGACCGATTCGAATCTCGAAGCTCTCATCGCACGATTGCAATTGCAGCGCGAAATGGCCCAGGAAATGCTCAATGCCGTGGAAAAGAAGGCACACGCTGGGAAATGGAAAAAGGGGGTAGCCGAGTGTCTGGGCCAGTTTGAAAAACCCGACCGACCATTGCGCGACATCAGTTTTGCGCAGTTTGGACAAACCGCTCTGAAATCGGCAAGTCGCAAGGTCTTCCAGCTTGCCGAACTCCATCAGCCGACGACGCCTCAACTTCATCAATTGCGAATTGCGGGAAAGAGGTTGCGGTACTCGATTGAGTTGTTCCACGGGGTGTTTCCCAAGGAGTTGCGCAACGAAGTTTATCCGTTTGTGGAAAAACTACAGGATCGGCTGGGTGGACTCAACGACCATGCCACAGCCCAGGCGCTGTTTCAGAGTTGGTTGGTCGATCTTCCGCCGGGAGGCCAGGCTGCATATTTGGCGCAGCGCATTAGCGAAGAATACGAATGTGCATTGCAGATCCGCGAAGAGTTTTTGCATTGGTGGACGCCACGACGAATCGCGAAGCTCGAGTCCCGACTCCATGCCTCGCTTGATTTTGCAGGATGAATAACTGCATGCGAGCTATTAGCTGTTAGCCATGCTGGACAGGTTTTTCGGATAAAAATCTAATCGCTAATAGCAAACTGCTAACAGCTTGCTTGCAGCCAAGGGGGTGTTCGTCGTAAGTTGGTCCGCATGGCCCATGCACGCAAAACTCCCGAGAGCAAACGTTCACCCGGGTTCCGACGCGATGCGATGCGCCGGTTTTATCTCAACGGCGCCTGCTGGGGGCTGGGGAATGGAATTATCAGTTCTTCGCTGATCGTCTATCTGGCTGGGGCTCATGGGGCCAAAGGTTTTGCGATAAGTTTGATCCTGGCGGCGCCCCGATTGGTGGGCGTGTTGCGGCTTGCCACGCCCATGCTTATTGCGTCGGTTGGCAACCGTCGCTCGTTCTGTGTGCGTTCGTTTTTGGCCAGCTCTGGCGTGCTCTTGTTGCTGCCAATTCTTTCCGCTCCGCAACCGAACATGAGCCTGTCAGTTTCATTGGCGATCTTGGTGTCGATGTGGACGATCTACCATCTGCTGGAATTTTTGGGCATCGTGGCTCTCTGGTCCTGGATTGGCGACGTCGTGCCGCGCTCGCTGCGAGGTCGCTTTATCGGACGACGCGCCGGTTTGCTCAACGGTTTTCAGGTGTTTGGTATGCTCCTTGGGGCAGGGGGAACCTGGTGGTGGAAGGCTCGATGCAAATTTCTGGATCAAAACGACATGATGTGGCTTGGTTACGCGGTCTGTGCAATCGTCGGCGCCGTAATTATGGGACTCGCCGCTTTGCAGTTGGCAAAAGCCCCTGACATTGCACGTCCGCTCCGCCAAGGGGACGAAACATCGCAACACACATTAAAAGCCGCGTTCGCACCTTTTTTTGATCGCAACTTTCGACGTTTTCTCGTTTATGGCGGTTGGTTTTCTTTGGCCAACGGCATCACGCAAACGGCCGCGTTTTTTTATCAAATGCGGGTGCTCGACATTTCCTATGCCCAGCGTCTGACGCTGGATGGAACCTCGCAGGGGATTCAATCGCTAGTGATGCCCACCGCTGGCCGATTGACGGACCGGTGGGGCAGCGTGCCAGTATTGGTTGTTTCCCAAGTGCTTGTTGCGATGGGATTGCTGTTTTTCATTATCGCTTCCCCTGCTCACAAATGGTGGATAGCGGGCGCTTATCTGCTGTGGGTTGCTTATGCAGGAATCAACACCGCAATGCCAAAGTTGATGCTCAACCTGAGCAGTCGGTCCAACTACGCTTCGTATGCCGCGGCTTGGTTTGCTTGGATCGAATTGGTATACGCGCTGAGCACTTTGGCAGGCGGCTTGCTTTACGATTGGGGCAGCAAAAATTTTGCAAGCAAAACGTGGGCCGGTTTGCACATCGATTACTTTTTCGCAATTTTCCTACTCGGTTTTATCTTGCGACTCACGGCCGCCGCTTGGGCGGCGCGGATTCGCGAGTCGACCCGGCGCTAGCCGCGACTAAACGATCGACGAAGTGGAGAGATCGGCCAGTTTGGGGATTAATTCCCAACGCTGTTGGCCGGTGCGCATTTCTTCAGATAGCGAATCGACGAAACGTAGCCGCGGGAGAATGCCCTGCCGGTGGGCAAGCTGAATTGCCAGACCAGGCCGGGCGTTGGCTTCCAAGACCACTGGGCCCATGTTGATATCGATGACGAAATCGACTCCAACGTAGCCCATTTCTAAGGCATCGCTGGTGTGCATGGCAGCGTCGAGCAGCTCGCGCCAGCTAGGAATCTCAATTCCAGCGATTGGCTGCTTCGTATCGGGATGGTGAGTAATCGCGCGATTCTCGCACACTCCTCCGAAAGTTATCCCTGTGGTCAGGTCAACCGCTGCCGCTACCGCTCCCTGATGCAGGTTGGCCCGGCCACCCGACCGTGACGTAGGTAAGCGAATCATCGCCATCACAGGTACACCCCGATAAACGATCACTCTGACGTCGGGAGTTCCCTCCGTGGCAATGCTCATCAACAAGGGGTGGCTTACAATCCTGCGCTCAACGATCACTTGATCCAGTTGCCCTCCCAGCGAATATAAACCCGAGAGAATCGTGGATAAGTGATATCGCAAATCGCTCCAGAGGATTTCTCGATTGCCGGAAGTAAAAAACGTGTTTCCTTCCCTACGGGCGATCACGATAATTCCCCGTCCGGCAGCACCACTGGCTGGTTTGACAACAAGCTCGTTCCGATCGCCGATCATCTGCAGAAAACGCCGACAGTCGCTATGTTCCCGCAATACACAGTAAGTTTCCGGGACCATGATATCGTGGGCCTGACAAATCTGCTTGGTGAGGAGTTTGTTGTCAACTCGCGGGTAAAGATGCCGCGGATTGTGCTCGAAGATCACCCCCACATTGCGGTGGTTGATCCCAAGAATCCCGCTCTGCGACAGTTCCTCGGGCCAGGCCCAAAATCGTTTGAATTGATTTTCCATTGCGTATTGTTGGCTCCGCTTGTTACGTCGCCGCGGTCATTGTTTTTTCGGTTTTACCAAATCACGGAACCGCCATAGTTCGACAAGGCGATAGCCCGAATAGCGGCCCATAATGATAAACATGGCAATCGTAAGAAAATGGGCTTCCGGGTAAATCAACATCAGCCGGCCGATATCGTCCCACTTCAGCAGCAAATAGCAGAAAGCCGCGACGATGGTCGTGCCGACGACCAACTGCAACGCAAAGGCAATGCCATCTTCTTCAGCGGTGACGTGGAATCGTTCGATCAAGATTGTAAGAATCACCAACGGCAACAAAACGGACTGTCCGCTGTGGGTCCATGCTAAATAGTCGAGCAACGACACGCAGAACACCACGCACAAAATGATCAGCGTCAAGACAATGCTCAACCGCGGGACCATCAACAAATGAAGCCGCTCTAGTAGAAACCGCCCCGCCAGTCCTGCAATCATGACGACGGCCAAGATCACGATTCCCGTTCCCCAGGCGGCGTAGATAAAGCTCGCTGCCAACAAGGCGGGAGAAAACGTGCCGAACGTGCGGATGCCGATCACATTGCGGAAAAATGCCGTAATTAACGCCCCCAGTGGCAAGAGCAACATCAACGACATCACCTCGTGCATCTTTACTGGCAAGCGTGTGAGATCGAAAATCTGGGCCGGTCTCCGCGACTGTGATTGCAGCAGCGATTTTTCGGGAGGCAATCGCAATAGCGAATACTTGGTCAGTAGCTGCTTGGCTCCAGCAGGCGCTCGCACCACGGAATCACCACCTCGGCGGACAGGCAAGAAATCGGCTGGCATATGCCGCGCGTAACCATGCGTTGGGTCGAAAGGAACCCAACGGTGGCCATAGAAAACTTCGATCCAAATATGGGGTTGAGGATTCTCGATTTGCCGAAGTTCGAAACCTGTGACCAACCGTGCTGGCAAGCCTGCTACGCGGCAAAGCGTGACCAGCGCTCGTGCACGTCCTAGCGCGGTTGCTTTTTTGTTTGCCAATACCCAATCGACCCGATCAGCGCCACCCTCATCATCTTTCGTCGACGACTGCAGATCGTTTGCACAGTAGTCAAAAAGCCATTGTAAAATTTCTCCCTCGCTGCTTTCTCCTTTCGGACTCTGACGAATTACCTTCTGAACCCCCGCGTCTTGCACAGGGAATTCTTCATCGCTACGCATGTATCGTAATCGGGAACCATCCGACAGGCTTTCCAAGCGTTGCTGCTCATGCCAGGAAGCTTCCGGGTGGAGCCGAATCTCGAATTCCGCACGCACCTCATATTTGTCTCCATGCCGCGTGGTTAGTATCAATTCGCGATTTCCCGAGGAGCCGTATTCCGCGATTCTGTCTTTTAATCCCGGGTGCGAATATTCCTCGTTCAGGATCTCTGCGTACGCCCGATCGGTCGGTAAGCCGATTCTCAGGGTGGCGTCGGGCTCGTCAGCCAGGCTTTCATTGGCTTCGAATTTGACGCTGTACGTCAGTCGCCAAGAGCTGTCCTCGACCGCCAATTGCGATTCGCGGCGGGATTGATAGCGTATCCCGGTGAACATCAGACCCAGAATAATAAATCCGGCGACCACTAGTTGACTAAGAACCCTTGCACTCACAACACTACACCTAGGGCCCGAGGCTGATGGGCCGCTATGGGGGAAAACTTGGTGAATTGAATCGGCCAGTCGGCCACAACAGAAAATTATAGGTTATTATAGGCCATTGTAATTGCTGGCGAATCGTTGGGGGGGGCGTGGTCCAAGCTGTTTTTCTCGAGGAAACCATCCCATCCAGCACAAATTTCCCCAAATCGCTGTAATCACCATCGTGTGGGGCAGGGTATGTGATGCATTCAGGGTTTAGAAAGTTGTCCTGTCCACAGGAGAGAGATGCTGTGAGCAAACCAGAGGCCAATGGTCGTGCCCCTTTGATTCTCGCTGCTTTGGCAGTGATCGTTTCGCTGTGTATGGCAGCCGGGTATGATGGAAACTCGCTGTGCCTAGCTGGAGAGGATTCCCAATCAACTGTACGCAAACCGATGTCGCCAAAGAAGACAAAAAAACAAGCTTCTCGTGAATCCGACCAGGAAAAGGACTCCGAGGCCGATTCGAGCGATCAGAAATCTGATAGCAATCGTCCCTCTTCCACTGAGGGCCAGGATACTAAAGAAACTTCCTCGGAGGAGAATGAAGAGGAGATCGCTGAAGAATCTGATCCAACAATCGAAGTGGATCCGGAAGGCGAAGAATCTCAGCCGGTCGACAAAGCTGACGAAGAGCCGAATGACGAAGAGCCGAATGACGAAACGCCCGAAAAGAAGAAACGCATTATCGGCGCCACGGCAACCTTGCTGGAAAAACAGAGTGGGCTGCTGTTTCGCGCCCGTGTCGACACAGGTGCCAAAAGCTGCTCGCTGCACATCGAAGAGATGGAAATCGTCGACGAAGAAGACACCATGGCCAAAAACAAAGGCAAAGTGATTCGTTTCCGAATAAAAAATGGTGGCGACGAAACTCACTGGCTGGAAAGCCGCATCGAGAAATACGTCATCGTCAAGACCTCCGCCAATCGTGAGCGGCGCTATAAAGTGCCAATCACCTTGGTTTGGAAGGGCGTCGAGAAGAAAGTCCTCGTCACACTCAACGACCGCAACAACATGGAATATCCGCTGCTACTAGGAAGAAATTTCTTACTGGGCGACTTTCTAGTGGACGTTGAAATCGGAAGCAAGGACTAAGCAGCGCTACAAGGCCTCGCCAGCATCAGTCGTTTCAGCGACGGTGCCGGGGGAGCTTTCGCTGGGAAAGAGCGCCGCATCGATCGCCGGCAGCATCAACTTGGCAAAGTCCGCTCCAGGGTTGTCGTCGATGGTGTTCTCATCCGACATCACCGCGCTTGTGAAATAGACTTTGTAGAGCGATCGATTGGACATTCCGTAATGGAACCTTGGATTCTCCGGGGCGTCCCACTTGTTTTTCTTAGGATGGTTCCATGCCCAAAACACTCGTTGTACCTGACGAACAAAAGAGTCTTCCTTTTCGAACTTGCTTGTATAAAAGCGCCCTTCTTTGCCGTTTCCGTAATAAACCGTATGTCGGAGTTGGCTCCCTTTGGGACGAAAACCGGAGTTGGGATAACAGATGTTCGGCGTATGCCGAATGATGTCGCGGGAATGCCCAACGATCAGCCAAAGCTCGACCGCTTGGCCAGTCGACGAATTCTTATAACGTCGCGACACATAGTGAACCGCCCCGGCAGTTTTCTTCACGACGTCGTCTACAGGAAGATCAATGCCTTTCCATTCGCCAATTTCTTTAGGCACCTGAGCAAAACGTTGGCCAATCAGTTCTGCCTCTATGTCTGGTTTTCCCCACCGATCTTTTAGATAAATTCCTTCGACAAAAGTCGTGGCAATGATCAGGACTCCACCCAACACGACAGGAATTAAACGGCCAGACATATCAATTCACTCATAGAGACTAGCGAGAAAGCGAGAAGCCAATCACTTCACGGTAGGCGTGATCCGAGGGCCTGTCAACTGGCGACAAGCCGCTTGCGGCTTAGCCGAGCGAGCTCTACACCCAGTGAGCTAAAAGGTTCAGCGATCGCTGGCCTCGAAATAAGCCTGACGAAACTCTTCACGCTCAAGCCGCTCTACCGAGGAGGCAGCCGGATTGACCAACCGAAGGCCTTGCGTTCCCGTGGCACTAGTTCGCACAATCTCGGATGGAACTGGCTCAGTCTCGCCCGCTTGAGTATCAGGCTTCTTCTGCGCAGGAATTACGCCAGGCATGTCGCCGGCAAATACCAGCGGTTGCTCGGCTGTTTGTGCTGAGAAATTCGTCGAGGGGCGGTGCGAAGACCGGGAAATTCCTTGCAAACTGCTCGGCAACGAAGGTGGAATGTCTTCCCGAGAGGGTTGTGCCAGGGGACTTGTTTTCTGTCTGGAGGAACCCACGTCGCCTTGCAAGTCGAATCCTTCGAAGGGATCCTCGCCGGGCAATGGCTCCACCGGCTGAGGTTCGGGAGTTTCCTCGCCTGCTTCATCAGAACTTCTGGACTTCTTGCGTTTCGATTTTTTGGGACCTCGCAGGCTCTCGTCTTCCGGGGTAGGCAGTTCGTAAGGATTGAGACGAAGTTGCTCACGCTCCTGGGCTTCATCCGCGGACGTAGGCTGCTGCCCCAACGTGTCGCCAGGCCAAGGACGCCACCGCGTTTTATTACTGCCCCAGGGACCGCTCGGACGACAGACACCATCGGCAGCGCATGGATTAGGTGTGGGGGGATCGTGTTGCAGCCCCCTCGTATCAGACATCATTAAAACGCCAAACAGCAAAGCCGAAACGCTAAGCAGCACCAGACGAGTGATTTGAATCCGGCGAATGATCATGATGCGAATTCCTTTGGCTTAATTTCAGTAGTCAATTGCAAAGTTGAATTTTCTTGGCCAATGTGTGCTAATAACACGCGGTTTCAAGCCGTTATAAAATTGTTAGCTAAGCAAGTTCCTTCGCCTTAGAACGTATTTGCCAACCCGAATCGAACAATACGATTCGCGGTGGATGTTGCCAGCGATACGAATCCGAAGGCCGATTCGAAGGGCCGCAGAAAGTTGGCAGCAACGGCAGTTGCCTTCGAGTACTTATTCTCGGCGATAAACAGTCGATCGCCCGGCATCAATTGATAGTTGGTCGCCGTGGAGGCTCCCCGAGTGATGTCTTCCCAGTCGATGGGCAGAACTTGTTCGCAACCGACCCCATTGGGTGCAGGTCGAGCAATCCACAAATTCGTAGACGACACTTGCGAAATACCGCCAACTCCAGCGACCGCATCAAGCACCGTTTCGTTGCCTGTGATCGGCGCCCGAACCACGTTGTCGCCAAATCCTCCGCCTTGCGTCACGATGTAGTACACCTTGCTGTTGTAGGCCAGGATGTCGACGAACACGACAGGATCTTCCAGCTTCAGCGACAATTGCTCTTCGACCGCATCGCGGGCTTCTTCGATAGTCATGCCTGCAATGAAAACCGATCCGTAGGTTCCCAGATTCACGCGTCCATCGGGCCCCACCAAATGTTGTCCCGTTACCGCCTGAGCCCCAGCAGACTGGGCAAGCGAAATGGAAACATCCACTTCGGTGAGAATCCGAGACAGCTCGGACCGTACTTCGTCCTCTGCTTCCTCGATCGTTAGATCAACCACTTTGATCCTGCCATAGCGTGGCCCGAGGTTCACACTCCCGTCGGCGTCAACCGGATAGGCGTCGTTAATCGGAAACTCAGGAAAAGCGCCTGAAACGCGCACCAACAGCAGATCAAATGTTTCGATTCGGTGCGGTGATTTTGGAACCAGCTTGACACCTTCGATCAACAGAATGTCGGGCGGTTCAATCACATAGCGTGGTAATGCCACCTTATCCAATTCGCGGGGAACGTTACTCTCGACCGGCGGTCCAGGAGGAGTCGCAGGGAACGGATCACGCGGAGCAAGAAAGGCTGTGCATCCTGACGTCCCTAGTAGCAACGCTAGCATCAGCAATGCACTGCGAACAGGTCGGCTTGTTTCGTAGGTCAGCTTCATCAGTTCGTCTCGCTACAGCGTAAGGTAAGTGAGTTTTTTGCGGTTGTCAGTTAACATCAAGGTAGTAGCGAGCTCGGCCGCTATTGTTTTCCTGACAGCTACAGAGTCTATAATCGGAAAAGTTTAACAACGACTTTGCTTTCTCTGGGCGAAAAGCGGAAAACTCTTCTTCAAACAAGGTTCCCACGCTAGCAAAGCATGGGTGCCGCCCGATGCAAAGATGGCCGTTCCGTAGAGTTCCGGACACTGACAAAGCAAGCCTGTTCGAAATCTTGTGTCAGCTAGCAAGGCATCAAGAGCGGAGAGTTAGATCAGGGGCCTTTCCCCCTGGCTCTCAGCTGAAAACCCTCCACACTTGGCTCTCCGCCCTTCGCCTGTCGGGGAGACAAAAAATCAATCTTTCCAGACCCGACAGAACCGTGTTTTCTGTGGAAACAGGGGGATATGAACAGGCCAATCAACGTAACTCCAGGCGGGCTAGCGGTTTGGCACCCGTGGCCAAACGCCTATCCGTTTGACAGAAACCGACTGCACGCGTATCCTCAATTGCATGCAACCATGCGTGCGGCTTCACGCTCCCTGGGCAAAGTTTTGGCCATTTCTTCTTGAGAGGAAAAGCCACACGCCAGTCCTTTATGTGGCGGCTGTCCAGGGTGGTGTGCCCATGCAGACTGCCCAGCCTCGCTTTGTTGGCGACTCGCTCTCAGTTGAAATGCGTAATTTTACTTCCCTCTCGGGGCCGATCCCGTCGGCAGCACGAGCTAGAAAACGAAGCAATGAATCTGAATCCTTCGAATAGTCCTGACGCCTTTCTCGGTGGGCATGAAGAAGATCTGCTCAGCGCCGAAGAATCTCAAAAGGTTTGGATGGTCTTTGGTGGCCTGATTGTGCTCCTGACCTATTCCTACCTGAACATGCTTACCTACACGGCAAGCTATTGGGATAAGGCATTGTACTCTCACGGTTGGATTGTACCCCTGTTTGCGGCCCTTCTTTTTATGATTCGGCGCAAGCCTTTAACAAAAGTCGAACCAAGCGAGCGTTGGATCGGGTTGGCAATCCTTTTAGCAAGCTTGGCGATACGGTTGGTTGCATCTTATTACGACTCGAATCCGTTCGATCGGCTCTCCTTCATTGGGGCCTTATTGGGAATTTGCCAATTGATGGGCGGTACGTCTATGCTCCGTTGGGCGGGTCCCCCACTAGGGTTCCTGGTGTTAATGTTCCCGCTCCCTTCGGTTTTCGAAAACTCGGTGCTTTTATACATGCAAAAAATGGCAGCGATCTCCAGTACCTGGGTCTTACAGTTACTAGGTGCCCCTGCGTTGCGCGATGGCAACCGCATCATGATCGACCAATTGCCGCTCGAAATTGCAGACGCCTGTAGCGGATTGCGAATGACTACGATTTTCGGGGCGATGTCGGTCGCCATGGCCATGCTCATCAAGCGTCCCTGGTGGGATCGTTCGACGATCCTCGTCAGCGCCATTCCAATCGCTTTAATCACAAATATCATCCGGATCACAATTACAGCCCTACTGTTTATGGCTCTTCCGGATAACGAGACGGTGCATCTACTGGTGCACGATTATGCCGGGTTTGCAATGATGCCAATTGCCATGGGTTTGCTGTGGATAGAATTGCAGATACTCGAGAGCATCACGGTCCCAATAGAAACTGACGAATATGCGGCCTTTGGCGCTGCACACGGCTAGTGCTTTGTCATAGTTAATCATTGCTAGAGTTGTCAAAGCACTCGACTTTTTTTCGACTGGAATCATGCGGATTTCTTGGACGACCGCATGTGGTGTTGGTGCAACGGAATGGTTGAGAAAAATCAACAGAATTCGGCTGTTCAGCCGTTTTAGTCTTTGTTTGAGGCAAGATTAGGCTGCCAAACCAGTTTGGCCCGCGAGTTGCGGTTAGGCTGTTCAAAGAAATGCTACGCGGCTGGTCCATAAGCTGGCTATCCCTAGGCTTTCCGACCAGTTGTAGCTATTTGGGCTGTCACAGACGCCAAGACACGCAAGATGGGGTTTGGGTTGTTCGAAGCGTGTTGTCGCGTTGACCGATCGGTTTGAGAGAGAGGTATTCCATGGCAAATCAAGATTCTGGATTCACGAGTTCCGAGGTCATGTACCCTGCCGTCGTAGGGAATGGGGAAATGTCGGGCTCCATGGTTCCCGCCCAGCCCTATGCGGCTTCCGCGATGCCCCCCTTTGGTGGCAACATTCCACGCGGCCCCGAGATCATCCACGGTTCGTTCAATCAAACCTGGTTTATCAACTGTTTGCGGCGCAAGTGGTTGTCGGCCCTGTTGCTAGGAATCATAGCGATGGCGGCCTCGTTTGTCGCACTTATGTGGCTGTTCCCTCTTTCCTCTTCAGTGACGGCTTATCTCAAAGTCGAAGCTTTGGAAGCGGATTCGCTGTTCGAAGATCAGCAACGAATTAACCCCAAAGAATACGAAATCTTCCAGCAAACTCAGCTCACGCTGTTCAAAAGCCAATTCGTGCTGAAAGCGGCTCTTAATCGTAACGACATTGCGCAACTCGACGTCGTACAGAATGAAGAGCCCGACGCACTGTTGTGGCTATCGGAGGAACTGAAAGTTTCGTTCCCTGGCGAGGGTGAGATCCTCAAGGTCAGCTTCGATGGAGAAGAAGATCCGGAACAAATGATGAAGATTATTGATGCCGTAATTAAATCTTATGAATACGAAGTGCTTCACAAAGAGAGAACCCAAAAAGGCGAGACTCACGATAGCCTCGACAAATTGCACAAGGAGTTGGTTGCCGAGCTTCAGGAGAAGATGGACCGATACCAAAATCTGTCTAAAGAACTCGATTCTCCTGACATGCCCAATCAAAGCACGATGCTCAATATGCTGGCGTCGGAAATTCGTTTGATCCAGCAACAAATTATCGAAAAGAAAAAAGAACGGCTGGAAATTGAAGTCGAAAAAACGCTCGCAATCCAGCGGTCGAAAAGCACCTATGCTCTGGATGTGGCAATCCAAGAAGAAATGGATGCGGACCCCACCTTCCAGGGTTTCCAGCAAGAACAATTCGCGATTACCCAGCAGATCACACAGCTCGAATCGATTACAAAACGTAAGAATTCACCGGAGATCCGGCGACACAAAGCAATGCTGCAGCAGTTGGGACAACAAATCCAGCAGTATCGGATCACGAAAGAAACCGAGCTTAAAAAACGATTCAAATCGGCCCCGAACGACATGCTCCAGCAAGTCATTACCGAATATCTGGTACGTCGCCGTTCTATCGAAACGGATCTGGCGGAGCTCGAAGCGACGTACGAAGAAAAAATGTCGGACGTGGAACGCAAGGGCCAGCAGTCGGGCAGGCTTTCTTTACTGAAATCGGAAATCGAGCAACTTCAAGAAGTCGAACGAACGATGGACCTAAAACTGCGAAGTTGGGATGTGGAAGATCAGGCCAGTCGGAAGCGCGTTCGCGTTATGCAAAACGCTTTGCCTCAAGAGAAGATCAACGTCTGGGAACGGTACATCATCGCATCGCTCGGTGGCATAGCGGCCTTCTGTGCCACTTGCTACGGCGTTGCCTTGTTGGAATTCCGTCGGCGTCGACTGAACAGCCCCTCCGACGTGGACGAGGGCTTGGGAATTCGCGTGCTGGGCGTTCTGCCTTCGGTATCTTCGCGTAAGGCTTTGGCGCCAGGCAGTGCGATTGCCGCACAACTTTCCGAGTCGATCGATAGTGTGCGAGCCACATTGATGCACGATTCCACCACCCAAACGCGACAAGTCGTGTTGATCACCAGTCCTGCAACTATGGAAGGATGCACCACGGTCGCCAGCCATTTGGCTCTGAGCCTCACTCGGGCCGGGCGTCGCACATTACTGATCGATGGCGATCTGCGAGAGCCTTCGCTACACAAGTTGTTCGGCATGCCGGTGGAAGATGGCCTTAGTGAAGTCATGCGTTCTGAGATCGACGTCTCCGATGCGATTCGGCCCACCAACACAGAAGGTCTGTGGCTGTTGACCGCCGGACAGTGCGACATGGACGCGATCCACGCTTTGGCTACCGACCAATTGCAGCCGATCTTTGAAAAGTTGCGTGCAGAATTCGATTTTGTGATCATCGACGGAGCTCCCATCTTGGGCCTCGCCGATTCAATTTCCATCGGTCAGCATGTCGACGGTGCGATTCTCACCGTGCTGCGGGATCATAGCGAGGTTCGCCAGATCAACCAGGCCTCGGAATTGATGAAAGAAATGGGCATCCGATTGATCGGTGCGGTTGTGAACGGCGTCTTCCAAAAAGCTGACCGCCGTGTGGCACGCCTGCACCGAGTGGCCGCCACGCAGCAGCGGAAATTATCGGCTAGCACCGAAAGTTGATGCCACGTTCCATTGTTTGATTTTCAACAAACGGCATCGAGTCCAGTTGGGCTCGATGCCGTTTTTGTTTGTGTGTTGTCTCGGCTCAAGGCTGGCACCGCACAAGGTGAAAGATTACGATCGACAACACTCTGCCGGCATCCGGAAGGGTGATAACTCCTGCTAAACACGAGCTTTGACTGAGCAATGATCCTGCACCTGGGCCGTTGGATTTTCGATTGGCGATGGCTTGTTATCGTCACTTGGCTCGTTGCCATGCTGATCTTGAAGTCGGTCGCACCACCTTGGTCGGAAGTGGCCATGGATGGCGATCTGGAATATCTGCCGGCCGACACCACAATCGTTCGCGCCGCGAAGCTCAGCAGAAAAGCTTTTCCTGAAGACCGCTCGAAAAGCCAGCTTGTGCTCGTCTTCGCCCGGCAAGACCGAGAGCTTTCCCCCGACGATCGTCAGTTTGCCTACGAGTTGGGAAAACGATTCGAAGCAATGGACTCGCTGGGGGCTGTGGATGTTTGGACGGAGAAAACTCCGGTCGTCGGTTCGCAATTGCTGAGTCGCGATAATCGCGCAACTCGCGTCATCATTCGCTTGACCAACGAGTTCATGGCCACCGACAACATCCGCGTGTTGGACGAAGTTCAAACGGTTGTCGCTGCCGAGCAGATCAACGCGCCGCCTGGGCTTCAAATCGGCATCACCGGTTCCGCAGCGATTGGGGGCGACATGCTTACCGCTGCGGCAGAGAGTGTCGCCAATACGCACTTCACGACAATCTTTTTGGTCGGCCTCACACTCTTGGCAATCTATCGCTCGGCCTGGTTGGCAATTGTGCCACTGGCGACGATTGGCATCGCCGCCTCGACATCGCTCGATCTATTGGCGCTGTTGGCCGCTTGGAGTCAGGATCACCCGGACGGCTTGCTGGTGATTCGTGTGTTTACGACGACAAAGATTTTTGTGATTGTGCTGCTGTTTGGTGCAGGCACCGATTACTGCTTGTTTCTCACGGCCCGATTTCGCGAGCAACGTGCCGCCGGGCTCAGCCAACGCGAGGCGGTGGGCACGGCCCTTTCCCATGTGGGGGTGGCTCTGGCGGCTAGTGCGCTCACCACGATTGTCGGCTTGGCGATGATGGGGTTTGCCCAGTTCGGAAAATTCACCTACAGCGGGCCGGCTATCGCCGTCTGTCTTGGTGTTACCTTGTTGGCATGCGTCACGATGGTCCCGGCGCTGTTGGCAACCCGGTTGGGCGGTGTTGTTGGTAGTGGAGTCGAAAATTCCAATCGTTGGAAACCCATCTGGGAGTGGCTGGCAGACGGGGTGCTCCGGCGACCGAAAATCATCTTGCTGGGCTGCCTGCTGTTGGTCGCTCCGCTGGCTTGGGTTGGCTGGTCGGTCGACGTGACCTACGACTTGCTTGGAGAGTTGGCCCCCGATCGCGTCAGCCGGCAGGGGACCGCTTTACTTCGTCGCCACTTTCCGCCCGGTGAAATCGGTCCCTTGGTGGTGCTGGCTCAAAGCCCGGCGGGAAATCTTGATTCGATCGATGGCCAAATTCGCATCGCGCAACTCGCCAAGCCGTTGGACGATCTGCCTGGGGTGGCCCACGTGCGCAGCCTGTATCGACCGACCGGTGCACCGGCGGGGTCGGTGAGCATATTCACAAGCGACGGATTACGCGACCTTGCCGTCCAGGGCAGCCCGCTGACCAAAGCCGCTTTCGTTTCGCAAACCGGCGACCTTGCCGGAAAAGTAACGCGGCTTTTTCTCATTCTCGACCGAGAACCTTTTTCCGACAGTGCGATGGGCATTTGCAACAAGGTCGAAGAAAAACTCAACGAGATAAAATCCGATCCCGATTCGCCGTGGCATGGCGCAAACTTTGAACTCGCCGGGCCAACTGCCGGGCTACGCGACTTGCAGCGAGTGACCTTCAGCGACCGACGGCTTATCCAAGTCTTGGTCGCCGGGGCCGTGCTCGCGGTGATTGTCGTGCTGCTGCGCCGTCCGATCATCTGTCTTTATCTAATAGCAACCGTGCTGCTGAGCTATTTGCTTACGATGGGTATCTCGGAACTGGTATTCCAAACCACCCGGGGCGACGCCTATGTGGGGCTCGATTGGAAGGTGCCCCTGTTTCTGTTTGTCATCCTTGTAGCCGTCGGACAGGATTACAACATCTACCTGGTCAGCCGAGTGATCGAAGAACAAAAACGGCTCGGCCCGCGTCGTGGCTTGCGGCAAGCGATCGTGCAAACGGGCGGGATCATCACCAGCTGCGGCGTAATCATGGCCGGCACGTTTATCTCGATGACCACTGCCGAACTGCACGGCATGGTGGAGCTGGGTTTTGCACTTTCATTGGGCATCCTGCTCGACACTTTTATCGTGCGTACCATCATGGTCCCGGCGTTCTTGGCTTTGATGGCGGGTGAGGATGTGGCGGAAGCTGCAGCGACTGTCAAGTTGCAACCGCGGGAGGTTTCTCAGGCGGATAGCTGATAGAAATAGAGTTGATGTGTCCGGACAGGCCATCGAGGTCTGGGAAGACGGTACTTTCATTTACTCCCATTATTCCCAGCGTGTATTTCAGATCAGTTTTACAATCTGACGGAATCATGATTTTCCTATTGGCCTCAATGGCATCACTACCCCACAGATGATACGTAAACAAACCGGATTGCCGGTCGATGCGTGGATTCACGACACTGGGTATGAATCCGAAATACGGGTAGTTGTCTCCAATGTCATTCGTTGAGATCCGCTGCCCACCGACCCTATCCACTCTGGATTCATCAGCTAAGCTGTCCATTAGCGGCGGAAAATAAGCATATATCACACCCTCCTCACTTTGTTGCTCGCAAACTGCAAAGTACAGCGCCACAAGTGGGTTGGAGGACCAATCCAGAAATGGCGTTGCTAGGCCATGATGTTGGGCAAGAGCCAATCTATCGAGCGTCGATGACGGTAGTGCTGTGTCGCGACAAGCCTGCCTGCACCATTCGCTGAACGAACGTGCCGGGTCATGGTTACACCATGGCTCTCGATTAGCTTTTGGCACAAGTGGCCAATCCTTCGCCTGACCTCGCCACCAGCAATTGCTTTTACGAGCGACCTTTAGGATCTCGATTAACTTCTCCATCCCTCGACCCAAGTCAGCTGAATCGCATTTATACACGCTGGTTCCTCCCATCCAATAAATTTCCCACCCAAGTGTAGCTTACAAGTCGAGTCCCTAGGATATACCAAAGTTAAGAAGCGGTCCGTCTTTTCGTTTGGCTTTGAAACTCACAAAACTTGTTGGCCGAAGGCATCTGTCACCGTAGCCTAGGGCAACGTCCATGTCTGTGACACACAAATAAGCCCGAAGGGCTGGCACAACCCTAGCCGGTGCCGTGAGGCACCTGGTACAGATGCAGATATTATTGTGAGGCCTGGAGGGCCGATATAAAACGGCAATCGGCAGATGTATCGGCCCTCAGGGCCTACCAGATTATGGTCGACTCAGTCCGGTGGTTGACACCACCGGCTAGGGATGGATCAGCCCTCCGGGCTTGGAGTGAATCGATGGGCCTTACATGCCCACGTCGGCGGACCTCCGAGGGCATGCCACCCTGACGAGAATATTACTTGCCCCATACGATGATCGCGGCGATCACCGCGGCGACGACCAGCAATCCGATTGCAATGCGAAGCCGGCCCGGGTTGTGTTCTTCCGGAATCTCTTCCAGTGGCGGCAAGTCTTTGGTGAATTGCTCTAAATCGGGGCCAAACTCTTCGAGAAGATGCTCCTTGATGAGTCCCTGGACGGCACGGGCGTTGAAGGGGCGCTGTTCGGGCGATTTTCCTAGGAGCTTCATCACGAGCTGGTCTAACCACTCGGGGCAATCGACGCCCTGCTCGCGCAGGCTCTTTGGTTGGGTATGCAAATGCTGATCCCAGATTTGCGCGAAGTTGGCGCCTAAAAACGGCGGCTTGCCCGTTAGCATTTCGACCATCACGCAACCCAAGGAATAAAGGTCGGCTTGGCCGGTGATGTTTTTGTCGGCACAGATTTGCTCGGGCGACATATAGGCATAGGTTCCCACGGTGATTCCGTCGCCGCTTACATCGGCTTCGTTGGTATCTCGGGCGATGCCAAAATCGCCAAGAATCACTCGCCCATCTTCGCCAAAGAACAAATTGCTGGATTTCAAATCGCGATGGATGATGCCATGGTTGTGGGCGTGCTGCAGGGCAGAAGCAATCTGCATAGCCAAAACGGCTGCTTGCTGCCAACTTAGGGGCCCATGTGTTTTCAGACGATCTCTCAATGTACCGTGGGCCAATAGCTGCATGGCGTAGAAGTACTGACCGTCCATCAGCCCGCCACCGTAGTGGCGAACAATGTGCGGATGGTTGAGCCGCTCCATGATGGTGATTTCGCGCTGAAATCGGTCGACTACCGTTTCGTCGTGGGCAATCGTCGGATGAAGCAGTTTTATCGCCACCGGTTCGTCAATGTCGGGACTCTCGGCCCGATAGACAGCCCCGACCGTGCCCACTCCGAGTGGATCAAGCAACTTGAAGGTTGCCGCGGTGGGCAGGAACTTCAGTTTGCGCTTCGGGGTCGTTGGAGGGGGATTGCTCATGTGCGGGGGAGTCGGGCAAGGTTGGCAGTGGAATTGCCCCGCCGAGGGGGGTCGCGGTGTAGTTGGATTGGTTGCACGATCGCTAGCTCAACAAGATGTAATACCATACACCAGTTGTCGGCCCCTCCGAAGTGCCTCTCCACGCAGCACAAGTTGCTTCATCGGCAGGCAAATCCACGTCCAGTCCAAGAGCGAACGAATCGAGCCAAGCGACGCTAAATACTAACCTAAAAACCACTTACGGAAAATCGCGCTAGCTTTCTCAGTTTTGGCACCTCGATTGCATTTGGCTAGTCGTGGAAGCTCTCCCACTGGGCTTCGTGCAGTCATCTGCACACAGGCGGAATCTGTAGCCGCGATCTTACCGGTCGCGGGCTCTGGCGATACGAGATCGCAGTTAGTCCACAAAGTAGGCGACTTTGGCGGACTTTTGCAGAATACTCCACAGGAAAGTGCAATGAATTTTCCCCTTTCGCCGGAGCAAACTCTAGCGATGCAGGCACGATCCCTTTAATATGAGGGATTGCGCACGGCAAGGCGTAGATCAGCGACTCCCTGATTTACGGTACTCGTGTGTTGATTAGTGTCAGACCGTTGTTGACCCTGACGATAATTCGTCGAGTTGACAACGAAAAATATAGTGTTTCCTGTCCAGGAACTATTCGGTTACCAAGCTATAGGAGCGAATCTGAAGATGAGTTACAAACTTGAGTACATTTGGCTGGACGGTTATCAGCCTGAGCCAAGTCTACGCAGTAAGACAAAGGTTATCGACAGCGAGCCAGCGAAGGTCGAAGATTGCCCAGAATGGTCGTTCGACGGCAGCAGCACCGAGCAAGCCGTGGGGCATTCTTCGGACTGTCTGTTGAAGCCCGTCAAGATGGTCACGGACCCGGAGCGCAGAAACGCTTCGTTGGTTTTGTGCGAGGTGCTTAGCGCCGACGGTTCGGTACATCCTTCCAATGGTCGCGGCACGTTCGATGACGATCCCGACCTCTGGATCGGATTCGAACAGGAATACACCATCATGTCTGGTTTGAAGCCGCTAGGTTTCCCCACGGACGGCTATCCTGGTCCTCAGGGTCCTTACTATTGCTCGGTAGGCATCAATAACTGTGTCGGTCGCGAAATTGTCGAAGAGCATCTCGACACTTGCCTCGACGCTGGCTTGTCGATTACCGGTATCAACGCCGAGGTAATGAAAGGACAGTGGGAATACCAGCTCTTTGCTAAGGGTGCCAAGGATGCTTGCGACAACCTGTGGATTTCTCGCTACCTGCTCCACCGCACGGCGGAAGCCCACGGCTTGACTATCGAACTGCATCCCAAGCCCATCAAGGGCGACTGGAATGGCAGTGGAATGCATACCAACTTTTCGACCACCGCGATTCGCGAAGAGGGTGGCGAAGAGTTTATCAAAGGCATCTGCGAAAAGTTCCGCGGGCGTCATCACAATCACATCGAAGCCTACGGCTCCGATAACGATCAGCGGTTGACCGGTCTGCACGAAACCCAGTCGATCGATAAATTTAGCTACGGCGTAAGCGATCGGGGCTCCTCGATTCGCATCCCCGTCGGGACTGTGCAAAATGGCTGGAAGGGCTATCTGGAAGATCGCCGTCCCGCCTCGAACGCAGACCCTTATAAGGTGGTTCGCGAGATTCTCACGACCCTGCGGTCGTAGCAATTGCTTCGGGGCAACCCTTGCGTCGCCCTTAGCCCATTTGTTTATAACACCCCCCTTCGCCCCGCTGGCGAAGGGGGGTTTTCTATTGTATGGTTTCGGTTATCGCAAGTCTTGATTTTTTACCACGGAGACACGGAGAACACAGAGTTTCGATTTATGATTTCTGTCTCCGTGCACTCCGTGTCTCCGTGGTAAGTCTTTCGAGAAATTTTGATTAATGTTTATTCGTGGTTTTTCTCTCCGTGAGATTTATCCTATCAAGGAAACAAGAAAATGAAGCCGCAAGATGTTTTGGCGTTGTGCCGCGAACGGGGTGTCAAAGCCGTGGATTTGCGATTTATGGATTTCCCCGGCCTTTGGCAACATTTTACGATTCCCGTCAGCAAACTCGAAGAAGAAGTCTTCGAAGACGGGCTCGGGTTCGATGGATCGAGCATTCGCGGTTGGCAAGCGATTAACGAAAGCGACATGCTGCTCGTTCCCCAATCGGAGACGGCGTTTATCGATCCGTTTACCGAACTGCCCACGCTCTGCATGATTTGCAACATCCAAGATCCGATCACGCGCGAAGACTACACACGCGATCCTCGCAACGTAGCTCGCAAAGCGGTCAACTATCTGAAAAGTACCGGCGTAGCCGACACGTGTTACATTGGCCCCGAAGCGGAATTCTTTATTTTCGATGATATCCGCTTCGATCAGGCGCCACAGCACAGCTTCTTTTTCATCGATAGCATCGAAGGGCAGTGGAACCGTGGTACAGACACCAAAGCCGCGGGTGACGGGCCCAATCTGGGGCATAAGTTGCGTCACAAGGAAGGATACTTCCCCGTACCTCCCGCCGACCAATTCATGGACCTTCGCAACGAGATGATGCAAACGATGATTGACTGTGGGCTCGATGTCGAGGCCCAACATCATGAAGTCGCGACAGCGGGCCAATCAGAAATCGACCTGAAGTATAACGACTTGGTGCAAATGGCAGACGACATGTGTTTGTACAAGTACATCATCAAAAACGTTGCCGCAAAACACGGCAAATCGGTCACCTTCATGCCCAAGCCGATCTTTAGCGATAATGGTTCGGGGATGCATACCCATATTTCATTCTGGAAAGGGGATCAACCGAATTTCGCTGGGGGTGGTTACGCTGGGCTCAGCGACGAAGCGATTTACGCGATCGGCGGCATCCTGTCTCATGCACCCGCGATTCTCGCTTTCACCAATCCGACCACCAACAGCTACAAACGGTTGGTCCCGGGGTACGAAGCGCCGGTAAACCTGGCCTACTCGCAGCGAAATCGCTCGGCAGCTTGCCGAATTCCGATGTACAGTCCCAATCCGAAAGCCAAGCGGATCGAATTTCGCTGCCCTGACCCCAGCTCGAACCCGTACTTGGCCTTTTCAGCATTGATGATGGCGGCGCTCGACGGCGTCCAAAACAAGATCCACCCTGGCGAACCGCTCGATAAAGATATTTATGATCTCGAGCCCGAAGAACTGGCCAAAGTCCCCACCACACCCGGCTCGCTTGGCGACGCACTGGATGCCTTGGCCAACGATCACGAATTTCTGCTGCGCGGCGACGTATTCACCCAGGACGTTATCAACACCTGGATTTCCTACAAAAAACTCAACGAAGTCGACGCCCTTGCCCTGCGGCCACATCCCTACGAATTCTGTTTGTACTACGATATGTAGGCAACTTGTAAGCGCAACCTACGATTGACTTGCGATTTCTCCAGGCTTACGCTTGAGATATGGACTATCGTGAAATAATCACCATCGAACCAGGCAAGCGAAGCGGTAAGCCGTGTATTCGGGGAATGAGAATCACGGTCTATGACGTGCTTTCTTATCTGGCTTCGGGAATGAGCAATGAGGAAATTCTCAAGGATTTTCCCTATCTGACTCGGGACGACATACTCGCATGCCTGGCTTATGCAGCAGACCGTGAAAAACAGTTGCTCTTAAAGCAATCATGAAGTTGCTTATCGATCACAATCTGTCCCCTCGTCTTGTTGCCCTTGTCTCTGATTTGTTTCCAGATTCAGTTCATGTCCAAACACAGGGGCTTGAAAGAGAAACAGACCGTATCGTCTGGGACTTTGCGCAGGAAAACGATTGTATCATCGTCTCGAAGGATTCTGACTACGTCGATTACTCAGCAGCTTTTGGCTTTCCACCCCATGTGATATCTATTCAGACAGGCAACTGTGATACAACGCGCATCGAGTCGCTTCTACGCCACAATGCAAAAGCCATCCACGAAATGGTAAGCGAAGGTACCGCGGGATTGATTGCTCTGTTCTGAGTCTTCGTATCCCTACGCATTCTGTTTATACTACTGCATGTGATCGCGACTTCGGTGTAGAAATAGCTCAATCGTTTCTATCCGATTGGGCGCCGTTGGCTGCTAGTTGTTCCAGGTACGTGTCGTACTCATGGCAGGCGCGGGCGTGGGCCATGTTGCCTTCGTTGCCTGCGCAGCGTGAATCAAGCTCGTTGATGCGATGAATCGGGCCGTAAATAACGACCGCATCATTCTCAGAAATCCTGCTGTTTCCCGAAGGCGCGCCAAAATAGTCGCCATTCTGATGGCGAATGCCGAGCACTAGAATCCCCTCGCGAGCCAACCCTAATTCCACCAAGGTCTTTTCGGCAATCCAGTCGTTTGGCTCAACCTGGAGTTCAAACACGGTAAAACCGTTGGCCAACTCCAGCAGCGAAACATAGTCGCGAACGTCTAAATGAGTAAACCGCTTCAGCGACCAAGAAATTGCTCGGTTCATCTGTTTCTCGATCCAGCGGCTATTGCTGACCATCCACAGAACGGAGAGTCCTGCGATAAGAACCAGACTCCCCAACAGCCAATTTTCGCTACGTTTGGCATCCATGATTGTCACCATCAACGTAGCAATCACCGTGGCAATACCGATGTTTCCTAGCAACATCAGCATCATCACGATGCGGCGGCGCACGGGATGGTTGACGATGGACTCTGCTTCGGTCGTGGTAAATCCAACGCCAGTGAATGCTGACCGGGCTTGAAACCGGGCCGACTCATGCGACAAACCTGTGAGCATCAATGCGATCGTCGCCACGCGCGTAATGACCAGCGACATCATCAACGCGACAAGCAGCGAAACAACGGGGATCACGAACGTCATATCTGTTTTTCCTGCGTGTGACCGTCGGTTCCAACAGCCGGATAATGATCCTGCACAAAGAAATATAGCTCAATCCCGGGCCAGAGGACCGTTCCACGCAGCTGTTTTAGGAAAGGTTCTTAGTTCGACTCTTGCACTTTTGGGGATTCTGAACCACACAATTTCCACAAAACGAGAATAGAACGCAGATAAACGCTGACAAAACGGATTGGCGCCGATTACGAAAAAGTTAGTGAGGTTCGTTCTCATGGACGCAGTTATCCATACCCTGAAAAAATCTGCGAAAATCTGCTTAATCCGTGTGCATCCGCGTTCTATCAGCATGCTAAAAATGCAAAAGTCGAACTTAGCAAGGCAATCAGAGCAATTCGAAAATCGCCTCGATTTCAACCGCCATCCCAGCGGGGAGCGCCGCCGCACCCACTGCACTGCGAGCAGCAACTCCTGTATCTTCGCCGAAGACATCACGCATCAGTTCGCTAAAACCGTTGATCACGGCGGGCTGATCGGTAAAAGCGGCTGTGGAATTCACCAAACCGAACGTCTTGACCAAACGTTTGACGCCATCAAGGGATTTGCAATGTTCGCGCAGCGTTGCCAATACCGCCAGTCCCGTTTGTCGGGCGGCTTGAAACCCGGCTTCTGTATCAAGATCCTCTCCCACGCGACCGGTAATCAGACTTCCGTCAGGGCGCAACGGCCCATGCCCCGAGAGGTAAGCCAGATTCTCGACGACCACGATTGGTCGATAGAGTCCCATCGCCTGGGGCGCCGGTGGTAGTTCCAGATTCATTTTTTCTAATCGCGATTCAGCACTCATCAGCTAGTTTCCCCACTCCGAAGTCCGTAGCGAGCAACGCTGCCTGCGGGCTCTCTTAAGAATCCTTATCGTCATAAACCTGATCGGGATCAAAAACACGTTTTCCAACAATAGTCACCGCTCCTTGATCCAATTTCCGGAAGAAGCAACTTTCGTAGCCTTGGTGGCAAGCTGCGGCACCGACCTGCTCAACCCGCAGCAGAATGGTGTCGGCATCGCAATCGACGTAAATCTCTCGTACGCGTTGTACATGACCGCTCTGTTCGCCTTTTTTCCAAAGCTTCCCCCGACTTCGGCTAAAGTAGGTCGCTTCGCCCGTGGCAAGTGTTTGCTCCCAGGATTCGCGATTCATGTAGGCCAACATCAGCACCTGCCCCGAGGCAAAATCCTGGGCTATCGCCGGTAAGAGCGGGGTTTTTTCAGAAAAATCTGGGATCTGAGACAAAACGGCAGCTTCCTATTCAAAAGGGATCGATCACTCGACAGGCCAATTTTCTCGTTAGCATACCCTTGCACCTCGCCGCTGGCCAGCAAGATAGCCTATCCAAATTCTCTCAAACCGTAAGACCGGTATCGACGGTAGGTTCCGCCCAATTGGCGTGAAATGGTTCCTGTTAGAGTTCTCGGGCAGGTTGGGTCGATCTAACGGGCATAAGACTACGCGTTTCGCTAAGCCGCAAGCGGTTAGCCGCTAGCGGCTTAGCGAAGCGCCCTGACAAAAACGATACCGCCCGCCAGTCCCGCTCTAAACTCTTTGATCCGAGTGCCAAAACTATGGACAAGCCGCTGACTATCGTCCTGACCATGTTCAACCAAGAACAGCATTTGCAAACTTCGGTCCTGGAAGTCTTGGAAATTGCTGATTCACACACGCAACGATTCTCGCTGGTGATTGTCGATGATGGTTCGACGGACGAAACTTACGAGACGGCGTGTGAAATGTCTCGAACTTATCCCCAAATCACTGTCTTGAGACATTCTTCTCGCCAGGGATTGCGGCGCGCATTGGAACTTGTGGGAAATCACATTGCAGCGGAGATGGTTGTGGTGCATGACGGCGTTTCTGGAATCGACGTCGAGCAATTGAAAGCGCTGCTTGAGTCCAACACGTCTGATGAATCACGAAGGTCGGCTGGTATCGTACACGATGTGGCATTGCTCGACACAAGCGCTTCGCGAAGATTTTCATCTCTGAAGGCATTGCACAATAGTATGGAGCAAGCGCATCGATCATTAACCGGTTTTTGTTGGATGAAACTGGAAAAACGGCTTATCCCACGACGATGTCCCGACACAACACAGGTGGTAAACCACCATGGAGCCCCAAATGTAGTGCCTTCTAGCTCAACGGGAATGATGCACCCCGCGCCCCTGGGCTAAAAATTAGCTTTGTTGCACACACTTAATCGCGTGTTTTTTAGCAGTTCATCGGTACTCTGTTTCTCGCTCTTTTTTGGCTCATCCTAAAGTGTCTAAATCATATTTGCAGCTCTGCGAATCTCTGGACACGATAGTTATTTAAGTTAACTACTCCCAGCATTGATGCGATCGTGTGGTCGCATGTGAACACTTGTTTCGTATTATCGAAACGAATCTGATAACCTAGGTCTTGTCAGCAGACTTTTTGGGGCTATGATAATGGCCAGCAAGAGTTACTGAATCAAAAGGACTTGCAGGAGACTGTTTGAGATATTGGCAGCCCCGGGGCGGAACCTTTCTCGGCTGGTAGGTTTTTGGGTATGTCAACAAACCGCGGCTCAAGGGCAATGATAGCCAGGTGTCGTGTTCTTTTCTTATCATATACCAGCTTTTCTTAGAACTGTAACGGAACCAGTTCTTCGACACAACGATGAAAAGGTGTGTTGAGCGCCGACCTGATTATCATCGTCACTCTTCGATTCAACTCGTCAGCAGACACCGACGTCTGCTCCGACGAAGGAGGCATTACGGATGAGCACCATCAACTACAACAGCGGTTTTGAAACCCCTAGAGTGAGTATTCCCGGAACGATTGCACGTTCTTCTCAACCCCAGCAATCTTCGCAAGTTTTGCACCGGATTTCTGAAGTTCGCGACCAGCAAGGAGCTTCTTTGAGATCGGTTTCGCGGAGGTTAGACGTTCCCGTTCAAGAAGCTCGACGCCAGGAAGACGCCCACTGCGATTTAAGAATTTCTGATCTACTAAAATGGCAACAAGTGCTTGAAGTGCCGTTGGCAGATTTGCTGATTGATAGCGAAGGCCCGCTCTCGGAACCTGTTTGTAAACGAGCTGGCATGGTGCGGATTATGAAAACCGCAAAGGCCATCCAGGAATCGGCCAAAGACCGCTCGGTATTGCGGTTGGCCAACATGATGGTCGAACAGCTTGTGCGCATGATGCCCGAATTGGCGGAAGTCTCGGCGTGGCATTCTGTCGGCCAGCGTCGCACGCAAGACGAGATGGGACGCATAGTCGAGCGAACGATTCCCGAGAATTTCTTCAACGATTCATCGCGATAGAATCTTCTGAAGATCGATTCGACAGTAGATCTCAATCGCTCAGAATGGTTTGGAGTAAATCCTGGTGGAGCTGGGGTGTAGCCGCAACCAAATAATCGCCGCTAGTTACGTCGTAGTTTTTACCTTGGCAAGAGGTTGCAATACCCCCAGCTTCGCTAACCAGCAGCACTCCTGCCGCTGAATCCCAAGGGTGGATATTGAACGCCCAATGACCGTCAAGCCTTCCACACGCGACGTAGGCGAGATTCATGGCGGCTGAGCCCGTTCGGCGAACCGCTAGGCACTTCGGAGCGGCGCGGAGAAATGCCTTCAGATCGGGCATGTCTGTATTGAGGTTTGGCGGGAAACTGACTGCCAGCAAAGATTTGCCGAGCACTTCAGCACCGCTGGTGGTAAACGGTTTGCCGTTAAGTGTCGCTCCGAGACCTGCTCCGGCAAGAAACAATTCATCGCGCAAAGGGTCGAAAATTGCCCCTGCCACGACCTTCCCTGCCTGGACGACGGCAACCGAAACTGCAAAAAAAGGGAAATCGTGTACATAGTTGGTGGTTCCGTCGAGCGGGTCGACAACCCAGCAATAGGGCTTGGCGAGCTGCTCGGCAGCAGGAGATTCCTCTCCCAGAAAGCCATGATCGGGAAATTCCTTGGAAATTGCGGCCTGAATAGCCTCCTGCGAGGCCAAATCGGCGTCGGTCACCAGATCGAAGGCTGATTTTTCTCGGGTAGAAAACCGGCCTCGCCAAGCCATCAGCTGCTCGGCACCTGCCCGGGCCGCTAGCTCACAGGTGGTCAATAGCGGCTGGATATCGAGCATGATAGCTCCTCTGTGTCCTGGCAGCAGAAGGGTAAATCTCCGTAAGGTTAGACTCTCTAAGCAATAAGGGCGAGGGCCAACCGATCAAGAACCATCTTTCCGGAGTTTTTTCTTAAGACTCTGTCCCGGAAAGCTGGACACGAGGGCTGAAATGAGTATGATCATTAGTGAACTAGAGCAAAAAGCCGAGGGCGTCTATTAGCATTTCCAACCGCAGATTATTTTTGTGGAAGGCAATTGCCTGATCTCTATTATCCCCCCACAGTAGACACTTTGGCCTCTTCTCTGTTCCGGCCCCGTCGTGGCACCCTTGGGTGTTCGGCGGGGTTTTTTTATTGGCGTCGGGAAGGCATGCGCAAAGACGAGTCTGTTCACTAATATAGCAAACAGTCACTCGGTCCGCTTCTTAATCTGTCAGCTATCCATCGATGAACCAAAGTAACTCCGCATATCAGACGACGACTTGGCAAGTCGACCATGCGATTGCCACGCTCAGTTCCCCGCTGTTGCGAGGTGCGGTTGATTCCAGCGATCTTGCTCGCGGGATTGGAAAACTCATTTGGTGCGACAACCCTTTGAATGGGTTCCTGCTGGGTGTGACAGCAGAGGCAACTTCTGGTTCACGAACAGGTGTCCCATCGCACGATTTTTTTTCTCGCGGCAGTGATCTGATCGTCGTCTTTGAAGACTCGGCAGCACAGCCCTTCTCGTGGCAAATGTACTGGCGAGTTCTCCCCTGGAAAGAGCAAGGTGTCCTGCTCGATGGAATTCTTTCTTTTCAGACCGATTTGCTGGAAAGTTTTCCGCAACTGACGACCGAATCAAAGCTGGAAACCGAGCAAGTAATGATCGTCGCTGCTGATGGGCGTACGTCGCCCCATGACGAACAACACTCAACGCCAAACGGTTCTCCTGATTGTGTTCTGTGCAGGCCTCAGGCAGGCAACTGGAGCTACGCGGAAATGACCCACCCCGACGACTTGGGCACGTGGCAAGTTCTTCCTGCCGGACAAGGCGAAACAACCATCCGCCGACACTTGGGCGGCAATTTCCTGGAAAAGGGAGTCATTCGTCGACTGCGCGTTCGCGGGGCATTTCTGCCGCGAGAAAACGATGTTGAACTAGCCGTCACTTGTCAAAAAGAGTTCGCAGCCGAGCAACCTCCGCTCACTGCTTAGCTGGGAGATTTAACCACGGAGGCGCGGAGAACACGGAGACAGATAAGAATTTATGGGGCCTGCTATTTCATCAATGATTAGGTCTCACTTCGGAAATCGTACTCCTATTATCGAGCGCGCTCGACGGGCCAGTTTTTGGTTGCAATTCTGGCTCAGGAGGGTCATTCCTTATGCACGAATCGACGCTCGGAACTCGATGTCGAACGACGAAGCCTGAGCAAAAGCGGGCTTGTCATACCCCTGTGGAAACGAGCAGCGAGCGTACTTTGCGATAAACGGCTATGAGCGATATAATATACTGCAGCAGGTGATGTCCGTCGCAAAGCCGTAGAAGTCTTGTTGTCCAACTCAAGCTTGTCGCTGTCCACTCGAACCAAATCACAATGCTCCGCAATCAACGGTATATTCACGGTGGTTTGACACTTATCGAGACCCTTGTCTCAATTGCCATCGTTGGAATTCTCGTAGCGATCCTTATTCCTGCGGTTCAGGCAGCCCGGGAGTCTGCACGCAAAACGCATTGCCAAAACAACTTGAAGCAGACTGCACTAGCCTTGCACGCGTTTCACAATGCCAACAACAATCTGCCCTCCCCCTACAACGGGACATCCCTTCCTTATCCACTCAAAGAACCGGATCTGTTTCACATGCACTCATGGCGTGCTGTCTTGCTGCCCTACCTCGAACAATCCGCACTCCATGATTCGATCGACTGGCACTCCCTGGCAACGGATCGCGAAAACGAATCAGTGGCTACCACCGTTGTCTCACCCTACATCTGCCCAAGCGGGAAATCGCCGTCCGCAAGCATGGGGCGGGGGTTGCGACATGAATGGGAATCGCAAGACGACACATACTTAGTAGTTCGTAGCGATTACGATGGGTTGGCCGGCATTTGGGTCATTCCCGAAGTCATCCCCAGCGGTGGAAAGGACGGCGATACGAAGTACGTTCGCTGGGGTGTTTGGGGACGGCCAACTTTTGATAACGAAACGGTTAGCGGGAATCTAACTCATGATCTTGCGGGTAAATTCAGGGACGTATCTGACGGGCTCTCGAATACCATCATGCTTGTCGAACGTGGCGGACGGCCGATTCACATGGTGGATGGACGTCCCAAAGTGACAACTGACAACCCTAACGCGGGCTACCATGGGCAAAGTGGATGGTCAGCAAGCAACACTTTTTTTTGGCGAATCAACTACCCTGATGTTGGCGTAAACCATGACAATGCCCTTGGTATCTACTCTGACCATGCCGGCGGCGCCTATGTCGCGCTGGCGGATGGGTCGGTCACGTTTCTTTCTGAATCAACTGATATCGCCATGCTCGCGAAGATGATCGGGCGGTCTGATGGGGAACAGTAGGGCAATCCTCAGGATAAAATCTAATGCACCCGAGCGGAAAAGTTGGTCGTTTCGAGATGGACAATCCCTGGTCGACGCCGAGTGATTGGTGACGTTAGTAGTATCGGCGTAGAAATTTGACGTTGATTCCGCCGTCCTGGCAGTGAGTAAAGAGGCATCGTCCTGAGAATTTTCGGGGGCTCTGAGGCCGCCGCAGATTATCGTGACAACAACCGCTTCTAGGACAAAGCATCCTTCGATAGCAGGCACTGTTATTGGATCAAGAATTCTTATCTGCCTCTGTGCTCTCCGTGCCTCCGAGTTAAATCTTCTAAGCTCGCGTGAAAAAATCAAACGTGCATGCCGGAGAAGCCGCCGAGGTCGGAGAGGCGGTCGAGTTGGCCGATTTCTTCTGCACGGCTTGCGAGTTGTCCAGCGGCAATGAAACGGTCGAATTCGATCGCGACCGCCTTCTCCACCTGTTGTTGCAGCCATGGCTCAGCATGTGCAGGAACGCCTCCGCAGGTTTCGCTCGTCAGGCGAATGTCCAACGCAACGCTTTCGGTGAGCAGGTCCCCCGCATCGGTGCACACGATCCCCTCGAAGTCGAAACGGAGCATCCCCGCGATTTCGCTGTTGGCCAGGCGGAAAATGCAGCGGGCGTTATACAGAAAATATGTTCGGTCCGCGCTGTGCGCGGCTAGCGCCGCATTGAGCCGCTCGACCCGCTCGCGGTAAACCGGCGAGGCATCCAAGGGCACATCAAGCCGGCCAACCGATCTCAGCGGCAAACAATCGAACGCAATATCGACCGAGGATTCCACGACTAATTTTCCATTCACTTTTTCTGTGCAACTAACGATCAGTTTCTTTGTCTGGCGCAAAGATTCCCAATGACCACAAGAAGCACAAAAATCGCAAAAAATAAAAGTGTGAGTGATATCGGGCCAATCTATTTCATCCTTTTTTGTGCCTTTTTGCGTTTCTTGTGGCTATTTCTTTGGCTGCAGTCCAGCCCATGCCCACGCAGACGAGGGCATGCCACCCGATTTGCACAGCTTACGGCAATCGGTATCCGATGGTCAACCAGCCATCGGCGCACACCAAATCTTGCAAAAGGAATGCGTACTCCGTGCCTGCGGCGGAGGAGATTTTTAGTGGCGGAACGGTGATTTCTTTTGGAAAACCTTCGCCCTCTTCGGAACGCTTGTTGAGGTTTTTGGCTAAGTTATTGCGGATGCCAACTTGTTCGCCACTGAGTTTCTTATCCCAACGCGGGTCGAACCCTGTCGGGAGCGCTTCGATCTCGCCAGCTCGTCGCAGTACGATGCCATCGTTCTCCTGCACAACGTCGTACACGATTAGAAAGTCCCAGTTCGTCAGCGGCCTTTCTTCTTCGTCGAAGCTCGCTTTCAATTCGGCAATTCGGAGACGGAGCGTAAGCTGTCCGTCGTCGAAACTGATGCTGGCCGGATGTTCGTTATTAAATTTGAAATACCACGGCTTGAATTCTCTTTTTTCGGCAGTCCCTGGATCTGATCCCTCGGCGGCTTGCTTATCGAGTTGTTGTTTTTCGGAAATTTCCTTGACCCAAGCTGGTATGTCGCCTTCGAGCCGCGGGGGTTCTGAGGCGATATCTTGTCGCAACCCGGCCCCTCCCAGGACGACAGGCAAGAAGTTGTTCACAGCCGATTCGTGTAGCCGCATTGTGAGATCGCTTGGCGAGGTCACCTCCGGCGGGGGACTATTTGCCGAGATCTGTTGATGCGAGGCCACAGTAGCTTCCACGGAAACCGAATCTTCGTTGGTGGCAAACAGTAGATGTTCGGGGAACATCCCATTACGCAACAGCGGGGCACGGAATTTATCGTCGTATTTTTCACGGGCCTCGTGGATTGCCTGGGAGATTTGCCTGTCGAATTTGGCCTTCACTTTCCGCTTGGCGTGTTTCGATGCTATCCGCTCGGACTGGGCTTTGCTTTCGTACACTTTTTTGTGGGCGATGCGCTCGATCAGTCGACGACCGAACTTCCCACCCGTTTTGCAAATCGATCCAATCTGTGTGTGGGTACTCGCCGAAGCCTCGGTGGGGAGAAGCTCGAACTGATCGTCGTCGATCCGCAACCGTTTCGTAGCGATAAAACAGGTATGTCCCTTGCTGGAAACACAAACCGGTTTCTTGAAGCCGGTGGTTTTCGAGTGAATCTCGCCCGACAACTGGACTTCGATTTCGATGTGGTCTTTGGCCGGAATTGTTTGAATTGAAACGAATCCGTGCGTCATCGCATTGCCACGAACCTGCGCACCGAGGATTACGTCGCGCACAAGCTGTGATTCAGTGACCGGTCGTTCGCCAAGTTGCTGGAGGACTGGTTCGGAAATGTGTGCGAAAAAGTTGGGCTGCGCAAGCTGATCTCGCAAGGCTTGTACCACTTGCGGCGAATGGTCGAGACGCCAAATCAAGCCCAGCGACTTACCCAGAAGCCGGGCCGTTTCCACCGTGGGGCCTTCTGCGTGCCGTGTGAGCTGTTGCCCAAGCTTGTCCATCGAACTGCGATAAATGGGCCGTGTATCGCGTCGAGTGGCCAAGGCGTACCAAAAAGCAAGCTCTCGATAATCGGCCAACGCGTCGGCACAACGTGTAAACTCAGGCATTTCCAGTCCCGCATGGTCTGCCCGAAATCGCTTGAGTACCCGATCGAGGTTCTGCAGCGACTGGCGATTGATTACTACGTCGTCCTGAAAATGTGGTTCGAGCAACTCCCAATGCAAATAGCGTTTCCATCCACTAGCAAGTTTGCTCCCTTTGCCAAGCATCTTCTCAAGTGCCCGCGCTTGGTTATGTAACTTGCTACGGACGTTTGCAAATCGTTCGTCAGAAACAGGGACATGATCGCCGCGCACTGCCCAAACCAATTTGGCAGGATCGTCGGAAAACTGAAGCTGCAACTCGATTAGCCACTTTTCTAGCGCGCGACGGACCGCGACGAAGCGCAGTTTGTCGAGCCCGTTTGCTCCAGATCGGTACTGCTGAAGCACGGCTGCAACCTCGGCCGGGTCGGCAGCATTGCCTTCGGAGATTAGCTTCAGGAGTGAATCAGTCTTAAGAAATGTGCGCCACTTGTCGCCGTTGGACTCTGGACCGATCCAGGTGTCCAATTCGGCGAGTGCCGACCGCAACTGAGCAACATTGTCAGGATTGCCAGCACAAGTCTGCTCGACCGTGGCGGATAACAACCAGGCAGCAAAACAGGGGATCAAAAAGTATTGGACAGCTTGTCGCACGGGAAGGCCTCGTTCGCTCACTCGAGCGCTGGGTAATTGGGGAAATTCCTCGACCAGCAGTATATAGCCCCCAATTTGTCTGCCCTACGCCAATTAGCAATTTTTCGCCTACTATATCTGGTAAATCTCGTAGCTTTCCCCCCGGAGTGGGTGACCGATCCGGTTTTGAGTCGCGTGACCGTCTCGCCTGGCCAAATCAAACTTTACATCTGGCTACCAATCGACGCGTTTAGCGATGGCGTCAAGTTGCTTGCGAAGCTGCTCGATTTGCTCTTCCTGGGCCGTGTCGAACTCGCCAAGAAAATCGGCTTCCCGATCTTCTTCCAAACGATCCAATTGTCGATTCAACTCGCCGAGAGTGGCCTGCATCGATCGCGGCGAAACGACTCCTCGCTTCTCAACCTTGGTGAGCGATTCGTAGTAAAGCTTTACGAACTGAAAGTCGTGCGTCAGATCGTCCAGCAATCGGATATGCACAGCAAGCCGTTCGATACTCGGTCGCTGACGGGCTAGCAAAATCGTTTCCACCTCGTCCAAGGCATCGTGATAACCGGCAATGCGCGCCACAAGTTCATGAAGATTGATCTGTACTTTGCTCTCAACTTTTGGTGCCGATGGCTGGCTGACAAATGGTTCGGTTTCTTCCTTCACACTGACCAGCGCGTGTGGCGAGTTCTCCGTAACATTCGGCATGGGCAACTCCGCACTTGACACCTTGATTGGATCTTCTGGTGTCACACGTCCTGCGGCATCCTGTGGAGGCGATTCGTGGCTTGGACCTGTGGCAACAATCGTCCGTTGTGCTTCTTCGTGATAAGCGGCGACTTCAAGATCGTTCTCGGGAATCGTAGTGCTAAATTGCGGATTGGGAGGGAACGGTTCGATCGAACCAGGGATCGAATGGCGGGTTGATTCCAACAACCATGATGCGAGCAATTCGTAATCGTTTTCCGATCGAGGCGATTCCTGCCATGTGCGGATCACTTGATCAAGTCTCGCAAGACGCTCGTTGCCCGCTTGGGGATCGTGCCGGAAACCTGCCTGAAGTTGGAATCGCAAATCCGATTCCAGAATCACAATCTCGTTGACCGGTCCGGAACGCGACTGATGGGCTGTTACGCCGGCTGCCAATAAGGCAATGGCCACCAACGTACTAGCTATCATGGTAATTCGTTCGCTCCTTTGCGTGGTCTGATCCATCTGGCTGATCTCCTTGGGTGAGGCCCGACTTGAGGAGCGCAAAAGGATCCGCGCTCAAACACTGCACAACACAAGCCTAGAATGGCCCAGAGGCAAGTCAAAAACCTTGGCAGCAAAGGTCGCCCACGATGAACCCCACTGCCTAAGCCGTTGCTGCTGGTAGCGGTCGTGTTGGTTATGACCTGCGTGTTGCAGGCTTTTTACCCTCTTCGCGCCACCCAAAGCTGCATATAATGGTGAGGTCACACTACGAGGTTTTCTAGATGTCCACTGATTCGCAAGAACTGTTGTCGAGCTTCAATGCTTTGCCCAAAAATGAGCAGCAAATAGTCGCAGCCGAGATACTGCGACGTGCTGGCCAGTGGGAAACGCAACCCTTGAGCGACGAGGAACTAGTCAAAGCGGCGGACGACCTGTTCGAGGAACTGGATCGCCGCGAGGAAGCGCATGGCAACTGACCGGCGAGGGCAAGTATGGTTGGTTGATCTGGGATACGTTGCCAAAACGCGTCCGGCCCTAGTTGTCAGCGTTCCCCCGCTTGATGACGAGCGTGCCTTGGTCACGATCGTTCCTCACACGACTAGCAGTCGAGGCACCAGGTTCGAAGTCGCTTCCAAGGAGCGCTATCTGAAGGCCGGTGTATTTGACGCTCAAAATCTTGTCACAATTCCCCAAGCCAAATTGATTCGTCGACTAGGGAACCTGTCCGACAAAACAGTGACAGAAGTCCTGAAAGCAATGGAAGCTTGGCTCGGATTGTCCGGTTCCTAGCGTTGGCGCTCTCGACGCACGCCCTACGCACCGGTATCCGCCGTCACCTTCGGCCCTGCCGACTTGATGGCATCTGACGCGTCGCTTTCGAACTTTTTGAAGTTGTCCACAAACAACTGGGCCAATTTGTTGGCGGTCGTGTCGAACGCGTTCTTGTCCGACCAAGTGTTCTTGGGGACGAGAATTTCTGCGGGAACGCTAGCGCAAGTGGTTGGCACTTCCAGGCCGAACACCGGGTCGGCTTCCGTGGCTGCGCCGGCAAGCGAACCGTCGTGAATCGCGTCGATAATCGCCCGGGTGTACTTCAGGCTCATTCGCGAACCCGTACCGTAGGCACCGCCGCTCCAGCCGGTATTCACCAGCCAGGCATGGGCTTTGTGCTCACGCATTTTTTCGGCCAGCAGCTCGGCATACTTTGCCGGATGCCAAACCAAAAACGGGCTGCCGAAACACGCGCTGAAGGTTGCTTCGGGCTCGGTCACGCCGACTTCGGTACCGGCAACCTTAGCGGTGTAGCCGCTGATGAAGTGGTACATTGCCTGCTCGGGCGAGAGTTTGCTAACCGGCGGTAATACTCCAAAGGCGTCGCAGGTGAGGAAAACAATGTTTTTCGGATGCCCGCCGAGGCAGGGGATTTTTGCGTTGTCGATGAACTCGATGGGGTAGCTGGCCCGCGTGTTTTCGGTGAGCGAACTATCGGTGTAATCGACTTTGCGTGTGTCGGGATCTTGAACCGTGTTTTCCAAAACGGTGCCGAAGCGAATCGCCCGGAAAATTTCTGGTTCCTTCTCTTCCGATAAATCTATGCACTTGGCGTAACAGCCACCCTCGATATTGAACACACCTGTGTCGTTCCAGCAATGCTCGTCGTCGCCGATGAGTTGGCGACGTGGGTCGGCAGAAAGCGTGGTTTTTCCTGTGCCCGAAAGACCGAAGAACAGCGAAACGTCGCCGTCCGCGCCTTCGTTGGCCGAGCAGTGCATCGAAACGATTCCCGCCTTCGGCATCAGGTAGTTCATCACCGTGAAGATACCCTTCTTCATCTCGCCGGCGTATTGCGTGCCAAGGATTACGAATTCGCCGTTGGCGAAATTCAATGCAACGCTCGTTTCCGTTTCCACACCTTCAACACTAGTGTCTGCTTTCTGCATGCCGCCGTTGAAGACGACGTAGTCCGGCTCGCCAAAGTTTGCCAATTCCTCGGCCGTGGGACGAATCAGCATGTTGTGCATAAACAGCGCGTGGTAAGGACGCGAACAGATGATCCGCACGTTGACTCGCGATTCGGAATCCCAACCGGCAAAGCCGTCCACCACATACAAACGCTCGGCGGAGTTGAGATAATCGAGCGCAATCTTTTTGTTTTTTGCAAACGAATCTTCCGACAGCGGGACATTCACCTTGCCCCACCAAACGTCGTCTTTGCTGGAAGGCTCCTCGACCACCCGCTTGTCGTTGGGGCTGCGGCCCTTCTTGACAGCGGAGTCGGTAGCAATCGCCCCGCTGGCGACGATTTTACTGCCGTCGAACAAGACGCCGTCTTCATAAAGTTGTGCGGGCGAGGCATTCCGCGAGATGTTCTTAACAGTGATTCCGTAATTTGCGAGGCTGATCGATTGGCTCATGGTCTTTGCAAGGGGGGTAAAGGTGGAAGGACTACCGTGCGAGAACCCACCAATGTAACCGCATAATCTGAGGTTTTCCAGGGGCCACGGCTCACAGAAAAGAGACTGCTGTGAGCCGCTGGCGGAAGCCAGTGGTCCCACCGGCTTTCGCCGGTGGCTACGACTACTCAAGGGTTCGCAGCCGCCGCCGATTGTTTCTCTGTCGATTCGGGGCCGGGGAAACCGGAATCGATCAGCAGGTAACCACTCCAGAAGATCGGATGCGACGCCGTCAAGGGTGGATCGTTATTACCTTTTTTCACCCGGGGTTCGATTACCGAATCGATGGGCAGTTCCATCGCTAGCTGCACGCTGCGCTGCCAGGCGTCGGTGGGGGAGGTGTGGGGCAATTCCTGAACAAATTCGCGAACGAGTTCCACCGTCGTGTCGCCCCCCACTCGCCAGCGGCTTAACAGGATTGTTTGCGCACCGGTCGACATCAGTCCGCAACTTGCCAGAAAGAGCTCCGAGCCCGGTGGCGCCGTCGCTGAGCGCCGTTTCGAAGCGCGGCCGCCCTGTTCGGCAATCGTTCGCACAGCGGGGAGAATCATCCACTGCGGGCCAAACTGGGGCAGCCTCAGCCAATCGCTAAGCGAACCGTGCCGGGCAGATTTTCCCGCCGGCAGGGGCGACCAAGCCAACGGCTGCGCCGGATCAATTTCCTGTTCGTCCAATACAACAAGCGTTTCCAGCAAAGATCCCACAGTAGGTATGGCCACGGGCGGCGGCGAGGGAAGTTCCATCGGCCGGATTAATGCGGCTTTGAGCAAGTCCAACGACGGCTGCTTCGCTTCGTCGGATTCTCCCGGCAAGATTTCGGACCCGACCAGTGCCGAGTGTTGCACACGACGCCCTTGTCCGAGATTGCCAACTGCAAGACCCAGCGTGGGAACAATGCGCACACGTGCGGTGGATATCATTGGCAAAATCTGATCTTCGGTTTTCACCGGCAAGGCCCCGAACGGCACGTACCAAATCACACCGTCGGGGACGACTATCAATTCGTCCAGCGATTGTGGATCGATCGACGAACCGCGAAACAATGCCTGATACAACTTCTGCCCCGAGGGAATCCAATCGTCCGCCTGCAATTGTTCGGCGGTCAGATCGTGGTTGGCGCCGTAGTTGCCAATGTCCTGTAAAAACTTTGTAACCAAGCTGTTGATCTTCCCCGCGGGACCACAGTTCCAATGTTTTGTCGCCTTGAAAGTGACCAAAAAACCGAGGACTCCTTCTGGCGTGTCATGAAAAACCAACACCGCCTGCCCGGGCTGCAGTTTGGCTTGTACGTCGGACACCTTTTTCAGCGGAGGAAACTGCATGTCGACCGGCACGCGTTCCATGGCCAAATGGGCGAGCATCGCCTCGCGCGTTTCCAGCGAGTCGGCCCAATTTCGCCACACTTTCACCAAATTGCGCTGTGCTTTGGCATCGAGGCCCTCCACCCATTGTGCTCGCAGGTCGGCAACGATTTTTCTGCCCTCTTTTTTGGCACGATCGTATTCAGGAAAACGTAACAAAAGATCGTTGCGCACGTTTCTGGCGGCAGGACTCAACGAAATCTCATCTGCTTCGAGCAATGCGCGCAGCGACGCGAGTCGTCCTCCCCAGGCAAGCACTGCATGGAATCGACGGCGTTTGGCGCGATCGGTTACTTCCAACGCTGTTAAGGTATCTTTGCGAGAACGCAGCGCAGCAATCCAGCGCTCGAAGGCATTGCCGTGCGGAGTTTTCAAAACGGTCAACGAATCCAACGGACGATACACCCAATCGGCAATTCCCGGATCGTCGAGCAAGGCGTGGTAAACATCCACGGCCGAGCGAGCTTTCAGCTGCTGGGAATCAAAGCGACGGTTGGTCAGGTCGATTTGGAAATTGCGCGTCGACATATTCCTGTGCTGCTCGACCGCCTGCATCAGTACCGAGTAAGCGTTCTCTTTGCCTTGTTGGATAAGAACGCGTGCAGCCAGATACTGCGCCCAGCTTCCCAGCAAGCCTGCGCGGGCGTCCTGCAATCGGGATTGGCCTGTCTTGAGCGCAGTGGCGGCCGCTTCCCAATTTCCGGCACGCATCAGTTCTTCTGCCCACGCGAGATTCAACCGCGAGAAAATATGGTCGTACCCTTTTCGGCGCGCCCAAGCCGCCGCAGGATCGAGGGCCGGGTTGATCTCTTGCGTAGCGCCCGCCAGTCGATTCAAACTTGCCAAACGAAACGATTCGTCGACCGCGCCGAGATCTTCGTAGTAATATGCCGAGTAGCCCGCCTCGGCCAGCAGATTGGCAGCCTTGGCGGTGTTGCCCAGTTCCATCGCCAGGCGGCCTTGCTCCAGCAGTGCGATGCAAGTGAGGGGATGATCGTACCGGCCGGCAACACGCTCAGCCCGCTGGAGTCGTTTCGCAGCTAACTCCGCTTTTCCTTGGCCGACATAGGCCAACCCAAGTTGCAAATCGACCCAGGCATTGGACCAATGGTTGGGCGGCGCAGCGCCTCGCGACAAGGCCGTGACCAGATTGCTAGAGATAACGTCATGTGCGGCTAACGGTCCCAGTAACTCGTTCCGTCGGCGAATGGCCAGGGCCGTGGTGCGCACTATTTCGACCACATTCACTTGCCAAAATTGTGCTGGCGTGACCACTCCGCCGCGTTGAGCAGCTCGGTTGCCGCTGAGCAAGTCGCCTTGGCTAATCAACATTTGCGTAGCGAAGTTGCCAAGCGTGAATTGCCGACCACTAGCTCCCCAGGGAATTCCTAGCCGCAAACGATTCGTGTCTTTTCGAGGATCCTTGAATTTCACGCGCAACATCCAATTGGGATATTGCAGAAACATCGCACAGGCGTGGTCGAACTGTTCGAGTGCCAATGCAGGGCGACCTTGGTGATAATAAGTTTCGCCCAACATTGTGTGATAGCAAATCGTGTCGATCCAGCGCGTAGTCACGCCAATCTTGATTGCACTACGGAGTTCGCCGCGAAAGATTTGTTCGGCATCCCGATACTCGCCTTGGTAAAGCTGCTCGATGCCTACAAAATAACTACGCGAGGGAATTGAGCTAGAAAATTGATTGCCGAACTGATCGGGAACTTGCCCCCAGGCGGTGCCAGTCGCGAAGAGAAAACTTCCGGCACAAAGCACAAGATCGCGAAACCTCCGCAATTGGATTACGAGTGCTGGCACAGATTTGGCCTCTCTCTGCAGGTGTTGAGTAGTGAGTAGGTGAGTGGGTGAGTCAGAAATGTGCGGCATTATCAAAACCGACTCACTTATTCACCTACTCACCCACTATGATTCTTCTGCCCCAGCCCATTCTAGCAATCGCGGCTGAAAATACGATTTCCCTTCAAAATACCGCGAGAATTGGCTTGTCCGGCGACCCAGGCTCAGGAAATCTAAGTTCCCCGCTCCAATGCTAGCTGTGCCATTGCCAACTTTTCTTAGAGAGATGTGAAAGTTTGCCGGTTGGGTGGACGATAACGATTCTGCTAGCCGGTATTTGGAACCGGAGTGGAATTGAGACCTCCGTCTGGAGCATTGATTGTGAAAATCTTGTCTGCGAAACCTCTTTCGGCTGTGGGCCGACGAACTTCAAACGCGGCTTGTGGTCTGCTGATGCTTGCAGCGCTGACCACCACTGGATGCCAAATGGACATCGCCGGCCAAACTTTGCCCAGCGGTTATTACTTGCAGGACGACGTTCAATACTACGCCCCCGGGCCAGAATTCAAACTTGCGCGTGAAGCTGCGGCGCTCAAGGAACAATCGGCAAACCAAATTAGCGAGCCGCAACGTTAGCATTTGCTTTTCGGAGCACACCATTCTTTTCTTTGTGCGACAAGTGCGCACTGCCAGACAGAAACAAATCAGTTCGAGATATGCCGCTCGTCGTTGAGTGCCCTACGGGGATCCTCGACGAGACGAGGGGGGACGGCACCCTTTGTGGCAGGCGTCTGAGGTACGTAACGCGAGAGCGTCGCGTGCCTCCGACGCCTTCGCCCAAGGGGAATCTGGCAACACGGCGATTCCAAATTCTCTTTATGGAACACGCCATCCTGGTCAACCTTCAAGACGGGTGGCATGGCCTCGGAGGTCCGCCGACGTGGCCATGATTGCAACATTCCTGCTTGACCAGACGAGGGCATGTCACCCGATCTGTGCCGCTTCAAAAAGTCAAAAGCCCCAAACAAACCCGCGCGTCTATTGCTAGCAACACCTCGACCGATAGAATAAAAGCTCATCGCGCGCGGGTGTAGTTCAATGGTAGAACGAAAGCTTCCCAAGCTTTAGGCGAGGGTTCGATTCCCTTCACCCGCTTTCAAAAGATTCGCGGCGCTCGAAGGTTCGATTGAGTGATGCGTCGACTACTTGCCCGGCACCGGTGCGTTGCTCGGCTTCTGTTCGCCCGTTGCAGCACGGGTTTGTTGGATTCGCTGATAGATGCCCACTATTGCCGGATCATTGGGTCGCAGCCGTTGCATTTGTTTAAGCGCTTCGAGGGCATCGTCCCAAAGCTGTTGATGTTCGCAAATCAGAGCCAGCGCGAGCCAGTAGTCGAAAGCATTGGGGGCAAGCCTGCAGGCTTCTTCGAGCGCGCCGCGAGCCTCATCGTGGCGCCCCAACAAATAGTACAACATGCCTTGCTTGTAGAACGGCTGCGGATTGCCGGGTAGCAATTTGCTGTCGCGGATCATCAGTTCGATTTCCTGCTCGCGCAATTCCCGAATCCTTTCGGCGCTTCCGCCAGTACTCTCAAGCATTTTTGACAGTCCGTCCCGCACGCCAGAGAGATAGGGCTCCAGTCGGATTGCAGTTTCCAACGACTCGATCGCCGCTGGCATGTCGCCCAAGGCCTGGCTCAAAACGGCCAAATTCATGTGTGCTCCGGCCCGATCGAACACCAATTCCTGCGCTTGCCGATACTCAACAATTGCATCGTCGAGTGCATCCCGAAATTCAGAGTCAACCAACTTCGCCGCATCGCTCACCAATCTTCGGGCTGCGGCAAAACGAACCATGCGCACTGGATCGTGCAAGCGAGATGCCACTTCAACCACAAACCTTTCCAAGGATCGATTCGAAATGGTACGCACAGCCGCAGCACGCACCATCGGGCTCGATGCGTCCATGAACTGCCGGCAAAGTGTGTCCGCGTCATGCCCAGGATAGCCGGATAGAAATTCGATCGCGGTTGCTTGAATAATATCCGGCGTTTCCTTTCGGCGCAACAAGTCTCGTAGCAAGTCGAACCCTTCGGGCTTGCCTTGCCGGGCTGCGGAGAGTGCATTCGCATAATGCGGATCGTCGGGCCGTTTGTCGCCGTACCATTTTCGCACGGCTCCCGCTGCCCAAGTGGGCGTTTCCTCCGGTTTGGTATGGCAGTCGTTGCAGGCGTTTGGGGTTCCCAGCTGCTCGCTCAAATCGGGCCGAGGAATGCGCAAGCTATGGTCGTGACGATCGTCGATCTCCATGTAAGTCCTAACAGGCATGTGACAACTTACGCACAAGCTAGCTTCGGGATCGGTGTGATGATGGTGTGTGGGCGAGTCGTACTTCCCCGGCTGGTGGCACTGGGCGCAAAGTCGATTCCCCTCGTACTTCAGCTTCAGCGAGTGCGGGTTATGGCAGTCCGAACAGCGAATTCCTTTAGAGTACATTTTGCTCTGCAGAAAAGAACCGTAAACATACACCTCGTCCAGAATCTGACCGTCAGCATGGTACAAACCGGGTTGAACAAGTGACGGATCGTAATAGTCAAGAAAGGGTTCGCCCGCATGATAATCCGGAGCCAAAGGCGACCGGCGAGAGTGGCACTGCGCGCAAGCCTCGATCTGCTTTGTTGCCGACTGCCTTGTCGCCAACTCGCTTTTGAGTTTCGCTAAACCGTAGCCATGTCGACGATCCCAAAACAGGGACCGGCTCTCGGCAAGTGCGACATGCAAACTTCCCGGGCCATGGCAAGTTTCGCAGCTCACGTCAATTTCTGAAAAGGTGGTGTGATAAGTGTTCGTCGCCAGATCGAAGCTTTTCTGCAAATTGGTCGAATGGCATTCGGCACACATGGTATTCCAATTTTGACCCACACCGGTCCAATGGAGCGGGTCTCCCGGCAAAAGGCGTTCGTTGAGAACGTCGGGCGGCCTGACATAAAACCACTTTTTCTTTTGGGTATCCCAAGAAATCCGCAGCACCTGCACGCGACCGTCGGGAAACTCCACCATGTATTGCTGCAGGGGTTCGATGCCAAAAGTGTATTTGACATGGTAGTCGTGAAATTCGCCGTCAGGGCCTTCTGTGTTGACGAAGAACTTTCCATCGCGGCGGAAGAATCGACTGGTTATTCCAAAGCGCGTAAAGGCGGCATTGTTGAAGTCGCCTAACACCGCTTCCTCGGTCGCTAGTTCCATAGCGCGATCGTGATGCGAGCCGGTCCAACTGCGGAGCTGAACTTCATGGCAACTTGCGCACCTGTCGCGGCCCACGTACTCGGCTTGCGCGTCCTCAGGGTATGCCATGAACCAATCGGCCGCACACCAGGCCACCAGCGTCGCTAGCAAGGCCCCGAAAACTATCCAAAGGGAGCGACTCGATTTGGGGAACCACGACATAAGCGTACGAAATCAGAGAATTAAGTGAGATCTATATCGGGAACCCGGTCTGCACAGCCTGAAAGGTAACATTGTAACTGATCTGCCTCGTCTCCGGGAGAATCTCTCCCGACAGACAAATCGAATCTTGCTAGACTGGCGCTATTGAGCCTGTCGAAGCCAAGCCCGATAATGTTGGTTTCAGGACGTGAGAAGGAGAAAGAGTCATGGTGTCGATCGGTACTTGCCCCCAGTGCGCAGCGCATCTTGCCTTGCCGGAGACGGCCACTGCTGCCGATCATGCCCAGTGCCCCGAATGCCGGGCCGAATTTTCGCTTGCCGATGCCGATCAACGCTGGCTTTCCGCAGCAACGATATTGGACCCGGTCGAACCATCGGTAGAAACATCTCCCGCGGAAGCTTTCGAGCCGATTCCACCCGAGTTCGAATCGCAGCACCTCGAAGCGCCGCGACCGGCGGTCCCTGAACTGGGTGCCGGCAGCGCACTGTTGTCAGGTTGGGAAGAGCGTCTGAAAACCGCGATTGAAACTACCGCCAGCGAAATTGCCGATCCTAGTGAAACCACAATCCACAAAGCTGAGGAAGAAACCCCTCAAGTTCCCGAAATGGTTACGCCAGAATCTGCACCTAAATTTGAATTCAATTTGGATCCGCCCACCGAACCTTTGCAACCACAGTCGAGTAACATTTCGGACGAACCATACCCAGTCGAACCCGAAGTTACGGCAGCGGTTCAATTGAAATTATCCCCTGAGCCGCCACGCAGAAAAAAATCGCTGGTAGGAATTGCCACCGCGGTAGTCGTACCTGGGGTCGTCGGAATCTTTTTAGGGCTTATAGCGCTGGTGTGGCTGAAGGGCCCTGAAGCCGACTATCTCAACTTCGCTTCGTACCTTCCCGCAGCGATGTTGCCAACGACATCGACGTCCGAAATGCACGAACCTGGTACCGAACTTTTGGCCGACGAAGGTTCACAAACGAAAACGATTTCGGAACCCCGTCCTGCGCAAGAACCTTTGATTGCCAAACAGGAGCCAATCTCGGAAATCAGCGAACCGGCAGGCCGCCCACTGCTATCACGCGACGAATCGGTCCAACCCGCCACAGCAGAACTGACCCCGCAAAGAAAAATTCCTGAGGTTAGCGCCGCGACAGAGCAGTTCCACAAGCTACTCGAAGCCGCACGCAACGCAGCACCAGAAATGATCGAGGGTGATTTGACGACCCGCGAATCGATCGCTCGCAAGGGAAAGGCCTACATGGCACTGTGCCAATTGGCTGAGCAATTCCACTACGTCAATCAATCACAACTTTCCAATGGCGGAGAAACCGAAGCCCTGTTGGCCAAGTCGTTTTTCCGCACAGCAGCAACAGAACCTGCCGCACAACGCGATTTGGCTCAGATCGCTGCTCGCTGGTGGGAACACGGTGGTCGATCGAATCAAGGGATCTTCTTGATCGGTCGCATCCAGGATGCCCAAGCCGTGGGAACACAAACGCTTTGCACCGTGGCCCTCGGTCAAGAAGGCGATGCGTATGTGATCCCCGTGTTGCTCGACAGATTTCCCTACAGTCTCGGCGACCAGGTCGGTGTGGTCGGCTCCATTGTTGCTCAACCCGGCAAGAAAATCCCTGCTTTCGATTCCGCCGTCGGGCAGGTGGTCGTGGCCCATTACAGCTTCGACCTTCTAGTACCCCAAGAAAATCCGCTCAAAAAGGTGTTCCTGCCCTACCTGGCGGAGTAGCTATTTTTGCAGGGGACGTCTCCTACAGTATCTTGGTAGGCCGGTAGCTTGAAGGATTTGTTGTGGTAAACTAGTGCTTCATGTCACCGTAAAATTTGTGCTCTACTTTGCCTCGCAGACTAGGCAGAGACGTAGCTGCTAACGCTCCACTCACTCCCTTGAACATTCATCTTGGATCGATATGAACGTCGCAGTTGTTCGTGAAACGTATCCTGGCGAGCGCCGCGTTGCCCTGACGCCAGGGGCACTAGCCCCGCTGACAAAAGCTGGTTGGAACATACTCGTCGAATCGGGCGCGGGAACCTCCGCCGGTTTTTCTGATGACGACTACCAAGCGGCAGGCGCAGAAATTGTCGGCGAACGCCACGAGGCTTTCCAACGTGCGGAAGTCGTCCTGCAAGTACGCACTTTGGGAACCAATCCTGAATCGGGCCGCGGCGATTTGGATTTGCTCCGCCCCGGGCAAATTGTAATCGGCATGTGCGACCCCTTGGGAAATCCCGAAGCGGTGCGCGAACTTGCCGACCGCAAGGCAACCCTGTTCGCGCTGGAACTGATTCCCCGCATTACTCGCGCGCAAAGCATGGATGTGCTTTCTTCGATGGCAACGATTGCCGGATACAAAGCCGTGATCCAAGCAGCCGATCATTTGCCCAAATTGTTTCCCATGATGATGACTGCGGCCGGCACGTTAGTCCCCGCTAAGGTGTTGGTGATCGGCGCCGGGGTTGCCGGATTACAGGCGATTGCATCGGCACGCCGATTAGGTGCTGTCGTGCAGGCTTATGATGTTCGGCCCGTTGTGAAAGAACAAATCGAAAGTTTGGGGGCCAAGTTCATCGAGCTCAACCTCAACACGGGCGACGCGGAAGATAAGGGCGGCTATGCAAAACAACTTTCCGACGAACAAGTTCAAAAGCAACAGCAGCAGCTTGCCGACATCGTGGCCGAGTGCGACGTTTGCATCACCACCGCTGCCATTCCCGGCAGGCCCTCCCCGCTGCTGGTCACCGCAGATGGCGTGCGGCGGATGCGGCCCGGTTCGGTAGTCGTAGATCTGGCCGCGGAACGAGGCGGCAATTGCGAACTCACGAAGCCCGACGAAATCGTGACGGAGCAGGGGGTCACAATCCTTGGTCCCACAAATCTACCTAGCGAAGTTCCCCAGCACGCAAGCCAAATGTTTGCCAAGAACCTGAGCACGTTTCTGTTGCTACTAACGAACGAAGGCCAACTCGACATCAATCTGCAAGACGAAGTAATACGCGACACGCTCACCGCCAAAGATGGGCAAGTACAAAACCAAAGACTCCGTGACATGCTCGACTTAGGCCCGTTAGTATTGCCAGAAACCACACCCCCGACCAACCACCTAGCCGAAGCGCCCACCGAAACCTAACACCTCAAAGCTTCCACGCCCTGACCTCCGACCTCTGGCCCCCGACCTCTACAATCACATGGACATACTCACCGCACTGACAATTTTTGTTCTAGCCGTGTTTGTTGGTTTTGAAATCATCACCAAAGTCCCACCCACGCTACACACCCCGTTGATGAGTGGCTCGAACGCCATCAGCGGCATCACACTGGTCGGCGCGCTGTTGGCCGGCGGTGGATTCTGGGGCGGGCTGTTTGGTTTTTTAGCGATCGTGTTTGCCACTCTGAATGTTGTCGGCGGATTTCTCGTAACGCATCGCATGCTGGGCATGTTTAAGAAAAAGGTTTAACGCCTCGTGATTGACATCTTGATAAATAATTTACTGCTCGCCCAAGAGAGCATAGAGCTTGTCGCCCCTAAAAACGCGAACCAGTTTGTGCAGGTTGGCTATCTGGTTGCGATCGTACTGTTCATCTCGGGAATCAAGGGGCTCACCCACCCACGCACTGCCGTGCGAGGCAACCAGCTCGGCGCGCTCGGCATGTTGGTTGCCGTATTGGTCACTTTGTATGCTACCGAAGTCTCGCCGATCGTCTGGCTTGCCGGAATGATCGTCGGTACTGCGGGCGGCGTATGGCTTGCACGCACCGTGCAAATGACGCAGATGCCGCAGTTGGTTGCGCTGTTCAATGGCTTTGGCGGCATCGCTTCAGTATTGGTCGCTGGGGCCGAAGTGCTCCGCGGCACAGGTGAATCGACAAATATTGCCGTGGCGGGATTCGCCGCCGGACTGACCGGGTTGATCGGCTCGGTCACTTTCACCGGATCGCTTGTCGCCGCGGCTAAACTTCAGGAACTTCCTCAGTTCAAAAAACCGTTTAGCATCGGCGGTCAGAAAATCATTAACGCACTGTTGTTGGCGATTGGGCTGCTGTTGGCTTTGGAATTGTGCGACGGCACGGCCTGGGAGTATTTCCCGCTGGTGCTGCTCGCGTTGGTGTTGGGCGTGTTTTTGGTCACGCCCATTGGCGGAGCCGACATGCCGGTGGTGATCGCCTTGTTGAACAGCTATTCAGGCTTGGCTGCCGCGGCTGCAGGATTCGTGATTAGCAACAACGTGCTGATCGTTGCCGGCGCATTGGTGGGCGCTTCAGGATTGATTCTTACCAATATCATGTGCAAGGCAATGAACCGTTCGCTGACCAATGTGCTGTTCGGCAAATTTGAAGTAACAACCTCCGCCGCCGATGCGGACGAAGTCTACGCCGGAAAAATCAAAAGTACCTCCGCCGACGAAGTCGCCATGCTGCTCGACGGTGTGCAGCGCGTGGTGGTTGTCCCCGGCTACGGTTTGGCAGTGGCACAGGCACAACACGTGGTCCGCGAGATGGCCAATCTGCTGGAAGCCGAAGGGGTGACGGTCGAGTACGCCATCCACCCGGTTGCAGGGCGCATGCCAGGTCACATGAACGTGTTGCTGGCCGAGGCCGACGTCCCCTACGACCAACTCAAGGAAATGGACGAAATCAATCCGACGTTTTCTCAATGCGATGTGGCGATTGTCATCGGTGCCAACGATGTTGTAAACCCGGTGGCCAACACCGACCCCACCAGCCCGATTGCCGGGATGCCGATTCTCAACGTCCACGAGGCCCGTACGGTAGTGATGATCAAACGGAGCTTGAGCCCCGGTTTTGCGGGAATTCCCAACCCGCTGTTTGCCGCGGACAATTGCCTCATGCTCTTCGGCGATGGCAAAAAAGTGCTGATGGAATTGGTGGCCGCTTTGAAGGAGAATTGATAAGACTCTCGCAGAGTCGCAAAGACGCAGAGTAATAACAAATTATTACTCTTCATCAATCTTCTCTGCGACTCCGCGTCTCTGCGAGAAACATCTTTCTTAATTTTTTGAATCATGGCAACGGACTGCTCATCTGAACCGGCTCTCGACGCTCGCTGGAAACAATCGTTTCGACGGCGACTGTTAACATGGTACGACCGGCATCAGCGCGACTTGCCTTGGCGACGTTCGCAGAATCCCTACCGGGTGTGGGTCAGCGAGGTCATGCTGCAGCAAACTCAGGTCGAGACCGTCAAACCGTACTTCCGCAAGTTCATAAAGGCGTTTCCCTCGGTCAAACGGCTTGCAGCGGCCAGCGAACAAGACGTACTCCGGCTGTGGGAAGGCCTTGGCTATTACCGACGCGCGCGGCAATTGCACGCAGCCGCAAAAATAATCGTCGCCGAGCACGGCGGCCACTTCCCGCGCGATGTGAACACTCTGCAAACCTTGCCTGGCATCGGGCGGTATACGGCCGGCGCGATCGCTTCGATCGCTTTCGACGAGCGTGTGCCGATTTTGGAGACGAATACTATTCGCCTGCTTTCGCGCTTGATCGGCTATCCCGACGATCCCACCAAATCGGCAGGCCAACGCCTGCTCTGGCAAACGGCTGAAGATGTCTTGCCGCGCAAAAACATTGCTCTGTTTAACCAAGCACTGATGGAACTTGGCTCGCTAGTCTGCACACCAGGTAGCCCGCAATGCGAACAGTGCCCAGTGGCCAAACTTTGCACGGCATACGCCGACGGTTCGCAAAGCGCCATCCCGCGCACGGGTCGTAAAGTAAACTTCATCAGCGTGGCCGAGGCTGCCGTCTTGATCAACAAACAGGGAAAACTTCTACTCCGCCAATGCCCCGAGGGCCAACGCTGGGCAGGGCTGTGGGATTTTCCACGCTTTGAAATCGTGGGCGAAGCCCCTCAGTTTGTCCACGATGAACTTACCAAAAAAGTAAAAGAGCAAATCGGCTTGGTTGTCGATCCCAAGGAATTGGTGAAGACGATCAAACACGGCGTCACACGCCATCGGATCACGCTCGACTGCTACACAGCCCGTTACATTTCAGGCAGAATTTCCCGCCGCCACGGTACCGCTCTTCGCTGGGTGCGCCCCGCCGAGCTTGGGGCGTTTCCCCTCAATTCCACGGGACGGCAACTGGCCAACTTGGCGCACCTATCAATGCAAAACGGCTCCTAGCACCGTCTGTAACGGTTGTTCCGGATAATTTTATCGCTGCGCGAAAACTTTCACGCGTCTCTCTTCGATAGCCCCGAGCAGAACCTACGTTTATGAAGTGGATCATTTGATCCACTTTGACAAACCAAATTATTTGCTTTGGGGAGAGCTCCGATGAGCCAGACTGGCCTAACCGAAAACCAAATCCAACTGATCGAAGAAAGTTTTGCGGCAGTCGCACCACGCGGAGCAGCACTGGTTGCCCGATTCTATCAACGGCTGTTCCAGGACTACCCGGAAGTAAAGCCAATGTTCACATCGGACCCACATGTTCAGCAGAAGAAGCTGTTGGGTTCGCTTGTACTCGTAGTGGAAAACTTGCGGAAGCCCGAAAAGTTGCAGCCCGCGTTACAGCAACTGGGGATTCGTCACAACGATTACGGGACCAAGCCGGAACAATATCAAGCCGTCGGCAGCACACTGCTAAAGACCTTGGCAGAATACGCCGGCGACGTCTGGGGCAGCGAGCTGGAAGAAGCTTGGACCGTAGCTTATACCGCAATCAGCGAAGTAATGATCGAAAGCGCACAACTGGCCGAAGCGAACGCCTAAGCAAAACACTGCGACTCTTACAGCTCGCAGAGAAAATTCTGAACAGGAGATAACAGAGAAAACGGAGAAGAGAATTCATCTCTCTCTGTTTCCTCTGTTATCTCCTGTTCATTTTTTTGGAACACTTATCTGCGCTAACCTTCGCTAATAATCAGATTAGTGCTGATAAGCGACGATTAGTGTTCCCCTCTTTCTTCCCTACTTCTTCTTTCTAACATCTCACTTCTAACTTCCAAAATGGTTGAAGTATAAGTCTACCAAAGCGTCGTCGGCCTTGGCCGGCTTACGAAATTCACGCACGCGCTCGCGCGTGCTGATTTCGTCAGCGTGCGGGGCCACGGCAATTTGATCCTCTGCCAAAGTGTTGATGATTGCAGTCTCGATCTTTTGGAACTCGTGGCATCGCCGTCTGCCTTGACTGCGTTGGCGGTAATCCCGATTCCCCGCTGCCAAGCGAGAAAGTCGACACCATCGACATCGCCGTCCAAGTCGAAATCGGCATCGCCTCCGGCAGTAAACCTCACGCGAAAAACACGTGCGCCCGCGTCGATGGGAGTTGCCGCGTCAAGATCTTTGTAAAGTTCAGAAAAATAAACGCCATCGGGCCCCACCGCGAGAGCAACTACCGTGGCTCTTCCCGAGCCGACATATTCGACAAAGGTCTCGGGGCCGCTTTGTAGGTTGCCGCTTGAATCTATGTCGAAGGTCACAATACGTTTGCCACGAGCTTGAGGTCCCAGGGCATAGGTTGGTCCCGACTCGCTGACAAACGCCAGGTCTTGCACCGAAGTGGGGAAACCACTGCCCGCGAAAGTTGCCTGTTCGACAAAAGCAATATTCACAGGTGCATGTGCTGGATTCCAGTTGTAAATCGCGTTGATCGTCATCGACGCATTCGTCCCATCCCAACCATAGTTGACGCCTTGGTTGATCTGAGCAAGCCGATCGATACTGGGCCCGTTTTCTACTTCGTAATGTTTCCCGTCGGACGCCCGCCATGCACCGCCAAAGGGGTTTCGTAATCCATAGGCGAACACATAGTCGCGCGCATTGATGCCGTCGCCAACGTTGTAAAACGGATTGTCGGTCGGAGCCGACCCATCCAGATTCATTCGCAAAGCTTTCCCACGAAACGAATCAAGGTTCTGCGCAGTAGTGAAGTCAAAACCGTCGCCGTTGTGGATATAAAGTTTGCCGTCAGGCCCGATCGACGCATTCGAAATCTGATGCGATTGCCCCTGGCTTTCGCCAATCATGTCGAGGATCACGGTTTCCGTAGCCGCGGTGAGTCCGCCGTCGCTGCTCGTAAAGCGAACAACCTGTGGATGATGTTCGCCCCCCGGTATGCCATCAGTATCGGTAACACGTGTCACGATGATATCGCCCGTAAGCGGCTCGACCACCAGCCCCGCCAAGCCCTGTTCGCCCGAACCAGGAAAATTGCCCGTTGGATTGAAGTTCAGTAAATTGGTTGCGTAGTCGCTGATCACAAAATTGTTCGCAACAACTTTGATCGTGCCATACAACTCGTTGATATAAAACAAGGGGTCGCTTGGATTACTTCCTGGGTTGGGCACGAAAGCGATATTCACCGGCAATTGCAAACCGCCAGCTACCACATCAATTTCAAAACCGGGCTCCAACGCAATAAAGGGGATCGGCAGAGCCACCTGCCGGGCTACGTTGGAAAAATCGGGCGCCGTCTGTGCTGAAGTGCCAAAGTAAGTTGCCCCATCGGCTGCAACCCAAAGATCAAGCCTTGCGCTGGCTACTAGATTGATCGTCGGCAAAAAAACCGTGCGCTGCTGCCCATGATCGTCCACAAAAGTAAGGTCGGTTTCGCCAAGGCTTAATCCGCTGGACCCCGCCTCCACCACTACGCGCAGATCGGCATGTTCGGATAGTGCCGGGGGATTAGTGGTAGCGTTCACCACGCCATCCACTCCAGTTATCGACAGCAACAAGTCCCCAGTGGCAGACTCCAATCGCAATTGAGATTGGTTCGGGGCAGCCGGTGCGAAAATCACGTCGTCGCCCCCGGCATTGATCCAGGTTGGACTCGGTGCGGCAAGAATATCTTGGGCTTCCAACGGAAAGATGGTCGAAGCCGCCCCCGTAGTGAAGCTACGGGAACCAAAGGTACTAACCGAGCCGGCATCGTCGCGAAACCGTACGAGAAGCTGATAATCGGTGCTTGCCAACAGATCGGTTCTACCAGCGTGAGAATTCTCGAACACCCCGTCGCCCAGATGCGAATGAAGCCGCTCGACACCCGTGGCGCCCAGCGTTTGCCAGACACGCTCCGCGCCGGGGCCCACGGTCCAAATCTCCCAATCGGTGGAAAGATGTTGGTCGCCGTCAGGATCAAAGAAACCAACCGCTTCCAGATGCACGTCCGAAGGATTGACGATTTGCCCGTTCACAGCCGGCTCGGTAATCGTCGGTGCAACGGGGCTCGCGTTCGGACTATTAGCCAATCCGACAATTTGAAGGTAATCGATCCGTGTGGCCATCTCGATCGCAGACCCTTGATCAAGCGTCAGTCGGCCATCGCTAACGGTGACCTGCTGTGTTTGGACAAGAAAGTTATTAGGTGCCAGAAAGACAGAATTCCAATAACTGGTACCTTCTACATTAAGCGTGTGCGTACTATCCCACTGCGCGTCGCCAATCGCTGCGGTCACTTCGTACAAACCGTTGGGCAATTGCAATTCCCAGTTTTGTCCCTGGTGGAAATGGATCAGCGTATCGAACCGCTGATCGGCATGGAGATTTCGGTCGCGCGACACGTCGGTATGATTGCTCGACCAACCATAAAACAACCCGCCACCCCGATCGCCAAAAACTTCGCCCGTGTCGGCAAGATAACGCGTCGGCTCAGGGGCGCCGGCAATCTGAAAGTTGATCAAGAACGTATCGCCGGCCAATAACTGACGCGGTTCGAGCAACTCGAAGTGCAATCGTATGAACAAAGACACGGCCTCTCCCTGCTAGATATGGTATCGATTATACCCATATCGTCAGCAGAGTCACGCTTTTTTTACATATATCGCCGCCGCTAATCCTACGACTCGCACAGAAGGTTTTTTAAAAAAAGTCGTCGCGGCAATCTACCCAATTTTTGGAACACTTATCTGCGCTAATCTTCGCTAATTATCAGATTAGAGCCGATTTGTGTTTCCCTTTCCAATTTCGCATTTCCAATTTCTTCCTTCTTCCTTCTCACTTCAAAAAAAGGATGGGATCCCATCGCCAGCGTGAGGGTTTCGTGCCTGCATTTTAACGAGGGAACTGGTTAGTTTCGAAAAAAGCAAGTCCAGGCCACTGGCATACACGCGATCACCCGTCCCCAAGTCAGATCGACCTCCGAAGAGAAATTCGCTCACTAGTACTAGCAAGCGACACGTTGGCCAACGTCAATCCAACAAGGCTCTTGGTCCGCCGCCGTGCAGCCCGTCCGCCCTCAGTCGTGGGTTATTGTAGTGAACGATAATGCGCAGCGCAACAACTATTTCTGGCCACCCCCCGGCGACTCGTAGAGTCGCGGCTATCCCTCCACTAGCCTCTAGCTCATAGCCCCTCAATCCTCGACTCACGCGTCCCCGTTCTCTTCTTCTTGCGGAACACGCACCACCGCGGCCAGCGTGTCGCCTTCGTCGAGGGTCATGATCCGCACGCCTTGTGTGTTGCGGCCGATTGTGTTGAGGTCGCTCACTTTCACTCGCTGGATCTTGCCGTGGGCGGTCATCATCATCAGTTCGTCCGTGTCGTCGACTCGCACAATGCCGATCACCGGACCGTTGCGCGTAGTGGTCTTGATGTCGCGCACTCCTTTGCCGCCACGGTTTTGGGTACGGTATCGGAATGATGAACTGGTTTCGTCCTCGTTCGTGTCGTCGATTTCCGTTGCGTTGGGACCGAACGGGGTGCGCTTGCCGTAGCCGTTCGCACACGCGGTTAGTAGCGTCGCGTCGGGATCGGCAACCACCATGCCGACCAATTGGTCTCCCTTGGAAAGCTTGATGCCTTTTACGCCACTCGTGTTGCGACCCATCGGTCGGGCGTCCTCCTCGCTAAAACGGATGGCCATCCCGCCGGCGGTGGAGAGCACCACTTCATCGCCCGGCTTGGTGACCGCCACATCGACTAGTTCGTCGTCGTCTTTGAGCTTGATCGCAATGATACCGGTCTTCATCGGTCGGCTGTATGCTTTGAGCAGCGTTTTCTTGACCAGCCCTTTGCGCGTGGCCATCAACAGCGAGTGATCAGGCAAGCTAAAATCGCGCACTGCTCGGCAATCGGCGATTTTTTCGTCTTCCGCCAAATTCAGCAAATTGACGACCGCACGCCCCTTGGCGTCACGCGACAACTGCGGCAAATTGTAAACCTTCTGCCAATAAACCTTGCCCTTGTTGGTAAAGAACAACAGGTAATCGTGTGTGCTGGTCACGAAAAGGTGTTCGACCGGATCGTCTTCGTCGGTCTTGGCTCCTTTGATCCCCTTGCCACCGCGACGCTGCGAACGGTAGACGCTGGCCGGGGTGCGCTTGATGTAGCCGTTGTGCGAAATCGAGACGACCATCTGCTCTTCTTCGATCAAGTCTTCCAGGTCGACTATGCCGATCTCTTCGTTGCTGATTTCGGTGCGACGTTTGTTGGCGTGCTTGGAGATTAGCAATTCGCAATCTTCGCGAATGATCGCGTAGATTTCTTCCTGATCGGCAAGGATGCCAGTGAGATCCAAGATCTCTTCCAGCAACTTCGCATGCTCGTCGGCGAGCTTTTCTTGCTCCAGGTTCACCAATTGGCCGAGCGTCATCCTCAAAATCGCGTCGGCTTGCACCGGAGTCAGCGAATACTCTTCGGACACACCACGTTCTTCCTGAAACTGCGAGAAACCTTCATCGCCCAAGGCACGCTTTAATAAAGCGCCAGGCGTTTTGATTTCCATCAACGCCTGCTTGGCTTCGGGTTGTGTTTTCGACGCGCGGATCACTCGGATCACTTCGTCGATGTTGGCGTGCGCCAAGAGCAAGCCTTGCACGGTATGCTTGCGTTTGCGCGCCTTGGAAAGCAGGAATTGCGTCCGACGGCGGATGACGGTCACGCGATGCCGCACAAACTCTTCGAGCATTTCCTTCAGATTCAATACCCGTGGCTTGCCGTCGACCAGCGCCAGAAAGATCATCGAAAACGAATCTTGAAGCGGCGAATACTTGTAGAGCTGGTTTAGAACCACGTCGGGATCGGCGTCCCGTTTGAGTTCCAAGATCAGCCGGACCGGCTCTTTCAGGTCGCTTTCGTTGCGGGTGGCCGAGATACCGGGGATTTTTCCGTCGTTGGCCAGTTGGGCAATCCGCTCTTCCACGCGATCGCGGGCCTGCTGGAACGGAATTTCGTGAATGATGATTCGTGTTTTCTTGCCGCTTTCGTCGATGCTCGTACGCGCGCGGACCGTGATGGTGCTGCGCCCAGTTTCGTAGGCTTTCCAAACTGCCGTGCGACCGCAGATGATTCCGCCAGTAGGGAAGTCGGGCCCGGGGATGTGTTCCATCAACTCTTGCACGGTGATTTCTGGGTTGTTGATCAACGCGATCACCCCCTGACAAACTTCGCCCAGGTTGTGAGGCGCGATGCTTGTGGCCATACCCACCGCAATTCCACCCGACCCGTTGACCAGCAGGCTGGGAAATTTTGCGGGCAGAACCGTCGGTTCCATGTGACGTTCGTCGTAAGTGGGAACGAAGTCGACCGTGTCGAGCTTCAGGTCTTCGAGCATCAGCGCGGCAAAAGGCGACATTCGCGCTTCGGTATATCGCATCGCCGCGGGCGGCAAGCCGGCTATCGAGCCAAAGTTGCCCTGCTTGTCAACCAACACGTGGCGCATGTTCCACTCTTGGGCCATGCGCACCAAGGTTGGGTAAATGACACTTTCGCCATGCGGATGATAGTTACCGCTGGTATCGCCAGAAATCTTGGCACACTTCACCCGCGACGCACCCGGCGAGAGATTCAAGTCGTTCATCGCCACAAGAATCCGCCGCTGCGACGGCTTGAGTCCATCGCGCACGTCGGGCAGCGCGCGGCTCACGATCACACTCATCGCGTAGGTGAGATAGCTGTTTTTAAGCTCGTCTTCGATCGGTAAATCAATCAATCGAGCGGCAATAGCCTGTGCTGGTTCGTCATCGGGATTGGTGGGATCAGACGAGTCGGTCGACACGGCGGGCGTCCTTTCACGACGAAAAAATGAACGACATTGGGAGTCAGAAAATCAGCCGAAACCAGCCGGAAAAAACGGGGGTGCTGGCGTGTGCTGAGAAGCCCTGATTCTACCATTTTTCCAGCGCGTTCACAATCGTCCGCAGGGGGCCTTTTGACGCGGATTTTACCGGCAATCTGTAAGATCGCGGCTACTCAAAAAAGCACCAATTCAAGAAAGCCTGAAACACAGGATTTGCGCAGCAAAAAAGCCAGCCGTCCGGCGTGCATCCTTGCACGGTAATGACGACTGGCTGTGTGCGTGATTCCCTTCACGCAATGTCTTCAGCGGCAGCGACTACCCGCGATCAGTAGGGCCCGATCGAGGGTGGATTGCTCTGCAAAAAGTCGCGCGGACCGCGGACTGTGTAATAAGGATACGCGGTTTGCCCCACGGGTGGGCTCGGCGTGAAGTTGTACATTTCCGGATAACCCGCTGCGTGTGGACAAAAACCATTCGCAACGCGCCCCACCATCCGTTGGCAAAGACCGCAACCGGCTCCTCCACAAGACGAGCACCCACTGCCGCAACCCTCGCCGCAACAGCTATCGCTACACCCACAACTGGCATCGCAGCAGCCGTCGCTACAACCACAACTTGCGTCGCAACAGCCATCACTACATCCGCAACTTGCGTTGCAGCAGCTATCGCTACAGCCGCAACTGGCATCACAACTATCGCCGCAACAGACGTCGTCGCAGCCACAGCTACGAAACGCCGTGCGAATAATGTCGGGTCTCGGTGCCGACTGACTTCGAGCCACATGACAAGCCGGACCACAACTTTTTCGGCTCATAAACCGCGAGTTTACGCAGCCTGTGGTCGCCAAACAGACCATGGCAACCGCTACTAAGAGCTGTTTCATCAGATTCCCCCCTGAGTCTTTAAGCTAGGCTGCTCACAGAATTTGCGGGCCAGCGCGCCGCGAAGCACGACTGGTTGAGCATTGCCGTAGAGTTGGTATCGGCGGCAGAATCGGCAAAATCCAACAATAACCCCACAGTGCGCAAAAGTGCTAGCGAAACATCTGCCAGCAACGCTATGTCGGCCGCTGCTGGCACGAGGACTGATCTTTGCCGCGCCGGCGTCATTTGCTAAATATCCCCGCCTGAATTGCCATGGCCGTTGCGCCAAGATTGTGATTGGCCAACGCATCCAAGAACAGATTTCTAAATTACGTTGTTGCGTGCGCGACACGCACTAGCTGGGAACCTCCCATGGAAAACAAAATGTCTACCCATCATTCCCGTTCGCTTTTTCGCCGTGTCGTTGTGCCTTGGGGTTTGTCGCTTGCAGTTTTCGGCACCGGTGGCTGGGGCGTTGTTCACTTCACAACCGGTTCAGGCGCAAACGTGCAGCAGTCGAGTCACTCCGCACGTAGTGCTTCTTCAGCGGCCGACGATTTGAAGCAACTGTTCGCCTCCCCCCCGCCTTCGCCCACAAAAAAATCGCCGGCAACAGGCAGCACAGTACGCATTGCAAGTACGGACCGCTATGCAACGGTGCCCTCCAACCCGGAATCCGCATCGGGGCAACCCGAGGCTGTCAAAACCAGTCGGCCTAAGCCTGCCGAAACTGCGGTATTGGCACCTGCGCGCCTACCAGAATCTTCAACAACAATGGTCGGGAACCGCTATGCCGCTACTGCCATGCCAGCGCCAGTGACCCCCAAACCTGAACCCACTACAGACATCGTGTTGGAAGCCGAAGAAAAACTCGTCACGGGCGATGTCGCGCGGGGCCAAGAGCCGGCAGCGCTCAACCCACTTCGGGCACGTCCCACACTCAGCGCTTCGGCAACGACAGCCCAAGCCGCAACCAATACCGCTCCCATACCGAACACTCCGAATACCGGGTCGCCCCGAACACCAAACCCGTTGGCTTCTTCGAGCAACATGTTTTCCAGCGAACAGAATTCGTTGCGCCCAGCGCAGGCGGTGCCCGAATCCACTGCGGTGCAACAACCGCAAACACCACTGCCTCGCAATCGCTACGGTTCGACCGCACAGCGAAACATTGCTCTGCCGGCAAGCTCCGATTACGGGTCTTCGCCTGCCATGGCGTCTAACGGTCGGCCTGCTCCTGCCTTCGACATGAATCCCAACGGCATGGGCACACCCCAACCCGTTCCATCCATCCGCAAATCACCCAGTCCATTGGAGCCCAACTTCGGCGGCGCAGCCGACGACATTACGCCAACCCCCGGTTTGACGAACGCACCAGGCACCGGGCGGCCAGGTGAGCGATTGCTGGAAGGTTTGCAGAGCCCGTCGGTAACTATCCAAAAAATTGCGCCGGAAGAAATCCAAGTCGGCAAGCGCTGTACCTACGCAATCCGAGTCCAAAACACCGGCCAGCGAACTGTACAGAATGTGCAAATTCACGATGAAATCCCCTTAGGAACCGAATTGGTAGGCTCGGCACCGCGGGCTTCTGTCTCCGGTTCTCAAGTAGTCTGGGATGTTGGCACACTGTCGGTCGGTGAAGAGCGGACCGTGGAACTTGAACTACTGCCCACCGAAGAAGGTGAGTTAGGCAGCGTGGCATCGGTAACCTTCGCCACGCAAGCATCCGCCAAAGCGCGCTGCACCAAGCCGGAATTGGCGCTACGGTTGTCGTCGAAACCGCAGGTCCACGCAGGCCAGCAACAAATTGTTCAAATCGAAGTTTCCAATCCCGGCAGTGGCAACGCCACCAATGTGATGTTGCTTGAAACCATCCCGACAGGTGTGAGTCACGAAGCAGGGCCAGCCCTGGAGTTTGAAATCGGCACCTTACAGCCGGGCGAAAGTCGACGATTGGAGCTGATGCTAACCGCCGAACAATCCGGTCGTATCGAAAACGTCATGACCGCCCGCGCCGATGCCGGTCTGCAAGTACAGGCCAGTTGCCAGTTCGAAGTGATTGCGCCCGAATTGCAGCTCTCGGTCGAGGGCCCCAAGCGTCGTTATTTGGAACGCCCCGCCACCTATCAAGTGATTGTTGATAATCCGGGGACGGCATCGGCCAAGGAAGTTCAGTTGGTCACCCAGTTGCCCAAGGGCCTGCAATTCGTCAGCGCCAACAACATGGGCGAATACGACCGGGCATCGCACAGCGTCCATTGGAGCCTTGCCGAGTTGCCCGCAAACGAGCGTGGGACCGTGGAACTGGTCGCCCTGCCCATCGAATCGGGAGAACATACGTTGCAAATCGCCACCAAGGCACAGCAAGGTTTGGAAGATCACACCGAAACGCAAGTCCGGGTCGAAGGGATCGTGGCACTGATGTTTGAAGTGAAAGACACTGAGAGCCCGATCGAAATCGGCGGCGAAACTACTTATGAGATTCAAGTGACCAACCAAGGCTCGAAGTCGGCAAGCAACGTGCAGGTTGCAGCCATTATGCCGCAAGGGATGCGTGCCATCTCGGGACAAGGCGAATCGCGACATGCCATTCAAGGCGAACGCGTAGTGTTTGCCCCCTTGCCGCAACTGGCACCCAAAGCCGATGCGCTATTCCGCATCCACGCCCAAGGCCTACGAGCCGGAGATCAACGCGTCCGCGTACAGGTCACTTCCGACGAGGTCCAACAGCCAATCACCAAAGAAGTCAGCACCCGCGTCTACGCCGACCAGTAGGCGCTCGCGGCTTAGCGCAACAAGCACTCCAAGTGCGTCGCCACGCATTCCGCGAGCACCGGAGGGTTGTACCCCCCTTCAAGCACGCTCACGATGCGCCCCCGAGCATGGCTCTTGGCAATATCTTTTATCATAGTTGTAAGCCGCGAAAAATCTTCTTCCTCAAGGCCTAGCGAGCCGACCGGATCGTAGCGATGACTGTCGAAACCGGCGCTCACAAGCACCAACTCCGGCTGGATGCGATCGGCAAAATCTTCCAGCTCGCTTTGCACAGTCGCCAAATAGTCGCGGCGCGAAATGCCAAACTCTAGCGGCACGTTGCTTGTCGTCCCCAATCCGTCGCCCGTGCCGGTCTCTTCCGCGGAACCTGTACCCGGATAAAAGGGCCAGCGATGCACAGAAAAATAACCGACTCGCGGATCGTCGTAAAAAATCGCCTGCGTGCCATTGCCGTGATGCACGTCCCAATCGACAATCAACACTCGCTCGACACCCGCCTGCAATGCGGCCTGTGCACCAAGTGCCACATTGTTCAGCAAACAGAATCCCATCGCCCGCTCGGCAAGCGCATGATGACCAGGCGGACGCACCAAACAGAGCGCGTTCGAATCTTCGTCGGTCAACACGCGTCGGACCGCATCGGTCACGGCGCCGGCTGCAAGTTTGGCTATGTCGACCGACGACGAGGAGACCACCGTATCGGGATCAACTCGGCCTCCACCATGTGCCGCGATTTGTTCAAGCAAGGCTAAGTGCGATTCGCTATGAAGTGTGACCAAATCTCGGCGTTCGATCTGCGGCCAACTTGGGCGCAGGCAGCGATTGGCCAAACCGCGACTGTCTAGTAACGACACAATCTGACGCAACCGCTCCGCACATTCGGGATGGTTGCCTGTATCGTGTTCAAGAAAGCGCTGGTCGTAATACAACAGTGTCATTGCAATCTCCTGCGTAATCCGCTCAACATTACGGCCAAGCCTTTAGAGGTCAGAGGCCGGGGGTCAGAGGTTGGGGGTTGGGAGTCGGGTGGGGCTGCATGCTAGTTCTCTGACCTCTGATAGTTTTTCTCCGCGCTTTTCAGCAGTTTGCTTGACGGTGCTAAGCTGAGTTGACTAACCTGGAGATGGTGGGTTCTAAGTCTTTCCCAGAATGGACTTAGCGCTGCTTTCGGGAATTGCCGCCCGTTTTGCGGACTAGCTCAAACTGCGTACAATGCGACAGGGATATCTTATCCGCCCGCGAGTTTTGTAGGAACATGAGGAGAACAGGCTATGTGTGATTATAGCGGCGCCTTCGGTGCATCCAAACTTCGGATTCCCGGCCCAGCGGTTCTGCGACTTTGCTTGGGGATTTTGATTGCCGCTTCGCTGTGCGCTTCAACTGCTCAAGCACAGCGTTACAAAACTATTCCGCCCCGTTTGACGACCAAGCAGGCGAAAGCTCTGCGTCTGACCGTTGCCCAGGCAATGCGCGACCCGGTGATCTTTGCGGCACAGAAAGACAAAGTCGACCAATACTTCAAGCAGTACTATTTCCCCACGATGACGCTGACCACCGGTGAAGCACTGGGAGCCTTGGGCAAAAAACGCGAAGATCTGTTTCGCCGCTATATCCGCGCTGCCACCGATCCAGCGACGCAGGCGCATCTCACCGATCTCACTTTGAAGGTTGCCCAAGTGCTTTGCAAAGACAATTATCATCACGCAGTGCGTTACAACGCTGTGCTGATCCTCGGCATGTTGGATGAGCAATACTCTGTGGGCGTTGCCAATCCCACGCAGCCGGTTCCCCTGCCCGCAGGGACGGTCGCCTTGCTGGAGCTTTTGGAGCAGGAAGATTTCAAAGGGGTAAAAGTCCATCCCTCGGTCCTGACGGGGGCATTGGTTGGACTTGAACGTCACGCACGTTTTGGCATCGATTCCAAATACGCGCAGCGCTTGACTAAAGTGGCGCTTGACACCATTGCCGAGGAAAAACTGCCCGACGACGTTACCAAAGATATCCATCACTGGATGAAATGCCGTGCGGCAAGTGTCTTGGCTTATCAGGTCCAGGAAAGGCCCACCGCCGAAGTACAACAAACGCTAGCCAAACTAATCGCCAATGCCGACTTCGATTTAGAAGACCGCTGTTGTGTGGCACTCTTATTGAAAACAATCGATTATGCCCAAGTGGTCAATATCGATGCGACGGATACGGTAGCCGCTCTTGGCCAACTGGCCAACGAAGTGCTTAAAGAAGGAGCCGATTCGGCACGCGATTATCAGCAAGAAATGCTCGGCGGCAACGTGAATTTCGGCAGGCGAAACAGACCAGGTCGATTCGGTGCGGAAGACGATGGCCCTAAATACGAACGTCGGCAATTGCTCTCGCGATTGGAATCAATCAACGATGGCGGGAGATCGCTAATTGCCGGATTGGCAGACGACACTAAAACGCAGTTGGAAAATCTGCTCGAAGCTATCAAGCAGGTACGCCTCTCCGCAAAAGACAAAAATTTGGGCGATCTGGAACTTGCCGAGCTGGTGATTGAAACAGCCGGCGCAGTCAGCCGCGAAGTGAAAAGCTGGAACCCCGCCGCGGCACCCGCCGACGTGCCTGACGCCGATTTTTCTTGAGGTACTAGTGCTCTGTCACGACCTAGAATTAGGGTTGATGAATGAGCCGACGGCGCTAGCCGCGGGTAAATTGTCGAGAAAACCCGACGCTAGCGCGTTTGGCTCAACCCAAAATCAAGCCGTGACACTGCGCTAGCCGCGATTCTTGATAACGGCTGTGGCAGGTACTCTTGAAGCAATCTGCGCAAAGATCAAACAACTAAGCAATACCGCTAAGTAAAAAACGTCTCCCGCAAACATCGCGCGATAAAAGGGCAATGCTGCGGCATAGCAGGCTATCAGACCAGTAAAAGTCTTCTCGTACAGGCCTGTAAATGCCCACACGGCAAGATTGGTAACCACATAAAATGCGGTTGCTGGAATCACTCCGCACAATGTCCATCGCATGGCAGATTTCCAACCGGTAGTCCCCCGTGTCCAACGTCCCAACACGAGCGGCACAATCATCATCACATGCACCGAGAAAAGCACGGGCCAGTTGTCGTGTGCGGGTAGCAGAAGATCGGAAACCACCAAGATGCTCGCGGGCAACAGTACCGCGGGCAGCAGGTGCCGGAAATAAAAACCGCCAAGTACCGTCACTGCGGCCAGCGGAGTAAAGTTCCACGTCGGCTGTGCCCAACGGCCCAACACGCCAATTGCCAGCAATAGTCCAAACACGGTCAGTTCGCGCCAATTGTCTCGATTCACGGTCTTGGCCTCTTAAAAGGTTGAAGGGTTGCCCATGATCCTACTACTCAATGGGGTAAACCACAACGACTCAACGTAGCCGCTAATCGCAGCCGAAGGATCATCGCCACAAAAAACACAAAGAGTCCCGAAAAGGAGGGATTTTTTAACTCGATCTCTCCAACATCGTTTTGTGACTTTTTGTGTTTTTCGTGGCGATTAAAAATTCTTTGTGTCCCTCGTGTCTTCGTGGTTCAATTCTTTTCTGATCCACTTTAACGACAAAAACGTCATTCTAGTCGCCTGACTCAAATTTCCACAAGACGTGGGCCTGTTCATCAATTTCCTGCAAGGAGAAACTAGTTTCCGCATGCCGGTTGTCGACCCGGTAATGCCAATTTCGGCCCCCGGCGCCTTCGCCCTTGAACCCGTCGATCGAGGTAAGAAACCCGCTGGCACCCTCGCCGAGGTGAGAATAGCGGATTCCAGGGCGAAACTCGCTTGCAGCGTGCATTAGATCAGCAACGGTCATCCCCTCGTGCCAATTGAGTGCAGAAAAACGCTTCGTAGCACCATTGCCAAAATCGATCTCCAGCGACACGGTTTGGCCCTGCGGCAAAGGTGCTGGACTCCATTCGGCTGACGCAGGCGCATCGGATGTTTGACTCGACATTTCACGACCACCGGCGACCCACCACGCCCCAACAACCAGCAACATCGCCAGCAGGACTGGAAAAACCCACCCGCCGGGAGTCTCGACAACTTCGCCTGTGCTTGATTGGTCTTGCGCCATAGAATGCAGCTTACCGGGCCGACTCGCCAAGCCGCAAGCGGCCGCTTGTGCTGCTTAGCAACTCAAATTACAAATTCAAACCTGAAACACTTTAGCCGATGCCTAAATCTTCGCTAATTACGCTCGAATTTCCTGAAAAGGACATCGCCCTGTTCACACTCGACGACCCCGACAAGGGGGTCAATGTCCTGTCGGGTTGGGTGCTTGATGAATTGGATCGTCATCTTTCGGAAATCGAAAACCGTGACGACTTGTCCGGGTTGATTATCCACTCGAATAAGCCAGGGAATTTTATTGCCGGTGCCGATCTTCGGGAATTCGTGGCATCGCTCGACGAGCCCGCCGAAGCGGTACAGGCGGTATCGCGAAGGGGACAGGAGCTTTTCGGTCGGTTGGCAAAATGTCCTTTCGTCACCGTGGCGGCAATTGGCGGCTTGTGTATGGGTGGCGGCTCGGAACTTGCCATCTGGTGCGATCGGCGAATCATGGCCGACGACGACACCACCAGTTTTGCTTTTCCAGAAGTCAAGCTCGGGCTGTTCCCCGGCTGGGGCGGCACGGCCCGCACTCCGCGGATTGTCGGGTTGAGCAATGCGATCGAACTGGTCACTGGCGGCGAACCAATCGACGCTGCCGCCGCGCAAGCAATGGGTTTGGCCGACATGGCAGATCCTGAACAATTGCTCGCCGCCGCTGTTTCCCTTATTCGCACCGAGCAACAATCGGGGCAATATCTGAAAGACCGCGATTGCTGGGCCGCGCCGATTGCGTTGAGCGAAACCGAGCTTGGGTTTCTCGGCGCTACGGCTAGCGCCTACATCCAAGGCCAAACCAAAGGACAATACCCGGCCCCGCTGGCGGCGTTGGAAGTGATGCTCGCCGCAACGGGCGTCGACGTCTGGACCGCCTGTCAGATGGAAGCCGAGGGATTTTCGGAACTGTTCGGCTCGCCCGTGAACCGGTCGCTGCTGAATGTGTTTTTCCTACGCGACGCCAACAAGAAACAAGCTGGGCCTGCGGGTGTCGAGCCTGCAAAAATCACTTCGGCCACGGTATTGGGTGCAGGCGTGATGGGCCAAGGCATTGCCGCGGCAAACGTAAAGCGGGGCATCCCTGTCGCGCTGGGCGATATCTCTGCCGAGGCGGTCGGCCGCGGCGTGCAGGGGATCCTTTCCGAAGTAAGTTTCGACAAGAAAACTCGTAAACCGAATGTCGACCGAGCACTCAAGTTCGCGCCGCTGGTGAACGGCACAACAAGCGACGCGGAACTGGCCGCTGCGGATGTGGTGATTGAAGCAATCTACGAAAATGCCGAAGCCAAGCAAAAGCTGTACGCACGCTTGGAGTCCCAACTCCCCGAGCAGGCGATTCTTTGCTCCAACACGTCGACCATCCCCATCACCGACTTGGCATCACAATTAAAACACCCCGAGCGTTTCTGCGGGCTCCATTTTTTCAATCCGGTGCGCCGGATGCCATTGGTCGAAGTGATTCGGGGCAAACATACGAGCGACGCCACAGTGGCCACAGCCGTGGCCTATGCCAAAGCAATAGGCAAATCGCCGATAGTCGTGGGCGATGGTCCTGGCTTCCTGGTCAACCGAGTGCTGCTGCCCTACATGAACGAAGCGCTGCTGTTGTTGGAAGAAGGAGCATCCATTAAAGCGGTCGACCGCGCGGCCACTTCGTTCGGCATGCCGATGGGACCCATCGCGTTGTACGACACCGTGGGCTTGGATATCGCACTGCACGCCGGCGGGGTAATGCAGCAGGCGTTTCCCGATCGGGTGTTGCCCTCAAAGATTTTGCCCGCAATGGTTGAAGCGGACCGGCTGGGCAAAAAAAATAGCCGCGGATTTTTCGATTATTCCACAGATAAAAAAGGTCGGTCCAAACCACAGCCAAGCGCCGCGACACAAGAAATTATCGACAAAATCGCCAAGGCGTCCTCCACTGCCGAACCACCATCGTCGCGTGAACTTGCCGACCGTTTGCTGCTACCGATGCTCGTTGAAGCAACGCGAATTTTGGAAGAAGGAATCGTCACCGACGTGCGCGACATCGACCTGGGGCTAATCTACGGCATCGGCTTCCCACCGTTCCGCGGAGGACTATTCTTCTGGGCAGACACAATCGGCAGTGCGGCTCTCGTTGAAAAGCTCAAACTGTTCGAACCATTAGGGAGCCGCTACAAACCGACAGCGATGCTGACGGAATTGGCCAAAGAGAATCGGAAATTCTACGAATGAAGTCACAACCCAATCCCATCGTCCCACTCGAATCATGAACACCGCCGTTATCGTTGATTGTTGTCGTACGCCGATTGGTCGCTCGCATCCCGAAAAAGGCATGTTTCGCGACGTGCGTTCCGACGACCTGGCTGCGGCGGTCGTGCGTGCGCTCGTCGAGCGCACGGGTATCGATCCCGCCGAGATTGAAGACGTTGTGCTCGGCAACACCCAGCAGCAGCAGGAGCAAGGTTTTAATGTGGCCCGAATTGTTTCGCTAATGGCGGGGCTGCCAAGCACCACGGCAGGGGCGACCATCAACCGGCTCTGCGGCAGCAGCCTGCAGGCGCTTAATCAAGCGAGCCATTCGATTCTTGCCGGGGGCGAAGACGTGCAAATCGTCGGCGGCTTGGAACACATGCATCATATCCCGATGGACGCGGGCGTCGACTTCAATCCCAAGCTGTTTCATGTCACGAGCAAAGGCGCGCTGCACATGGGATTCACGGCCGAGTTCTTGGCCCAATCGCAGGGCATTAGCCGCGAGGCGCAAGACGAATTCGCGCTCGCAAGCCATCAGAAAGCCGCCGCCGCGACCGAGGCTGGACAGTTCAAACAGGAAATCGTCCCGGTTGCGGGCCGCAACGACGCGGGCGAACGCATTGTCGCCGAGAGCGATCAATGTATTCGGTCCGACTCAAGTCTCGAGGCACTCGCCGCGCTAAAGCCGGCGTTCATGCCGGGCATCGGCACCGTCACCGCAGGAAACAGTTCTCCGCTAAACGACGGCGCGGCAGCGCTGTTGATGATGAGCGAAGCAAAGGCCAAAGCGCTGGGGCTCAAGCCGCTGGTGCGCGTTCGTGCGACTGCCGTGGCAGGCGTCGACCCGGCTGTGATGGGCACCGGCCCGGTTCCCGCGACGCAAAAAGCACTCCAACGTGCTGGACTCTCGCTGGCGGATATCGATCTGGTGGAACTCAACGAGGCGTTTGCCGCACAGAGTTTGGCATGTATCCAGATGCTCGAACTTGACGCAAAAAAAGTAAACGTCCGCGGCGGATCTATCGCAATTGGTCACCCGCTGGGAGCCAGCGGGGCCCGTATCGCTACGACACTCATCCACGCAATGATCGACCGCGATGCCAACCTGGGGCTTGCCACCATGTGCATCGGCATCGGGCAAGGAATTGCCACTATATTCGAGCGCGTGTAGATACACCTGGAAGTTTGTACTGAAATGTGCGCAACTGCTTTTCTAGTCAAGGGTTCTAAATCTCACAGGCATAAAGTTGACCGCCGGTCAAGAAAGTTAAAAAGGGAAATAAAGTTTGACAACCTCCCCCAACAGGTCTATCTTAGGGACGCGTGGATAAACGGTTTGGGGTGAAAATTATGCAATTTTGGGCGTGACAACGCCCATCGAAGTCGGCCAGTACATTAGGGGCATCATTTAGAATATTTTTTCACCAGGAGTCGAGCTAATGAACCGTCTTGCAGCATTTACCTTTGCGCTAGTATGCGCATTCTCTTCCCAGGTTGTCACGGCTGGAGACATCGATCTCAGCCTGAATCTGGAATTCAACACTCTAGGCGACCTCAATTCCGGCGGCACCTGGACTGTGGTTGGCAAATCCGACGAACGCGGCATCGCGGGTATCGTTTTCTCGCTTGAAAATAGCACGGTCAACTTCAATCCAAGTACCGGTTTCCTTCACCCCGAAATTTTTGATATCCAGAATAGCGGTCTTTTTGGCCTGCGTTTTGAGATCGTTGAAGGTCAATTTGCGGCGCCTGTACTAGACGTTGGCGTAATCGGCGGCACTTGGGCCTCAACCTATGTCGACGACCCTGCACTTGCCATTTTCGGTGCGAATCCCGATCTCGGGTCCTTCTCGGGGGGTGTTGACTTGGCAACCGGTTCTTTCGATCCTGGTGTTGTTCCCACATGGTTCAGCAGCGGTTTTGGCGGCAACCAGTACGTTGATCCCGGGGCCGTCGTAACTGCCGCGAATAACGTTTTCACAACGGTGCGTTCTGTCGTACCCGAGCCAACCACCTGTGCCATGCTTTGCATCGCCTTGGTCTGCATCCCGACAAGAAAACGTCGGTAAGTACCGTCAGCGAACAACTGGTTTTACTTTTTTATTGCGCTGCCGATATGCGCGAATTCAAGTAACCACAACGGCACAAAGGACACGACGACAGAAAGATATTACGAAAGCACTGCGTATTTTTGCTTCCTATCTTTGTGCCGTCGTGTCTTTGTGGTTCAATCCCGAACTGTAGTAGCACAGGGTCAATTCAAATGACCTCGCGCAGCCAGCGGCCAGTATGGCTCGCTTCGCATTGGACAACCTCTTCAGGGGTGCCGACGGCCACGATATCGCCCCCCGCGGCGCCCCCTTCCGGGCCGAGGTCGATCACCCAGTCGGCCGTCTTGATCACATCGAGATGATGTTCGATCACCAACACGGTGTGCCCCAGGTCGACCAATTGATGCAAAACTCCCAGCAGCCGGCGAATGTCGTCGGTATGCAGTCCGGTTGTTGGCTCGTCGAGGATGTAGAGAGAGTTTCCATTGGACGGACGGCCAAGTTCCGCGGCAAGCTTGATCCGCTGTGCCTCGCCGCCAGAAAGCGTCGTCGATTGCTGCCCAAGCGTCAGATAACCCAAACCGACGTCAACCATCTTGGTCAGCATGCGGTGAATCGCCGCATGATTCTGAAAAAAGTCAGCCGCCTCGTCGATGCTCATGGCTAACACATCGGCGATCGATTTCTCGCGATAGCGAACCGCGAGTGTTTGTCGGTTGAATTGCCGACCGTGGCAGAAAGGACAGGTGACGAACAAATCGGGCAAAAACCGCATTTCGATCCGTTCGACCCCTTGTCCTTGGCAATGTTGGCAGCGTCCTCCCTTGGTGTTGAAGCTGAATCGGCCCAGTTTATAACCCAATTGTTTGGCATGTTTGGTACCAGCAAACACACGGCGAATTTCGTCAAACAGGCCGGTGTAGGTTGCTGGGTTCGAACGTGGCGTGCGACCGATGGGTGTTTGATCGACATGCACAAAGCGATCGATCATGCTCACTCCGCGCAAAGTGCGGAACGAGCCCGGCCTGTTTAATGAGCCGTGAAGTTTTCGTGCCAATGCCCGCGCAAGCGTATCGATCACCAGCGAACTCTTCCCTGATCCGCTCACACCAGTGACACAGGTAAGCGTTTGAAGAGGAAAGTTCACGGAGAGATCTTGCAAGTTGTTCGCCGTCGCACCCTCCAGACGCAACATCCGCGTCTTCGCCACCCGACGACGCTTGGCAGGCAGTTCGATACGCAGTTTTCCGGAGAGATAGCCGCCCGTGACCGATTCGCTGTCCGCAGCCACCTCATCGGGAGTGCCCTGCGACACGACGTGTCCTCCCCGCGCCCCCGCGCCGGGCCCCATGTCAATCAACCAATCGGCAGCGCGCATAATCGCTTCGTCATGCTCAACCACCAATACGGAGTTGCCTTGTTCCTGCAGACCGCGCAGCGACTGGATCAGTCGCTGATTGTCTCGTGGGTGAAGTCCGATGGAGGGTTCGTCGAGAATGTAAAGCACGCCCACCAACCCGGAACCAATGCCCGTGGCCAAACGCACGCGCTGCATTTCTCCGCCGCTGAGCGAATCAGCCGGGCGATCGAGCGACAAATAGTCAACGCCCACCTGCAGCAGGAAGGAAAGCCGTTTGGAAATCTCGTCGACAAGCGGCTCGGCAATGGGCAGCTTGTCGGCAGGAAAATCGAGTGTTGAAAAAAAGTCTTGGGCCGCATCAATCGTCAAAGCGGTAATTTCGTGAATGGCTAATCCACCAAGTCGGCAAGAACGCGCCTCGCTTTGCAAACGCGAACCACCGCAATCGGCACAAACCACTTGCGAACGGAATGGCTCGAGTTGCTCGCGAACATTGGCGCGTTTGGTTTTGGCAAAGTCCATTTCCAAATGGGCGAGCAAGCCGGGAAATTTCTTCGGTTTGCCGTGGAGCAATTGATCTCTGGCCCCGTCGGGCCATTTTTCTAGCGAAGTTTTCCAATCGACCTTCGCTTCCGAAAGAAAATCGTCCAGCAGTTTGCGTTGTTTCGTGCGCGCCGTGGTGGTCGAACCGCGCCAAGGAGCAATCGCCCCGTCGGCAAGCGACAAGCCTAAATCGGGCAAAACCAACTCCGGATCGAACCCTTCGCGTACCGCCAACCCGTCGCAACTTCGGCACGCCCCGTAGGGACTATTAAAGCTAAAAGTGCGCGGCTCCACTTCGGCGAGATTCCGTTTGCAGTCGGGACATGCGTAGAGAGTGCTGAAAACACGTTCTTGCCAGCCATTGTCGCCGTTATTCTCTCGTGGATCACTGCCATTGTGTTTCTGCTTGGCATCGGGAGTAAGAAAACTAATCCGCAACGCCCCTTCACCATGTTTCAGTGCCAGCCGCACCGATTCCCCCAAGCGATTTTCCAAGCCCTCGCGGATGATCACCCGATCGACCACCGCTTCGATATCATGCCGCTGCCGGGCTTTCAGCTCGGGGACCTGTTCCAACTCGTAGGCAATCCCATCAACCCGCACGCGCACAAATCCTTCTCGGCGGATTCGGTCCATCACGTCGGCATGTTTGCCCATCCGCCCCCGCACCATGGGGGCGAGGATCATCACCTTTGTCTGCTCGGGAAAAGCGTGAATCGCCTGCTGAATCTCTGTGGGCGTTTGCTGTTCGATAAGCGTTCCACATTCGGGACAACCCACTTCTCCCACGCGGGCCATCAGTACGCGCAAAAAGTCATAAATTTCTGTAACCGTCGCCACCGTGCTGCGCGAATTGTGCCCCGACGAATGTTGGTCGATCGCGATGGTCGGTTGCAGCGCTTCGATAAGATCGACGTCGGGACGCTGCATCTGCTCGAAAAACTTCCGGGCATAGACAGAAAGGCTCTCGACATATTGCCGTTGGCCCTCAGCCAACAACGTGTCAAAAGCCAGCGAGCTCTTTCCGGAACCACTCAGTCCCGTGATGACCACGAACCGGTGGTGAGGAATATCTAGATCGATATCCTGCAAATTGTGGGTTCGCGCACCGCGAATGCGAATCGCATCGGGCGCAAACCCATTTGCAGCGTGGGGATCGGTTTCACGAGACATCGCTTTATCCGGTAGACTGCCAAAGAGTCGTACCCTATTGGCAATCAAGGGAAGTGGCAAAACCGTTTAGAATACCACTCGATGATCGCCTGAGCAACCAACACTTCACTGCGGTCAGGGCCAATCACTTTGCCAGTATGGAGTAAAGCTTCTCGGGTGGCATGGCCTCGGAGGTCTGCCGACGTGGCCATGGTTATGGCGTTTCAGTACGACCTACCCATGCCCACGCAGACGAGGGCATGCCCGCTCTTGGGATTTGAATTTGCCCTCAAACTGCCTCGGACGATGAATTGAATAGCACGTAGATTTACCCAACCCCTTTCATCATCTCGGCTTTGATGACGTGTCTTGGTTTTCTGAGGAAGGCGAAGTGTTTGGGTCTACGCTTTAGTAGTCTTGGCTCG
>JAJDED010000042.1 GCA_029259915.1 Planctomycetota bacterium | reverse complement strand
TACATTCTTGAGACATTCGCAAATTTTTCTTTGAATTTAGTATATCGTGAGGACACTCTTAATCTTACATTGCAGCATGGACAGAATAACCCGTCATATTCCATGAAAACATCGCATGAATTGCATCTTTTTTGACCTGCATCATACCTCCTTCCGTTCTTTGGCCTTTTTGCTTTATGACTTTGGCATATGTCATTGCACTTCATTGCTTACAAAAAAATAATATTTTCACTTGATTAATAACAATTGTATTTTACATTTGTAAAGACCTGTAATTATATTGCTTGAAAAATTATCTTGTTTGTGGATGATTTTGAATTTGTTGAGGACAAGAAACAAGACACACATATCTCCATAAACAAATCAACGTATACCAGACTAATCGTTGCAATAGTTTCAGTATCTATTATATCTGCATTTTTTGTTGGTTATGTAATCGGCGGGGAAACAGCAGAACCAAAAGTTGTCATTAAAGAAGCATTGCAAAATTCCCAAGTAAACCCTGCCGTCCAAGAACAATTTGGCCCTCAAATTATTAGAAACATATCCATTGACGATGATCCAATGAGAGGAAACCCTGATGCAGTAATTACAATTATTGAATTTTCAGATTTTCAATGTCCTTTTTGTGCAAAATTTCATGAAGACACACTTCCACAATTGGAACAAAATTACATTTCTACTGGCAAGGTAAATTTTGTGTATAGAGATTTCCCAATTCAGAGCACTCATCCAAGTGCAGTTCCTGCGGCACTATCTGCAGAATGTGCCGATGATCAAGGCAAGTTTTGGGAAATGCATGACATAATTTTTGAAAATCAAAGAGTCTGGCAGGGTCTTCAAGTCCAACAATCCATGAGTCTTTTTAGAGACTATGCAATGGAAATTGGGCTGAATATTGATGAATTTGATTCATGTATGTCATCTGGAAAATACACTGAGGAGATACAAAATGATCTAAATGATGGCAGAAATTATGGTGTGACGGGAACTCCTGGATTTTTTGTGGGCAATGAAGAGATTGGTTTTACTAAACTTATTGGAGCACAACCTTTTTCATCATTTCAGAGAGTAATAGATGGACAATTAGACAGATGATAAAATGAAATTTTTGAATTCTCTTGGAGAAAAAATTCTAATCAATATTGTATGTATAGAAAGTATAGAATTCTCCGAAAAAAGACGAGTGAGGACATTCATGGCAAGTAACACTAGACAAAATCAAAAAGAATCTGGTAAATATGGAATCTAACAATAAATCATCAAAAGGCAAACTAATTGCAAGCGGTGTCATTCCATTTGTATTTCTCATAATTTTGATGGCATATATTTTTGGTCCAGGCTCTGAACTTTTAGATTTAGGTGTTCCATTACCAGAAATAACTATGGAGAAAGTCGATTTTATTGATTCTGAAATTCAGGTTATTGTCAGAAACACTGGTCCGATACCTGTTGAAATTGCAATGGCCGACATTAATGATAGAATTCAACCTGCTGCTGTAGAACCTGATAGATTTTTAGAAAGATTTGAAGCAACTCTTGTTAGAATTCCCTTTGAATGGAATGAAGCAGAGCCTTATGCCATTGGAATAACTATCGAAGATGGAACTAGATTTGAAAAAGAAATCGAAGCAGCTGCCCCTGCATTGGAATTATCTTTAGACCTTGCAATATTTTTTGCAATTATTGGAACGTATGTTGGAATTATTCCTGTAATGATTGGATTACTATGGCTTCCTTTTATCAAGAAGATCAGTAAACAAAAATATCATTTCTTTTTGGCATTGACTGCCGGACTTTTATTATTTTTGGGGATTGATTCTGTTGAAGAGGCATTAGAAGTTTCTAAAGAAAGTCTTGCCAGTAGTTTTAATGGCGTATTGCTTGTTGCTACTGTTTTGATAGCCTCATTTTTTGGGTTGTATTATACTGGCGAAAAATTAGTGAGTAGAGCAAAAACATCCAAAATTGCAAAACCTGTTGCAATTGCACTGATGATTTCTATTGGAATTGGATTACACAATTTTGGTGAAGGGCTTGCAATAGGGGCTGCTGTAGGGATGGGCTCTATTGCATTTAGCACATTTTTGATAGTAGGATTTGCATTACACAATACCACAGAAGGGATTGCGATTGCAGCTCCAATGTCTAGAGGAAAATTGATGATTGGGAAGCTGGCTGCCATGGGACTGATCGCAGGATCTCCTGCTATTTTTGGTGCATGGATAGGTGGCTTTGTGTATTCCCCATTTACTTCTGTGATTTTTCTTGCAATTGGTGCGGGTGCTATCTTCCAAGTTATAATTACAATATTGAAATGGATCCGAGAAGAAGGGGACAAAAATCTTTCAAGTGCTGCGGTAGCCTCAGGTTTTGTTGCTGGGATGATAATCATGTATTTTACTGGTATTTTGATTTAGTATTATTTTACAATTGTAAAGTCGAGACAATAAATAGTGCTAGACTTCAAAATATGTATGCCTCATGAGTTAGATGACATAGATATTGGAATTGTAACTTCGCTTCAAGAAGACGGAAGAAAGTCATTTAGGCAGATTGCCAGAGAACTTGAAATCAGTACGCCCACTGTACAAGCAAGGTATCAGAGATTAATCAATATTGGATTGATTAAATCAATATCGCCTGTAATTGATTTTACTAATCTTGCTAATGAGCAAACAGAGAAAATTGAAACATGTGAGTGTAATGAATCACATGATGTTGATCTGAAATCAGGAATGTCAGTAAAAATAAAATGTGATTTATGTGATGGTTCCATTGGGGATAAACCCCATGTGTTGAAATTTGCAAATTTTGAGAGATTTTTTTGTTGTAATACTTGTAAAACACAGTACAAAGAAAAAAACAAAGGCAGGATTCATTCCATCACTGAAAAATTCCAAGATGGAGCAAAAAATAAAATCTTAAAAGCAGTCACTTCTGTTGCATCACTTTCAGCAATTGGTGCTGGAATTTGTGTCAACCATGGAATAGGACACATGTTTCACAATGCAACAAATCTAGTATGACTAGATTGATTTTACAAATGTAAGATACCATTGTTATCTATATCATAAATTACAAATCATATGTATCACATTGTTTCGTTCATCAGATAGTAGATCAAAAATTTTACTTGGAGGAGTAGCTTTTAGTGCTGCCCTGTTTTCTGTAGTTTTGACAATTCTTGTGCCCCCTGTATTGGCACAAGACAACCCCTACTCCTCTGAGAATATACAAGACCATACTGAATCAAATCTTTCACTAACTGAAATCTTTGAGCGTTCAGAATTTGGAGTAGTAAGTATTACTGTAACTAAGACATCAAATTTAGGTAATTCAAACAGTGCCGGTTCTGGATTTGTATTTGATAAAGAGGGTCATATCATTACAAACAATCACGTTGTAAAGGACACAGAAAAAATTGATGTGACTTTCATTGATGGAACTTCATATCGTGCAAAAATTATAGGCACAGATCCATATGCTGACATTGCAGTAATCAAAATAGACGTCAATTCCGAAAAACTTCATCCTTTAGCAATTGCAGATTCTTCAAATCTCAAGGTAGGTGAGCAAATAACTGCAATTGGAAACCCATTCGGATTATCAGGCTCAATGACATCTGGAATTGTTAGTCAGTTAGGACGATTACTTCCAACAGGAGTGGGCTTTTCAATCCCCGATGTGATTCAAACGGATACTGCCATTAATCCTGGAAATTCTGGAGGTCCATTACTTAACATGAAAGGAGAGGTCATTGGAATCAATACTGCAATTTACTCTAATGATGGCAGTTTTTCAGGAGTGGGCTTTTCAATTCCCTCAAATGTCGTTTTAAAAATTATACCTGCTCTAATTAAAAATGGTGAGTTTCAACATCCTTGGGTAGGAATATCTAGTGCAAACATCACTCCTGATCTTGCAGAAATCTTGAATCTTGAAGATGCTAAAGGGGTTTTGATAATGACTGTAATTAAAGACAGTCCTGCAAACAAAGCAGGTCTCAGAGGATCATCTGAAACTGCCACTGCCAATGAAATTGAATACACTGTAGGCGGTGACGTAATTTTATCAATAGACGGAAAAGAAGTTAGAAAGATTGATGATATTTTGACTCACTTGCAACGGGAAAAAAATGTTGGAGATACATTGAATCTGGAAGTATTACGTGATGGGAAAATAATTGACATCATTTTGACTTTGGAAGGAAGACCCAAATCATAATCTATGATAATTTTTCAATCAACTCTTCTTCTTTTGGAATTCCCGTAAATTCCAATTTATCATCAATGACAACTCCTGGCGCAGTAAAGATTGGATATTTTTCCAAGTATTCTGGTTTTTCTGTAACATCAATTACCTGATAACCAATATTCATTTCATCTAACATTTTTTCAACAACTTTGCAATTTCCACAAGAAGGTGTTGTCAAAATTTCTATCTTATGATTCATTTTCAAATTGCTCTGGATTGCTCTCAAATGCCCATTTACAACTAGCACAGCAAAATCGATATTCTTTTCCTTTGTGAGAAAATACTTCGCCTTTTTCTCCAACTTCCATTCCACATACAGGATCTTTCATGCGTTCACCTCCCTTAATTTACGAATAGAGCGTACAAAAATCGGACTCAGTATCAGCACAGCTAACAAAGCAGTGTAAAATATATCGAAATTTTGTATATCATTATGTCCATGTTCATGCTCTTCCATCTCAAATTCAGCTGGAATCGGCGTCATTCCAATAAATTGATTCCATCCTTGGTGAATGAATGTTTCTTCATACCATTCATGGCCTTCTGGAAGACCGTTGATAATCAAAAATGCACCGATAATTATCAGCATCCACCCTGATGCTCGTTCTATTGATTCTCTTTTGATTGTAAGATTTTTTGTTGCATTGATTCCAATTACTGCAAGAACAGACATCAGAATCAAAGGTATGGCTCTTCCTACTCCGTGTACTACTCCTAATGATGCGCCTACCTCAATGCTTCCTGTACCTGCAATGTAAATCAAAAGCCAATAAAATAACGGGTTTGGGCAACCAACTCCTGCATTTCCCAACAATAACCCCATGAAAAATGATTTTGTATACTCTCCACGGTTTTGAATAAACTTTGGAGTTCCTGAATATGATGGCATTCTCAGAGAAATTATTTTTAATTGAGACAATCCAAAAACAAAAGCTGCAATACCTGCAATCAAAAACATTATCGTAGATGCCTGATCTAATGAAACACTTTGTCCTATTGCAGCTACTGCAATACCATAAGACGCAATAGTTATTGTTAGTCCTAGACCAAAAAGTAACGCCATTGACAGTCCTTTCTTGTATCCTTTACCCATACTCAATGGAACAATAATGAATACAAGGGGCAATGTACAAGGTAAAATAATCATCGATAGGCCAGCTACGTATGCAATCACTATCCATGAGAGATACGTTGCATGCTCTTGACCATCAATAACTGCTGTTTCAAGAGAAAATACAACTCCAATAAAAATAAGCGAAAACAATACAAAAGCAATTAACACCATAGACTTCTTTGCCAATACCTGAGTTGTCATCTTATATTGATAGATGTCATTTGATACTTAATTTGTAGACTTTACAAATGAAAAGCTCAAAAATAACTAAAGCAAGGAATCCAATACTTTTTCAAATATGAGATAAGGTTGAGGGCCAAGAATTCGTTCTTGCTGCCCTTGTGATCCAGTTATGATAAAAGTAGGTGTACCTGTGACCCCGTTCTTTACAGATTCATCTGTATTAAATTGCACACGTTTTTGATATTTTCCAGAATCAAGACAGCTGACAAACAAGTCCATGTCCAGTCCGAGATTTGCGGCATAGCCTTTTAGACTATCTGGGTTTGCCCAGCCATTGTCAATTGACAATTGGTTTGAATACAAAAATCCATGATATTCCCAATACTTTCCTTGTTCTTCAGCACAGTAGGTGGCCCTAGCTGCAGGCATTGAGTCTTTTCCTAAAAATGCAATATCCACAAAAATCAATTTAGCTTTTCCTGTATCTATGTAATTAGTGACAATGTCTGGTTTTGTATCCAGAAACCATTTCTTACAGTTAGAGCATTGATAGTCTCCAAATTCAATTATGGTTATTGGTGCGTTTGCATCCCCCATAGCTGGAGAGCCAAGAGATGTATCGACAGTGCCAATTTGCCTGTTCATATCTAGATTTACTAATTCAAGCTCCGTGGATACTTGATATGCATAAACGCCTGAAATTATTACAATTCCAATTATGGATAACAAAAGAAGATGTTTAGATTTCATTTTATTTTGTCTACTCCTAAAACCAATGTTTTTTTAAAAAATTCAAACATACTTAATCTGAGTACTTTACAAATGAAAAGTAATTTAGAATCTACTTTTTTCTACAATAATTTTCCCAGTCATCCAAGGATGCGGTTGACAGTGATATGGAACTTCTTGTTCTTCAGTAAACAAAAATTCGTATGTATCACCAGGTTTCATAACTCCGGGAGAACCAAATTCTCCACTATATCCATCAGATTGCCTATGATCTGGAGTTACCGTATGGGCAGTGTCATCATTATTTTGCCAAACAACTTTGTTAGTAAATCCCAATAATACAGATACCTTGTTTGGAACATAGTTTTCATTTCCTTCAATTACTGCACCAGGAACAATTTCAATTACAAACTCATCTTCAGGATTTAAGATGTGTTCTGCTACAGATGGCTTTGCCATAGATTCTGGAAGATAAAATGATGTGTAAAATACAACAGAGACAGACATGCCAATAATTACAGCAATAAGACCAATACCGTATGCATGACTAGATGTCGGGGTACTCAATATCAAATTTAATAAATTTGCATATTTAATGTAGTTACTTTACAATTGTAAAAAATAATTTTGATAAATTAATTTTGCAAATGTAAGCTATACTCGTTAAGTATCATTTTGGTTTATCATATTCATACTTGATAACTCTGCGTTTGATTCAACATGTTATTGAGCCAAAAATCTTGAAGGGATTTTTTTGAGGTCTCATTCCTAGTGGGAATTTCACCCTTCAAAATTTGTTTATTTTAGATTTTACAATTGTAAAGCAGTTATTTTTAATAGGTTTTCTTTCTGATATTGAATACATGGCAAATCAGAACATCATGTTTGGAATTGCAATCGGAATGTTCCTGGGAGGATTGGCACTTGGTTATGTTGCATTTATGGGTTCCACACATTCTGGAGGCGGTATGATGATGAACGGTCAACAAGAAATGATGCAAGATACACAATTTAGACAACAAATGATGAATAATTTAGCACAAGATCCAGAGGCAATGCAGGAATGGATGCAAAATCCTCAGCATATTGGGCACATGTCTGATCTAATGAAAGAGAATCATGATTTTGCCATGAGTATGATGACTTTTATGATTGAGGATCCTGCCTTACGATTACAAATGATAGGCCACATGACAGATAATCCTGAATCAATGCAACAAATGATGGATATGATGGGATCAAGTATGATGAATGACATGTCAGGAAACATGATGGGTTCTGGAATGCAAGGCATGATGAATCAGGACATGATGATGCAAATGATGCAAGATCCAGAAACAAGGGAAAAGATGATTCAGATTATGACAAAACATGTATCTGAAATGCAAGAATTATTGTCTTTAGAATTAACTGATGATGAATTTAATGCACATATGACAGAATTAATGCAAAATCATATGAGTGAAATGCAAGGTCTGATGTCTAGTCAATCAATGCATCCGCCAATGAATTAGCGTTATTATGAAGTCAAGTCATAAAATTGGTTTAATTGTTACACCAATTGTAATATTGGGAATAATATTTTTTGTTTCATTACAATCTCAAAATAATATCTCGTTTCAGTCCGAAAATAAATTTGATGAAATATCAATGGACCCTAGTGATATCCCTTCTTCTTTGAATTTACCTGTTGTTGGTTTTTCTGATGCCCCTGTAACAATTATTGCATTTAATGACTATCAATGCAAAGATTGTAAAACATGGTATGACAATGAGTATTCAGAAATTTCAAAAAATCTAATTGAAACTAAAAAAACAAACATTGTATTTTTAGATTCTATTTCTGTAGGGCTTGATTCTATTCTAATATCTGAGGCAACATTTTGCGCAAACGAACAAGGAAAATATTCGGAATATCAAGAAATATTGTTCAATTCACAACAAGAAATTGATAATTGGGCAAAATCTGAACAATTAAAGACATTTGCAGTGGACTTGGAATTAGATTCAAAATCATTTGAATCCTGTTTGGACTCTGGGAAATATAAAAAACAAGTATTGTCTAACCTAGATTACGCAAAAAGCTTTGGCGTAGATAAAATCCCTGTCTTTAAAATCATCAATTTTGAAGGAAAAGAGCAGATTTTCAAAGGCGGACTTCCAAATGCAGTGTTTGAAGATATTGTGAATAGATTTCAATAATTTAGGCCCAAATCTTTTAGAAATTAATGCCAAATACAGTTTCTTTTTATCTGGATTTCTTTTCTCGATTTATTTCCCCTTGGTGTGATCCGAAGTTTTACGCCACAGCAAGGACATCTAATTCCAGGATATGCTAAAAATTCTGCACATATTGTACACATTTTTTGTCCATTTTCATATCTAAATCGTCCATCATATCCTATTGCCTTGTATCTAACACAGATTCCTTTGCATACGTTTGACATGTTGTTTTTCACAATTTTAGATACTTAACAGTAGCATCTTACATTTGTAAAGTGCATTGAATTAATACTTGGTAATCATAAATTTTGTAATTGAATTTTAACAAAAAAACAAAGACATTCGTTTTACTTGCATTGATTTGGTTTATCATTTCATTACCGTTACCTTGGATAATTAACAATCCTACTGTTTCTGAAAATTCTTTCTATACATATTTGGGAATAATTGGAATCATGTCAATCCCATTTGTCATGTTAGGAATTGCATGGAGCCTAAAACCTGAGTTGACTACTTGACTTTTTTTACAAATGTAAACTATTATCATTAAGTATCTGATTATATTTTTTTCAGTATGATTCTTTCTAACAATGTTTTAATTTTTTAGAAAAGTCTTATGGTATTGATGAACAAATGAATAAATTAAAAATCAAAAATAATTCTACGACTCGACATTTGCTTGTGTCTGCTGTTGCATTTTTTCTGACCTTTGTTTTTTGGTTAGCTCATTATGATTGGGATCCGGATATGAGACTATGGCGTGCATTCGGTGATGCTGGATATTCTTTACTATTTGTGACTTTAATTATTGGCCCATTAAGTAAACTATGGAAACGTTCAACTTTTTTGCTTTCGTGGAGAAGAGAGATAGGAATTTGGTTTGCAGTGCTTGCCGTTACTCATGGAATCTTGATTGCAAATGGATGGGCAAATTGGGATGTTGCCAAGTTTTTTGGATATGAGTTTATTCCTCAGTTGGGAAGAATAGCAAGGTTAGAGCCTGGATTTGGACTTGCAAATACCTTGGGATTTGTAGCCTTTTTGTGGATTGCAGTTCTGGCATTAACCTCCTCAAATAGGGCAATGAAATGGTTGGGTGCATCGTCTTGGAATTGGATTCATACTGGTTCGTATATCGTATTTTATCTTGTTGCAATCCACACATCTTACTTTCTTTTCATGCATTACACTGAATCTTTTCATAAGACAGTACCTCCACAAAGTACTTTTGTGATCCCGTTTATCATCATGAGTGTAACTATACTTGTTTTACAGATATCTTCATACATCAAAGTTGTAAAATCAAAAAACAAACGAATTGTGGAAAAATAGTTTATTTTGTTTTACAATTGTAAAGTCAAATCAGGAATACTAGCAAAAGTTATAGTAAATTATTTTTATTTTGTTGTTAACCCTAAAAATTCTTTGAGACAAAATAATGAAACAAAATAACATTATCTTGATATTATGTTTTGTTTGATGGTATTTTAGTTCTAATGTCAATTACTTCCTCTCAATCAAAACTGTCTAAAGATATGTTATGGAAATTAAAAATTCTCACATTTACATCAGGTGCAATTGTAATGGCTTTGGAGATTACTGCTAGTAGAATTCTCACTCCCGTATTTGGCAGTACAATTTACACTTGGGGAAGTTTGATTGGAATAATTTTGAGTGGCCTAAGCTTGGGTTATTTTTTGGGTGGAAAAATAGCAGACACTCATCCAAAATTTGACAAGATTTGTGGTGTTGTTTTTTCAGTTGGATTGTTTATAATCGGAATTCCATTTTTTGCTTCCTCTGTTGTAAATTTTTCTTTAACTGCTCTTCCAATATCCCAATACACACCTCTACTGGCGACATTTCTGTTATTGATGCTTCCGTCTGTTCTGCTTGGATTTGTTTCGCCGTATGCAATCAAACTTGGAACTGATTCATTGCAAAAAATCGGAAAAATTTCTGGCAATCTGTATTCTATTGCTACAATAGGCAGTATTTTTGGCACATTTGTTACTGTTTTTGTACTAATTCCAAATCTTACGGTAAACCAAATAATTTTTGGACTTGGAATTATACTAATCACAATCTCCTTAATCGGTCTAAAAAAACCCCCTAAAATTATTGCATTTGTAATAGTGATTATTTTGATTGTGCCTTGGTCTTCATTGTCTACACACCCATTTCCTCATAATGGAATCCTTATTTATGAAAAAGAGACCCTTTTCAGTCATTTAGATGTCATAGAATTTGGAGATAACAGAAGTCTGTATCTTGATGGCATGAGGCACAGTTCAATGAACTTGGATGATCCTCTTGATTTGGTAATTGATTATACTGAATACTTTCATTTAGGAATGCTGTTTAATCCTACAGCGACAAATGTTTTGTTTGTTGGTGGAGGAGGCTTTACTGGCCCCAAAAATTTCCTTGAATTGTACCCTGATGTAAAAATTGATGTAATTGAGATTGATTCAGACGTAATTGATACTGCAAAGACATACTTCAATTTAGAGGATAGTCCAAGATTGCAAATATTCAACGATGATGCAAGAAATCATCTGTCTACATTTGAAAAAAAATATGACTTGATTATTTTAGATGCGTATTCCTCAAATTATGTTCCATACCATTTAATGACTGACGAATTCTTCAAGATAGTTGAAAATAGGCTTGAATCTGATGGTGTTGTTGTATCTAATCTTATTGGTTCTGCAGAAGGAATCCATTCTCAATTAATTAGATCGATATACAAAACAATGAACGACACGTTTCCAGTATCCTATGTTTTCCTAACAGAAAAAAAACCTACAAATGTTCAAAATTTAATGATAGTATCATCAAACAATCCCTATGAATTTGACAGGACTTTATTTTTGGAAGCAATAAAAAATTCCCCTGGCGACTATCTTTTAAATGAACTAAGTAAACCAGAACAGTTCTATTCAAAAGTTTTTGACGTATCGGATGTTCCATTTTTAACTGATCAATACAATCCATCTGAAGTTTTGATAAATCCTGTTACTAGCAGAATATATGCCGAGTCTCAAGATGTGCAAATTAAAAATAATGAAGAATCAGAAAATTCTACTAATTTAGTATTGGGAATAATGTTATCTTTCATCATTGGAATGTGGTTGCTTTATTTTAAAAAGAAAATATGGTCTGTTCCAAATTAAATTCCTATTTACATTTGTAAAACACTATGTTCATATCATAAATTCAATACCATCTTGTTTGAAATTAAAATCTAATACAAAAATTTCTATTCTATACAAAGTAATAAATAAAATACAAAAATAGCTACAAAATGAATAATAATTCTAAATCTATTCTTAATAAAAAAGTAATAGTTGGCATATCATCTGGCTCTATCATTGTTGTAATAATTCTTGCATTGTTTTTGTTTATGCCATCAGAAATAACGCTAAACGAAATTGGATTTGCAGAACAAGAAGATGAAAACAATCCAATAGTGGCTGAGATAAATGATCAAAAAATTAGACTTGCAGATGTACAAGATGCAATGAATATGGAAATTTCTCAAGGACAGATGATAGATAGCATAACGGTCTTAGATCAAATGATTGCAAAAATTCTGTTGCTTGAAGAAGCACAAGCTCGTAACATTACAATAACTATGACTGAGACAGAAGAAGAAATAACCTCCATGTATGCCCAAAGTGGACTATCTCAGGCACAATTTGAAGAAAAACTTGAAGAAATCGGAACCACTTATGATCAAACTTTGGAAATGTATAGAGAAGAATTAATCATAAACAAAATGCTGGCTGATGAGATTTCAAAGGCTGAAATTCAAATAAGTGACGAGGATGCAAAGTTAGTTTTTGATGAAAATAAGGATGTGATACTGGCTCAGGTTGGAAACAGCACAGTTTTTGAGGATATCTCATCCCAGATAAAGACAACTTTGTTGCAACAGAAACAACAGACAATAGCATTAGACATTATCGAACATCTTAAAGAAAAAGCAATGATCATAAAATATGAAGATAGATTACAATAGAGTTTAAACTGTTAAGCCATATCTGCTGAACAAATTTTTTAAAATATCTAAATAATTTTCAACTTTTGAAATTTAGATTTCGTAAATAGGATTGTTATGGCAATAGATATTCCAAGAATCATAAAAACAAAAACTCCAAATTCTGGAATTATTGTGTTGTGATACTTTTCAATAATTGGACTATAGCTGGCACCAGGAGCAATCCCTCCACCAATCAGATAGATGACACTTCCAACTGTCACTGCATCCAACCCATGTCTTGGAATTGGCATGGGTTGTTGTTCAAACCATCCTTTTTCTGGAATATATGCCTCATTTTCTGCAAATGTGCTTGTATATCCTTCACCTCCAAAGACAAAGATAATTTCATTCATGGTAGTGGATGCTAACCCACTTCTTGCAGTAGGTATTGGATCTAATGGTTTCCAACTATCTAAAGTATGATCATACACTTCATTTGCATCAAGATTTATCTGACCATCTCTTCCTCCTATCACGTACATTTGCTCATTTAGAATTGTAGAGCTAAGATGTTCTCTAGGGGTTGGCATGTCTGATCTTTTCTCCCAAGAATCATCTTGCGGATCATACACTTCATTTTCAAAGCGTGTATCCTTGTTGAATCCTCCAACTGCGTATAACTTCCCATCTAGAAATTCTGCAGTCAATGCACCTCGTGCCGTAGGCATATTCTCGCCTTTTGACCATGCATCTAATGTGATGTCATAAATCAATAATTCATTTGATGGCATCCATCCATCATAATATCCTCCAACCACATACAATTTTTCTTTGTACATTGCTGCACCTGAATGATGAAGTGCAGTTGGCATAGAAGTTCCAATATCCCATGTATCTTTTTTTATGTCATATACAAACATGGAATCCTCTGCAAGTTCGCTGTTGTTTAAACCACCAATGACATAGATTTTGTCATTATTTGCAAATGCCTTTGATTCTGATCTGGGCTCTGGCATATTGGAAAGTCTTTCCCATCCTTCTGAAGGTTCTTGTGCTAAAACATTTTGGAGTGGAAAAAATAAAATAAATAATAAAAATAATATTATTTTCATCCTTCTTTGTTTCGATTTATTGGATTAAAGAATTGCTTTAATCTAATTTAACAGATATTGAATGTGTTAAAATTAACTTTACAATTGTAAAATAGAATCATTATCTACTTCAAACCATCAATAGTAAATGGAATTGGAACTAAAACTAAACACAAAAATTTCCATACTGGTAATTATTGGTGCAATAACTGTATACTTTTTACTTGTAAATACAGACAAAACAATGACTGGTATATGACATGATTGAAGAGATATTTGAACAAGTTGGATTTTTTTCACCATTACTGGTTATGGGGCTGGGACTTGCAGTTGGAATACAACACGCATTTGAACCAGATCATATAGCTGCAGTAAGCACTCAGATTTCAAAATCAAAATTAACAAGAAGATCCACACCCCAGCTAATCAGGCAATCCATAACAAAGTCATCTGTCCTTGGAGCAATTTGGGGTGCAGGACATACTACAACGTTGGTCTTGATTGGTTTTTTGGTGTATGCTCTTGCAATTACAATACAGAATCAAATCTTTTCCGGGTTAGAGTTTGCAGTTGGAATGATGCTTGTATTTTTGGGCATAACTACAATTCTTGATAAAAAAATCCAATTCAAACACAAGCACCCGCATCAGCACAAAGATGGAACAATACATCTTGATGAGCATAATCATAATGATTCCAATCATAGCCATACTCACAAATCATATCTGATTGGATTAATTCATGGATTGGCAGGAAGCGGAAGTCTTGTTGTATTGACTGCCGTTACATTTGACAATGTGGGAATGATGCTGGGATTTATTGCAATTTTTGGTGTTGGGTCCATGATTGGCATGGCGCTTGTTGGAAGTCTAATGGGAATTCCGCTTGCATTTGGGAATAGGTTTACCTCAATTCAAAAAATATTTCGTTGTCTGACAGGAATGTTTAGTCTTGTTATTGGGTTTAACATAATGTATCAAATTGGATGGCTATTTTGAATTTCTTATCTGAAAAGGTTCAAAAATATTATGAAAAAAAATTACATGATGCATCACAAAAATTGCTATTTCATCAAAATAGAAAAAAGCAACTAGAGACTGATCTAAAAACAGCTAATGATGAGTTAAAAATTTCTATAATCGATGAAATTGATAAACAAAATGATCTTATTGATATTTGGGAAAAGAACATTGTAAAAATAAATGAACAGATAGAAAAACTACAAAAATAAATCTTGGAGGTGGGGAATTATTCTACTTCATTACCACCTCCTTCAAAATACTATTGTATTTCTTACACACATTTACACAGGTTTGTTTTTTCAACATGTTTGATTTAGAAGTATGACATACTTAGATTGACATCTTTACATTTGATAAAATTGATTTGTGATACATAAGTTGGACTATTTACAATTGTAAATTATGTGATCATTCATCTGATATCAGTACTTAACGCATGTTTGCAAAAAATTCCATATGGAATAAAGTACTAATATTATTTTAATGCCCTGAATATGTCTGTAAAATATGATCTCAAAAAAATTATCTGTCGGTATTGCAATAATTGTGGCAATCACTTTGATTGGCTCTTCTTTGGTTTTAGAGCAATCCCCAAATGTAGATGATTCTGTATCTAATGATTCTAGAGTAATGAATTGGAGTCATGTTCACGGTGTAGGGCTAGATCCCGGTGATAATTCTATTTTGTATATTGCAACACATGGCGATTTTTACCAAAGTATTGATGGCAGTTTTCCTGTTAAAGTAAACAAAGTTCGAGCAGATTACATGGCATTTAATACACCATTAGTTTCTGGATTTCCACTATATGCAAGTGGGCATCCATCAACTGGAGGAAATACGGGGTTAATCAAAAGTGATGACGGTGGAATGACTTGGGAACATGTTTCTAATGTGATAGAGCCTCCAGCAGACTTTCATGCAATGGCAGTAAGTAAACAAAATCCAGAAACAATAATTGGTTTTGACAGTGGGGCAAGGGGATTATTCAAAACAGTTGACGCCGGAAAAACTTGGGAAACACTAGAGTATCCAGAACATGTTTCTGCATTGGCAATTTCCCCTTTAGATCCAGAACTGATATTTGCAGGAACTGGAAACGGCATTTTCAAATCCGATGATGGCGGAGAAAATTGGATTCATCTTGATGCGTATCGCGAATTAGGTGTATTTGCATTGGCCTTTGATGATACAGGAAAATTGTTTGCATCAATCAAAACATTTGGCATAGTACAATTCGATGATTCAGGAGACATGTGGGAAAATATGACAAATGTAGATCTTACGGTTACAAGCATTGCTGCTGATTCACAGAATAATGAACTCTATGTTGGGGGGTTTTCTTCTGATGGGTATCAAGAGGTTTACAAAGTCTCATACGACGGAAATTCTTATGAGGTGATTGGAACTAACAAGGGATTAAGATAATTGGAATCAAAGAAAAAACAGTTTTGTGGCTATTGCCCTGAAGGCAAGTGTCTGCTAGATTGTAAAATTTGCAATCCAAAGTTTGGCAAAGAAGGTAACTGTAATTGCTAAATTTCAAAAACTCATTTGCTTTTTCTTTTACATCTAAGATGAGTCCCACAACAAGGACATTGAACCTAAAAGTCAGCAATTAAAAGAAAAAGTCAGTATTTCTCTAGAACCATAATTCACTCTGTTAATTTGGATTTTTTCATATCATTTCGAGCATCTTTGATGATTGACCATGATGATTGCAAAAAGAGACTTGCAATTATGCCTGCTACAATAAGATCAGGGAATGATGAGTTTGTCCAAAATACAAAACCTGCGCCAACTATTACCAAAACATTACCCAATGCATCGTTTCTGCTAAAAAGCCACACTGCCTTGACATTGGCATCTCCTTTTCGATGTGGAAGTAGAATGATGACTGCGATAACATTAATCAAAAGTGCTCCAAAACCAAAAACTCCCATCAGTCCAGCTTCTGGAACGTGCAAAACTTGTGTACGGTATATTGTGTAGACAAGAATTGCTATTCCCATTGCACCAAGAAATATTCCTTGGATGAAAGCTGAGCGAGCACGCAGTTTCAAACCCCATCCTATTGCAAGCAATCCCAAGAATGTGATTGAACCATCCCCTAGAAAATCAAGTGCGTCAGCTTTGAGTGCTTGGGAATCAGCTAAGAACCCCCCAACCATTTCGGCTATCCCGTAACCTACATTGATTAAGACAACTATCCACAATGCCTTGCGATAAGCAGGAGTTATGTGCGAAAGATCTTTTGGCAAATCATCGTCGTCTGACATTAAATCACTTTTTTAGAATTTGAACAGTTCCTCTTGTTTTACAAAATTATTTTTTATAATTTACACAGGAATAGATTCCATTGGCAATGTCGGATAGTATGTCATCACTCTGTTTGAGAAGTTTTGCTACTCTTTTGTCTCCTATGCTGTAGAACTTGTTCTTTCCATCTTTTCTACTCTTGACTAGTCCACATTCCAACAAACAGGACAAATGGTTAGATATGTTTGGTTGATTTTGCTTTAGTTCTTCTGCAATCTCAGTGACTGTCTTTTCACCATCAGATACGGATTCAAGAATGGATAATCGTGTAACATCTCCAAAACCTCGGAATAGTTTTGCTTTAAGTTCAAGTTTGTCATTAACCATTTTTAACATATCATTATGTAATGATATGAGTATATAAGCACATGATTTCAAATGCGTGGAATCACCAAGTAGTTTAAATTTTAAGAAGGAAGATCTTTTGTGCATGGGAAATGCCATATTAACAGGAATCATAGTTTTTACAATCGCTACTATCTCATTTTCACTATTTTCTGAGCCAGTTTTTGCCCAGATGACCCACAACATGACTCCAAGACAGCAGATGATGATGGGAACAAATCCAAGTCAAATCACATGTGCTGATGGTCTAGTACCAATGATGAAAAATATGGGTATGACTGCATGTGTTAGTCCTGACAGCTATCTGAGATTGGCAGACAGGGGATGGGGTGCTTGGGACATGAATATGATGTCAAATGATCCTCAACAAATGCAACAAGTAATGAATAGCATGATGAACAATCAACAAACTGGAAAGATCTGGTATGATATCGTTGTAAATGAACCTCAAAACATGCAGATAATGACTGATCAAATGAAAACAAGCATGATGAACCATCCGCAGATGATGAGCCCGATGATGAATACGATGATGGATGACCCAGAACTTCGACAACAGATGATGGATATGATGGCACAGCATCAACCAATGATGCAGACAATGCGAGGAAACAGCACCATGATGAACATGATGATGGGCGGGACAATGAATCATGGAATGATGGGAATGATGAATGATCCTGCCATGAGACAACAAATGATGGATTCTATGATGAATAATCAACAGATGATGCAAGATATGATGAACAATGGAATGATGATGAACATGATGAATGGTAAAATGATGATTGGAAATATGATGGGCAATATGATGATGAACAACAACATGATGGGAAATAATATGATGAACGGTAACATGATGGGTTCTGGAATGAACCAAGGGATGATGGGAAACAACATGATGGACGGTTCTATGATGGGCAAAGGAATGATGATGGGTAACATGATGGGAATGAATCATGGAATGATGTCAAACATGAATAACATGAGCGCTATGGGAACTGCAATGAATGACCCAGAACAAAGACAACAAATAATGTATGACATGATGAATCATCCACAGATGATGTATGACATGATGAACAATAATCAAATGATGAACATGATGGATATGGGAACTATGATGAATAGTAATTGGACAATGAACAATCCACAGATGATGGGTAACATGATGGGTCAAATGATGGATGATCCTCAAGTAATGCAGAATATGCATGACATGATGTTGAACAATCCTTGGCACATGCAAGGAATTATGGGCAACATGATGAGCCCGATGATGAATAACATGATGGATGATCCTGATCTAAGACAGCAGATGATAAACAACATGATGATGCATCCTCAGATGATGCAAAGCATGATGGATAATTCTCAGATGATGTCCCAGTTTACAAATCCATGAAAAAATCATTTTGTATACGCTGTCCTTTTCATGATGTAGGATTTATTCACACAGAATTAGAGGTTGGTACAATGCTAAAACAGTAAGACAGACTAAATAATCCAAAATAAAAAAATAATGTGTTGACATTAAACAAAAACTATGCGTTAATTTTTGGTTCAATCATTATTGTCGCAGTACTTGCTTTTGCTTATCTTATGTGGTTTACATCTCCAGATTATGTTATTCGGGATGTAACAATTATTGCAAATACTGCTGAAGGATGCATTGCTGAAACAATGGATGGCTTTTCTGTAAATATTGGTTCATGTGATGCACAGCCCAACGATGTAATATCTGCAAAATATGACGTTAATATCTTAAAACGTGAAATCGCAATGAACCCATAGAGTTGTAAAATGAACAAACATTTCATAATTGTAATAATTGCATCCATCATAATACTAGGAACAGTTGGACACTCTATTTGGAACATCTATGCTACAGATCAATTACAATTGAGCGTAAACGGGGAGACTTTTAGATACAATAAAGCAATGACTAATGAAGATAAATTTGTTTTATGTAATCCTCTTCCGTTACCTGTAAGTTTCAATCACTTTGGCATTACAGTATTTTTTGAAGATGAAATACAAGCCGTTTTTAGCATGCAAGGAACCACAATACAGCCAAAATCATCAAAAGTTTTGGAGAGCAAATTCTTTACAGAAGAATACACAGAATCGCAATATCTTCTCATGCATTTTGATCACACGTTTGAGGGAAATCAAATCAGGATTGATCCTAAAAAAATGACCATAGAAACGGAATTTCAAACTCCATTTTTAGGCGTAATTCCATTTTCAAACGCACAGCAATTTACAAGCTTTGATTTTTGGAATGTGCTAAATGAAAAAGATTCAAAGTGTCAATAACCAAAAATATGTTTTCTTAATTCTAAGAGCACATGTAAAAAAGATCTTTTTCATATTTTTAATTATCAATAAGATCATTTCCTCTACATCTAAATTAAAAACTATACAACCTTGATTGTCGCATATGATGATATTGCCACATCGCTGAATTGTATGCCGATTAAGATCTTATGATATCCCATATCTGCATCATCATCAATAGATACGATTACTGGAATTTTTATCGGTTTATCTAAAATCAAAGTGCCTTTTGGTGTTGTTTTAATTGTGATTAGTTCTGAAGTAGTAGCTCCAGATAACAACACATCTAATTCTTGATTTGTTTTTGGTGTAACTGTAACAAAGATCTCCTTTTGTTGGCCCTGTTTAATTTCAATTTCTTCATCATCAACAGTAATTGTTATGGGTAGCGGGATGGATGTATCTAGCACCCCAATGTTGTTTTCTACCCATTCTGTAAACCAAACTAGTTCATTTTGAATAGTAAATCCAAAGTTTTGAGATATTCCACAATCACCTATATCTCCACAGTCAGACCAATCAGGATTTCTTGAAGGCACATCATATTCAACTAGTGATTCATTTTTTGGATCAAATACAGATAATCTATTTGCAGTTTGTTCATTAAACCACAGGTTTCCATTAGAGTCAAACTCAATCCAATATGGACGAGTGATAGGGGTCTTAATCAAACCCGTAGAATTACCGTATGTCCAAATCGGAGGATCTAATGTAACAAACTCCGTTGTCAGTGAATCTACAGGGTTAAAACTAAACAAGGAACTACTAGCAGTGTCTGCAATCCATAATTTCCCTGAAGAGTCAATAGATACACCATTTGGAGCACTAATTTTTGTAGGCAAAGTAAACTGTTCTATTTCTTTAGTAACAGGATTACTCTTTACAAGAATGGTTTCTTGTTGATACTTCCACATTACAAACCAAATATTTCTATCATCATCTACGGATGGCTGACTGGTGAAAAAGCCCTCAGGTACATCTATTGAGGCATATTCTGTATTACCATTGTCTAACTCATTATGATTTACAACAACAACTTGTCCTCCAGTAAAATCATTTATCAAAAAACTATCTTCAAACAAACTAATTTTTTGTGGGAATGCGTTTATTTTGTTTGTAGGGAAATCAAATCTGTGATATTTTTCTTCAAGAATTGAGAATTTCCAAATAGAGTCACTTCCTTCATCAGTAAACCAAAGTTCATTATCTTGAGTATGGACTAAACCCCACAGCATTGCTCTCTGTTTTGAAACCCACTGATCATTTAGATACTCTGTAAATTTTTCAGATGTTGGATCAAACTTTACAACGTTGCCAGTGTTTGATTGGACAAACCACACATAACCATTAGAATCTGTAATGATCGAAATAGGTTGACTGCAAGGGGTAGGGATTTCATATTCTGTGATATACAAATTTGATTTTACATCTGAACTTCCACAATGTTGTGCTCGTTCATCAGGAGCATATTTGTCTGCAGGGGTTCCAGTAAGTTCGATTGGAATTATGTCCTTTTTTATTATTTGAGTAGTATCTGGTTGTTTTTCATCTACATCATCATAAACCACTAATCCAATTATTGAGAATGCCAATAGTGTGATTCCTGCTAAAATGTAAATGGGTTTTATTTTCATACGATTGCAAAACATGTTTGTTTAGTTATAATTGATAAGACTGTTTTACCATTGTACCAATAATTTCAAGACAAGGATATCGCGCGAAGGCATTATTGATTTTCCAATAAGAAAATGTACCAAACTTATTAAAAACAAAGTGGTGGGAACATCAATATGGAATTAGATTATGACACTACAGTGTTTATTCGAGATAAATATGCTAAATTAATTTTAAAATCAACAGCAACTCCAAAACATGCAACAGAAATTAGTAAAGAAACGAACATTCCACTTGGTACGGTTTACAGGAGATTGGAGATTCTGCAAAAAGTTGGATTTCTAAGGATTTCAGGATACATTAAAGACGGAGTACGAGTAAAAACATATCATAACAAGACTAGAAAATACAACGTATCAAACCCACGAATTGTGTTTCTTTTGGACATCATTCAAAAAAATGCAGGCATAGGTTATCGAGATATTCAGAAATTATCAGGTTATCCTCATGGCACATTGACAAATTCTCTTGCCAATCTAGAAAAAGATTCAAAAATCATAGTTAAGCGTTCATCTAGACGTGCTAATTATTTTCCCTTGCATGTCCCATCTGAGGAATATCCCACACTGATCAATCTTAGAAAAGAAACGGCAAAAGAAATTATCTTGTTTTTGATGAAAAACAAGAAAGGGACATTTTCTGAAATTAAATCTATTTCAAAAAAATCACCATCCACTATTTCATTCACATTGACTAATTTGATTGAAAGTAGAATTGTTTCCAGAGTTTCGGGACTACAACCGTATTTTGAATTACAAGATCCTGTAATTCTACAAAATGCCATGAATAGAATAGAACCAAAAACAATAGATAAAATGAAAGATAGGTTTGCAGATACTTTTTCGTATCTCTAATCTGATCTAAAGATGCCAATAATAAAAAAAGACAGCATTGTAAGGATTAAACCATGAGTGATAAAATCATGTATTCCATATGTTGTTTCAAATATTGGATTAACTAAATTGATCAATGATGCACTTTCAGCTACTGTGATTGCAAGAAATGCTGAGAAAATCATCAACAGTCTTGTATTTTTAAATTCAAGATATGAAATAACGCCGACAATAGATAAGAACAAACCAAAAATAACACTAACTACATGTAGTGCATAATACCCTCTCTCCGCGATATCAACCTTTTCGAATCCAAGCGGAATTGAAATGACAAGGGACACAAGAGTTATAGCTACAATAATCTTTGTTTTATCTTTAATTGTAAGTGTTTGTTTTTGCACTATGTATTTTTAAAATTATTTTATATTAAATTATTTGGAACAATGATAAAACAATATCATCATTAATTAATATAAAATGAAATTTCTGATTGATGACTTTTCTTGAAAAAAAGCATAGAGCATTTTCAAGGAAAATCATTTATCCAATATTTACAATTTCCATATTTTTTGTAGGTAGCATCACATTTTCTTATGCTGAAGAATTTGTAGTAACAATTCCATATGGTGCTTTTAATCCCGAACTAAACACGCCTGCAGAAGTATGGTATGACCCAGCAGGACTTCCAATACATGTGGGAGATACCGTCACATGGTTTAATGATGACAGAGAAGGACATACGGTCACAAGTGGAGAGGGGGCGGGCAGATTTGGATGGATGGATACAAAAGATCTTGGTGCCCCTAATGGTATTTTTGATAGTGAGAGATTCATGCCAGGAGAATCATGGTCTTTTACTTTTGAAAATGAAGGAACGTTTGATTATTTTTGTGTGATCCATCCTTGGATGGAAGGAATAGTTTTTGTTGAACCTATAATACCTGACTATCCTCACGATGCGACTGGGAAAAAACTAGAACAGTTTCCAATTTTCCAAATAACTCCTGATCAATCAGTAGAGGTTAATTTTTCATGGGAACCAGAAATTATCAAAACCCATGAGAAAGTAAATTTCATCTATAGATTTTATGATGCAGTGTATGATCTTCCCTTAAGAAAAATGCAGTATGATATTTCTATTGTTCATAATGGAAATGTAGTTTTTGAAGAAAAGAATGCAGTGTCAGGTGCAGGAGGGGATTATAGACAATGGATTTATGATGAACCAGGAACTACGATTGTAAAAATTAAAAATCTTAAACCGTATGGAACCATAGCTGAAACACAAATTGTATTTACTGATGATGCATCAGGTAGATTTACTGATTTTAGTACAGTTGTATATGATAATGCTGAAAAAACATTTAGCACTGAAAAAATAATTCAACCAAAACAAACGCTTCAATTCTATTATGAAATTGCAGTTGCAATTATTTTAGTTCCAGCTATTATGTTAGTTGTAGCATTACTTTACATGAAATATCACAAATCTTCAACATCTGTTAATTCTGGAAGGAAATCTACTCCAATCTAAAATCATGGAACAAAAAATAGAGACCAGACTGATTAAAGGATCATTCATTCTTATGATTTTTGTCCTTGTAGGAATGTTTGTGGTGTGGGAATTTTTGTATTCTTCAGAGCCTGTGAAAAACACGGATTTAGGCACAAAAATTGCGGTATCGGGATTTGGCAACATAAATTTGTATAATCCAGAAAAAGAAAATTTGTTCTCCGCAAATATCTATAAAGATACACAACTAGGATTTCAAATTTCAAAACTTAGTGATGATTGGGAAATTCATTCTGCGTTAGATGAGTTGAGTTCAAATGAATTAACTTCATTGCAAGCAAAAGGATTCATTGACGGGATTTATGTTGAAAAAAATCACAATAAACAATTCATGATAACGATTTTTGACATTCAAAAAGATGACTTCTCTTTACATGAATTTGTTGATCAACAAATATCTCTAATGGAATCTCAAAAAAATACTACTATCCCATTCGAACAGGTTTCTCCTGAAAATGATTGGGCATTGTTTGCAGTCAAATCTATTGATAACGAAATATCTTATGGTGAACAGCTATTGTTTCTAAAAGATAATAGACTGTACATGTTGCAATATTCTGGAGACTCTCCACAAACATTAAGCTCTGATCAAAAAGAAGATTTTAGATTCATCATGGATTCTTTTGAGGTAATCTAGATGAAAAACACATTAAGAATTATAATGACTATAATAATTGCTTCAAGCTTTATTTCTACGGCATATGGACATGGACTAGGTGGAGAAGTTCACCCCCCAGTAAGTTTGAACGGACGGGATGTGACTTTATCCATTGACATATCTCCATCCATATTTGACAAAGAGGATCCTGAGAGGTACATTACAATTAATCTGAGTGAATCAAAAAATCAATCGGTAGTAGAACATGTAACATTTGCACTTGAAATGACAAAAGATGGGGAACAAATTTTTAGAAGAATGTTTCATGATGATTTTGGAAATTTAATCATCAAAGTAATTGACGATGGTTCTGATGACATTGAAATCATGGGCGATAAATCCCCTGCAATCGAGGCGTGGATGAAGACAGCAACTGAACCTGTAATAATGACAGGCAATATTTTTGATTCTGGTGGTCTCTATGAGTATAAAATAGAAATCATTGCTACAGATTCTGATTTTAATTTTCTTGATGATAGACTTGAATTGGTAGGTGCAATCAGTCTGGCAGAATATAATACGTATGAAGTATTGGATTCTGAACAAACCCCTCGCCAAGTGAACATAATTTCTTATTTTGATACAATCAGGGATTTTAAGTTTGATTCAGACAAAATTACTTTTTCAATGCCTTTTGACTGGAATCAAGACTTTGAGCAACTAAGTGTGGTACATCAGGAAGTCAGGATTTCAGAAGGATTTTCTGAATTTCTTCATACAAAATATGATGCAAGTGTAAATGAAGTTCAACTGCCAGATACCGTAGTCACTATTGATGATTATTCCTCTGATGGAAGAACTGTTCACCTTGTAATAAACAGGGAAGAATTAAAACAAATGCGAGAGCAGGCAATGGAATCATCTATTTCAGAAATGTTTTTTGAGTTGAGTTCAAGTAATGATTTGGGTTTACCTTTAGAATCCACAACTCCTGACATGAAATATCAAGTGAACTTGTCTTGGGAGCCAGAGATAATTAAAGCAGGTGAAGACGTTACTTTCCTTTTGCAAACAAATGAATTATTCACAGACAAGTCTAACAAAAATATTGAATATGAAGTAGAGATGTCTTATGATGGAAATCAAATTTACAAAGAACACATTTCAGGTTCTGTAAATTCTGAAACAGCAGATGAGATTCAATTCAGATTTCCCCCTGAAAATATCGGAACTGTGACATTGAATATGTTTGATATTGAAGGATATCCATTATCCAATGTTAGTTTTTTGGTAGTTGTTAAACCCCAAGAGAATACATTGTTTCCAATTACACTAGAAAGCACATCTGAGTCAAACCCTGATGATGGATCATACACTGTAGATCTTACATGGTTTCCTAATGTTTTAGGTCTGGGAGAATCTGAATTTATTATGACATTTTATGAAAAAGATACTGGAAACACAATAAGAAATGCAACATATGATTTTGTATTAATCAAAGATGATGAGGAGATACATCGAAAGCCAGGCATTGCAAATTCGGGTGGAACTTTTGAGAATTTTGTATTTGTAGAACAAGAAACAGGTGATCTTACAGTTAAGATTGAAAAAATTGCAGGAACTGATGAATATGTTGAAATTCCAATCAATGTTACTCCTGAATTCCCAGCTGGAGTTTTAGCAATGTTTGGAATATTGGTTATTTCCATAATAATAGTTTCAAAAACAAAATTGATGAAAGGACAGTTTTGAAATGAATTTTTGTAAAGGAATATGCACTAGATTTGAAGTTAAGATTTTCAAGGGTAAAAAAACACGATATGAGGATAACCAGAAACGATGTCCTGTATGCGGGGTTTACATGAGATGCTCTGATGTGAGATGTCCGTGTTGCAAATGTGTTCTACGAATGACTCCCAGAGCAAATCGCTCTCGTAAATTATTCCATGAAAGAAAAAATGACTTTAGACATTGATGAAATTATGATGTATTTTCCCTTAAACATGAACAATGTATCGATATTCTGATGTCTGAATTATATTTTAAGAAGCAAACCAAGATTATCACTTTCATTTTTACAATATTTGCCATACTATCCATTCTCCCAAATTCGTATGCCCATCTTGAACAGAGTAGTTCAGGTGGAGTAATGGAAGGGGGTTATTTTGCATACATTGGATTTGATCCTAGAAATCCTGCACCTGATGAACATACTCAGATTATCTTTAGCATTCAAGATGAAAACGGAAATGATATGTATGAACTAGAAACCATGGTGGAAATTTACGGTGAAAATATGGA
>JAJDED010000041.1 GCA_029259915.1 Planctomycetota bacterium | reverse complement strand
ACAATCCTACAGATTTTGAGCGTCTCGGTTTTCGAGAAAACGCCGTTGGCAGAGCTGTTTTCACAATCCGACTACAATAACCCACAACCCCCTCGTCCTAACCAGTTGCTACTATTCGACTAACGTTGGGACACTACTGACTTAAAATAAATACGAAAAAAAGCCGTCACGAATCTCGCACCAGTGACAGCCAAATGGCGGCCAAGTGCAGTGATTCGTAACGGCTTTTCGCTGGCGGTAACTCTTATGGGTTTTGTGTCGAAAACTAAATCTGTGCCCATATTACCAGCACTCGAAGGTTGCCGCAAGAAATTTCCCACAATTTCCGTTGAGTAGCTGCCACCCGGCTGTTATCACGCATCATCGCGCGAAGCTTGGCACCTATCCCCCAAGCATCTCAGCAATCGTGCTTCGCGCCACGTCGAGCGCTTCCGCAAGTTTGTCGGGTTGGCGGCCGCCGGCTTGGGCCATGTCGGGGCGACCGCCGCCGCCGCCGCCCACGGCTTTCGCAACAGGCTTCACCCAATTGCCCGCGTGGGCGCCCTTGGCTTGCAAGTCTTTGGAAACGCCAGCCACTAGCGTCACCTTGTCCGCACCTTCGGTGCTGGCCAACAGCACGGCAGACGTGCCGCACTTTTGTCGAATTTGGTCGATCAATTGCCGCATCAAATTCGATCCGGCAGTCGGCACTTCGGCAACCACGACGGTCGCCTCACCCACTGTTTCCGACTTTTCCAGCAACGCATCCGCAGTGATTGGTCCGGCAGTGGAGCGCTCTTCAAGCCGGCTGGCTAGCGATTCGATTTCCTTGACCACCGCCGCCACGCGCTCGGGCACTGCCAACGGTGCGACCGAAAGCAGATGGGCCGACTCGGTCAAATAGTCCTTTGCTTCCGCGGCGTTTGGTTCGTTTTCGCCCACGACGGTCGACATGCCGCCCGGTCCTTTTCGCGAAGCAGTTGCACCGGAAGCGAGCATTTTCTTCAGCTCGCGCTGCTCTTCGAGCAATGCAGAAATGTTTGCCGGCAGGGCGGACGGCGCACAACCGACCAACTTTGCCGCTTCTTCAAGCGCATCGCAAATCTGTTGGCTATGCTCCGCCGCGCGCCGCCCGGTGAGCGCAGTAATACGTCGCGTGCCGGCCGAGACACCTTCTTCGCTGAGAATTTCAAACGCCTCGACGTCACTCGTGTTCGACAAGTGCGTCCCCCCGCAAAGTTCTTTACTAAATTCGCCCATCGATACCATTCGCACCGGGTCGGGATATTTTTCGCCGAACAGCATCATAGCCCCTTGGCTGCGTGCCTCGGCCAGCGGCAACACGTCCCCGCGAATCGCCTCGGCAGCGCCCACACGCTCGGCAACGTCCGCGCTGATTGCAGACAACTGCTCGCTTTCGACCGGACTAAGATTGGTAAAATCAAACCGCAGCCAATCGTCATCCACCTTCGAGCCTTGCTGCTGGGCATGCGAACCAAGTTGCTTCTGCAGGGCGTAATGCAAAATGTGTGTGGCCGAGTGCGCCCGACGAATGCCGTCGCGCCGGCTGGTGTCGACGATCGCCCGCACCTTTGCCCCTTCGTGCATCACGCCTTTGGTCAAATGGCCGTGATGAATAAAAAGTTGGCCATCCTTTTGCGTATCGATTACTTGAAAAGCAAATCCTTCGCCGACTAGTTGGCCCGTGTCGCCCACTTGCCCGCCGCTTTCGCCATAAAACGGGGTGCGGTCCAGTACTATGCGTACCGTCGCGCCGTGGCCCACTTCTTCCATCGAATCGCACAAGTGGTCGTTCGGCGCATCGCCCGCCACGATGCCTTTTACCACTGCGTCGGCCTCGACCATTTCGTATCCCAAAAACTCGGTGTTGTGCAGCGCGTGCTTGAGCGAATCAATCGGCCCTTTGGCGCCCATGACCGTATGTTGCACTTTGCCGGAGGCCTGGCCATGCTGCTCCATCGCCCGGGAATAGCCTTCCCAATCGAACGCCAGATTATGCTCGGCGGCCAAGGCTTCAAACAACTCGGGCGGCACGCCGTACGTCTGATAAAGCTCAGCAGCGATGGCCCCCTCGACACGCATCCGGTTTTCGCGGCGCATGTCGTCGAACGCCCGTTCGATACGGTGCAGACCGTCGTCGATCGTGCCAAAAAAGTTCGCTTCTTCCTTCTTAATAACGCTGGCCACGCGGTCGGTGGTTTCGTTCAACTCGGGATAAGCGCTGCGCATCTGTTCCACAACCTTGGGCACGAGCAAATGAAGAAACGGTTCCCGCAGGCCGAGTTGGTGCCCATCAAGCACCGCCCGCCGCAGCAGACGTTTGACGACGTACTTTTCCTTGTTGGCGCCGGGGTAAACGTTTTCGTGAACCGCAAACGTGCAGGCCCGCACGTGGTCGGTAATCCGCCGCAGTCGCCGCCCCGCTTCGCTTTCAAGTGCATACTCGGCGCCGCAAACTTCGGCTGCCGCCTGGACGATCGGCATCAGATTGTCGATGTGATAATTGGTCGGCACGCCTTGCAGTGTGGCCACGGTCCGCTCGAGCCCCATGCCGGTATCGATATTTTTCGAAGGCAATGGCCGCAGGTTGTCGGGCGGATCCCCCACGCGGTTGAATTGCGTAAAAACCAGGTTCCAGATTTCGACTGACTGCCCCTGGTCCGGGTGATAATAGATTTCGCTGCACGGACCGCACACGCCGTCGGGGCCTTCGCTCGGTGCGCTGGCGGGCCAAAAGTTTTCGTCTTCCTCCATCCGCTCGATTCGCGCGGCGGGCACCTTTACTTCGTCAGCCCAGATCTTGGCCGCCTCGTCGTCGTCCTTGTAAACGGTGACACTCAACCGTTCGGGCGCAATCCCCAGCCACTTTTTGTCGGTCAAAAATTCCCAGGCCCAATGGATCGCTTCGCGCTTGAAGTAATCGCCAAAACTAAAGTTCCCCAGCATCTCGAAAAACGTGTGGTGATAGGCGGTGCGGCCCACGTTGTCGATGTCGCCGGTGCGCAGGCACTTTTGGCAGCTTGTCGCGCGCGTGAATTCCAGCTTTACCTTGCCAAGAAAGTGGTCCTTGAACTGGTTCATTCCCGCCGGGGTGAACAGCACCGAGGGGTCCCACGTCGGCACCAGCACATCGCTGTCGCAACGCCGGTGCCCTTTCGACTCGAAAAAGGCCAGATATTTCTCGCGAAGTTCGTCAGTTTTCATTGGGGGAGAGGTCGGGGGTCAGAGGTTGGAGGTCTGGGTATGGAGTCGGCGGTTAAAGGAACAGTAAAGCTGTAAACTGCCCATCATATCGCTTATGAGGAAGTGCGACTACAGGGTTGGGAATCGAGGCGAGTCTGAATTTTCCTACCCGGAGATGCCCGGCTTCTTCCCTCGCAGTGGAGAATTCGACTTTGGCGTAGACATCCGCCAGCCACATAGAATATCGAGTTGATTATAGCAAACGTGGGGATGTAGAATAAGTAGGGTGACGTTCTCGAAGCGGTCTTGCATGTGCATCGTCATCAAATCTTAAGGACATTTGCTATGGCAACAGTCAATTTGAATCTCACAGAGGAATTACAGAAGTTCCTCAATGGGCAGGTTGAAGCTGGCCAGTATGACGGGACTGCTGCGTATATCGAAGCCTTGATTGCACGCGCGAAAAAGGGAAAAGAAAAGCTTGAGACCCTGTTGATCGAAGGACTGGATAGTGGCGAGCCAGTTCCCCTCGACGCGGACCAATGGAAGTGTATTCGAGACGAAGTCGAGCAGCGGTTGTCAAATGGCCAATAATATCGTCATCCGTCCGCGGGCGTGATTGGATGTGGTTGAGTTGGCAACGCACATTGGCAAGGATAGTGCCTCAGCAGCTGACCGTTTTTTGAATGCGTGCGAAGCAACGTTTGAATTTTTGGTTGAATCGCCACAGATCGGCGCAATCTATCCTATCAAGAGCCGCCTCAGTGGTCTTCGTGTATGGCGTGTGAAGGGGTTCTCAAGTCACCTTACGTTCTACACTGTACGGCAGAACGCAATCGAGATTGTGCGAGTTGTTCACGGTGCTCGCGATCTAGATGTTGTTCTCGAAGATGAATAGCTCAGTGCGTTAAGCCGGACCGTCCGCAGCTTCTTTCTCTGGTTCGAGGCAACTACCTTCCGCAGCCAGCCGAGGTTGGTACACTGGAGCCTTACGACTCCCGTACCATGAGAATCCCGACCAACCATGAACGAACCCCCAGAAAACGACACCCGACGTTGGCAGCCATTGGATAAGATTGATCGTCGAGTTGCGGGGGTGTTGGTCGAAAAGGCGAAGACTACGCCCGACAACTATCCGCTTTCGCTCAATGCGCTGGTGAACGGTTGCAATCAAAAAAGCAATCGTTCCCCGCAGATGCAGCTTGACGAAGAACAGGTTTCCGAGGCCATCGATCGGTTGCGCAACGTGGGGGCTGTGTCGATCATCCAGGGCGATGGCCGCGTGGAGAAATATCGGCATCTGCTTTACGAATGGCTGGGGGTCGACAAGGTGGAACTTGCCGTGATGGCGGAACTGTTGCTGCGGGGCGAGCAATCGCTGGGCGACCTGCGCGCCCGTGCCGCACGCATGGAACAGATCAAGGGCATTGCCGAGTTGCAACTGATTGTCGATCGTTTGTGCGAAAAAGGGTTGATCCTGCAACTCACGCCCCCGGGCCGCGGTTGCATGGTGACCCACGCACTTTACAATGTCCAAGAACTTGCCAAGCTCCGCGCAGAGTTCGCCGGGGCCACCCGTCCGACTTCGGAGCCGGTTCACGCGGCTCCAGTCCCTCCTGTCGCTGCGGTCGATAACAACGAACTTCAATTGCTGCGCAGCGAAGTTGCGGAACTCAAACAACAGTTCGCAAACTTTCGAGAACAATTAGCGCAGATTGACGAACTCCGCACTGCGTTGGACGAACTCAACTCTCAATTGGATAACTAACTCTTCCTGATGGACTTTTGCTTGCTCGTTTACCATGGCGCCTTCCGACAATAGCTCAAACTTGAAGTGGTATGCGGATGCTGGCGCATGGCTTCACAAAAACTTTTTGTGGCTCTTGGTTCTCTGTTATCTGTTGGCAGCGGTGCTGCCTGGGCCGGGATTGGCGATTCGCCGATTGTCGTTTGCCCGTTCCCCCGGCAACGAAGTCACCGCGCCGATGCTGTTGTTGGCATTGTTACTGTTCTGCGCGGCAACGGTTGTCCGGGGGTCGCAGGTGCGCGATCTGCTGCGTCGCCCCGGCGTGCTACTTGTTAGCTTGCTGGCAGTGTGGGTGATTCCCAGCCTATTTGTGAGCGCGATGGGTTGGATACTCCCACGCATGCTGGGCGATTATGTGACGACGGGGATGATGGTCGGCTTGGCGCTGGTGGCGGCGATGCCTGTGGCGAACTCGTCCGTGGCCTGGACGCAAAACGCCCGCGGCAACGTCGCCTTGGGGCTCGGGCTGATTGTGCTCACGATTGTGTTTAGCCCGTTGGCCACCCCGCAAATGTTGAATCTCATGGGCCTCTCGCTCTCGGAGCAAGAGACTAGCCACTGCGAAGCACTCGTCACCCGCTTCTCCGGGACGTTTTTTATCGTCTGGGTAATTCTGCCTTCGGCCGCAGGATTGATCTGCAATCGTGTTCTTGGCCCCGAAAGAATTGATCGCGCCCGCGGTGGGCTGCGGCTGCTGAGCGCCATCACACTGCTGACGCTCAACTACACCAACGCCTCGCTGGCGATGCCCAAGGTGTTTAATGACGAAGCCGGGACGACGATCGTCATCTCGGCGATTTTGGCCGTGGCGATCTGCGTGCTTGGCATCTGCAGTTCCTGGTTCTTTGCACGTCTTCTGCAACTCGGCAAGGCATCGTGGACCGCGCTAGTGTTTGGCTACAGCATGAAACACACAGGATTGGCACTGGTGCTGGCCGGCGAAGTGCTCCAAGACGAACCGCGGGCGATTTTGATGATCGTGCTGGCGACCTTGCTCCAGCACATCGTGGCGGGCGGGGCCGACTGGTGGCTTGCGCGCAAGGGGCACGCGGGGACGTAGGTGTTCAATGGAAAACACGGTTCTTGTTCTCGACGCGATGGGCGTAATTTTCGCTGCGGCGGACGATGTCGAAGAACTTTTGGTACCGTTCATAGTTGAAAACGGTGGGCTTGATGACGGTGCTACTGTTGCCCGGCAATACACTCGCGCGAGTCTTGGTGAGATAGATGCAGCCACATTCTGGCATGCTGTAGGGTTATCGCCTCGCGTCGAGGACGAATATCTTTCGCACCACTGTGTGACCGAGGGGTTGCTGACATTTTTGGATAATCGTCCAGCATGTGTCTCATCCGTGTGGTGCCTGTCTAACGACGTTGGGCAGTGGTCTCGCAAACTCCGATCGCTACACGGCCTTGAAAGTCGTTTTGACGGTTTTGTAATCAGTGGTGATGTTGGTGTGCGCAAGCCGCAACGCGAGATATATGATCGATTGCTTGAATCGGTCGGTTGCCCAGCGAATACAATCTTGTTTGTCGACGATAGACCCAAGAACCTGGATGCAGCACAATCGCTAGGGTTTCGTACGATTCAATTCAATCCCATGCCCGATGGTAGCAACCAGCACAAGCACGCTCGCATTCATTCTTTTAACGAGCTAATCGAAGATCTTGAATCATGAACCTGTGATTTCTTATGCGCTTAGCCGCGATTTTACAAATCGCCGGAGCCTGCGATCTGTAAGATCGCGGCTAATTACAACTCGTCCTAGAAGCTGGCCGCTTCCTGCACAAGCACGACCCAACCGGAATCGATCGGGTCTGGGTTTTCTGCCAAGCGGTAGGCGACTCCCTCGAAAGCACCCCAATACACCAAACTCGGTTCGAAGGGGTCTTGGTAGCGGCTTACAAAGTTTTCACCTTTGCCCAACCTCGCGGCGAGCATCGCTTCGAGCACGGTTCTGTTGATTCGAGCCCGGCCTTTTGTATCCTTCCATCGGCTCTGTTGGGGATGATGGAGAATCATGCCACGCCCTGCAAGATTATCAATTCCTCCGAGAGCCTTCGAATTGGAAAAATCTTCGCGCAGGTCGACCAATACGGTTTCTTTGCCGCTACGATATTCGCCATCGAGAATCTCGAACTCTCCCACGTCGACCGACATCGACAACACGCCGACAACCTCGGATGGTTTACCTTCTATCTCAGCAGATCGAATGGGCACAGAAAATGCGACTTTCAGTTTTCCACTGTTCGTACTTTCGTAGACAGCCGACAAATTTGGCTGCTCGATCGGCTTGACCGAGGCCGTGTCTGTTTTATCGCGGTCTCGATCTTCGCCGTGAAAATAATTTCTGTAGGCGTAATCTTTGAGCAGACTATTTACAACACCCACCTGGCCATCGACTTCTTCGAGAATGGGGCTACGCGAGATTTGTCTGCCGTTTCGATCATTGATAAACCAACTATCGGAGTTGGCATAGGAGTACTTGGTCTTCTGGTTACCAATCCAGTCCTGTAGAGGATGCTGCGAAGCGGATTCACGACCTTGTGAGACGTCGAATTCTTGTACCAAGGCAATCATCTCTGCATCAGTTGCAATTTCTTGTAAGATTTCAAATCGTTTCGTGATTTCTTTGCCGATGTGGTCGTCGACAGCCCGTTTTGCGATGAACGGCAAGTTATCGCGCGCCTTTTGTTCGGCTTGTTCAAAGGCCTTCTTTCGAGTCTGGCTCAACGACCACAACATGCCACCAAAAACGCCACCCACCAACAACAGCGGCAAACCACTTCGCAACAGCCAACGCCGTGTGGGATACAAATGGCTTGCCCGAGATAGCCAAGTGTCGACTTTTGCGCCGGAATCGACCCGCGTACGCCGGATGGCGCTGCCGCCGTCTTCCGGATTGGTGTAACTGCGCACCAGATTTACCAAATCGCAACCTTCGCAGAACGGCGTGAGCGCGGCAGAGATTTCTGCGGGAGTACCAAACCGCTCGTCAGGACGCTTGGCCAACATTTTGTGTATTACGTCCGACAGCTTACGGGGAATTTCAACGTTGGTACGAATTGGCGGCACGCGCGACTTCTCGTGCGCTTTTTCGGGCCGCAAATCGGAATCGAAAAACGGCGGGTTGCCTGCCAACATGTGATAAAGCGTGCAACCCAGGCTATAAATGTCGGCCCGAATGTCGACACTGGTGGTCTTCCATTGCTCGGGCGACATATACATGCTCGTGCCCATTGCCTTGTTGTCGTAGCGCGTGAGCCGTTCGTGCTTATCCTCAGCCAACAGGGCTAAGCCCAGGTCGAGAATTTTCACGATGCCTCGAACCCCCTCGGCATCCTGCACAATCGACGAATCGGAGGTCATTCCGTCGCTATCGACCAGGGTGACCATGAGATTCGAGGGTTTGATATCACGATGGACCATGCCATTGCGATGAATGTATTGCAACCCTCGCGCCGCCTGACGAATAATTTCGCACGCGTCGGCAGTCGAAAGGTATCCCAATTGGTCGACCAAATCGTGCAGCGATACGCCATCGATAAATTCCATCACCAGATAATGCAACCGGTCTTCGGGAGAAGAGGAATCGATTGCCACCACGATATTTTTGTGTTCAAGCGCACCGACCGCTTTGATTTCCTGATAGAAACGGCGAATGATCTCTTTATTGCCGGAGGTGACGAATTGCGGCTTGATTACTTTGACTGCGCGGACTCGGTTGAACTGAACGTGTCGCCCTTTGTAAACGTCGCCCATGCCTCCGCTGCCAAGCACTTCTTCCAACTGGTAATTACCGATCCGCGTCAACAATGGAGTCGAAAGCGTCGACACGCCCGCTCCGCCATCGTCCCTGGCGGTGCTTCCCTCGAATCCGACGGTTGGTACCACGGTCCATTGGCGGTCGGAATTGCTTTGCGGGCGTTGTCTTAAGGGGCGCGGATCGTGGTCGTCGTACATCAGCTCGTGGACTTCGACCTGTCCGATGCCCTTAAGAGGCCGTCGGCCATGTAGATGGAAGGAGATTCCTTCCAATCCGATGTCGTCGAGAATAGCCATCACACTGCGCGAGATCAGAATCTGTGACCCGGTGGCGTAGTCGTTCAATCGTGAGGCATAGTCGACACTTTTGCCGACAAAATTGTCGGGATCACCGGGATCGATTTGCGGAACGCCGACATGCACGCTTATGCGCACTTCCACCTGCCCTCCACCGGGAGTTTCGATCGGCTCCGCGTGATGGTTTTTCTGTACGTCGACCGCCCATTGGGCTGCTTGGATGGTGTTGTCGAACACCAGAAAATGGCCGTCGCCCGCCGTCGAGACCACCCGGCCCCCATGTTCGGCCAAATGCGCTTCGATCCGCTCGCGATGCGGAGTGAGAATCTTCGCGATGAACGCCATGTCGCGTTCGGTGATACTCCGCCCGATCATCTCATTCTTGAGATCAACGCTACGGCAAATATCGGTGAAGAGAAAAGTTTTTAATTGGGCCATGGAAGCAGGCGCTAGTTGATAGTTGCTAGGCGCTAGTTACTAGAAACCAAGCGCAGGTAATGAAAGGCCTAGCGCCTCGCAACTAGCGCCTCGCTCTTCTAATAGGCATATGCAACCGGGACGGCAGGGCTATAAACCGGAGCGTAACCATAACGCACCCGCGTGACTGTTCCGCCCAAAAACGGCCGATACCGAGTTCGCACCCGTGCAACCGGGGCGTACGACACCGCTGGCGCTGGTGCGTAGTACACGGTATGCGGAACCGAAACTACCGGTGGGCTGTAAACGGTTACCGGTTGGTAATAGGTTACAACTCCGACTTGAGCTTGAGCATCGCCCACAATCATACTCCCCAACATGATCGCCACAAGAATTATCGCTAAACGTTTCATCGTTCCACTCCTCACCCACGTGGGCCAAAAAAAACAGGTTGTTTCGAACACGGGCATGCACACTCCATTAGTATCTCACGGAGTAAGGGGATTCGCAACTACTGCGGTAATAGATCAGTTTGCCGCTTGTCAGGCAGCAGCGGTCGCGTGATAATACGCGATTCACTTAACCCGGCATTCATTTAATCTAGCACTCATTAAACCCGGTGTGCGGAGTTCTTCCCGATGCAGGACAAATTGGTCGGCCATGGTCTCACTTTCGACGATGTGCTGATCGAGCCACGCGCGAGCAGCATTGTCCCTTCTGAAGTCGATGTTTCGACGCGGCTCACTCGGCAGATTGAGCTCAAGCTGCCCGTGCTTAGTTCCCCGATGGATACGGTCACCGAGAACCAAATGGCGATCGCCCTGGCTCAAGAGGGGGGGCTTGGCGTGATTCATAAAAACATGTCGATCGAATCTCAAACCGAAGAGGTCGACAAAGTAAAACGCAGCGCCAACGGTATTATCTTCGACCCCGTGACACTGCCGCCCGATGCTAGCGTTGCTACTGCGCGAGAAACGATGGAACACGCCCATGTCTCCGGCATTCCCATCACCAGCCAGGGCAAGCTCGTAGGCATCATTACCCGCCGCGACCTGCGTTTTCTCGAAGACAATACGCTGCCCATCGCCGAAGTGATGACCAGCAATCCGCTAGTAACAGCTACGGGGACTGTGACACTTGCGGAAGCTGAAAAGATTTTGATGGCAAAAAAGGTCGAGAAACTTTTACTGATTGACGAAGATAGAAGACTGACAGGCCTGATTACGATCAAAGACATCGACATGATGCGGCGGTTCCCTCAGGCCTGTAAAGATGCCCAGGGAAGGCTGCGCGTGGGTGCGGCAATCGGCGTGTTCGATTTCGATCGGGCTGCAAGTCTGATCGAAAAAGATGTCGACTTCCTGGTGGTCGACAGTGCCCATGGGCATTCGTCGAATGTACTAGAAACAGTGAAGGAACTGAAACAACGTTGGCAGATCGATGTCGTGGCGGGCAACGTCGCCACGGGAGAGGGTTGCCGCGACTTGATTCGCGCCGGTGCCGATGCGGTGAAGGTCGGGATTGGTCCCGGTTCGATTTGCACGACACGCGTGATTTCGGGGATCGGCGTGCCGCAGATTACCGCGGTGTACAACGCTGCCCAGGCGGCAGCGGGTTCGGAAACAACTATTATTGCCGACGGAGGCATTCGTTACTCGGGAGACATTACCAAAGCCCTTGCTGCCGGAGCCCATCTGGTAATGCTGGGCGGCCTGTTCGCCGGGCTCGACGAAAGCCCCGGCGAGCGCGTGTTGTACCAAGGCCGCACCTACAAAGCGTACCGCGGGATGGGTTCGCTGGGAGCAATGGTCCACGGGTCGAGCGAGCGTTATCGCCAATCGGACGGCGGCAACGGCAAGCTGGTGCCCGAAGGGGTGGAAGGTCGAGTTCCCTACAAGGGCGAGCTCAGCTCCTACCTTTATCAGTTGGTCGGTGGCTTACGAGCAGGGATGGGATACTGTGGAACAAAAACTATTGAAGAGCTGCGCACGGAAGCGCGATTCATTCAGATCTCGCCGGCCAGTGTGCGGGAGAATCATCCGCATGACATCTCAATTACGCAAGAAGCGCCAAACTACACGGGCGAATACACCCCAGGCGAAAAACGGTAATTGCCAAATCAGGTCACTCTCGATTGCCACGATGATGGCAATCATCTTGCTGTCGTTCGCCACGATAGGAAGTGCCAGCGATTCAGCCCTGCTTTGGCGAAGTGCAGATCAATCAAGCTTTTCACATAGTGAACAACCGCGGGCCGCGCTGCGCGACGACCAGGTCGTCGCAGCCGCCTGGGAAGAGGCGGATGCCGCGCAAGACCGTAGTGTTGTTGTCAAACGCTGGGACAGCGGGACAGGCGAAGCGGACCACACGCCTTCGCTCCGCGAGCGATTTGCCCAGTTGCCCGACGATCCGTTTGACGATCCTGCCGAAGAGCCGATGCCTGAACCGGAACTCGAAGAGGTCCAAGAGGCTGTCGAAGAAGAATTGGATCGCCGCGATGCCGAGGCCGACTACGATCCATTCGACGATCCAGAAATCGAAGCAGCTCCGGTTGAAGAGGATATCTTTGGCGATGAACCGGAAGAAGACGATATTTTTTCCGTCGAGTCTGACCAAGTGGATTCATTCGAGTCATTCAAGTCACCCACATTAGATACCCCGACAATCGAAGATCATGAATCAAGGCTGTTCGACGAAGAATCTGACAACAACCAGGAAGAGATGGACGCCGACGATTCGTTCGACGATTCGCTCGAATTGGATACCGATGACTTCGACCTCGAACTGACGCAACCCTCTGCCGACGAACAGTCGGAGTTGCAAAATCAAATACTGGCCCGGGAGCGCGCTGAAAGCGAAGAAAGCTGTGCCGAAGAAATCGAGAGACTTCGGTCCGACCGGATCGACAGCATCGACTTGAGCATTCGTGTTGAGGGCAGCGCGGGTGAAGATTATCCGTACGAGTGCTCGCTCGTCGAGGAGGATTACCAACCGCGACAGTGGCCACAGATCACCTACATGTGGAAAGCTTCCGCACTGTGTCACAAACCGCTTTACTTTGAGCAGGTACACCTGGAACGCTACGGCCATTCGTGGGGTCCCTACACCCAGCCAATTATGTCGGGCGTCCATTTCTTTGGCACGTTGCCGATTCTGCCTTACAAGATGGGACTACGAACGCCGACCGAGTGTGTTTATTCACTCGGCTATTACCGCCCGGGTAGTTGCGCACCGTATCTGATCGACTCGATCCCCTTCACCTGGCGGGCAGCCGCCTTCCAAACGGGCTTTGTCACCGGCGCCACGTTTACGATTCCTTAGTTTGAGTGTGGGTGCAACGAAGCTTGAGCAGCCACGCGAGTCGGATCGCTTTGGGCACGCGATTTGCGGCTTCTACATTGCAGTGACGTACAGGAGCCTGCTTTTAGCAGTTAGTGCGTGCACAATGCGTTTGGTATGCGCGAAATAGCACAGCGGAGCGCGCCAAAACCGCACAGTTTGGCGGCAACTTGGAATGTTTTAGCCCCTTTTTTGCAAAAATCCAAACCACGAGTCGATCTAAACCAAAACATCACCCTCAGCAGTAACGCTAGTTAAACAAACGACCTCTCAATTCCTTCTGCCAACGCCGGCAAGTCTGTCGGCCCGTTGCGGGGAAAATTGAGAGGTCGTTTTTTATTGTCAGATAGTGTTTGCAATCGAACATTGTTTCCACAGAAATGCGAGGTTCGTCCACTACACACAGCATTTCCGTTTAGGCACCACTTGAGAAATAAAGGGGGAGAATCATGAAAGTCAATACGCAACGAATTGTCGCGATTGCCGGATTGGCGGTCCTACTTAGTGTTCCGTCAAATTCGTGGGCCGTGCCCATGAGTGTTCCTTGGGCTTCCACCACTTTCACAGCCAACGCCGATACCAGACTCGGAGATATTTCCAATTTCGCCAGCGTCTCGACCACACCAGTGCCGACCTCAACACAACATAACCCGCAGTCGGCAACTGGTCCCGCACTACCACAAACGTCTCCCGCATCGTCTGTACTCATCAACAATGGATTTGTCAACGAACGCAGGGCCAATGTCAGCGCAGGGATCAGCGGGTCAGCCGCCGGAACCATGACCGTTGCAAGTGGCGGCGGTTCATCCGCCAAAGATCGTTCTGACGTCACAACCCACGGTGCTGCGGCTACCGGCACAACGACCTTTATGGGCGAATTTGTTTCGAATGGTACAAACCTCGATCTCACCTTCAACGGTGATTACAGCCTCAGCGCATTCGGTGCAAATAACGTTGGTGGTTCGCTCGGTCGTCAGTATGCCTTTGCCGCAGTCCAAGCGACTTACTTGATCGAGAACCTGACCGCAGTATCCACCTTGTTGAGCGATACCTTGCTATCGGACTCGCGTGCCCAGCAAGCTTGCCCTTCACTATGTCTCCCGGCGCGAATAGATAATGCTCCCTTCGCGGGGGCGCGATCGCTCGATCTCACCGGAACCGTGGGCGATACGATCAAGGTCACCGTGACGTCTGTTATCCGTACCTTTTCCTACGCGGGGCACGAACAATTCGACTTTTCCGGCCAGGATACCCGTGGCGTAGCCAGTGCATCTTTCGGCTCCCCCGGATTTAACTTTAGCTTGACCACCGAAGAGGCAATCATCCCCGAACCCTCAACGCTTGCTTTCGCAGCTCTCGGGCTAATTGGCCTAGGCGGGTGTCGGCGGGCCTTCTGTCCGGTTCACAGACAATCTTTGGTCCTGAAACGCCAACTGGGCTAGTGAGCAAGGTCAGTAGTGTCCCAACGTTAGTCGAATAGTAGCAACTGGTTAGGACGAGGGGGTTGTGGGTTATTGTAGTCGGATTGTGAAAACAGCTCTGCCAACGGCGTTTTCTCGAAAACCGAGACGCTCAAAATCTGTAGGATTGT
>JAJDED010000005.1 GCA_029259915.1 Planctomycetota bacterium | reverse complement strand
GCGGCTTACTGGGTCTCTTCTGACGCTGAGGCACGAAAGCTAGGGTAGCGAACGGGATTAGATACCCCGGTAGTCCTAGCTGTAAACGATGAGCACTTGGTTGAGGGCCCCCCCATAGGCTCTCGACCGTAGCGAAAGTGTTAAGTGCTCCGCCTGGGGAGTATGGTCGCAAGGCTGAAACTCAAAGGAATTGACGGGGGCTCACACAAGCGGTGGAGGATGTGGCTTAATTCGAGGCTACGCGAAGAACCTTATCCAGGCCTTGACATATACGGATACTGCCCGTGAAAGCGGGTTCGTTGCCTTCGGGTGAAACGTATACAGGTGCTGCATGGCTGTCGTCAGCTCGTGTCGTGAGATGTCGGGTTAAGTCCCTTAACGAGCGAAACCCTTGTCACTAGTTGCCAGCGAGTAATGTCGGGGACTCTAGTGAGACTGCCGGTGTTAAACCGGAGGAAGGTGGGGATGACGTCAAGTCCTCATGGCCTTTATGGTCTGGGCTGCACACGTCCTACAATGGCATATACAAAGGGAAGCAACCTCGCGAGAGCAAGCAAATCCCAGAAAGTATGCCCCAGTTCGGATTGCAGGCTGCAACTCGCCTGCATGAAGCCGGAATCGCTAGTAATCGTGGATCAGCATGCCACGGTGAATATGTTCCTGAGCCTTGTACACACCGCCCGTCAAGCCACGAAAGTGGGGGGGGCTTAAAGTCGCTGAGCTAACTTCGGAAGCAGGCGCCTAGAGTCAACTCCGCGATTGGGACTAAGTCGTAACAAGGTAGCCGTAGGGGAACCTGCGGCTGGATCACCTCCTTTCTAAGGATTACTTAGAACGTCAATGTCCTAGACGCTATTGTTTAAACGTTGATGAATATCCCTTGGTTGGTGACAACCAAGAGAAACATGGGACGGTTCTTGTGTTGGCAAAGAGGTCAGTTCACTATTTCTCTTGAGAAATAGCGGACAAGCCACCAAATTGATTATTGAGAACCCGGCACAGGGATTAGCCTTCCTGTCGCCGGGTTTTTTTATTGCGCCCGTCCGGGTGCCTACAACGGTGGCAGCTTCTTCCGCTGCCGGTAGAATGGTGATATGCAACAGCCGCTTTCCATCGAAGTCCTTGACGAAAAGATGGTTGCAATCTTGCGCGAAAAAACGCCCGCTCAAAAGGTAGCTATGGTTGCCGCTGCCCATCGGACTGCGCGTATGTTAGCAAGAGCGGGGGTACGTCACCTCCATCCCGAATGGCCAGAAAGACAAGTCCAGGCTGAAGTCTTAAGACGGTTGACCCATGGAACAGGATGAACTCCTACATTACGCAATTCAAACTCTGGAGCGGATCAAGGTTTCCTATGCCCTAGTGGGTTCTTTCGCAAGTAGTATTTGGGGAGAATCGCGGCATACTCAGGACATCGACTTTGTCGTTGATTTGCAGCCCCAGCATGTCGAGTTGCTTTGCCAAGCGTTTCCTACTCCTGATTTCTATATCAGCCAGTCCGCTGTTTCGGAAGCGGTACAACTGCGACGCCCGTTTAACGTCATCCATCCCGAGTCGGCCAACAAGATCGACTTCATGGTCTTGCCAGATGTTGCCTGGGCACGAGCTCAAATCGAACGTCGTCGTCAGGTAGAACTCACTCCAAACTGTCATGGTTACGTTGCTGCACCCGAGGATGTAATTCTCGGCAAGTTGGTTTACTACCAAGAAGGTGGTTCAGAAAAACACTTGCGCGACATCGGAGGAATCTTGAGCATCAGCGGCGAAGCAGTAGACCGGGATTATGTGAAAGAACATGCCGCCCTACTCGGTGTGCAGGAGATCTGGCAGGCGATTCTCGAAGAAATTGGTTAAACTTGCCAACCCTCGCCAGTCGAGATATAGTATACATTTGTATGCTAACCGTCGACTGGCTATTTCTTGATATGAACTCCTATTTCGCGTCGGTCGAGCAGCAAATGCAGCCGGCGTTGCGGGGGCGGCCTGTAGCCGTGGTGCCGACGATGACCGACCGCACTTGCTGCATCGCGGTCAGCTACGAAGCCAGGCCCTACGGCATCAAAACGGGTACCAACGTGGGTGAGGCGCGTCGGCGATGTCCCGATTTGCAGTTGGTGGAAGGACACCATGAAATCTATGTGCAAACCCACGAACGAATCATCGCTGCGATGGAAACAGTGTTGCCGGTGGAGCGAGTTTGTTCGATCGACGAAATGGCCTGCCGGCTGTCGCCGCAACATCGCGAGACAGGCCAAGCGGTGGCACTTGCCAAGCGGGTGAAACAAGCGCTTGCCGATCAAGTGGGTCCCTATTTGCGATGTTCGATTGGACTGGCACCGAACTCGTTTCTGGCTAAAGTCGCTAGCAACATGCAGAAACCCGACGGGCTGGTGTGCATCACTCGCGAAGAGTTGCCGCGCCGGCTTTATTCGCTCGAACTGTCCGATTTCCCCGGCATTGCCCGCAACATGCGGCGTCGGTTGGAAAGCCGCGGAATTCGTACAACGCGTCAATTGTGTTCGCTTTCCAAAAGGCAGATGATCGAGGCCTGGCAAAGTGTGCTGGGCGAGCAGTGGTGGTACTGGCTGCGGGGCGACGAAGTCTCGCAGCGGGCCACACACCGGCGTTCGGTAGGGCATTCCCACGTGTTGCCCCCCAAGTTTCGCACTGAAGATGGGGCTCGGGCTGTACTCGTGCGATTGCTGCACAAAGCGGCGATGCGGTTGCGCCGGCTCGACTATTGGGCCGCGCGGATGGTGGTCGCCCTGTCGTATCTTGGTGAGCATCCCAAGTGGAAGACGACCGTTTACCTGGGGCGCTGTCAGGATACGCCCACGATGCTCAAGGCATTTCAGAAGACCTGGCGAAGTCGCCCGCCGGGGGGCCGACCGCTCAAGGTTTCGGTCACTCTGTTCGATTTGACGCCCGGCATTAGCACCACGCCATCGCTGTTTATTGAAGAGCGTCGTGCGCTTGGTGCCGCTCAGGTGATGGATGCGGTGAACGAGTGTTTTGGTGCCAATTCGCTTTACTTTGCGTCGATGCACCAGTCGCGTAAAGCCGCTCCGATGCGCATTGCGTTCACGCATATCCCCGACGTCGCGGCAGAAATTGGCTCTTCCCGAAAAAAATCGTGATACGCAAGTTGCTCTCGCGAAGCCAGGTAGACAGTATCTTTGCGCCAACCGTTACGACCAGCCATAGACCGAAGTAATCTTGTCTCTTGGCTGCTGGCAGTGACTTACTCTGGATTAGGGCGTTTTGCGGTTTGTTGGGTATCGGAATCACCACAAATTTCGATCAAATTGCTTCCGCATTTCTGGAGACGCTTTAACTGCTGTTTGTACATCCCACCAACCGGGTTATTCTTGAAACTCTCGCTGCCGAATGCCCCTCTTATTGCAAGTAAAAGATGAGTAAAGTCTCGCGAAACATCATGTCTTGGAAGCGAACCGTAGCGATCGCAGTTACCGGCCTGTTGCTGCTTGCAACCTCCCAACACATAGGCCTCAGCGGCAAAGCGGCATTTGCACAGGTGCAATTGCCAATGCAAATGACCGAGGGGCAATCTGAAACACCTCCCAAAGACGAGAAGCGCCCGCTCGAGGCTTGGCAAACGGAAGTCAAACAAAAACTGAGCGATCTCGAAAAACGAATCGCCGAGATCAAGTCGGCTGAAGAATCGCCTCCAGGACATCTAAGTCGCCAGGAAGAATTGCTTTCACGGATAGAGCTCACGCTCTCCCAAGCGATTTCAGAAGACAAGGGATTGCAGGAGTTGGCATCGGAGGTAACGAAACAGCAAGAGCAGCTCGATTCCTTTATCCAAGAAGGTATTAGTGATCCCGAGTCAGTAACCTTCATGCAACTTGACGAGGCACGCGACGAGCTTGGATCGGAACAGCGCCGCTTGTCTCGTCTGCTTGATAAGTCACAAGACGTTCTTTCAACACTCGAAACTGCGCAAGAGAAGCTTCGAGAATGCAACGCCGCACGTCGGCGTGCCAAAGAAGCTTTTGAGACCAACGACGATGCGACGCTCCGACAGGCGTTTGGAGAGAAGTTGGCCGAGTCCGAACTTCTCTGCGACGCAGCCGAGGCCACGGTCCGGCTCAGAGAAATTGAATCGGAGCATGCCAAGCGCTCCCACAAAATTCAAGATCTGCGTGTGAAGCTGCAGCAAGAAAAAGCCGCTCGAATGGGCACCTTCGCTCGATTCGGTGAAGCAGAGCTTCAGAAACTTTTCACGCAATTCGATCGTGAGCAAGACGATCTTGAGAGTGAGATCGCAAAGATCGAAGCAGCCGAAGCGGCAGAACCGGCCATCAAATACCTTGAAGAACAGTGGATGCGAGCCCAGCGGCAACTTGACGAAGCCACCGGCGATAAAAAGGCTTTGCGCGCTGAAGTCCAGGCGCACCAACTCAGCCGCCAATCTATCCAGGAAAGACTTACGCTGTTGGCTAAGCAACTGGCTCGATTGGAAGATCGTCGAAAAGTGTGGGAGCATCGTCAGCAAGCTACCATTGGCCGGCTACCACGCATGGATGTTCGAATGTGGATCGAGCAATCCGAGGAAGAAGTCGTTAGCTTGAAGCGGGAAGAGCGCACCGCGCTTCTTGAAATTGAAGAATTTGAAAACGAATTGAAGCGCCGCCGTGGGGACGAGGAACAAGCAGGAAAAAGTTCTTTCGAGGCAAAGTGGATTGGCCGACAAGTTAAAAGCTTAGAGGAATTGCTGGCGAGTCATGAACAAGATCTTAGCAGCCTTCGGGACAGTTTGAAGCTTCACGTCAAGCTGCTTAAAGAGTTAGAAAGCGGTTCGTTGGCCGCCACGGCCAAGGATAGGTTACAAGACCTGAAAAATGGGATCTCCGCGGCATGGGAATACGAACTAGCTTCATTTGACGAAGGCAAGAGTTCGCTGACAGTTCGAAAAGTGGTCACGGCGCTGTTGATCCTTTTTGCCGGTGTATTAGTTTCGAAAGCACTCAGCCGATTTCTCGGTCGGCAGGTGTTGCGGCGGTTGGATATCGATGCCAGCGCCTCGGCAACGATCCAGTCGCTATTTTATTACACACTGCTGCTGTTCTTTGCTCTGTTTGCATTGAACGTAGTGCGAGTGCCGCTTGCCGCGTTCACGGTGTTGGGTGGTGCAGTTGCTTTGGGCGTTGGTTTTGGTAGCCAAAACATCATCAACAATTTCATCAGCGGATTGATTCTGCACGCCGAGCGGCCTGTGAAAGTTGGCGATCTGATCCAACTCGACGATCTGTATGGCAACGTCGAACACATCGGAGCCCGTAGCACGCGAGTACGAACCGGGAGCAATTTGGAGATCATCGTTCCCAATAGCACGTTTTTGCAAAGCAACGTGATTAACTTCACGCTTTCCAGCGACAAGGTGCGTACGTTTGTCGAAGTAGGAGTTGTTTACGGTTCGCCCGTGGTCACTGTCACTCAGCTTTTGCGACGTGCGGTGCTCGAGACGGGTCGGGTATCGAAAAATCCTCCGCCTATTATCTTGTTCAAAAATTTTGGCGATAGCGCTCTGGTGTTTGAAGTCCATTTTTGGGTCAACATGCGATCGATGATGGAGCGGTTGCAGGTCGAAAGCGCGGTCCGGTATCGTATGGTCCAGCTCTTTGAAGAAGAAGACATAACGATTGCTTTCCCTCAGACGGATGTTCACCTCAACACGACGGCGCCACTTGTCGTTCAAATGGCTGAAACGACTCAATCTGACAACGATACAGAATAGTGTTGTCTGCTCTACTTCAAATCATTCGACTTTGTCAGTACGCTGTAGCCGGACCGCCACGCGGTCCGGGATTTTCAGGAGGGCGGGTGGCCCTCCGGCTACTAACTTATACACATGCTCAAATGACTTGAAGACTTTGAGCACGACCTCGAAAAGGTAGTGGGACAAAACGATGAGTCGATCAAAACAAGCCGCCGCCAAAAGCATGTCGATGAAGCGGTACACCCAGCGTGGGGTGCCCGGGGCAATGCCGGGTTTAATTCATATCCCCAAAGGCGCCCATCCCCCGCAGATTCGTTTCTTGGGTTATGGACCCGATGCAAGCGTTGCCTACGACGATTGCAAGTTCTCGCAAGTGAAGTCGCTTCGTGGCGTATCTCCCGTAACTTGGATCGATGCGACTGGGCTGGGCGACGCGGCTTTGATCGAACAATTTGGCCAATTATTTGGGATTCATCGGCTGGCATTGGGAGACCTTGTCAACATTCCGCAGCGATCCAAGGCGGAGCTTTATCAAGAAATCTTGTTTGTGGTAATCCAATTGCCCCGAGACGTTCGTACGGGGTCCTCACCACGAAATGGCAATTATGTAGTCGAGCAAATCAGCTTTTTTGTGGGTAACGATTTTGTGCTGAGCTGGCGAGAACGACCGAGCGATTGTTTCGACGCGGTGCGCGCGCGGCTTCAAGTCGAGGAGAGTGTCATTCGACGATCGAGGCCCGATTATTTGCTCTACGCCTTGATCGATGCGGTAATCGACGCTTATTTCCCCACGCTCGAGCATGTTGGAGTGAAGCTCGATGAACTCGACGAAGAGCTGGAATCGGGCTTACATCCCGGAATCGTCTCTCGTATCCATGGCGTCCGACACGATGTGCGGTTGCTGCGGCGCGTGATTTGGCCGGTACGAGAAATGGTCGACTCGCTCGGGCGCGAGCATAAATGGCTTGTTGGTGCTGAGACAAGTGTCTATTTACGCGACTGCCATGATCACGCGGTGCAGATTATCGAGACCCTGGAAAACTACCGCGAAGCGTGTTCTGATCTCCGCGACTATCATGCCACGGAAGTCAGCAACCGCATGAACGAAATCATGAAGGTGCTCACCGTGATCGCAACAATCTTCATTCCGCTCAGTTTTATTGCTGGTGTGTATGGCATGAATTTTGATTCAGGAGTATCGGAGCTGAACATGCCAGAACTCAAGTGGCGCTGGGGCTATCCATTTGCGCTAGGCTTAATGATGGCCGTGGCGATCGGCCAATTGTTCTTCTTCCGCTGGCGCGGCTGGCTCGGCGGTGGACGTTCTGCTGCCGCGAAAAGAGCGGGAAAGCAGCGGTAGTTTCCGTGTGCTGCTGTCGCGTGAAACCGCCGGGTCGACGGCCGGCACTCGATCGGACAAAATGGATGCGTAGTTTTGTTCCCCCGAGTGATTGATGAAAACTCTGATCAAAAATGCACAGGTGGTGTTGCCGACGGGTATCGAAGCAGTCTCGGTTCTTGTTGAGAACGAGCACATCGCTGCGATTGATGCGGCTATTCACGCTGAGGCCGATGTAACGGTCGATGCAACCGGCTTGCACTTGTTGCCCGGGGTCATAGACGATCAGGTCCATTTTCGCGAACCGGGTCTTAGCCATAAGGAAGATTTGCAGCATGCCACGCGCGCGTGCGCCAAAGGGGGCGTGACCACATTTTTAGAAATGCCCAATACGGTGCCGCCGGCAACTACGCAAGTGTTATTAAATGAAAAACGGGCCTTGGCCGCGGAAAAGTCGCTCGTGAATTACGGATTTTACATTGGTGCAACACCGACAAATATCGACGAGCTTCGAAATGCTACTGATACGCCGGGTATAAAGATATTTATCGGTTCCAGCACGGGCGACCTGTTGGTGGATGAGCAAGATGCCTTGGAGAGAATTTTTGCTGAGACAACTTTACCGATAACGGCGCACTGCGAAGACGAAACCACTGTGCGAGCCAACGCACAGCGGTTCGCAGGAACAACCGACATAGCAGATCACTCGCGAATTCGCGATCGGCAGGCGGCGGTACTCGCTACGCGTCGAGCCATTGATTTAGCGCATCGCCACAAACATCGTTTTCACGTTCTGCACGTTTCCACGGGAGACGAATGCGAACTTCTTGGCGATCATCGAAATTTAATCACGGCTGAGGCATGTCTCCACCATCTGCTGTTGAATGTTGGTGACTATCAGCGATTGGGAACGCTCGCGCAAATGAATCCATCGCTAAAAACGGCTGACGATAACGCGCGATTGTGGAGAGCACTCGACGAAGGGACCATTCAGGTTGTGGCAACCGATCATGCCCCGCATACGTTGGCAGAAAAATCGAAAGACTATCCCGATTCGCCATCAGGCATGCCCAATGTCGAGAACAGCCTGGCACTGATGCTCAACGAGGTGAATCAAGGCAGATGTCGCTTGGAGCAGGTGGTCCATTGGATGTGTGACGCACCGGCCAGAGTTTGGGACATTGTTGACAAGGGGAGGATTGCCGTCGGTTACGATGCGGATCTGGTGTTGGTCGATTTGGGGCGTGAGTGCGAGGTTCGCAACGAGCAGCAACAAACGAAATGCGGCTGGAGCGCCTGGCATGGGACAAAGCTTACTGGTTGGCCGGTACGCACTTGGGTGCGTGGCCACGAGGTCTTTCGCGAAGGCCAGTTCGACCTGAGCCGGCCCGGTCAGGCGGCCCAGTTTGATCACGCTCGCGGCGGATATTGGGCCTAGGCGATGGAGGTTGCTGCGAACTGTAATAAGGTTAGAATTAGGGCGAAACGGATTATTGAACGGAATACACAAAACTACCTTTCCCGGCGTTGCCTACCCCGCCGATCCTTCTTGGCCGACGCCGTCTTACCTGCCACAGAACTGCCGCTATGTCCGAACGACTCTGGTATTTGAAGCGGTGCGATCTGTTTCAGCGGTTGGGTCCCGAACAATTGGCGGCACTAGAATCGCGGTCTCGCGTTCGAAAGTTCCCGCGTGGGACGCCTATCTATTTGCCAGCAGACCTAGCCGACGGCGTGCTGGTGCTAGCAGAAGGACGCGTGAAAATAGGTAGTTTTACCGAGGATGGGAAACAGACCATTCTCGCATTTATCGAGCCTGGGGAGATATTCGGAGAGCTTTCTCTCATGGGCTCGGAGGAGCGTGAAGAATACGCCGAGGCTGTTGAGAAATCGATTGTTGTTCTAGTGCCCAAAGAGGTGATGGAGCAATTGCTGGCAGAGAATCCGGAGGTGTCGTTGGGGATTACCAAGCTGTTTGGCATGCGGCGAAAGCGAGTGGAGCGGCGGCTGAAGTACCTGCTGTTCCGTTCCAACCGCGAGCGGCTCGTCCACCTGTTGCTGGAACTCGCGGAGCAATATGGTCGGCCGATCGAAGGTGGCTTGGATCTTCGCATCAAGCTGTCCCACCAGGACTTAGCGAATATCATCGGTAGCACGCGAGAGACAGTTACCGTGGTCCTAGGGGAATTGCAATCGGAAGGATTCCTGCAACTTGGACGTAGAAAAATCGTTTTGAGCGACATAGATCGGCTAGCAGTGAGTGTAAATACCACAGCCCCCCGACTTAGTGGGGCGGGGTAATTAGTTTTTCTTAGATTTTAGGCGAAAGAGGGCGATTGTTAGCTGCCTCACAGACTTTAGTGCTCCATTTAGACGAAGATACGGGTGAAGCTCGTAGGGGTGGACCTGGGTTTTGAGTACCTATTACGAAAACTTAAAGCCATGTTAGACCAAGAACTAAAAAATGATCGCGGTGAATGGGACAGTTGCCCTGCAGGTGAGCTGACGCGGATGGTGCGTCGTATTGATGCTGCTCATCGCAGGAAGCAGACGTTCGAGCTAGCACGGACCGGCATGTTCAGCATGCTGTTGGTTGCCTGTGGAGTGTTGGTCTTCGGCAACTTTTTTGTGGCTCGAGATTTCACATTTGGCGGAATCAGTTGTACCGAGTGTGTGCAACATTTTCCTGCTTACCATGACCATCTCAAAGGCGAAGTGGCAGTGGAAGATGTCGAATTGTTGGCGAGCTTGGAAACTCATCTCGCAAAATGTGAGCGATGCCAATCGAACTTCCGAAAGATGTACTCCGATGTGGCTCTGGACCAACTAACCGGGTCGACACTTCAGTTCCGTCCACTGCTGCCTAATTTTGCAGTAGCGGTTCTCCCGGTCAGTTTCTAGCTTTATTTTCTTCTTCAGCTTCTTTTGCTGGAGTAGTCGGAGCAGGCTTCGAGAGAGTGTATTTCTCGGGATTGGCTTTGAAAGCTTGCGCCTGTTCGGGGCCTGCGAACAAGTAGAACTTCTTTTCCTTCTTGACATAAATCGAGTGGTACACGCTTCCCGGCACAAGATTACCTGTGTTTGTCTTGGTTGCCACGCAGTCTCCTCCCAGGGCGGGCACATATTTCTCGGGATCAGTCAGGAAGAGTTGCCGCTCTTTCTCTCCTGTCAATAAATAAGTCTTTCCGTCATACTGTGCCTGGTGCTGGTAAGTGCCTCGCACCCACAGATGCTTGTCGGTGATCGACACCGGACAATACCCTTCCATGGCAACACGGACCACGTCGGGGGAGTCGGAACTATTTTTTGGCAAGGGTTTGGCTTCTTGCGGTTTCTCAGCCGATCCCCGCGGTCCGCTGCCGGAAGCGGCTGGCTGCGTGACTAGCTTTTCAGAACTGCCATCTTGCTGAGCAGTTCTTAGTTGTCGTTTCACGCCGTATCGGGCAAGATTTGTCGCGAACTGATTGCGCTGGTAGGCCCCGGCAAACTGATAACGTAAGCCATTGACGATTGCCAACGTCTCAGGCAACCCGGCGACTTTTTTCTCCTCATCCACGAGGCTTACCAAGCACATTCCGTGGCGCGCTAAATCGCTATTGGCATATTGTTCGGGATGGGTTCGGAATCGTTCTCGCTGCTCATGGCCGGCGAACAAAAAGATTCGATCGTCATAGAGCAGCGCCGCTTCGGTTTTTCCAGCGACGCGGTCACCCGTTTCGACGAAGGTAACAACACAATCGCCCCCTAGCGCCGGCGTATAGCTGTGGGGTGCTGCGGCAAAGATGTCACGCTCGCGCGATCCGGCGAACCAATAGATTTGGCCGTCGAACACCAATTGGCTCCGCATCTCGCCGGCAATCCACCGTTGCTGGTTGTGTAAGGAAACAACGCAGTAGCCGCGAGCGACCACGGGTAGCTGTAAGTCTTTGAAGTCTGACGGTCGAAACGGATCCCCCGAGTCGAGTCGCGGCTTATCGTAAAGCCGCGGTGCCGAGCCATGTTCAGAGGGCGAGAGTTTCCGACCGCTTTGCGCGACGGCAAGATCCGTTCCCAGCACCAAGAAACAAAATGAACCAAGCGCGAGCGCAAGCTTCACAGGGAGACATTTTCGGGAAAGCGTATGCATGACTGTTTCCACCAAGTAATGGGGCGACAGTGTAGCGGATTTCCCCATAAGCGCCGACGCCGGTTGCGAGTTGAGAAAATGGCGGAAAATCGGCAAAAAGAGTGTTTGGATGAGACAGCCATCAAGCCCCAAAAAGAAGGCAACGCCAAGGTGCGTGGCTGGCGACACAGCCCAATGGCTATGCGGACCAAAGGACTGGGTTGGGGTTTGGGGGTCGCCGCCAGCCACTGCACCTAGATTGGCGTTACTCTGTTCAGCGTTACGTCGCGAACAACCGTATCTTAGATAAAACCAGAAGCACCTTCTGTGAGGTACGCCACATAGGATGCGATTTACCCGATTAACGCTCTTTTTTCTGCATGAATCGAAATCGCGCGCTTACCCATTCCGCCACAAGAAGTGCCAAACAAGGGCCGAATTCTAGCCAAACGACAACAAAGTAGAAAAAATTTGCTCCGTTGTACGGCGTGCCCCACACAGGAGGTTCCGGGTAATGGGCCATCAGCCAAAATCGCAAATAGTACAGCATCGAGCAGGCCGCAACGACGTGCCAAGTGCGGTAGCGGGCGAATGGGAGCAAAGGCAAAACCCAGCACCAATACCAGGGATTCTGCGTGGGGCATGTCAGCCAGAACCAGGCCAAAGTCAGCATGCCAGCGCGGCACCAATGGTGCGCGTCGTCCTGTTTGCCAGCGCGAATGGCGAGAACTACCGCTACTAAAAAAAAGACGCCGCCCGTGATGAATCGAGCGAGCATGAACGAAGATTGTTTCATGACTCGTGTATTGTCGACCGCTTCAACGTCCAACGGCAAGTCTTCACCGGACCGGTGGCTACGAAGCGACCGTACCGCATTGGTCCATGCCCCGACGACCGCTCGCGACCAATTGTCTGGAACGATCACAAACCATGGTTTTGACTGAAGCTGAACATCTTGCTGGGAACGCAAATTTTCTAGCACGATCATGAAAATTAGATCGTTCATTTCCCAACGATTGATAAACTCTCGAAGTCCTGCCGAAGGATCGACGGCTGCTCGGGGCGCAGCGAACTCATGGATTTGAGTTTCTGCGGAAGGCGATTCGTTCGGCAGCGCCAAGTGCGGTGGCGGCGCATTATTTCCAGCACCTGTTACTTCTACGCCTTGCAATGGACGAAACAGTGGCAATAGCAACGCTCCGGAAACAATGGCAGTAGTCACGAGCCCAACGGAAGCCACACGGAGCCCGCCGCGGTGCCACCAGACCGAGGCAAACAAAGGCAGTAGGATAACCGGGTAGAGTTTGGCCCCAATTGCCATTGCTAGCGCTGAACCAACCCAGAAGGTTGTCGAATGCTTTCGCTTAGCCTTTTCAACTTGCATGGAGCGCACCAGTTGCCAAATCGCCAAGGTGGTAAAAAAAATCGCGATCGAGTCCAAGTGCCCGCCGTTGGCGACCTCTTTCATCATCAGCGGACACCAGCCATACACCAAGCTCCATCCAGTGTGCATCCTCTGTTGTCGCAAGAGTTGAATGACAACCAGCAGTGTTGCCACGTCGAACAACGTCAGGACCAATTTCATCAGAACCAGCCGGACATGGGTGGGAACATTCTCGGGAGTGATGAGTGCCGACGCGGCAAACACTGCCTGGCTCACCAACGGGTAAGGGGAAGGCAATTCGCCGTAATGGATCTTTGCCAGGCTTTCGCCCAGCGATTGGCTGCGGGATTGCAGCGAAACCAGTCGCCCAAGATCTTGCGGGAGACTTTCCACCGGAAGACTCGCCAAATCGAGAACTTGTTTTGGCGTGTAACTGTAGGGGCTGCCACCTTCAGCAAGCACGGCACCATCCCAGATGTATCGGTAAATGTCGATTTCGTGCATCGGTACCGAGGGCAACATGGTAGTACGAAACAGACACGCCCCGACGATGATTACGGTTGTCAGCATCTTTGTGGGCGTGCATCGGATTGCCAGCAACAGTGCCCACCAAAAGCAGAGGAACTCCACACCAAAAATCGCGAGCATCCAGAGGGTTGGCCGCTCACGGCTGGGAATCTCCGAAGCAAACTGCCAACTCAGCCACGACAGAACTGCATAGCCTACGCAGCTCGCGGTGCCCAGTGCGACCAACCGTTTCACAGTGCGCGTCTCATTTTCCGAATGAGTCATGCTTCGGCCCCATCCTGAGAGCCGCATGGGGGTGAAACATTATTGCCCGGGAGTGTTTTCCGATTGCCGTCCGAGTAGTTATTATTGGACCTGCGCCACAGGCCATATTTGGCAATGGTGAAAAGGATTTTGCTACCCGCGGAAATGGTGCCGCGCACGGTCCCGCTGATCTTGCTGGTTCCGATCCGTTTGCGATAGCGGACGGGCAGTTCCTGAATGCGGAGCCCCGCTTTGACGGCTTTGATTTGCATCTCGACCGTCCAGCCGAAATTAGTGTCTGCCATTTCCAATTCGCACAGTTGGCGGTAGCCAATTGCACGAAAGGGTCCCAAGTCGGTGTACTGGGCATTAAACAGCAGCCGCATCAGCCAACATGCCAGACGATTTCCGTACAAGCTTTGGGGAGGCATGGCCCCTTGTTCCCGCTCGCCTAGCAGCCGCGAGCCAAGCACAAAGTCGGCTTCGTCGGCGAGAATGGGAGCAAGCAACTCCGTCAGTTGTTCGGGGTGGTCGCTGTAGTCGGCGTCGAGAAAGGCCACGATCCGCGGTTTGAAAAGCCCATTTTCTAGACGACGTTGCAATTCGCTCAGCCCAGCAAGACACGCGGAGCCGTAACCACGTCGGGTCTCGGATACGACTACGGCTTGAAGCCCCTCGGCCACATCAGCCGTTCGATCGGTTGACGCATTGTTAGCAACGATCACCAGCCCCACTTCCGGCAGATCGCGCAGCACCAACGGCAACGATTTTTCCTCGTTGTAAGCTGGAATCACTACTGCAACATCGTCGAGGGTCATCACACACAATCAATCGAGAGGCCACGGGTCAATTTAAATCTGATCTCCCGCAGCCTACTAACGATTGGGTGGGTTGGCAAACTCGACCGAAGCGAAGGGACTAGCGGGAGCCGCTTCCACCACTAAAAGTGGAACCGGCCGCTGGCGGGCTTGGAGCGTAGCCTCCTTGGGGTGCCGCATAGGAGCTTTGCCCCGTCGCACAGGAGCCCCCACAACAACCTCCAGGGCAGCCCCCGCCGTACGGCGTCTGGCATCCACCAACGATTGTTAAGCCCATTAGAGCGATCGAGAGCAGGCCTATTTTTCTTATCATAGTCAGAATTCCTTTCCTTATATTGTGGGACGATCCAAGATCCATCTCAGACCGTTCAGAGACTGTCTCAGTTGCCGTAGATGGGCTCTAGCGCTGCCGCGCTACCCGTGTCGCTTGATCGTTCAGATTCCAATCGTAGTCGAGATAGCCGACACTAGCTTGTCCGCTGGCCGCCAAGGTTTTGGACGTTTGATCTGGCAGAAACGGAGCGATCGCCTGTAGCTGTGCGGTCTGATTGGCTCCGAAGTCTTCGGCAAACCACTTGATGATGGGCGACAACTCGATTTTACGCTGAGCCGCGTCGTAGCGGAATTTTTCTCGATCGGCAAAAAATCGCTGGGCGTTGGCGGTGAGTTGTGCGTCCAGCGTTTGAGGGCTGTAAGCCGCATTCAGCAGGGGAGGGCAACCGATCGATGCGCAAACAATCGCGAAATGAACACGCGGATCGCCCATTTTCCGCAGCACTTCGTGCTCCATTTGATTAAGCGAGAAATTTTGACTGCCGACGGGCAATAGCAGGTCGTCCCAAATGTTGTAACCAAAAACCTTGGCCGTGTGATTGCGAATGCTTGTGGTGGGATACTCACGCAAAATTCCGTGAATGGTGACGGCATTGTAGGCGTTGATCCAGAAAGCCATTTTTGCAGCTGGAGGAGCAGACTGGTTTGGATTGGCGGTCGACAAATGCGCCAAATAGTTCTGAAGCAATTGACGATCTTGCCCCGAGCGATGCCAGGCCTGGTAGTTGACGAACCCTTGTTCGTCGCAGTATTTGCGAAGGAGTTGGTCCCAACCGGTGTGATCGATTTGGGCCATCGAAACTAGCTGCGTCGAGGAGGCGTTGGTGCCAATGATCACATCGCTACCGGCCCAGGCAGCGACCGGTTGCAGCAGAATTGCAATTCCAAACAAAATGACTTTTCGGCACATCCGTTTTCTCCTCAGATTCATAATTGATCATATCTTGTCGAGTGCGTGGGATTCCGTCCCAAGGTTGTACCAATTATCGTCATGGTAGCAAAACAAGTCTGTGAGATCGGTTACTCCTTGCTAAACAAACCCAAGAAAAAAGAGGGTCCTCCCCCCTGGCTCTCGACTCTCGACACTAGACTCATGACTCATCATGCTATCATTGACGCCATGAACGATACAACAAACCTTGTACCAGAAACGCGGTATGCCTTGGTCACCGGCGGGGGCAGTGGCCTCGGGCGGGAATTTTGTCGGCGATTGGCCCAACAAGGCTGGCACATCGCCTGCGCAGACATTGACCTGTCTGCGGCCGAGGAAACCTTGGCTGAAATCCAAATCACCGGCGGCAGCGGCCAGGTTGAAATCTTTGATGTGGCCGATGCCGATGCTTGGAAAGCATTGGTCGACAAGCTCCGCGAGCAATGGCCGCGGCTCGATATGCTGGTGAACAACGCCGGCCTTGCCGCGGGGGGCGAGATTGGCGAGGCGCCGCTCGAAGATTTTCAGCGGGTCCTGGACGTAAATCTGCGCGGAGTTCTCTACGGCTGCCACACGATGGTCCCTTGGCTCAAGGAAACGTCGCCCGGCGGGCAGATCGTCAACATCGCTTCGATCTTTGCCGCGGTTTCAGCACCTACGATGGGAGCTTACTGTCTTTCCAAAGCTGGAGTGCTGTCGCTTTCAGAAACTCTTTACACCGAACTAAGACATCTGGGGATTGGTGTTACGGTTGTGATGCCCGGTTTCTTTGAATCGGGATTGATCGGTCGAGGTCGCTTTTCAGAAAGGCGCCACCGAAAACTGGCGATTGATTATACGCGCCGATCAACGATCACAGCCGAGGACGTTGTCGAACAGACCTTTACCGCGATCGAACGGGGAAAGCTATACGTCGTGCTTGGCAAACGATCGCGGCTCATCTGGCGCCTAAAAAGATTGGCCCCCACCTGGCTACTACGCCGCGTCGCCAGCATCCACCGCCGCAAAACTGCGAAAAATAGCGGGGAATGATTTTCGGACTGCAACATATAGAACACAGAGGAACACCGATCGGACGGATTTCCGCGGAACGGAGAGGCGCTAAATTGCCTCCTGTCCAATAGGCAGGTTCACGGGACGGATGTCACGCGAATTACGAAAAATAAAGACCCTTATCCCTCGCTCCTAGTTCCTCATTCCTCATCTCCCGCCCCTCGCCCCCCGCTCGGTTCTTAGCTACAATCGAGGGTTTCTCGCTTACGATATACCCGAACCATAGGCCAACAGAGTCATGAAAATTGCAGTTATCGGTGGGGACGGAACCGGTCCGGAAGTGGCGGCCGAGGGAGTAAAAGTCCTCAAATCGGTCGCCAAGCTGGAGGGTTTTGATGGACAATTGGAACTCACCGACCTCGATTGGGGTGGAGACCGTCTGCTGAAGACGGGCGAGGCGTTGCCGGAAGACGGTCTTGAGCAACTACGCCAATTCGACGCGATTCTACTGGGCGCGGTCGGACATCCCGACGTGGCCCCCGGAATCTTGGAACGTAAGTTGCTCCTTGATGTGCGATTCGGACTGGATCAGTACATCAACCTTCGCCCCGTAAAATTATTCCCCGGCGTCGAAACGCCACTCGCCGGCAAAGGGCCCGAGGACATCGATTTTGTTGTGGTGCGTGAAAACACCGAAGACCTCTACTGCGGCGCCGGCGGGTTCATGCACAAGGGCACCCCCAACGAGGTGGCCACGCAAACCGCGATTTATACCCGCCGCGGATGCGAGCGGTGTATCCGCTATGCGTTCGAAGCCACGCGCAAACGCAACAACCCCAAGGGCAAGCGGCTCACGCTGGTGGCCAAGACCAACGTGCTGACTACCGGGCACGACCTGTGGTGGCGCACCTTCCAGGAAGTCGCGACCGAATATCCCGACATCGAAACCGACTACAACCACGTCGACGCCTGCTGTATGTGGATTGTCAAGAATCCGGAGTATTACGACGTGATTGTCACCACCAACATGTTCGGCGACATCATTACCGACCTTTCTGGGATGGTTCAGGGCGGCATGGGCGTAGCTGCCGGCGGGAACATCAATCCCGACCCGGGCGGCGTGAGCATGTTCGAGCCGATGGGCGGCAGTGCTCCCAAGTACACCGGAACGGGAAAAATCAATCCGATTGCCACGATCAACGCGGTCAGCATGATGCTCGAACAACTGGGCCAGTCGGCCGCGGCGGAGCGCGTGATGAGCGCGATCATGCACGTCACCGGCACGAAAATGAAAAGCCAGTCCGCCGGTAAGATGGGCTACACCACCAGCGAAGTCGGAGACCTGGTGCTGGATGCACTTGCGTAGGTTATCGGTACTGGATTGAACCACAAAGGCACGACGGACACAAAGAAGAAAGAAACTAGCCACAAGAAGCACAAAAATTCACAAAAAAAACATAGGGAGAAAATTGGCTGACCATAGCTTTCTATTTTTTTGTGTCTCTTCGTGTTTTTATTGACTCTTGCGCTACTAATGAACCCAGGGCGCCCAACGGAAGCCCGAATTTAGCGAGTGAAATGCTAGCGACGGGATTCATTCGCCGCGCAACCATCAATAGTGGCTATTCTCTTTTCTCTTTGTGTCCGTCGTGTCTTTGTGGTTATTTCATTTACTCAGACAAATAGAGCGAGTTGCGCTACTCAAGCCGGAAGGTTGCCACCACCGGGTTGTGATCCGAGCCGGTGGATTCTGGGGAGCCGGGGATTACGCGGAACGAGCCTTTTTTGTATGCCTGGGCCATTGCGGGTGAACAAAGAATGAAGTCGATCATCGACCGATACTCGCCTGAATTGAATGTATCGGGTAGCTCGCCTTCCAGATCGCTTGCCGCCGACCAGAGGGCCCAGGGGCCGCTGCCGACGATGGTGTTTAGAGTCTCGCTCTCCCAAGTGTCGTTAAAATCACCAAGTACAATGATCCGAGCGTCGGGGTTGTCGCCCAATTGCTGGTCAAGCATGGTCCGCAACTGACGGGCTTCGCCCAATCGGACTGGTTCGGCGAACTCTCGCCCCCCGGAATTGCTTTTCAAATGGACGATCCAAGCTTCAAACGGCTTGGCGTTCGGTGGCTCGATGGTTACCGCCAACACGTCGCGATTAAAACGCCGTTGCCCGCCCTCCGGGCCTGTGAAAGTGATATGCCGATGCGAGCGGACCGGGCCAATCGGCACGCGCGAAACCAAACAGACGTCGATTCCCCGCACGTCGTTGCCTTCGAAGTGAACCACGTTGTCGTAGCCCATGTCTGGTAAAAAGACCTCGATAAACCGTTCGAGATAGAAGCGGTTTTCGACTTCCTGAAAGGCGATCACGTCGGCATTCAGGGCTTTGATTGAATCGGCAAGAGTTTGCAATTGCTCGCGTGGCTTCGCTGGGGTACCCTCGTCACCGTGATAAGGGTCGTCTTCGCTATCGAACAGATTTAGAATATTGTAGGTTGCAACCGTCAGTTGCCCTGCGACCGCAGGTGGATGCGGTTTCTTGGCGTGGACAGCTTCGGTCGTCTCGGGCAGTGCATCGAGAATTTCGATTTGGTCGCCACTGGTCAGCACAATCTGAGGACTATCTCGATAGAGGCTTACCCGGCCCCGAATACGGACAATTTTTCCTTTGTAAGCTTCTTCGAGCGAATCGGGGAAATTCGACAAACTCTCCTCGAATATGATTCCCGTAAATTTGCCAGGACGTTCGGAATCGAAATTCAGAAAATTGACTCGTCCCGCGTTACCAACATTGATAATTTCACCGCTGATAAACGCAATCTCGCCTACAGCCTCGCGGGCGTCCGGCCAGTTCAAATGCTGTCGGCCTTCGTCGGGATCGATTGGTGATTCTGCAAAAACAGGATTCGTAAGCAATAACAGGAAGAGTGATAGCGCAGTTTTGGGCAATCGCATGAGTGAACTCCCTCGGATTGGGTGCTTGAAGGTTTTTTACTGGTTCTTGGAGGATATCAAAGGCACAACTCTTCTCCAACCCGCCCGGCTTGCGGATGTCCGCACGAACGTTCGGCCATTATCCAGACGAGAACGCATACCGCGTTAAAAATGGGCGTGGTTTTCCCTCGTCCCTTGGTCTGTAACTCAGAGAATTCAATGCCATGGAAATAGAAACCATTGACGCCCGCCAGCTGCCGCCTGAGGAAGCTAGGAACATTGCGGAGCTAATTGCTGGCGTTTGGCCTGATCCCGAAAAGACGATCGATTTCCGCCAGCAGCGGTTGCTCGACATGGGACGTAACTATCGAGGGCCCGACAACCAGGCACCTCGTTTGTTTGTGCTTCGCAAGCAGGGACAAGTCGTTGCGCATGCTGCCTTACTGCCTCGCAAAATCGGCACCGCTTGGGGAGATCTCACCGTTGTCGGTTTGGCGAGTGTCTGTGTCGATTCGCGAGAGCGAGGCCAGGGATTGGGCGCGATGATTGTGCGGCCCGTCTTCGAATTGGTTGACCAGGGAGTGTTTGGTTTTTCGCTGTTCCAAACCAGTCCAGAAGTCCAGCCATTTTATGAAAAGTTGGGTGCGTGCGTCATCGAGAACACCTTCGTGAACTCATTTGCAGACGATCCCCACGCCACGCCATTTTGGAACAAAGTAATCATGCGCTATCCCGCGGATGGAGAGTGGCCAGTGGGAGAGATCGATCTGCTCGGCCCGGGATACTGAGAAGTGAATCGCAAACTTTGCGGCGTTATGCGTTGGGTTGGTTTGCACCACGAAGTCGTGTACGCAGTCGACTGAGCATGGGGCCCACACTATTGGTCGACATTCCAACCGTGCGGCTGATTTCCTGATAGCTTTTACCTTCTAGGTGATACATTCGCACGACTTGTGCTTCGGACCCATGGAGTTGGCCTAGCAGGCGTTCGACTTCTTCTCGGTTGGTAATCCGCTGTTCGTCGCCTGAATCGGCTGCAAACGCGTTTTCAGCCACGGCACCCAAGGGCGTTGCCGAGCGGCTCTCTAGCAACTTATGCACGACCACGCGTCTTGAAATCACAGTCAAGTAAGTTGCTAAACTGCTCTCGCCGCGAAATCGCCGCAAGACCGCGAAGTCGTCGTTGATGATCGCCAGCATCACTTCCGAGGCAAGGTCCTCGCGATCCGCCGTCGAAAGCAGGATCGAACGGCACTGGGCCGTGTGGTTGATCACGTGCATTACCAGGCCCATGAAGCGGTCGACGAAATCTTCCCAAGCGCGGGGCTTCCGAGCGAGACAGCGGTCGAGCAGACTCCGGTCGATTTCGGACAACGCCACAGGTGCTACCCTCTTAGGGAAGAATGCGAGAAAAGGCTTCTTGCTACCCAACTAGGGCAACGAGGGAAAGCTGGACCAACACCATCTCGCTTTCGGAGGTGTGCTTCTCCGAGAGATATTCTTGGACTTCCCTATGCGGCGACTTCCCTATGTCGCTTTGCATACCTTAATTCTAAATAGCGTTGCCGGGCGGAGCAAGGCGAGCGTCGTTTCCGAGCAAACAAAGGCCTATGGACCGCAAAACTTACCAAATCCGCACGACTTGACAGGCATGGGCTGGGGTGCGTATACAGGGGGCCGTCGGCGGTTTAGATGGGCCGAAAGTCGTTCTCGGGTAAACACTTGTCCTTGGTCTGCCGATAGAGGTATCATTCCCCAGAGCGGGGTGCCATGGGACCGGACGGTCGGTCGTGGCCCCTCCCGTGTGGCAACACACGCTAGCCTACGCCGTGGTAGAAGGAGATTCAGAGTCATGACCCATGTTGTTTGCGAACCTTGCTTTGGCTGCAAATACACCGATTGCGTGGTGGTTTGCCCGGTAGAATGTTTTTACGAGGGTGAGCAGATTCTTTATATCCATCCCGACGAATGCATCGACTGCGAAGCATGCGTTCCAGAATGTCCGGTGGAAGCCATTTTCCATGAGGACAATGTCCCCGAGGAATGGGCTGCGTTCACAGAATTGAATGCCGAGATGGCTTCGCAGTGTCCTGTGATCACAGAGAAAAAAGAACCGCTTGCCGACGCATGATCGGTTGTGAATTCGCAATTGCAAAAAATAAGAAGCCGCTGTCCGTCTGCCACGGATGGCGGCTTTATTTTTTTGGGGTTCTTCAGGAGGCGTAATGTCTAGATTTCAAAAACAAAGTTGGCACTATGTGCATTAGTCCCAAAGGGACGAAATATAATAGCCCTCTATGAAGACTCGTTGCCTGTCAATCTAGTTTGATCTGGTTCTATCGGAGTTTCCCTTCCTCTATCCGAGCGTCCCCCGGCGTGCCGGGGTAGCCCCTATGGGTGTTTCGAAAGTTGGGGAAGGCTGCCCTATCCAG
>JAJDED010000040.1 GCA_029259915.1 Planctomycetota bacterium | reverse complement strand
GACGAATCAGGTCATGTGGCTCACGATCCACGCATAACAGGCTGATCAACGTCGAAGTAAGGCCGCAGCGAATTCGACGCTTTCCAACAAAACAATGAAATAACTTAACCCCCATTACTTGACTGGTCCAACCATAACAGGATGGGTGCAGCGAAGCGAAACCCACCTTGCCGGCTCAGACAAGTGTTGCGAACAGTTCGTCGATTGCTTCTTCACTGAGCAATTCTTCTTCGAAGTCCGTCGTCGTACTCTCCGACTGATCCTGGATAATTCGTTCGCTCGGCGTGTGCGGGGCAACAGTCCGGGCCGCGTTGTGCCATTCTTTTGTAGCGGGCAACTCTTCGGCAAAGATTGTCGGCATCAGGTTGGCAGTCAGGCGGTTGCGGTTTGCCGGGGTGTGGTTTTCGGTTTTTACTGCTAGCGCCAAATCGACCAATTGTGCGGTGAGCGATTGCTCGGTAGCAAGCGGAGCCTGGGCGCTGGCGACCGCGGTGGAGAACAAAGTGGCGTTGTACGTGGCTTCCCACACGGCCATGTCGTTGCCGTCGACATCGCCGTCGCCCGTGGCATCGCCATTAGCAATCAAAGCCCCGGTCGTCATTCCAACGTTACGCTGCCAGGCAAGAAAATCGAAGCCGTCGACGTTGCCACTGCCATTAAAATCTGCGTTCAAGGCCCCCGCCAGCGGTTGCGATTCAAACGCCCCGAGATCAATACGCAAACCGGCCACGCGCGTAAACGGCGCGCCGCGTTGATCAAACTCCGGAGTATCGCCCACGCCAGCCACTAGGGTCGGGTCACCCGCGTCAATCGCGGGACTGCCAGGTAGCAGTGCGTGCGTGAGGGTTGGCCCGCCATTGTCGGCTAGGGGACCGAGCATTGGATCGAAGCCGATCAACGTGTTGTTCGCCAACAGCGCCGTGCCGGGCGCTACCGCCTGGATGAGACTGAAATCGGCTGTGAACACTGACGTGCCTTGTCCGCCGATGTCGTCGAGGGTCGTTACAGGATTGTTGCGGAAATTACCGGCGACGATGGTATGGTCGAGCAACACGGTTCCGTTGTCGGAATAGACACCACCGCCACTGGGGAAGCCGTACCCAAAACTGTTGCCGTGAATGTCCGCTTGGTTGCCGGTGATTGTACTGTGCCGGATCACCAACTCGCCATTGTTGTGGTTCGAAATCCCTCCGCCACGGTCAGCAGAATTTCCTGAGATGGTGCTATTAGTAATGGTCATCAGACCATCTTGGCCACTGAATCTCTCGCTATGAATCGCGCCGCCCCGACCGTAGGCTCGGTTGTCGTGGAACGTGGAATCGGTGATGGCAACTTCGGAGGCACTGCTGTGGATAGCGCCGCCCCAGTCTTCAAGCGATTCGTTGTTGCGAAAGGTGGTTCGCTCTATCGTCACGTTGGAATTAAAAAACCGCGCACCGCCCGCGCGGTCGGCGGCCGTGTTGTCGGCAAACAGGCTGTCGTTAATGTCGACTGTTCCCGAAAGAACGATAATCCCGGCACCATTGGAAAATGTTGATGCACCTAATGTAGTATTCCCGCTGATAGTGCTGCCAGCGAGGGTAGTACTTACAGACTGTAAGAAGATTCCTCCACCAGAACCACCGACCGTATTACTCGAAATCGTGCTGCTAACAATTGATGTCGTGTTGCCTATCGTACTACCCAAAGCAAAGATACCGCCGCCGTTGAAGTTAGCCGAGTTTCTGGAGATTATGCTGTCACTGATTGCTGTTAAGCCTAATGAGTAAATACCGCCTCCATCATCGGCCAAGTTATCTGAAATCGTAGTTGAAGAGATAACTAAGTTTCCCTTGAAATTTCTAATACCGCCGCCGTCAGAGCCTGCCGAGTTTCCCGAGATCGTACTGTCCTTGATTCTTGTTGTGCCAAAACTGTTAAAGATCCCACCGCCGAAAGAATTGGATGAGTTATTCGCAATAGCGCTGTCCGCTATGGAAAGATTTTCCAGGGAGAAAATCGCTCCGCCTTGTCTAAGGGAATCGCCACCGGTGAGTGTAAGACCGAGAATCTCCACATCAATGTTGTTTGAAAAATTGCCATCATCGATGTTGAAAATCCGACTGCCATCGCCATTGTTCACGTCTGGTGTAGGATCGTTGCCGCTGGCGTCGATGGTTAATAATTCTTGTCCGAGGCCATTGATGGTAAGCGCATCGATAATCACCAGTTCGCCCATGGTGAGTAGGATGGTGCCGCCGGCGAGTTGGGGGTCGAACTCGATTGTGTTGGCCCCCGCGATTTGGTTGGCAAGTTCGATGGCTTCTCGCAAGGAAAAATCGCCGTGCGAAAAGTCTCCATCGGATTCGTCGACCAGTGTGTCGACAATCAGCGATTGTGCCTCGAACGCGCCCATGTCGATTGCTGTGCCAAACACCCGCGTGAATGGTTCGTCGCGCTGATCGAATCCGGGCGTGGCGCCCACGCCAGCCACTAACGCCGGATCGCCCGCATCAATCGCCGGGCTGCCGGGCAACAGCGCGTGTGTGAGCGTGGGGCCGCCATTGTCGGCTAGTGGGCCCAAGAGTGGATCGATGATGCCATGGATTGGCCCGCCGATGAGGTTGCCGTTGGCGTCGGGCGCGCCGATTGGCGCTTCTGTCAGGCCCGAACCGGTTTTGTCGCCGATGAGGCTAAAACTAGCGTTAACAGTACCGGTAACATCCGGCGCGATTCGGAGGTTGTCGTGATTGCCGGCGACGATAGTGTGATCCACAGAGAGAGTTCCATTACGAACAATCACCCCTCCGCCGGAGCTGCCGCGGAAAAAAATACCGTCTAGGTTTGCCGAATTGCCTGCGATCGTGCTGCCGGTGATTGTCGCTGAATTACTGGCAGATATGCCGCCACCAGATCTGCCAGCCGCGTTACCTGAGATCGTACTACTGCCGATTGTTGCTTTGCCAGCCGAGATGCCGCCGCCGTTTCTGGAAGCCGAGTTGTCGGAGATTGTGCTATCGGTAATTGTCGTGATGCTGCCCGAAATACCGCCGCCATGGCCGTCGTGGGCCGAGTTGTTCGATATCGTGCTTCCAGTAATTGTCACAGTGCTACCCCGGATACCGCCGCCGTTTCTGGAAGCCGAGTTGTCAGAGATAGTGCTGTTATAGATAGCCATTACGCCGGGTCTAGCATAGATACCACCGCCCGAGCGGGACGAATTGCCTGAGATTGTACTGGCTGAGATTATCGTCGTGCCTGTCAGAATATAGATACCACCTCCGTCGGAGGCAGCCGAGTTCATCGAGATCGTGCTCTCGGTAATAGTCGCTCTGTGAGTCGTAGCAAAAATACCGCCGCCGAAGCGGGCCGAGTTTCCCGTGATCGTGTTGCCAGTGATTGTCGCCCTATCGGAGGCAAAAGAGATGCCACCGCCGGCATAGGCAGAATTGTTCAAGATCGAGTTGTCCATGATTGTCGTTTCATCGGACGTAACTCTGATTCCCCCTCCCCAAAACCCAGACGAGTTGTCTGTTATCGTGCTGTCGGTAATTGTCGTTTCATCAGCCCCAGCCCAGATGCCGCCGCCATCAGCGATCGTCGAGTTACCTGAGACCGTGCTGCCAGTGATTGTCGCTGTGCCAAAGCTGTCAAAGATTCCGCCGCCAAAGGAATTGGATGAGTTATTCGCAATAGCGCTGTCCGCTATGGAAAGATTTTCCAGGGAGAAAATCGCTCCCCCTTGCCCAAGAGAATCGCCGCCGGTGAGTGTGAGACCGCGAATCTCTACGTGGAAGTTGCTCAAGTTGTTACCGTCATCGATGTTAAATACCCGGCTACCATCGCCGTTGTTTACACCCGGCGTAGGATCGTTGCCGCTGGCGTCGATGGTTAATAGGTCTTGGCCGAGGCCGTTGACGGTTAGCGCGTCGGTAATGTGCAACTCACCCATGGTGAGCAAGATGGTTTGGTTGGTGAGCGCGGCGTCGAATTCGATCGTGTCGGCGCCGCCGACCAGGTTGGTGGCGAAGATCGCCTCGCGGAGCGAGGTGACGCCATCAGTAAAATCGACCGTGTCGAGATGCGTGTCGACCGTGACCACCGCTAGCATGCGGCGATCTTCCAATTGTTCACACTGGAGATGGCGAGAGTTGTTCCTACGCGCATGGGAGCGGTCGGAATCGTTCCTGAAAGTAAACATGATGCTTGCCTCTATCCGATGACAGCGATGAAAAGTATGAAAAGCAAATAGAAGGCCGAATCCGGCCAGGATATCGAGAGGGGCGCGGTCGCAAGTTAGTCGCGGCGCACCGAGCAACAATTGGTTGTGGAGAAGAGTGCGAAAAAGAGAGGCCCGGTTGGCGACAGAGATAGGTCCGCAGGTCAGACGACAATACGATCGAACTGCAAGCCAGCAGCCGATCTAAAGCTCGCCACATCGCGTCTTTCCCCAGCAGGGAGCCGCACTTGCGAGTTGCGAAAATCATGGATGCCTCAGGTTCCAGTCTGTTCGCCCCTGGTGGTTTGCACCATTTGAACAGATGTTAGTGAATGTATCCGACCCGTTATCGCAAGTCAATATTTTTCCCCATTAAGCTCCATGTTCGACGCCATGCCCTCTCGCCCGAGTGCCACTTGGTAATCCGGAAAGCTAGAAAAGCTGGTGCCGAGTGTAGCGAACGTGACTGAAACAAGCAAATTTTTCTTTGCTGTCGAATGGGGTGTTCCTGGAGCCTCTACTTTGCTCGAAGTAAAGCTGCCAAATGAGCGCGCAGGGAACTAGAACGCAGATTTGCGCGGAGATGTTTTCTTGTTTCCTTCCTCCGTGACCTCTGTGGTTCAATCCGCACTAATTTATTCAACAACCTGAATTGAACTGTGTAACGACTCCTGAATAGCACGGTTCGACTCCGTTGTCGGTTTCTAGCAGGAGTGCTCCTTCGGCGTTGATGCCGCGACACAGGCCGGTGATTTTCTGCTTGGGTGTATCAATTTGGATTTTTTGCCCCGTCAGCAGACAACGTTTGTTCCACTGCGCACTGAATTGGTCCCCATCCGCTATCAGAGACGCGAAGTGAAATTCAATTTGTCTCAACAGACCAATTAGAAAATCGATGCAAGAAATATTTTTCCCGGCAACGTCGCACAGCGTAATGGCACGCTCAGAGACTTCCTTCGGTGCATTGTCCAGCGAATTATTTACGTTGACGCCAATCCCCACGACAAGACTTTCCTGCGAGCCGGTGGCTGCTTCCACCAGAATGCCGCAAACTTTGCGACCCCGAATATAAACATCATTCGGCCATTTAATGCGTGTCAAACCGTCTGGGAGAAAGCCGTCGATGGTTTCGCACACGGCTAGCCCCGTAATCAGCGAGAGCAACGGCCAGCGGTTCGACGGGAGAGCGAAGTGTTGGCTGTTGAGCAACAACGAACAGGTGAGAGCACCCTCGGCAGACCACCACTGATTCGTGGCTCGGCCTCGTCCTGCTGTTTGTTTCTCTGCCAAAACAAGTGTGCAATTGTGGGCATGCGGTTCCTCTTTGGTAAGTTCCAGCGCTCGACTGTTCGTGGATGGAATCGCTGCGTGGAGTTCTACATGGTCGACGAACGTTTCGGCAACAATGCGATCAAGATCGTGGCTGGTGAATTGCGGCATGTTTTATTGTTGCGTTGTTTGGCCGGTCCTGAAATCCCAGAGGCCGTGGTCCTCCGGCTATCGGCTTGCAAAGAGGATTATGATAGCCTGCTTGTTGATGTTCGGCCACACAGATGAGACTAGTGCAGTGTCAGACCAGAAACTTAGGGTTCACCAAATGAGCCGACGGCGCTAACCGCGGGATTTCCCAGGTTCACCCGACGCTAGCGCGTTCGGCTCACCTTGAAATTTAGCTTTGTCAAAGCACTAGGGTGCCGTGTTTACTTCTTGTCTTTTAGCGATCGTTGCAGATGGATCACTTGGGCTCGAACTTCTTCCATACTCGGATTCAGTCGCAAGGCGCGGCGGAACGAGTCGAGAGCGGAGACAGGATCGCCCTGCAAAAGATAGGATTGTCCCATGACCGAAGCTGCCAGGAAATGGTAGGCGTTGATCTCCAGGGCTTGGTGGCAATCGCGTGTGGCTGCTTCGTGTTGGCCGAGTTGGAAGAAAGACTTCCCCCGGTAAAACCAAGCTTGGGCGATCCAAGGGGCATCTTGCACCATGGCGGTCGACACCTGAGCAGCGCGTTCAAAGTCTTTGCTTTCGAGATGTTCGCGAATGGTGAGTAAATGACGTTGTTGGCTGGGTGTGCCAATACGGTGCCAAACACGTTGGATGCCGTTTTCCGCCAACGTCCGGACACCCCGATCGGAATCGACCAGGCCGCGGCCAAGGGTTGCATTCGCCTGATAATCGGCCAATCTCCCCAGTGCCAAAACAGCCCCACGGCGAGCTGTTCGATCCGCGAGGGTCGCCACGCGCTGCAGTCCGCCGATCGTGTAACGGGCCGAAACGCTGCTTAAAAACACATCGATTTCTTGATCGATGAGATAGCGCTCGTAGTCGAATACGACTAGCGGTCGTTTTAGATCGTCGTGATTCATTGCTTTGGAAACACACACCCTGTTTTTTGAAAAACCAAAAACTCTACTTGCAGTGTAATTGCAATGATGATTAACTCAATGAAAATGTAGATAGTTTCCTAGGGGACCAAAAACGAGCATGAAATCCCTGTTTTTTAATGGCGAAAAAATTCTTGACAAGATGCGTCGTAGCGCTTACCAATCGGCCGCCAAGCAAAGTCCATACAGAAGATGCCTTGTGAGGGTCTCTCTGTTTTGTGCGGCTACTGTGCTGTTGTTGGTCAGCTCGGCATTCGCCCAGCGGATATCAGCTACTTGGAAGGGGCAATCGCTAGGCACCGTTCTGGCGCGTTTGGCAGAAACGCAATCGGAGTGCTTGTGGCTGGACCGGCGCGTCGACATAGGCCAGACGGTAGATGCAAAGTTCCGCGAAATACCTTTCCAGCAAGTGCTAGAAGAGATCGCTCGCGGGCACGGGCTTGGCGTGGCTCGAGTAGGGCCGTGTTGGTATGTGGGTCCTGAAGCCGCAGCGCAGATTCTACCTAAGCTGAGAAAACGGGCGAGAGATTCGCTAAACAAAATTCCCGCTGCGCAAAGGCAGCGTTGGCTGCGGATGGAAACCGTTGCTTGGCCCCGTCTGAGCCAACCCCGGGCGCTGTTGGAAGAGATGCTTGCCAAAGCGGGTATTGCTCTGGAGCAAAAGGAATTGATTGCCCACGATCTTTGGTCTGCCAATCAGCTTCCGCCGTTGGCGTTGCTCGATCGAGTTGTGTTGCTGCTGGTCGGATTCGACCTGACGTGTGAAATTTCGGACGATGGCCGTTTGTGTCGCATTGTGCCAATCGATCACTCGTTGGAATGGAGCCGCAACAATCCGCTACGCAGCAAGCGGAAAAAGCGAACGACGCGTTCAACTCCCAATCGCACTGGTGCGCTTGCCGAAAAGCGATTTAGCTTGCAGATTGAAAATCAGGCCGTGGGAACCGTTTTACAACAGTTGGCTGAGCAACTGGATTTGCAGCTTGTGTGGGATGAAACGTCGCTAAATGCTGCAGAACTTTCGCGAAAGACGCTCGTTTCCTGCCAAGTTACCAAGGCGAGCCTTGACGAATTGCTACGCAGCATTGTGGAACCCGCAGGGATGAAATTCACTCGAAAAGGGGTGGATGTCGAAGTCCATGCTCGGCGTTAGCACTGAGTAGAGTTGATATTTATACGGCCAAGTAAGGTTCACAAACTTGTCTGGAGAGTGTTGCAATTGTTTTGGCCGAAGGCCTCTATTACCGTAGCCTGGGGCAACGCCCCAGGACAGGGAAATGAAAACCTCGTTTGGCCAAAGGCCATAATCATAGTCTGTGCTTGTGAATATGGCCTTCAGCCAAATCAATACTTCATTCGTGTTCCTAGGGCGTTGCCCTAGGCTACGATGAACATGGCCTTTGGCCAATAACGCCGTCCTATGAATGTCAACACGACCTAATCTCGCTGCGAAAATCTGCGAAATCTGCGTTTCATTATCTTACTCGCCATCCAATCGCACAAAAAAAGCGTCTTCCAAAAGTTGGAAGACGCTTGGTTGTTTTTTTAGCTGTGGGTCTTTAGTCGCAAGAGTAAATGTAGGCCTTGGCAAAAACTAGCCAGGCGGCCTGCTCTAGCAACCGTGTTTTTCAAGTTTTTCGCGTAGTGTGTCGGCAGTGAATGGTTTCACGAGATAGTCGGAAACCCCTGCCTGGATCGCTTCGAGGACGCGAGATTTTTCTGCTTCGGTGGTGACCATGATAATGGGCACGTTTGCGTCAACCTTGCGAATCTCGGTGATGACTTCCAAGCCATTCTTCCCCGGCATATTCCAATCGGTTAGCACCAAATCGAAATCTCCCGGCTTAAACATGCTAACCGCTTCTTCGCCATCGGCAGCTTCGACTGCTGAGGGAATTCCAACAGCATTGAGTGAACGCAAAATAATTTTGCGCATCGTACTGGAATCATCCGCTACAAGAACTCGTGTGCCCATCTTGTCGACCTCTTAGTTATTGTCCAATACCTAGTGATTCACATTAGTACCACGTGCACAGATGGGGGCCCTGCAACACGACGGCGATGAACCGTGAGAGAGGGTTCACACGGTTACCACTCCGAAACGTAGGTTATCCGCAAGCCAAGTCAAGCAAGCCGGGCGTTTGTCAGGGGCAGGATCAGTCAGAGCCGTTGGAATAGATGGAACTGGTCCCCTTTGGCGCAGGCCATGCGGATCGTGACGATTCTGCTGAACGAGAGATGCTCCAACCCCTTGGTGGATTTCTGTGATGTAAGATCGGGGCTTATGAGGGTGCCGCCCAGACTGGCGTAATTCTACACCCTAAGAGACTCCGTTGCTTCACACCGACGCGGCTAGCGTCGGCACGGATGGCCGGCTACAATCTGCTTGGGACTGCCTCTTCGGTGGGAGACATTGACCGCTGTGTATGATCTTGCTGACCATGAGTTCGAGGGTAAGTAGTCGACCTGTCCCGAAGGATCTATGACATGACCACCACTCTACGCAGGCGTGCAACTAAATTCGGTCGATGGGCTGCATTGCTCGGCACAATCGTTTTGATTGGCGGAGTATTTATGAGCGTGCCAGTAATCGCTTTATCTGGCGGCTTGGTAGTGTTTGCTGGAATGTTGGCGATGATTTTTGGCCTTGTTGGATCGTTCTAGCGGGCGGCACCCTTTATTTGAGCAAACGCTCCAACTGCTGGCGCATTTCCGATTCGATTTTTCCTTTGAACATCATTGCCGAGAATGGCAAATCCCCTTCCACAGCAATCGCATCGTCTGCGACGTCAATTTTCCCCGAAACTTTGATGCCAAAGGTTTTGAAGCCAAACGACAACCGATCGCCTTCCCAGCCTTGTTGAAGATCGCCAAGATTGTCCTTGTATTTTGCCTTGAAAGAATCCGCAAGTCGCTCCAAGCGACTCTTCGCATCCTCGGCCGAAAGTTGATGGGGGACGGTGAAGTTGAACTTTGGCATGAATTTTCCCTAGGGTTCTACCGAGAAGGTAGTGGACGCATAAAACAGAAAGACCTCGGAAAAATCCCCGAGGTAATTTCTTTGCTAACTAAGCGAAGAGGGGATCTTCCTGATCATGATCGGTGCGGTCTTTGTGGTTCCACAAGGGCAATCCCGCTTCGACTCGTGCTGCGAGCACGGTAAGTTTTTCCGAGGTCCCCGGCATCGCACCGGTTGGGTCGAACGAGTTATCTCCGACTTCGTTAGGTTCGAAAGCAAATTCACCTAACCTAATAGCTTCCAAGACATTCTTATATTGCACGACGGAATCCCCCCATACGCGCTTGCGCGAAATTTCCTGCTGCCTCCGCAGCCCATTTCGACTGTTGGCCGGCGATTCAACCGCCGGGAGTTCCAACATACACAGCCCCTGACCGCAATGGGTAAGGTTTGGCCAAGTCGAGACCCCGAGTATCTCGGATTCTGGCCACATGTCAAGCAATTTCTGAAGACTCGGCATCTTCCAATTGAGATGTGCGTGTCGGTCGTGTTGTCAGGCTTTGGCGAAGCCGTGTGACAAGCATGGAATCGACCGGGCCATTGCGTCCCCCGTTACAAGCTGCACCACGAATTGCCACCAAATCGATCGGAAACTCTCGCAATCGGCTCAGTGCCGAGAAATCCAGACCGCCAGCGACCACAATTTTAAGCGAAGCTTGCCGCGCGGAGCAGATAATCTGCGACAACACGATTTCGTTAAGATAGGCAAATATCGAGCCGGAATTTTTATGGTACGTGTCCAGCAAAAAATACTCGCAGGAAGTTTGCCGTGCCAATTTAATAATTTCTGCGGGAGTCGGAGAATTGGCCTGGGCCGAGTCGGCATAGGCGACCGCAGCGAGCTGTTTGCCGGCATGCCGGACGTCTGCCTCTACTGCCAGCCATTCGCGGTGCCACGACGGTCTGCTCGCACAGTCGGCCAATCCCAACTTCACCACGTCAATACCGGAAATGCTAAGCAGTTTTCGTGCTTGGGAGTCCGGCCAATGTGCCAATTCCCCCAGCGCTGCCGAGACCGGTTTGGCAGCTCCCACCGTTTGCACTACGTCCGTCGCAACGCTCGCTTCAACAGCCCCCAAAGCTCCCTCGCGAGGCTCTTTCAGATCGATCCAGTCCGCTCCGCCATCCAGGGCAGCTTGGGCTTCGGCAGCATTTCGAACGCTGACAAGCAGCTTTGGCTGGCTCTCATAGTTTGGACTGTCGAGGGAGTTGGTCATCGTGATGCTTCCACGGATTCGTCAGACTGTTGGGATCGCGTGACCTCGCCAAGAAGCTTGTTGAGTCGCCGAATGACTTGGCCAGTCAACGGCTCGCACCATGTGCCGCGGATCGTGACATAGCCATCGCACCAACGTCCCAGGGCAGGTTTGACATTTTGCTTGGCCCATTCGGGGGCGCGTTGTGAAATCCTGGCAACGAGATTGACTGTCTCGGTTTTCTGGTTTTTCTGTCCAGGTAAGAACGCCGGTCCTTGTCCAAGAAAAAAGGCTTCGACCACCTCGGTCGGCACTCCGATGGGGGCACCTGCTTTGAGATAAAAAAGCACCTGTCCATTGCGATAGCCGATGCGCGGACGACTAAACTGTTGAACTAACCCGACGAGCAAACAAGTTGAGATCGCCAAGATCCCCCAGGCGATCGCTCTGAGGACCACCGATTCATAGTTGACGAGCAATATCGCTCCAAGAACATCAAGGGCCAACACCGGCAACATCGCCAAAACCAAGATGCGTCGGTTTGCTGATAGCCAAACTTCTGATCGCTTCAAAGGCATGAAATTGGACTAGCTGGAATCGTTCGGGTCGTAACGGATGAATCGCTCATCCCGCTCAGGACTTGGGGGAGAAGGCCTAGCGTAGCCCCTTCCTAAGAGCAGGGCAATTGGTTTTGTGGCCTACATTTTCAAACAGCCCGAAGGTGCGGCGCGGCTGACCGCTGCGCTGAATCCCGCAGGCTGTGTTGAATCGCACGTCGTTTTGCATAAGACGGCCAACCCTGTTATACGCCGTACGGGCGAACTTCCATGAAACAAGTGAGCGAGCGGAAGAGGCATAGACGAACTGACGGTCGCGTCGTAATCTTTAACACTTCAAAGGAGCGGTAAACTGTCGTTGGATTCGCACAAGCGAACCGGTTGGACAAGCCCCGCAAGAGTCAAAAAAATCATGGCAACGGACATGGCAAGTATGACAACGCCTGTAAACCCTCGCAGTGGCAATCTGGTCGTTTGGGCGATCGTTGTACTCATTGCGCTTTATGCAATTTGTGCTGCCGGGGGACTTCCCCAGCAGGCAACCGAGATGGCCGTTAGTGCTCGGCATCACCACGTGGCGATGAGCGCGCCCGATTCGCATGCTGCCGAAGGCGAACACCATGGCGGACAGCAAGGACTTGCGCCGCCGTATTGGACCGTTATCCCGTTTGTTTTGTTGCTTGGCGCGATTGCTGTTCTTCCTTTATTGAGTAAGACCGAACACTGGTGGGAAAACAATCTCAACCGATTCAAGGTCGCGGCATGCTTGGGTTTACTGACGCTCGGCTACTACGCGTTTTTACATCACTCGCCCGTGGATGCGCATTGGCCGGCGCATAAAACCATTGCGCCAGCCGAGAGTGCGGTTCAAAGCGGCTTCGTCGGCGCAATTTTGGGGAACGCACTCCTGGCGGAGTATGTCCCGTTTATTGTGTTGTTGTTCAGCCTTTACACGATTGCCGGCGGCATTCGCATTGAGGGCGATCTGCAAGCCAACCCGCTGACCAATGCGTCGTTCATGGCTGTGGGGGGGCTGCTCGCTAGCTTTATCGGCACCACCGGTGCGGCGATGCTGCTGATTCGACCTTTGCTGGAAACCAATCGCGAGCGCAAACACGTTGCGCACACGGTGATATTTTTTATATTTGTCGTATGCAATTGTGGCGGTTGTTTATTGCCGATCGGCGATCCTCCGCTATTCCTCGGTTACTTGGAAGGCGTGGAATTCACCTGGACCCTTGGACTTTGGGAGCCGTGGCTTTTCGTCAATGGGCTGTTGCTGTTGACCTATTGCATTGCCGATCAGTTTTACTACTATCGGACCGAAACAAAAAAAGACATTCGCCGCGACATCACTCAGACTCGCCGACTGCGTATCAGTGGACTGGCGATCAATGGTCCCTTGCTACTGGGCGTTGTGTTGGCCGTGGCTCTGTTGGATCCCAACAAGGCCTTGCCCGGCACCAAGTGGCACTCTTGGATGTTTCTTCGCGAAATGGTCCAATTGACTTTGGTAGCGGTTTCGCTTTACTTCGGATCGAAATTGATTCGCAAGAACAACAGTTTCAACTACCACGCGATTATCGAAGTGGCCGCCCTGTTTTTTGGCATCTTTCTTTGCATGCAACCCGCGCTGCAGATTCTTGCAGAGAAAGGTCAGTTGCTAGCCAAATCGCTCAACCCTGCCGGATTCTTTTGGGCAACCGGAGCTTTGTCTTCCTTCCTGGATAACGCTCCCACATACTTGGTCTTCTTCAAGACGGCTCAAACACCGCCTGCAATTGGAGCCACTGCAGGGGTTCCCGAGATGATTCTGATCGGGATCAGCCTGGGCGCCGTTTTCATGGGGGCAATGACGTACATCGGCAACGGGCCGAACTTTATGGTCAAGGCGATTGCCGAGAAGTCGGGCGTCAAGATGCCGAGCTTCTTTGGCTACATGGCCTATAGCTGCGTGATCTTGCTGCCGATCTTGCTCTTGACCCAATGGCGTTATTTATCGAGTGACGATGCCAACGGCCCCACGAGCGTAGCCTCGCCCCCCGCGGCTGTCGCTGCACCGCTGCATTAAGATACGACTGTTCTCCCGGGCGTTGGCGGAGTACAATGGATCGCTTTGTCCGATAGGATGAATCTGTCGCCCGCCACAAATCCCTTTCCCCGCCACTTTGTTCTCGCCTCGAATCTTCTCACGTGCGTCACCCAACGATTACAGATCCTCACGAGCTAACGCAGCTTTGTCGTCGGCTTGAATCCGTCAAGCAAATCGGAATCGATACCGAGTTTGTGTCCGAGGACACATTCTACTCCGAGCTTTGTCTTATTCAGATTGCCACGGGCGATGAGATGGCCGTGGTCGACACGATTGCGATTCAGGATGTAAGTTCCCTGTGGAAAGTGCTGACCGAAGGCGAGCACGTTACCGTGCTGCACGCCGGGCGCGAGGAGCTTAATTTTATGTTGCGTGCCGTGGGCAAAACGCCTCGGCACTTGTTCGACGTACAAATCGCATCAGGGTTTTGCAGCAACGAGTTTCCCTCGGCATACGGATCGGTCGTTCAAAAATTCCTGGGAACCAAGCCCGCCAAGGGCGAACAACGCACCGACTGGCGCAAACGGCCGCTAACCGACGCGCAAATCAAATACGCACGGGAAGACGTTCGCCATCTGCTTGCGCTCTACGACAAACTCCACGGTCTTCTGGAAGAGCGTGGACGACTATCGTGGTTCGAAGAGGAAATGACAAGTTGGCAGGCAGAAGTTGTCGCTGCCAGTAGTCGCAAGGACTGGCGACGCGTCTCGGGCATCGGCAAGTTGGGTTCGCAAAGCTTGGCTATTGTTCGCGAGCTTTGGCATTGGCGACTTGAGGAGGCCCAAAAGTTGAACCGACCGCAACGGCGCATACTGCGCGACGATTTGATTGTGGAACTTGCCAAACGCAAAATTGATAATCCCCAGCAGGTGATGGCTATCCGCGGCATGGAACGCGGTGCGCTCAAACGTAAAGCGGATGAATTGGCCGCGTGTGTTCGGCGAGGTTTAGAATCGCCTCTCGAAAAAGACGATCATGGACCAAGACATCGTGTTCCGCCACAATTGAATCTGTTAGGACAATTTTTGGCACCCGCATTGGGCAGCGTCTGTCGCCATGAAGTCGTCGCAGCAAGCCTGGTCGGTACCGCCAGCGACGTCCGCGAACTGGTCGCACACCGCCTAGGATTCCACTACGAAAGCAACGGCGATCTGCCCGCCCTCGCCCGGGGTTGGCGCTCCGAGCTGATCGGCAAGCTGATCGATGATCTATTGGCGGGGAAAAAATCGATTCGCATCTCCAACGCCAAAGACGCCGATCCCCTGGCGTTCGATGACATTCGTTAGAGTCGCCTCAGTATACCTTTGGCTTTCCTCTGTGCTTTTTTGAACAGGAGGTAACAGAGAGAACAGAGAACTTGTTTATGGGAGCATTTCGTCCTGCTGGGTGTCACTTTGCCGTAGAATACGTGTTTGAGGAAAACCTCGGCTTTTGCCAGCCTGGAGCTGAAAAGGTATAATCTATCGGGCTAGGAAAGTTGAAGGCTTTTTTATCTGGAGTTTGCATTATCAACACAGTTGGTGACATCATGTCAACTGGAACCCCCGGCCATGTAAAACGAGGAATGCGACTATGTTACTTTTGGCGATTCAAGGGCCTCAAGTATTCTTGGTGATGGTTCTTGTTGTTTTGGCAATTAGTGTATTCGTTCCTTGGCTTGATGTTGTACAGCATCGCCAAGTTTTCATCGTCCTGTTGCCCGCAGCCCTTGCGACAATGCTTTGGCAGTGCTACGAGTTTCAAGTTAACCAGCCAGCCCCAATAGGTGGTCCGCTCGATGGTCTTGCCACTCTAGTGCTCATTTATCCTTTACTTGCGGTGACCTGGATTAGCACAACATTCGCTGTTGGTGCTTCAATACGAAAGAAGTGTTCCTCTAAGGGACCAAACGTTTAGGCCTAACTGCGCTTGGCTGCTAAAGGCCCGCCGTATCGCCTTTGATGCAATCGGTTCTTTCCAATCTGCGGCCACAGTAGGGATACATCTGTGCTACTTTGAACAGGAGATAACAGGGCAAACGGAGAGCAACTTCTCTGTTCTCTCCGTTACCTCCTGTTCATTAAAGCTTACCGGTTTACGCCGCTGGCGCGTTCGGCAGAGTAGGGCGTTTGGCCGTCTTCCCATTGGAACGCGTCCTCAAAGAATCGCGTGGTTTCTTCCGCTGCGAGTTTGATCTCGAGGTCTTGGCAAACCACTTCGGCGCGGAAGATATGCGTGCCGACTTCGGATGCCACAGCGCGAATTCGCAGCAGGATTTCTCCTCCCGCGGGAAGGCTTTTAATAGGGTGGAACGTCACCCGACCATCGCGGACTGAGTTTTGTGCGCCTTCGACCTCGGTAGGATCGATTCCCTCGGAAAACAATCCGACGATGCTAATCCCACGTGCATCGGTGGTGCCGCGGTTATGGACCCGGATTTCGTACAACACGGTTTCGCCGAGCGGTCGGGCACCTTGGGGATCGGTAATGTCGAGCTTCAAATCCGCCAACGCAACCACGTTGGTGCGTACCGACTTGGTGTCCCGAAGTTCACCGCTGATGGTTTGTGCGGTGACGTCGAACACTTTTGTTCCAGGCCGATCGAGCAAGCAGCGCAGTTGCATGAATTGTTCTTCGTTCGGATCCAATCGTTTCAATCGCCAAGTGACCACACCGCTGGCCGAGTCAACCGCAAAGCTGTCGTTTGCCGAGACAAAGCGAACTCCCTCGGGAAGCCGAACCTTCACTTCCACCGGACTGGTGGCTGCGGTGCCCGGATTGCGGACGCGGAAGTAGTAAGCCGATTCGGTGCCGGCGTATTTTTGGTCGGGTCCACGCCAATCGACTTCGAGCTGTGGCCGCTGACATAAAACGCGTTTGATCGCTTCGGCCTCCAACCCGCCGCGGGCGGTGGCATTGGCTTGCATAATCAATTCGCCCGCTTCGCGCGCCGTGAGTTCAAGCTCCATCTCTTTGACTTCGCCCGCTTCGAGCAAACCGACCGTATGCGTCACGGCCGATCGTGAATCGCTTCCCGGTGGGATAAGACTCACGGCAACTCCCTCCGCGTCGCCCGTGCCGGGATTGCGTAGGGTGAGCCGATAACGCTGGGCTGCCCCAAACAAAACTTCTTGAGGCCCGTTCAGCGCGATTTCCAGCTTAGGCTCTTTCACTTCCACGCGGGTTTCCGATTCGACCGACTCATGGCTCCAGCGGACGCCCAGTTCAAATTCGCGACCACTGCGGGGGATAAGTTGCAAGGTTAAAGTTTGGGTGGAATGTGCCGCCAATTCGTCCAGACGCCACTCGAGTGCGTGAGAATCGGCGCCGTCGGTGCTTTGCTGCACGACACCGCTTGAAGAAACCGCGTCGATCAAATCGGCCCATTCCGGAACGCGAATCGCTGCCGAAAGATTTTGTGCCGCAGCGCTGCCTGTGTTTTCCAGCGTGACACTGTAACGTGCCTCTTGTCCCACAAGAATGCTGCGTGGTCCCTCGACGTGCGACACGATTATCGGCTGATGATGACGTAGCGAAACGTCGCCTTCGGAATGCCGTAGCCGAGTGGGCTGGCTTCGCTCGCGTTTGACAACTTTCGACGAAGCCTCCGTACGCTTTCGTTGTACCGGACGCGTACGTGCAACCGGTTGCTCCGTTCTCTTTTGCTGTGCCTGTTGTGCTGGGCGCGGAGCCTCATGAGTGCGATTAGTTTTTGCCGATTCATATTCGTTGTCTAACGTTGATTCGAAAGCCAACTCGATATCTTCTGGATCGGGCAGCGCGGTAACCAATTCTTTGGCTTGCGGTTTATTGGTGTTGCTTGCAATTGTTTTTTCTTCTGGCAAGGGTACTTCGGCGGTTTCCTCGGCCACAGCGGGCGAATCGCCAGCAATCGCTGCGCCGTCGTCAGCCAGTCCATCACTTAGGTCGTCGCTCATCAGCGCTTCGTGCAGATCGATTTGCGATCGCTGACGAGTTTTTGTTTGCTGGTGCCGCGCCTTCGATCGAGTGTTGTCGGCAACCATCACTGGTTGCGATGCGTCGTTTTCTGAAACGCTACTTTCCGCAAGCTGCTGCTCCTCGGCAGCGTCTGCTTGCGGTGCCGGTTCGACAGTCGGTAGTTCCGTTGGGGTATCGGTCTCGACAACATTTTCTTCGGCAACGGGACTTGCAGTCAGTAGGTCCGATAGTGCATCTTCCAATTCGTTTTTACGCGAAACACTTGGCGATTGTCGCGTTTGGTTTCTCAGGTGAGGCCCTTTGGAAGCACTCCCTACACGCGGTCGGCTGGCGACGTGTTGCACGTCTTGCTGTGATTGACGGGGTGTATTTTCTGTATTCGTTTCCTGTCTATTGAATAGCCGTGCAGGCAACAAATCGGTTACCTGAACACGCGGTAGAAAGGAGTTCTTCTTCGAGCTACGGGGAGCCTGGGAAGAGGCTCCGCGCGAAGCTTGTTGTGTGGTTTTCTGGGGAGCAGGTTCTTTTGACTTGCTTTTTCCCTGTGGCAAGTAGCTGCGATGCGCAGGTTGCGACTGGTTTGATTTCTTGGCGCTGGGTTCCTCGCGACGAAACGCATTCCTGAGGGCAGAAAACCGCTGGGAGAGCGTCGTGCTCGAGGGCTGTTGCGCACGCGCTACGACAGCTCCAGAAGCCAAAATGATCGTTCCACAGAGAACTGTGCTAGCAATCTTCAAATACCGTCCACGAAACATGATCGCATCCTGCGCAAGGGGGGTGGCAGCGTGACAAAATCCGTCCATGGGAGTATCGGTTATGCGTGCTGGAGAAAATGAATCGATCTTCGGAAAGATTCCGATAAAATCGACTGCGGGAGATGCGTAAAATGGGTGCTGGGCTTGGGTTTCTTACCACGGAGTCACGGAGGGCACTGAGAGCCAGCAAAATAGTCCGTGACAGCGGTGGGAGCAGGCTCTAGGATTCAAGCTAGCGGTGAGTCGGTGCTTGCTAGCCGAAGAACTTTTGGGCCGCTAGATCAGCATGCACAGTGAACTTGGTCGTTAGGTTTCAAGGCATGACACTCACTATTGATCCAACACTGCTCAAGCCAATCGCACCTCAGCATTGCCTTGACTGGACCATTTGGCAGAAAAAAAATCTCAATATTCATCGTGGGCTCATTGAGTTCACAGCCAACCGAGTTGATTCAATTGATGATCTGGCCCGTGAAGTTCGGGAAGGAGTCCGGAGAGAGTTTCGCCCCGGATGGCTCCGTGGATTTGGTTTTGGCACGGTCATTCATTTTAACGACGTTCCATTTGATTTCGCGCAAATTTGTCAACACATCGACACCAGGAGCAGCCGACATGGTGTGTGGCAATGGATTATTGTTTGTTTTGATGAAGACAAAATTGCAGTTGCGATTCACACATGGCTCAAGGGATACCTTCGTCCGATATACGATTCGGTATTGCAACAACTTGATGATGTGGGCTACGAGTGCCACTCGGCAGATGCAGAAGTCGACATCCTATTTACAAGGCTACAGAGCATCGCACAAACTTGTCGCATAATTCAACACATCGGGGGAATCATCACCTAACCTACATTCAGCCATGGCCGTCTTGCGCGGCTTCGTCACTGAGGCGAACAGCAACAAGCAGAAAAGCCACGTTGGCACGTGGAGTCAACTCGCAGTTGCTTCGCCGCAGGTAACTACTTCAAACCCGAGGTCGCGGATCATTTCGTAGTCGGCGGTGGGAGTTTGGCCTTTGGTGGTGAGGTAGTCGCCGACGAAGATGGAATTGGCGGCGTAGAGGCCAAGCGGTTGAAGGCTGCGCAGGTGCATTTCGCGTCCGCCTGCGATGCGGATTTCGCGGTCGGAATTCACCAACCGGAACATGGCTAGCACCTTCAGGCAATAGCTGGGCGTCAAATCTTGTTGCCCGGCGAGCGGGGTTCCTTCGATGGGATTAAGAAAATTGACAGGGATCGAATCGGCGCCCAACTCGCGCAGTTCGATTGCCATGTCGACCACGTCCTGTGGACGCTCGCCCATGCCGACAATTCCCCCGGAACAAATTTCCATGCCGGCGTCGCGCACCGCATGCAGCGTGTCGACCCGATCTTGATACGTGTGCGTGGTGCAAATTTCGCCGTAGTGTTCCTTGCCTGTGTTGAGATTGTGGTTCACCCGATCCACGCCGCACGCTTTGAGCCGCTCGGCTTGGTCGGTTGTTAGTAATCCCAAACAGGCGCAAATATTCAGTGGAAACTGCTTTTTGATTTCTGGAACAATCTGTTCGACTGCCGCCATTTCGCGTTCGTTGGGTCCGCGTGCGGAGATCACAATACAATAAGTCGTCGCCTGCCGATCAACGGCCGCCTGCGCGCCAGCTATCAACTCTTCGCGATTGAGCAGATTGTAGCGCGGGATCTCGGCTTCCGATGTTTTCGACTGCGAGCAGTACGTGCAATCTTCTGGGCAAAGTCCGCTCTTGGCGTTCATCAAGAGATACAACTGCACCTTGCGACCAAAATAATGCTCACGCACACGGAAAGCCGCATGCAGTAGGTCGAGCAATTGCTCGTCGGGCGCAGCCAACACTTCTCGCGCTTCGTCTGGCGTCAAACAGTGGCCGTCAAGTACACGCGACGCCAGCGATTGCCAAGGGCTATTCGTATCGTCATGTGAGGCAGAATCAGATGGTGAACGTCGCGTTGTGTGGATAGTCATAGGGGGCGTAGCCATAAAAATCGAGGAATTCGTAGACTCTATTGGTACCAGAGTTGCCCCCCATTACGCAAGGATGGTGTGCGAGATTCGAATGGCAACAGAACTTGGCACAGCCGCTCAAAACCGTCAGAATAGATGGCTTGCCGTTGCTTGTATTCTACCGCAGGTTAAATTTGATGGGTTCGCACCTCGTTCGCTATAGTTTGCTAGGCCAGATCGGTCGGTTCGTTGCAGCCGATGCCGTCTGCTATCCGAGGAATTCGCGCGTGATCGTGCGAAGCGATCGCGGGTTAGAAATCGGCGTCGTGCTTGCCGGGCCTAAACAGAGTGACAACCAAGTTTCGCTGGACGGACAGATTCTCCGCCGCATGACGGTCGAAGACGATTTGCTAGAAGCCCGATTGGAAAAACATCGTCACGATGCGTTCACGGCTTGCACCGATTTATTGAGCCAACAATCGGTTCCGGCGGTGCTGATGGACGTGGAACATCTGTTCGACGGCGAGGGATTGTTTTTCTATTTCTTAGGAGAAGTGCCTGCTGAGGCCGAACGGCTTACTGAACAATTGGCCGGCGTCTACGAAACGAAAGTTGAGTTCCGCAAGTTTGCCGAAACATTGACCGAAGGCTGCGGTCCCGGTTGTGGGACGGAAGAGGCGATGGGGCAGGGGGGGTGCGAAAGTTGTACGTCGTGTGCCGTGGCCAGCGCTTGCGGGTCGAAGAAATGATCGTCCGCGAAACCGCAAGCGGTTCGCCGCCTCGCTAACCAAGCTCTCCGAGCGAGGCAAGAAACTCGCTCATCTCGCCAGCAGCGTGGAAGTTGTCTTGCTCGCGCGCTGCTTCAATACCGTCGCGTAACACCTTGCGTGCTTCTTCCACGCGCGAAAGTCTTGCCAATTGCTGACCAGCCATAAAAAATGCCGGCACATACGGCGGTTGATCGCGCGTGAGTTCGTCGAGCTTCGTCAGACTTGCGTCGTGGTCGCCCTCCTTGTCTAGTTCCATCGCTAGACTATAGCGTAAAAAATTGTCGTCCGGTTCGTCGGCTAACATCGCTTCAATTTTTTCTCGTCGTACGCTCATAATCGCTTTCAGAATTCGCCCGTGATCTTAATTAATTTTCCACTGCCGACTTTTTCGCCCTTACCTAATGCGGAGACATAGATTGCTCCATCCGGCGCAAACGCTAGCGATGTTGGCCTGGCAATCGTTGCTATACGTACGGTGCGACAAACCTGTCGACCTTCTACGCGAGCATCGTCGAGCCGATAGACGCCGCCCTGGTTTTTGTTGTTCCAAGCACAATCGACCGCATAGAGTCTTCCCGACGGGCTGTAAGCAAGCCCCGAAATATCATCAAGGTCTGTCGAGAGACGCATCAGAATGCTACCGCTTACAGGCGACAGAAAATAAAGCAGGCTGTCCCGGGGCGTCCCAAGTGCACCCCAATCTGCAACGACCATCCAATGCGGGCGCGACAATGGCAACATGGTAATAGCCGAGGGTGCGGTGAACCCAGCCACTTCATTCTTATTGGTAATCATCCGTAGCGACTCTAGCCGGTTTGCCCCAATGTCAGCACGGAGGATTTGGCCTGTCGACTGTCCGTCACATGCAGCAATAAACGCAGCGGATTCGGTTTTAGTAATTGCGAATAAATCATTTACTGCCGTTGAAGTACTGCCCTCTTTGTTCAGCGGGCCGACCGCGTGATCGAAGTCGTCGGCAGCAACACTCAAATTGTCGCCCGGCAGCACGTAAACAGCGACTTTTTCCTGGCCCGCGATTTGTCCGGCGCAGGTGACGATCAGTTTCGTACGCGCGAGAAAATTCAAGCCCAACGGTCCAAGCCGTGCAGAATCGAGTGTTTGGCACTTGCTCACAGGAAAGCCAACGATTGCTTCACTAAGCTCGTGTGGCTGATTCGTCAAAATGCGGATCACGCGCCCCGCGCCACTCTCGGCAATAAATAACTCGTGCGGACCGTTCTTGGATCTCCCGCTGCGCACCGCCAGCCCCCACGGGTTGTCGAGACCGTCGCGAATTGTTACTGAACTGTAGTTTGCCGATTCGTCGCCGGACGGCGCAATAAAAATCGATTGCGCAACGCTCTCTTGCGAAAGAGAAAACAAGCTGATGGCGAGTGCGCCCAGAGCGATCACGCTGATAGATAGCCGATTCAGGAGTTTCCATCCCTTGCGGTTCACGGCATTGGCTGGCATGGAATTCTACTTGCTGTGTGCCGCTTCGTAGGCGGTGATTTTGTCTTCGTGCTCAAGCGTCAGACCGATGTCGTCTAGTCCGTTGAGCAAACAATTTTGACGGAACGGTTCGACCTCGAACGACACAGACAAACTGTGTGCATCGCTCAATGTACAATCTTCGAGATTCGCCGTAAGCTGATAGGAGTCGTGCTGGGCGGCGCGCGCGAATAAATCGTCAACCATTTCTTCCGACAAGCGAATGGGCAACATGCCATTTTTGAAACAGTTGTTGTAAAAAATGTCGGCAAAGCTCGGAGCAATAATCACCCGAAAGCCGTAGTCTTCCAAGGCCCACGGGGCATGTTCGCGACTCGAGCCACAGCCAAAATTGCGCCGGGCCAATAGCACGCTGGCGCCAGCTGCCTCGGGACGATTCAACTCAAATTCGGGGTCCGTCGAACCATCGTCCAACTTGGCCCAATCCCAAAACAGGAATTCCCCGAACCCGGTCCGTTCGATGCGTTTCAGGAATTGCTTAGGGATAATCTGATCGGTATCAACATTCGCCCGATCCATGGCCACGACTAGTCCGGTATGTTTCGTAAATGCTTTCATGGTTTTGATTCAACTTAAGTCGCTTAGGGTTTCAGAGAACTTACCACAGAGACACGGAGGACACAGAAAAGAACACTTGTCTTCACTTATCTGCGCTAATCTGAAGCAATTAGCGAGGATAAGTGCAGATAAGCGTTAAAAGAATTCTTCTCTGTGTCCTCCGTGCCTCCGTGGTAAATCCGAAATGGGAAGTATTTCTTGTAATATTGTTTTGCTTCAAAGGAATTGTTATTAGTCTATTTCCAATCGCGGATGTCGACAAAGTGGCCGGCGATTGCCGCGGCGGCGGCCATAGCAGGCGACACCAGATGGGTGCGTCCTCCTTTGCCTTGTCGGCCTTCAAAATTTCGATTCGACGTTGAAGCACAACGTTCGCCGGGCGAAAGTTTGTCGGGATTCATCGCCAAACACATGCTGCAGCCCGCTTCGCGCCAATCGAAACCGGCTTCTTTGAATACACGGTCCAGCCCCTCTGCCTCCGCTTGCTGCTTCACCAAACCACTGCCTGGTACAATCATCGCTTGAACATGTTCCGAAACTTTATGGCCTCGCGCAATGTCTGCCGCGGCACGCAGATCTTCGATCCGTGCGTTCGTACAGGAACCGATAAACACACGGTCGAGTTGGATGTCGGTAATCCGTTCCCCGCCGGTGAGCCCCATATATTCCAGCGCACTGGCTGCCGTTTTTTGTTCGGTCGCGTCGGAATAGTCCGACGGTTTTGGTACGCAGTCGTTTACCGAAACCACGAGCCCCGGATTGGTCCCCCAGGTGACTTGAGGCGCAATATCCGCCGCTTGGAACTTGAGCGATTTGTCGTATTTCGCATTATCGTCAGTTGGCAGTTGACGCCAACGCTCGACCGCCGATTCGTAATCTTTCGGAACAAATTGACGACCGCGCAGGTACTCGAATGTGGTTTCGTCCGGAGCGATCATTCCTGCGCGTGCCCCGCCCTCGATCGACATGTTGCACACGGTCATTCGGTTTTCCATGCTTAGCGCACGGATTGCTTCGCCCGTGTATTCCACACAATAGCCGGTCCCGCCGTCGGTGGTGATTTTTCCAATGAGATACAGGACCAAATCCTTTGCGGTCACGCCGGGGCGCAGTGTGCCGTCAACTCGCAGTTCCAACGTTTGCGGTTTTACTTGCAGCAAAGTTTGCGTGGCCAACACGTGCTCGACTTCGCTTGTCCCGATGCCAAACGCCAGCGCGCCAAATGCGCCATGCGTCGAGGTATGACTGTCGCCACAAACAATGGTCATCCCTGGCTGGGTGTAACCAAGCTCCGGGCCGATGACGTGGACAATCCCTTGTCGCGGGTCGTTCAGATCGTAGTGCGTGATGTCGAACTGCTGGCAGTTGTTGCGCAGCGTGTCGATTTGAAGCTTCGAAATCACGTCCACAATCGGCAAGCTGCGATCGGTGGTGGGGATGTTATGATCCGCGGTGGCGACGGTTTTCGCTGGACATCGAACTGGCCGATTGGCTAATCGCAGTCCTTCAAAAGCCTGCGCACTGGTTACCTCGTGAACAAGGTGAAGATCGATGTAGAGGATCGTCTGACGCCCTTCCTCGGCGTAGACGATATGGTTGTCCCAGAGTTTTTCAAACAACGTACGGGGTGGGTTTGCAGCGGTGGGCATAGTCTTTTGGTTTGTTTTCTTGCGAAGGGTCTTGGAATCATTACGAGTCTGGGAACGCTGGTTCGGCGGTTTGGTCGACTCGCACCATTCTAAACATTCAGCCCCACCGTCGGAAGTGGGGCCTAGTGGTACACGGAAGAGTCTATTTAGACATCATTCTCGGCAATCAGGTTCGCGTGACAACACATCGTCCGACAGTTATAATCAAACGCGAACATTTTTGGACTCTTTTCTCAATACCCGGAAGTGCATCGATGGCATCAGTCTCCCTAGAGCAAGTCTCGAAAATCTACCCCGGCGACGTCTATGCGGTTCGCCAACTCGATTTGGAAATCGAAGACGGGGAGTTTCTCGTGCTCGTCGGTCCTTCGGGTTGCGGCAAGAGTACCACGCTGCGAATGATTGCGGGTTTGGAAACCGTCTCTGAGGGCACACTGAAAATCGGCGATCGCGTGGTGAACGACGTGCATCCCAGGGACCGTGACATCGCGATGGTTTTTCAAAACTACGCGCTCTATCCCCACATGACGGTGCAACAAAACATGGCGTTCGCTCTCTCGATGCGCAAAACTCCTAAAGCCGAAATCCAAGAACGCGTTGAGTGGGCTGCCGACATGTTGGGGCTCGAACCATTATTGAAGCGCAAACCCAAGGCTCTCTCCGGTGGGCAACGTCAGCGCGTAGCGCTGGGCCGCGCAATTGTTCGTCAGCCCTCGGTGTTTTTGTTTGACGAGCCTCTGTCCAATCTCGATGCAAAACTTCGCGTGCAAACCCGAGCGGAAATCAAACAACTGCACCGCAAATTGGGAACGACCACCATTTATGTTACTCACGATCAAGAAGAGGCAATGACGCTTGGAGACCGCGTGGTCGTGATGTGCGATGGATTGAAACGCCAGGCCGATTCTCCGCTCCACACCTACCAGCATCCGGTCGATCGGTTCGTCGCCGGTTTCCTGGGCATGCCGCCGATGAATTTTCTAGATGGTATTTTGGAGCACGCCGACGGGCATCTTTGGTTTGGCGGCTGCGACGCGCGGCTACGTCTTGACAATGCACCTGTCGAATGGCTGCAGGGGGAATCGCGTCGCCCGATTGTTGCTGGCATTCGACCGGAATCAATGCACATTGCCAATCACACCGACGAGCATCACCCGCACGGCATTACCGCTACCGTGCAAGTGATCGAACCGTTGGGCAGTACCATGGACGTTTATCTGACGACAACCTCGGGCAAACGATTGGTGTGCCGAGTTCCGGCTGCTCACTTGGAGGAGGGCAAAACAGTCACCGTCGAGATTTCCCCACAAGACGTACATTTGTTCGAGCCCAACGAATCAGAAAACGGCCAAGTCCCGACCCAGTATGGCCGAAACTTACGCACATCCAACACGGTGCTGGCGTAGGTGCAGATTGGTTATTTTTCCGCTAAGCCGCGAGCGGCCAGTTGCTTGCGGTTTAGCGAAGAACCCTAAAAACTTTACCGCAAGCCGGCAAGCTCTTGCAGCAGATGCCAGTTGTCCAGGCGATCTTCCTGCGAACGGAGCAATGTTTTCGAAGCATTCCCCTCGGCATCGAAGTGTTTGGCAAAGCGACCTTCGCTGCGGGCAAAGTTCAAAAAGTTGACCGTCTCGCTCGTCTTTGGATTGGTCCACCAATCTTCTTTCATGGCCGGGTTGCCCTGTAGCGACAAACGCTCTTTGAGTCGGGAGCCTTTCGAGGGATCGAAAATCAAAAGCGGAAACGCCCGGCTATCGACCGCCAGACGCGCTTGATGGCTGGCCATGTGATCGCCTACGCCATGCTCAGGTTGGCAAGTGGTGTAGCAATTGATAATCGATGGCCCGTCGTACTCGAGCGCTCCCAGCACCGACTTGTAAAAATGGTTGGTATGGGCGCCGGTAGTTTGGGCTACAAATGTGTTGGGGTGCATCATCGCAATCTGAGCGATCTCCTTACGCCGTTCCTGCTTGCCGCCAAATCGCTTTCCGTGGAAGCTCATCTTGGCGTTCTGTCCGGTAAACGTGCTGGTCGAAGCTTGCCCGCCCGTGTTGGAATAGACCTGCGTATCAAGCACAAACACATTCACGTTCATTCCCGAGGCAAACAGTCGCGATAGCGATTGAAAACCGATATCAAACATGGCCCCGTCGCCGCCGATGCACCAGATTGGCTTGTCGCTCCAGCCGATTTGGTTCCACCGCATTCGGACGCCTAGTGCGTCGGCTGGTGCATTTTCAAAAAGCGAATTCGTCCACGGTACGAGATACGGATTGTAAGGATACGTCGAAGTGTAAACCGTGTTGCAACCCGTCGCGGCAACGATGGCCCACTGATCACCGAACTTGGCACCTGTGGCTGCGCACAACATCCGCAGCGCGGTTCCCTCGCCGCAACCGGCACACGATCCGGCGCCGCCCACGTAGAGATGCGTTTGCTCTTTGAGCATCATGTCGATCAAGAGATTTTCGTTGATGTAGGATTCGTCCGACGGTCCCACCTGTTTGAAGAAGCGATGGTTCTTACGGATTCTGTCCATCACCGGTTCGGTCTTGGGAATCATCTTTAGTGCGAGGTCGTCGCAAACGGTCACACACTCTGCGCAACCCTTGCACTTGCTGGGGTCGATGATGATGGCAAAGCGTCCACCCTCTTTGCCTTTTTTCTTCGGGCCGTCGTAGTATTTTCGCGGCGAAGACCATTGCTCGGCAAACATGGTCCGGTCGTCGGCATCGCTTATGTCGGAAAGCTTGGTTTCCAAATCGGGCTCGGCAATCACTTTGCCCAGGATGGCGGTGTCGGGGCACTCGGTCACACAGTCCATACAGCCTGTGCAGTTCTCCGGAATGTATTCGGGAATATCAGGAGCCACGTAACTAAAATCGCGCAGTGCCGCGGTGCCAGCGGGAACCAGCGAGCGGGCCAGAGACAACTCGGCCGGCAACTGTTTTTCGGCACTTCCATCCTCGTAACTGTGGATAATGCGATTGTTGAAATCTGCAACATCCAGAATCGGCAATTCCACATCGATATATCCGCTATCGACAAGCGTTCCGTAAGAATTGTTGTTATAAGGATCGCGATCGTTCGCTTCGTTCATCGACTTAGGATCGTTTACGGTTGCCATAAGTGAGCCTTTCGCTTCTTTCCTTGTAGCTCCAGGGGAATATGCCCTGGCATGATACACAGTGTTCAGCTTGGTGAACCATAAATTAATTCCGGTGCAACTTGCTGCATTTCGCTGTAGCCCCGTTTGACGCACGTAAGATTGTCTTGCACAACCTGTTCGCCCCGTTTGCCAAAGTATTTGCGTAAAGCCTCTTCTACGCCTTGGTACACCTCGTCGTCGGACATGCCGCTGGTCTCGCTGTAGGGCGTAAGCTTGAGAAACGCTCCCAAGAGTACAATTCCCTGCATGCGCATTTCGAGATCGGCTTCCGAAGCAACCTCGCGCGCGATTTTCACCATGTCGGCAAAGCACACTCGCAGGTTTTTGTCGCGGATGGTTTGTTTATGTTCTTCCGGAATACGCGCCCAAACATCCACAGGATTGTCGTAGGGGCTTTGCATAAAAATAGCTCCCCCGTCGTTCATTCCTTTGAGCGGATTGCCGCTGAACAAGGAATTGGTATCGTTGAGCACTGTCAGATCGACGTGCTCCAATTCGCTGTGCGAATAAATGTGCGAATCGGCAATCGTCAGATAATAGGTCGTTGGCAGACCCTTTTTTTCCGATCCGTACTTGGGATAAGCTTGTACGTCTTTGCCAAAAACTTGACCGGCAATCGTGGCAATCACTTTGTTGGTGGTCACCGAACCAAAACCGCCCACCGAATGCCCACGCATCGAAAACGCGCCAGGGGGACGCAAGTCGGGATCTTCGCCTTTCTTCAGTGACAAAGGATGGTCGATCCCCACGCAGAAAAAGTCTTGTCCATCTTCGATCATGTTGTCGAACACGGCTTTGATGTCGCCCGGCCTGACATCGCGACTCCCCAAGCCAGCGGCACCGTGATAGATCTGCGGAATCAGCGGGATCTTTTCCAGTCCGTTCTGCCCCGTGGCCGCATCGCAAAATGCAGCTTTGATCTCTCGCGTGAGATGATTGCCGGTGGTCGAAAGCGGATCGTCCATGCGTTCGATCACCGCAAACGCGCGGCAACCTTTTAGCGCATCGATTATCTGGCGAGACGGAAACGGTCGGAAGCAATAGATATTCAGACAGCCCGCCTTGATTCCTCGCTCGTCTCGCAAATAGTCGACTGTCGTCTGGGCCGTTTCCATGTACGAGCCCATGCCCACCAAAATATAGTCGGCATCGTCGCACCGATACGGCGCAACCAAATCGTATTGACGTCCCGTCTGACGATAAAATTCTTCAAAAGCGTCCTGCAATGCCGGTGTGATTTGATCGTAATACCAGCGCTGGGCAATCTTGCCTTTCATGTACGAATCCTGATTCTGAACAACTCCCGACATCACGGGGTTGCTTGGATCCATCAGATTGATGAGTTTCTCTTCAGGCTTGCCGACATATTCTTTCATGAATTCCGGCTCAGGAAGTTTGACGCTTTCGACCGTGTGGGTCGTGAGGAAACCATCTTGCACATTGAAAAATGGCGTGCAGGTTGCTTCGGCTGTACGGCGCGCGATCAAGCACAAGTCGCCTGCCTCCTGGGCGTTGCGACCAAGCAACATTCCCCACCCGCAATCGGCTACGCTCATCACGTCGTCGTGGCCGGCATGTACGTTTAGGCTGTGGCTCGTAAGCGCACGAGCGCCAATGTTGAACACCACCGGCAATCGCTTGCCACTGATGGTATAGAGCACTTCTTTCATCAGGACCAAACCTTGTCCTGAGGTAAAGTTGGTCACGCGTCCCCCGGCAACGGTAAACCCTTCGCAGAACGTGGCCGCGGAATGTTCGCTCTCCGGTTCGAAGAATACTAGATCATCGCCCCAAAGATTGGCGACTCCGTTCATCACCGCTTGATTGAACCCACTTCCCATCGTGGTCGAACTCGTAATCGGATAAGCACCTGAGCCCTGCGAAATACGCGTTTCGACCCAGACCACCGCCTCGGCCCCATCGCAAGTAGTGGGCATGCCCGGATAGGGAATGTTGGCTGATTTTGGCTCTCCGTCGGGAGTCGCTGACGTTCGATCCATAAATTCCGTCGACATACACATTCTCCTTGGTACCAAATACACAACGATCTCTGCACGTAGTGATACATTTGAGGAAAGAATCAAGCTGCTTTCATAACGGAGCAATTAAAAAGCGATTGATGGTCCCTGTTTCGATTCTGTTTACTAAACGACTATCGGCAAAGGATGGCTAGGTGTCATCCAGCCAGTTTAATATCATCGTTTCAATTGGTTGAATTCAGCTTAGGGAATTTAATAAATGTGAGATAAGACGAAAACCAGATAAGCAGCATTTCAAGAAAAATAAAAATAAAAAAGCAAACGTCTTTTTGCTCACGGACAGGGCGGAAAGTGTTTGCCTCTATAGTTTTATGTAACATCTCTGGAGTCGCACTGCAAGTCTTAAATGTTGCTGTCTGGTAAGGATTGCCTAGTGTAGCAACATAAATAAAAGTAGGTGGTGCGAAGAATGTTGTCTAAACGTCGGTTTTCGATGTGATCGCATACCCTCTTGGGGATAATTATTTTTGAAAGAAACAAATGTACCTTTCAAGACGTGAATTTATAGCCGCGGCATCTGTTGCGGCAACTACTCCCGTGCTCAACCGAACAATTACGTTCGCCCAAGATACAGCCGACTTGCGCGTGGCTGTAGTTGGCGTTCGAGGACAAGGGTTCAGCCACATTCAATCACTTGAACACAATGTGGTCGCCCTTTGCGATGTTGATGAACAGGTTCTCCATGAACGAGCGCAGTGGATTCAATCGGAGTGGAATCGCAAAGTAGAAACGTTCACCGATTTTCGTCAGCTGTTGGATCGCGACGACATCGACGCGATTTCGATTGCCACGCCCAATCACACCCATGCGCTGATCACCATCGCAGCGGCGCAAGCAGGCAAAGATGTTTATGTCGAAAAGCCAATCTCCCACAATATCTGGGAAGGCCGACAGATGGTCGCCGTTGCCCGGAAGCACAATCGAATTATCCAGTGCGGTACACAATCGCGATCCAGCCCCAGCTTAAAAGCCGCGGTAGAATTTGTGCGAACCGGTTCACTTGGAAAAATCCGATATGCGCTGGGGACTTGTTACAAACCTCGGCTTAGCATTGGCAAATTAGAAATACCATTAACTATTCCTGCACACATCGATTACGACTTGTGGTGCGGTCCAGCCGAAAAACGTGACCTCTATCGCCCTGAGTTGCATTACGATTGGCATTGGGATTTCAACACCGGCAACGGCGACATGGGAAACCAGGGCATCCACCAAATGGACATCGCCCGTTGGTTTCTTGGAGAAGCAACATTACCGCCGCGTACGCTGAGCATCGGTGGACGGTTGGGCTACGAAGATGCCGGCAATACGCCCAATACACAAATTGTGTATCACGACTATCCCGCCGCGCCGCTGATATTCGAAACGCGTGGTTTGCCACGCTCGAAACAAGCGCAACGCGATTGGGGAAATTCGATGGACAAATATCGCGGCTCAGATATTGGCGTGATTGTGCAGTGCGAAAACGGGTATGTACTCGTGCCAAATTACTACGAAGCGTTTGCTTTCGATAAGCAAGGTGCGATCGTCAAACGGTGGAGCCACGACGGGAACACCCATCACGAAAATTGGCGCGCGGCGATTGTGGCGCGCGATGCTGGGATGCTTAACGCAGAGATTCTCGAAGGGCATATATCGAGTTCGCTGTGTCACGTTGGCAACATTTCTCATCAATTGGGTACCAAACAACCTGCCCGTGCGATCGCCGAAGTGGTGTCTGCCAACGATCTGCTGGCAAATTCCTTCGACCGCATGGCTGCCCACTTACGAGCTAACGACATTGATATCGACGGCAAAGAAAATCTGACTCTAGGGCCGTGGCTCGAAATCGATCCCGTAACAGAAAACTTTGCGAGTAACGATCAGGCCAATGAGTTGAGAGCACGTAAACAGCGCGCACCGTTCATTGTGCCTGAAATTGCGTAACACAAGATTTCACAAACGATAGTCGTTTTGTACCAGCCCCTCCGGCAACGGCGTTGGCGAGGCGATCACCAGCGTTGTGTTTTTCAACTCGCATAGAATCGCGCAAACCGTCTCGGTTGCCTGCGGATCGAGCTCGGCCAATGGCTCATCAAGCAATAAAAGTTGTGGCTCGAAGGCCAACGCTCTTGCCAGGGCGACGCGACGGATCTCACCACCCGACAGTTTGTACGTGGTTCTATTCGCCAAGTGTTCGATGTCGAGACGTTTAAGCCAATGCATCGCCTGATCGGTTGCTGCCCGTTTATTTCTGTGTCTGCAACGCAATCCATAACAAATATTGGAAAGCACCGTCCCACGAAACAAAAACGGATGCTGATGCACAAAGGTCCGTTGCAAATGATCAGTTTCCACCTGGCAACGACCAGAAAACTCGTCCGTTAATCCCGCCATCACGCGCAGTAAAGTGGTCTTTCCCGATCCATTGGCACCCAACACGCCAATTCGCCCGGCAGACGGAATCGATAACGATTCCACCGAACAAATCGAGTTGCCCTCACGGTGTACGTCTAGTTGCGAGATGGTAATCATCGTTTCTCTCAACGTTTTTCCTCGTGACTAAGCCAGCCGATAAGTCCCGCCACAATCAGTGCGATCAGTAACAGCAGAATGCCAAGCGCAATGCCGCGGGCAAACTCCCCTCGGCTAGTCTCGAATGCCGTGGCTGTGGCGAGTGTACGGGTGCGATGCTTGATGTTACCGCCGACAATCATCGCGATGCCAAGTTCCGTCACACAGCGTGCAAAAGCCGTCAGCAAAGCCAACAGCACACCGACCCGTGCTTCGGAAATATAAGTTTTCCATCTGCGAATGGGCCCCGCTCCAAGCGTCCAAGCAGTTTCCGCCACGCGCGGATCAAGCGATTTGATGGCCCCATGACTAAGCCCAACAATGATCGGAAACGCAAGCAGTAACTCCCCAAGAACAATTCCCCACGGGGTATACAGCAACTCAAAGGGACCCAACGGGCCGCGCCGCGAAAACATGGCATAACATACCATGCCCACAAACACCGTCGGCAACGCCATGCCTGCACGGAACATAAGCACCAACAAACGATTGCCTGGCATTGAAGTGCGCGCCAACCAAGCCCCCACTGGCAGCCCCACGACAGCCGCCAGCGCAACGGCCAGCGACGTAATCCACAAACTTCTCCAAGCAGCCGACACCACCAGCGGCTCGCCAGAAAGCAGCAAGCGCATTGCATCGGTCAGGCCGTCCCAGAGTAGTTGCATGGCAAATGTTACTTTTCAGGTTGCAATCGCATAGGAAAAAAGAGCGGCTCGTCACCGATTTTATAATCGCGGATCAACTCTTGCGCTCTTTGCGAAATCAAATAGTCTACCAGATCGTTGGCAAGGCGGTAATGCACGTCCGAATGTACGGCTGGGTTTACCACGATGGCCCCGTAGGGATTTTTCAGATCGTCAGAATTAGCAACGAGCGGAACCAGATCAATTTTTTTTTGAAAGTTGAGATACGTCCCACGATCGCAGAGCACGTAGGCGTGCAATTCGTCGGCAATGATAAGGGTGGAACCCATCCCCTGTCCTGTTTCGATATAGTCGGGCCAAAGCGTCAGTCCACCACGCTGCTCCCAAAGTTTGAGCTCGCGTTTGTGAGTGCCGCTGTCGTCGCTTCGCGAAATAAAGCGAAACTTTCTGCGCGCGATTTTGCGTAACGCTCGTGCAGGTTGCAAATCGCGAATGCTGGCGGGATCGTCTTTCGGTCCAAGAAGCAAAAACGTGTTGAACATCACTTCTTCACGTCGGCTACCATGTTTGGCATCCATGAAGGCCTGCTCCGATTCTTTGGCATGAACCAAAACAACATCCGCATCGCCTGCCGCGCCCAACTTTAATGCCTTCCCCGTACCAACGGCAATCACATCAAGACGCACCTGATGCGATTCGATAAACGGCGGCAGAACAACGTCGAGCAACCCCGAATCGCGAGTACTCGTCGTAGTTGCCAACCGCAACGCTCGGCCCGACTGCTCTCGATTGTCGCACCCAGCGACAATCAGAAATAGCAGAAACAATTTCAAGACTTGGTGATTCAAATTCATTTCCAATTTGCGATATTTACAGTTCGCATTCTGAACAGGAGGTAACAAAGGAAACAGAGAAAGAAAATAATCAACTCCTCTGTTATCTCTGTTTCCTCCTGTTCAATATCCTATGCTTGCCAAAGGCCTTCACGCCGGCGACCACTTCCTGCTATTCTCATTGGTAAGCTAAGCGGCTGCAATCATCCAGGCACAATCCATGACAGAGCTGATAAAAATCTCGCAAGGAACCGTTTACGATCCCGCAAATGGGATCGACGGCGAGGTGCGCGACTTGTGGATTGCCGAGGGGCGAATGGTCGACGCACCCACGCAGCCCAATAAAAAACCTTCGCGTGTGATCGACGCTTCCGGCCTGGTAGTGATGCCGGGCGGGATCGACATGCACTGCCACATTGCCGGGCCCAAGGTGAACGCAGCACGCATGATGCGCCCCGAGGAAAAGCACAATGGCGCCATCGGCAGCGTGCCCCACACGTTTGCCACCGGCACCAAATATGCCGGTTTGGGTTACACCACCGCATTCGACGCAGCCATTCCTCCGCTGGGTGCGCGCAGCGCTCACGAGCAATTTGCCGATACGCCTTGCATCGACAAAGGCTTTTACGTTTTGATGGGCAACAATCATTACGTCATGCAATCGATCCAAAAAAACGAACCTCAAAAACTCAAAGCGTTCATAGCCTGGCTGTTGACCGCCACCAAAGGTTTCGCTCCCAAGCTGGTCAACCCGGGCGGCGTTGAAGTTTGGAAACAGACTGCCTCGGGAAACGAGCATGGCTTGGACGAGCACATCGATCATTTCAACGTCACCCCGCGGCAGATTGTCAGTCAAGTCGCTACTGCTGCCGCGGAACTTGCGCTCCCGCACCCGGTGCATATTCATTGCAATCAACTTGGCATGCCGGGCAATTGGCAAACCACTTTGGAAACGATGAAAGCCCTGGAAGGCCACTGCGGGCACATGGCCCATATTCAGTTCCACAGCTACGGAGGAGGCGACGGCGACGAAAACACATTTAATAGCAAAGTGCTGCAACTGGCCGAGTATGTCAATTCGCACGACAACATCACTGTCGACGTCGGTCAAGTTCTGTTTGGCGAAACCACCGGCATGACCGCCGACGGTCCCCTCGGTTATTTTCTCTCGAAACTTCTTGGCAACAAGTGGTACTCCCACGATACGGAAATGGAAGCCGGTTGCGGGATCACGCCAATAAAATACAAGAACAAATCGCTCGTGCATGCCCTGCAATGGGCCATCGGCTTGGAGTGGTATTTGCTTGTGGAAGATCCTTGGCGCGTGGTGATGAGCACCGACCATCCCAACGGCGGTTCGTTCCTGGCCTATCCGCAGATTATTCGGCTGTTGATGGATCGCACTTACCGCCGCGACGTATTGAAAACCTGCCACCCGCTCGTTAGTAAGCGTTCCACACTAGCCGATCTCGATCGCGAATACACACTGGGCGAAATCGCCATCATCACTCGTGCAGGCCCGGCGCGTATCTTGGGCCTAAAAAACAAGGGCCATTTAGGCCCCGGCGCAGATGCCGACATCACGATTTACACGCCAAACGAAAATCAAGAAACCATGTTTGAGCTGCCGAGGCTGGTGATCAAAGGCGGCACCCTAATCATCGATCAGGGCGAAGTGCGTCAAACTCCCATCGGAAAAACTCTCCACGTACAACCCGAGCACGATCTGGACGTGGAGCCCGATATCCAAGAATGGTTCGAAAAACACTACTCAATCCAATGGCGCAACTACCCAGTCGACGCCAGCTCGATTGAACAGCGCGAAGTGATTTCGTGATTCGTGTCCTTCTGAAACAAAGCTACTAGTGCGTCCAAAAGAGGAACACTAATCGTCGCTAATCTTCACTAATCTGATTCTGATTTATTAGCGAAGATTAGCGTAGATAAGTACTCCTCCTATCCCCTTTCCACTTTCGCATTTCCGATTTCCTAACTTCTGACATCAAATAAAAAGGATGGGATCCCATCGCGGGCGTGAGGGTTTGTTGGCTACCGGCATACACGCGATCACCCGTCCCCAAGCCAGATCGACCTCCAGAGAGAAATTCGCTCGCTGATGCATAGCGAGCGAAACGTTGGCCAACGCCGATCCAACAAGGCAACCTGGTCCGCCGCCGTGCAGCCCGTCCACCCTCAGTCGACGGTCATTGTAGTGAACCGCAAAGCGCTGCGCAACAACTATTTCTGGCCACCCTCCTGCGACTCGTAGAGTCGCGGCTATCCTCCATCCTTCGATCCTCACTCCTCATCCCCTCAAAAGCTTGTAGCCACAGCATCATGCGGGAATTATCATGGTTGGGAGTGCCTGTGTCAGGTGCTGCACTACGGTTTTACGTACCTTCAGAAAAATCGGACATGAATCGCGAACGTATCAATGTGCTGGGAGTCGGCATTAGCGTGCTGACACTCGAGTCGGCCGTGGAATCGGTCTGCGAATTAATTGCCGAGGGACAGCAAGGATATGTGACCGTCACCGGTGTGCATGGCGTGTCGGAATGTCAGCACGATGCCGAGCTGCAGCGCATCCATAACGAATCGCTACTCACCACGCCCGACGGTATGCCACTCACCTGGATGGGACGTTGGCAAGGGAAAACACGTGCCGAAATGGATCGCGTGTATGGCCCTGATTTGATGTTGCGTATTTTCGAACGCGGCCAGAGCGAAGGGTGGCGCCATTATTTGTTCGGCGGCAACGACGGAGTGGTGGACCTGCTCGCCGAGAAATTGCAGGCACGGTTTCCCCGGGCCCATATTGTCGGCAAGCACACTCCACCTTTCCGGCCGCTCTCGGACGCGGAAGAAAACCAGTTGATCGAAGAGTTGCACGCGCTGCGCCCGCACTGTTTGTGGGTGGGGCTTAGCACGCCTAAACAAGAGCGATTCATGGCCCAATTGCTATCGAAGTACGGAAACAACGCCGAGCGGAATGGCCTAGCAGGATTGCCGGCGCCGCTGGTGATGTTTGGCGTGGGCGCTGCATTCGACTTCCACGCAGGGCTCGTGCCGCAGGCGCCGCGGTGGATGCAGCGTGCGGGGCTGGAGTGGTTCTACCGTTTGCAGAAAGAGCCGCGCAGACTTTGGCGACGCTATCTAAAAAACAACCCGCTGTTTATCATGCGAGCCGGAATGCAACTTACAGGATTGCGCAAATACGAATTGCCTGCGCACCTGTTCGGCGAAACCGAGCAGGCAGCAGGCAAAGTGTCTGGCTGCGAGTCGACGACTCACGGCTAGACCAGAAGTTACCCTGCGTCGTTTACCATCTTCGTCGCTGCGCGAGTCCTAGCAAACCGACCAGCAGCATTCCCCACGTTGCCGGTTCGGGAACACCATGCCTGACGTCAAATCCAAAGATCAGCGACGTTGGATCCTGTACCAACGGCGTTTGAAAGCTGTAGTTGATAATAAGTGGGTCGCTTGCAGTTCCTGCTCCACTCCAGGAACTATCGAATCCAACAACGTACTCGGGAATGGAAGTGCCAGGCAGCACTTGCTTGATCGCCATGCTCTGTACATAAGCGGGTAGCACGGATTGATCCCAATAAAGACTGGCAGTGAAACGCACATGCCCAAAGGGATCAAGTTCGTTAGCCCACAGCGAACCACCCAGGGGATTGGAGATCTCTAAATCGATCCAATCGCTATGAGGTTGCGGCGAGATCGTTTCGTTAATCTGAAGATTAAACGGTGTATTGAACACGGGGCCAGCGCCAATCAGGGTACCCGGCAGCGGGGAAGCCACTCCGTCGACTAAGACGCTGTTTCCATGCTGCTCGGTATCGTAGGTGATCGGAAAATTTAATCCGCTCCAAACATCGGCTTCAAGTTGTGCCGTATAAGTCGTGCCCACAATACTGGCAGACGCGCCATTTGGCAAAGCGACTGTGGCAAGAAAAAATAACATCAGAAAAATGCCACAGCAACGATGGTTCCGGTGCAAGAAACGGATCATGAGCATGTCCTCAAGTACGAAGGCTCCGAAAAGCCTCAAAAGTGAAAAGATTTGTTCCGACCGGATCTGGCAGCGCGGTGGGTTCATAGCGCATAAGGGGAGGGAATTCCACGCCCGGTTTGTGGTAAAAATTACCACTAGATTTCAGTGTAATTGGCGATTAAGAAATGGAAGTGGAAACTCAACATTTCCCTGAAAAAACAAGCCTGGAATTGGATTCGCTCTCTGCTGATTCGTGTCTACGTACGGGTTGTAGGACCTGTACTAATTATATGGGGTGTTGCGAAAAAGGCTGGCTTGTTTGTCGAAACCCGAATAAGCTTACTTGTTGCACTTTACTACTTGAGACACATCCAAATGAAATAAGCAGGGTAACATGAATCGCCGATGTCGGCTGGCATCGCAGGAAGCTAAAGCCTTTTGTCGTTCAGGAAGTTTTCTCACCACACATAATTCGTTTTCCCAATATTTGGTCCACTGGTCTTGGGCCATCTTGATTGGGATTACGTGCATCGAGCCAATCGCTGCCGCTCCGGCACTCGATTGGTTGCCGCCAGTTCCGATCAGTACCACGGAAGTGCGACTCGATCCGTACGTACTCAGCGCAACCGGCTATAGCGATGGCCGAGACCAGCGGTTCCCCACCAAGATGTTGCCCATCCCCGATGGCAGCGGACGACGGCTGATTTCCACACTGGGCGGAATGCTCCGCGTTGTCGACATGGCAGGGAACTTTCTCGACGAATCGCTCGGCGGGGCGTATCTCGACACGAACACCGTCGAAACCGTCACCGGCCCGTTTGGCTATGGGCTGACCAGTTTCGCGTTTCACCCAGAGTTCGCTCAAACCGGGGCCAACGGTTTTGGAAAACTCTATGCGCTTGTGGCAGAGCAGCCGAAGGCGAATTTGGCCGAATACGATTTCGAACCCGCTTTTGGAGCCACCAACGCACATGCTGCCGTGCTTGTGGAATACACACTCGACCCCAGCGCGATGGGTGCGAATCGGTTGATTCCCAGCGGAGCAGGGCAGAATGTCTCGCGGCGGGAGCTGTTTATCGTCCGCGAGTCGGGCAATTCGCACAACTTTGGCGATCTGGCGTTCGACGACAATAACCATCTCTACGTTTCTGCCGGGGATGGACGAATTGATGTCAACGCTCCCGATTTCAACGGGGCAGTAAACATCGAGGCTTTCAACGCGCAGGATTTATCAACTCCGCTAGGAAAAATCTTGCGAATCGATCCGCTGGGATCCAATAGTGCCAATGGCCAATATGGTGTCCCCGCGGGTGCGAGCGGCAATTTTTTTGCCAACGACGGTGATTCCAACACGTTGGGCGAAATCTACTCCTATGGCCATCGCAATCCCTGGCGAATCAGTTACGACCAATCCACCGGGCAACTTATCATGGGCGACGTGGGACAATTCAACATTGAAGAAATCAATATCGCCGCGAACGGCGGGAATTTTGGCTGGGGAAGCATGACCGTGCCCATGGAGGGGAAATTCGCCATGAATCCCATCGACGGCTTCGACCTAACCGCCGACATCGATGGCAACATGAACGGCACCGGCGACATCGCTGAGGCCAACGGATACACAGAACCCGTATTTCAGTACGACCACCAAGATGGCGTCGCGGCAACCGGCGGATTTATTTATCGCGGCAGCAAGATGCCGGCGTTGGTTGGAAAATATATCTTTGCCGACTACCAGGGCGGTGACGTCGCGACGGGACCGCGGTTGTTTGCTGGTGATCTAGCGACCGGTAATTTCGAGCAGCTTGCAATTTCTCCCCTCGGCAAGCAATTCGAGAGCAACCCGATCACCGGCAACGGAATCATCAGCTTTGGCGTCGACGAAGCGGACGAACTCTATTTGACGTTGCAGGACGGACAGGTTTACGCGGTCAGCTCGCCCACCAATCCGCAAGCGCCCCTGCCACCCTTGCCAAAAGTGCAAAATGCAAGTTTCGAAAGTGGCGGGCCCGGCGAGAATTGGAAAGAGTTCGGCAACGCAGTCATCAATAGTGATATCGCACTGGACGGCACATTTTCGTTTGATGTTGCTGGGCAATCGACAGGTACTGGAAACACGTCGGGAGCATTTCAACGCATTCGCATCAACGGGGGCGAAACGCTTCGGGCCAAACTCAGCACCCTTGTCCAAACCGGAGAAAGTCTTGCCGGCACCAGCAACGTCGCCCAATTGCGATTGGAGTATTACAACGAGTTCGGAGCACAGATCAACTCCGCCGGGTTCATCGACAAAACGATTTTACAGGTCGCCGACTTTTCCTCGACGTTGGACGTTTGGACCGAACACGAATTGGTCGACCTCGCCCCGGCAGGCGCGGTGGAAGCACGTTTGGTGCTGTTCTTCTTCCAACCCGCCTTGGGTGCAGGTGCCGTGCATTTCGATGCGGTCTCGCTCGAAGCCCTGTTAGCCGATTTCGATGCCGACCTGGATGTCGACGCCGCCGACTTGGCGGCCTGGAAAACGGGCGTGGGCATCCAATCGGGGGCTATCCGTGCCAACGGCGATGCCAACGGCGACGGAGTGGTCGATGGCACAGATTTCCTCATCTGGCAACGGCAGTTGACTGCCACCAGTCCCCTGTCGACCCAAACGGTTCCCGAGCCGCACAGTTTTGTGTTATTTGCAATGGCGCTGGCCAGTATGCTTGCCCAACGGGTGCGTCGGTTCTGATTTCAGTAGTGCAATTTGAAAGTCGTGTCATCTCGTCGGGTGGCATGCCCTCGTCTGCGGCATGGAATGACCATGCTGAAAAGCCGTAAACATGGCCACGTCGGCAGACCTCCGAGGCCATGCCACCCGAAAAGTCTTTACTGAAATTGAAAAAGTGAAAAGCCCTGAGCTCTCCTATCTCATCTACCGGACCTGGGTTGGAATCTGCTAAATTGTTTGGATGGGTAACGATCGTACCCAGAACCCTTTCTAATGCAATCCAGGACTCCCAATGCCGACCGACCCCGCCGCTCCGCAGGAAAAAGCCCCCTCGCGGAATTTTATTCAACAGATTATCGATGCCGACCGCGCTGCGGAAAAAAACGAGGGGCGCGTACACACACGCTTTCCGCCGGAACCCAATGGCTATTTGCACATTGGCCACGCCAAAAGTATTTGTCTGAATTACGGGCTGGCACGCGAATATGGTGGCAAATTCAATCTGCGCTTCGACGATACCAATCCCGCCAAAGAAGAGCAGGAATACGTCGACTCCATCTTGGATGATCTCCATTGGCTGGGCGCGGATTGGGAAGACCGACTGTTTTTCGCCTCCGATTACTTCGACCAACTGCATCAGTGGGCCGTGCAACTCATCAAGGCCGGCAAAGCCTATGTTTGCGATCTCGACGCTGACCAGATGCGCGAGTACCGCGGCACGCTGACCGCACCGGGCAAAGAAAGCCCGTTTCGCGATCGGTCGGTCGACGAAAATCTTGACCTGTTTGCCAGAATGAAAACGGGCGAATTCCCCGACGGTTCGCGCATCTTGCGGGCGAAGATCGACATGGCATCGCCGAACATCAATCTGCGCGATCCGGTAATGTTCCGCATCAAACGTGCACATCACCACCGCACGGGCGACAAGTGGTGCATCTACCCGTCGTACGATTTCACCCACGGACAGAGCGACTCGCTTGAGGGAATTACCCATTCCATCTGCACGCTGGAGTTTGAAAACCATCGGCCCTTGTACGATTGGTTTTGCGAAGCCCTGGAAATCCATCATCCGCAACAAATTGAATTCGCACGGCTGAATCTGACCTACACCGTGATGAGCAAACGAAAACTTTTGCAGCTGGTCACCGAAAAACACGTCGCCGGTTGGGATGATCCACGTATGCTCACACTCCGCGGCCTACGCCGTCGCGGTTATACGTCCGAGTCGATTTGCGCATTTTGCGAGCGGATTGGTGTCTCCAAGGTCAACAGCACGATTGACATGGCCTGGCTCGAAGACGCGATTCGCGAAGATCTGAACGAACGCGCACCGCGCGCTTTGGGCGTGTTGCGACCGCTGAAAGTCGTGCTCACCAACATTCCCGAGGGCGAGACGCTCGAGATGTCCGCTCCCAACCATCCCCAAAAGCCGGAGTTGGGAACCCGCACCGTCCCTTTAAGCCGGGAAATTTTCATCGAGCAGGACGACTTCATGGAACAAGCGCCGAAAAAGTTCTTTCGGCTCAAACCCTCCGGAGAAGTCCGTCTGCGGGCAGCCGGCATTATTCGTTGCGATGAAGTGGTGAAAGACGCATCGGGCCAGATCGTGAAATTGCACTGCACGTTCGATCCCGACAGTAGCCGAAAAGTAAAAGGTACCATCCACTGGGTCAGCGCCGCCCACGCACTCTCGGCAGAAGTGCGGTTGTTCGACCATCTGTTCAGTTGCGAGAATCCTGACGACGTGCCCGAAGGCGGGACATTTCTCGACAACATCAATCCCAACTCGCTGGAAATTCTCACCAACGCCAAGCTGGAACCCTCCCTCGCCAATGCCGAGCCGGGAAGCCATTTCCAGTTTGAGCGCAGCGGATATTTTTTCGTTGACCCCACAGACTCAAAACCGGGCCGCCCCGTCTTCAATCGCACCGCCACCCTTCGCGACACTTGGGCAAAGATGAAGAAGTGAGGGGCTCTTCTTAGACAACTTAGCTGTCTATTGGGTTTTATCTCTCGCAAAGGCGCTAAGGCACAAAGTATTTCGCAAGCATTATTTTTTTTTTTGCGCCTTAGCGCCTTTGCGAGAGTTCCTTCAGATGATTGACTTCGCAGCCCATTCGCCATACGTTGACGCAAGACGAAGTCTTTCTTCCCCAAGAGCGAAAAGAGGTTCAAGATGTCCGTTCTTCTCAATCGTGGCCATTGTGGATTTCGCACACTGTGTTGGCTCATGACGTGGCTAATGGCAGCATCGCCATCGCTGCCGGTATTTGCTCAGCAGCTACGAGTGAAACAAAGCGAACCCTATTTGCTTGCCGATCCAGATTATCGCACACCGGAACCACTGAAACTGCGCTACATCGTCCCCGCCGCGACTTTCGCGATCGCTGCACGGCCGCACCAGTTGCTCACGTCAAAGGCGGCCACGTTGTTGCCGGTGGAAGTTGTGACGGCCGCGGGACTAAAAGAGTTGGGCTTCGATCCGGTTCAAGTGACTCAAGTCGTGATTTCGATGACGCCACCCATAGCAGGCCCGCCTCTTTATGCCGCGGCAGTGACCGTCGTCGAGCCAATCGATCTTTTCGCACTTTCCCCAAAACTCATCGGCCACACCGAGCCGGCAGAGCTCAACGGCAAGGCGTACCTCAAAAGCCACCTTCCGTTTCTGCCAAGCATCATCTGGGCCGACGAACACACCCTGCTCATCGCCCCTGATGCAACCTTGCAACAACTCTTTACGCAGGAAAAACCATCGGCCAGCACGATTGTCGAAAAGTTCACCGAACTAGAAAGCACCGACGACCTACTGGCAGTCGTCGATCTCCAGCCGTTGCGCGCATTGATCCAGATGGGTTTGATGGAAGCCACCCAAAAAATGCCCCCCGAAGGCAGGCCCTTCCTGGCGATCCCGAATTTATTAAAAACAGTACAACTGCGTCTAAACCTCTCCGGCGCAGGGCCGTGGGAACTGGTGGCCCAGGCGAACAGCACGGCCGATGCCGAGAAGATTTCTGATTTGATTGAGCTGGCAATAAATATGTACAGCGATGAATGGACCAAAAGCGCCGAGCGGTTTCTAAACAGCGACGATCCCGTCGAACAGGCCTTTGGCCGCTATCAACTGAGAGTTGCACCCATGTTTGCCGAACAGGGGGTTCCGCTCCGCGATGGAGACAGTTTTACATTGTTTCACATGGATCTTAATGACGAGCGCAGCGGGTTGACGTCGGTCGCAATCATCGGTGTGTTGGTAGCGCTACTACTCCCCGCCGTGCAAGCAGCCCGCGAAGCCGCCCGGCGGAACTCTTCTTTGAACAATATGAAGCAAATCATGCTGACGCTGCTCAACTACGAGTCTGCCTATGGAAACTTCCCTGCGCATTCTAGCTTCGATGAGTCCGGTAAACCACTTCTAAGTTGGCGCGTGCATGTTTTACCGTTTTTAGAACAGCAAGCCCTTTACGATCAATTTCATCTCGACGAACCCTGGGACAGCGAGCACAACCGCCAGCTGATTCCACAAATGCCAGAAGTGTACAACGATCCCAGTTCAAGACATGATATTGCCGAAGGCAAGACCAGTTACCTGGGCGCATTTGGGGAAGGTTACCTTTTCAACGGTACAAAGGAAGGAACGAATGTCACTGAAATTCGCGACGGATTATCCAACACCATTGCCATACTGCAAGTCGACGACAGCCGGGCAACCCCCTGGACCAAGCCGGACGATTGGCAGCTCGACGAAGAAAATCCGCTGGCAGGCCTCAGCGGTCCTCACCCGGGTATCTTTATGGCCGGGTTTGCTGATGGACACGTGAAGTCGATTAGCCAACAGATTGACCATGGCGTATTCAAGGCAATGCTGACAATTGTCGGCGGGGAAGTTATCCCAGCCAATCCGTGACTAGTTCGGATTTTTTCACCACAAAGAATCGATTCCAGAATTCAGAATGCTGGTGCTAACCTCTTAATTCATCACTCAGCATTCAGCAATCATCTATCCAAACTCCGTGTTCTCCGTGCCTCCGTGGTAAGTCTCCCCGAAAATTGCCCCTTGCGGCTTGCGCCTGTTGGGCCGCATAATCGTTGCGTCCGCCCACTCCCTTTACCCCTTCCGTTGCTATGCCCTTAATCGTTGTCGGTTCTGTTGCAATTGATAATGTCGAAACCCCGCTCGAGCGGCGAGATAATTTGCTCGGCGGGTCGGCCACCCATTTTTCTTACGCCGCCAGCTTTTTTACCAGCGTGCGACTGGTCGGGGTCGTCGGCGCCGATTGGCCTGAGCAACACACCGAAATGCTGAACAGTAGGGGCATCGACACCTCGGGATTGCACGTTGTCGCCGATGGAAAAACCTTCACTTGGACCGGCCGTTATCACGACAACATGAACGACCGCGACACTCTCGACGTACAGCTGAACGTGTTTGGCGAATTCGATCCGGTACTCCCCGAGCAATATCGGCGTGCAAAATACGTCTTCCTAGCCAACGGCGTGCCGGCCGTGCAAATGAAAGTTCTCTCGCAAGTTCCAGGGCGTCGTTTGGCAGTGGCCGACACGATGGATCTGTGGATCAACACGGCCCGCGAAGATTTGGACGAACTGCTCAAACAGCTTGACGGTTTAGTGCTCAACGACAGCGAAGCCAAACTGCTCACCAATACCGAAAACCTTGTCACGGCAGGCCACCGCGTGCGCGAGATGGGCCCCAAGTTTGTGGTCATCAAAAAGGGCGAGCACGGAGCGATGTTCTTCGGCGAGCACGAAACCTACGTCCTGCCGGCATTTCCCACGACCGATGTGATCGATCCCACCGGAGCAGGCGACAGTTTCGCAGGCGGCATGATGGGCTACCTGGCCGAGCAAGATAACTTCGATCCAGCTACATTAAAAACGGCTCTGGCCTACGGCATTCTGGTCGCCAGCTACAACGTGGAAGGCTTTGGCCTCGAGCGGATGCACAGCATCACGCGCAAAGACATCGAATCGCGGATGGCAGAGTATCGCAAGATGCTGAGTTTCTGAATTTTTGCTCGTTTCAAAAAAAAATGGGCCCCCGCCATGGCGGAGACCCATCGATCGGTTCCTAGCAAAAAGTCTGTTAGCATTTACGCCTGCACACGGTCAGTGCTGAGCCAATTCCGCCGAGAAGCAAAATCAAGGACGATGGTTCTGGAATCAACGGCGCGAGTGGGATGTCGACTACTGCTGTATTTCCGGAACCCAAATTGTATTCGTCGCGAATGGGATCGAAGATTGGATCAGGAGGCAATGAAGCAGCAAATTGTTGCACGGTTAGGATATCAACAGGCACGTCGATAAGCGTGGTCGTTTCGAAGTCAACTTCGGCCCCCACGAAAACAGTCGACCCTGCCGTACCAGGTGCATAGCCAATGTCCGAAAGCTCTGCTGGGGTAAACCCGTCGGTGGTTCCCGCTGTGTGTTTGCGGATGCTCTGCTTCAAACGTTTAGTAGTCCAATCACCAACGACAGTGATCACAACGTCAACCTGGCTCATCGCAGGTACATTCACTGGGAAACGGACACCGGCATTCGCGTTGTTGAGGTCGGGAATGGTAAAACTATGCGTCGCAGTAATAACCTGTGGTGCCGCCGTCGGATTGTTGAGCATAATCACCGGCGACATCGTTGTGAAATTTGCCCAAGCCGAACTGGCCAACAAGAGTGTTACAGCACACAAGCAGAGCGCGCGCAAAAACAACGCAGACAGAGAACGATTCATGAGACCCTCCCAAAAAAAGAAATCGGCAATTCGCTAAACAGCGGCGAACCGATACTCACCCTGCTAGCGATAACGGTCTGCTCCACTTCTCCGCCTGACGCGACAGCTTAACAAATTTTGTTTCGTAGCGTCAAGTAAATCCGGCTTGTTTCGAACAGCAGCCTATGTTGTGCTTTGCAAATCCCTTGGTTGGAAAGACTTACAATCTCTCCGACCCCTGATTGCGTACCATGAGGTACACAAGAACTGCTGTGGGCACTACTGCTCAAAGCACTGGTCCCCCAGGCCACATGGCGGCAAAGATCAGTCCGGTGATCAAGCCGTAGGCTACCCCGTCGAGAACATTTCCAAGTATTTTCTGTTGGAACCAAATCGCATTAGGGATTCCAGCCGCGCTGTACGTAAGAATTCCAGCAGTACCAATAAATCGAAATACCCGCATGAACTCCGCTCCAGGTGCGACACCCAACGTCGCCAAATAAGCGAGACAGAAACTGGCCGCGAGAAAGAACAAAAAAGTGCAAACCATGTTCTTGCCCATTTGGGGTGGACCGGACCAAACCGAAATTGTTCCGCTGGGCCCCTCGGCAAATCGACGCTTGAACTCTTCGCTTTTCATGTCTTCATGACCTTCGCAAAAAGGAAACGAATAGTTGCCCGGCGAAAGATTCAAATCTCGCACTGCCGATTGAAATCCATCCTCGTCGGGCAGCTTGATCCAATCCTTCTTATGGTGAGGCAACACCGTCCATGCAAAAAAACTTACAATAAATAAGGCAGCTCCAGAAAGCACCATCGGCAACCAAAGACTTGTGAGTTCGACCATTGTATTTCTCCAAAAAGGGTAATACTTCATTCCTGCGACTTAGAATAGAACGCAGAGTAACACCGATTAAACCGATTGCCGCAGATTAATAAGACAATTGTGATCAATACTCAAACTTCTCCGCTCCGCGGAAATCCGTTCGATCTGTGTTCCTCGGCGTACTATTTTTGCGGCAAACGGGAAAAATAATTTAGTGGCAGCAGTATCTAACCTAAGGAATCTCATCAGGTAACCACCAAGTTACAGAGAACAGAAAGGAAGGCAAGAGAAAGACCAATAGGGCAGGGCAGAGTATTGGATCGCACCGAAAGGTACGTTTCACTGGAACACCAAACCCGCTGCAACTCGGGCCTAGGGTTTTAGGCGGCGAGTCTCTTAAGGGCGGGTTGCGATATTGCAGGAGACTCTTGCACAGGAATGATTTCACGAAGAGCGTTGCGAATCTCCTCGTTCGGCCGATCGAGCAAATCGCGGAGCCGGCCGATATCGTGAGTCACGGCAAGCAAATTGCGCGGCTTGCCGGCAGCGACCATAATTTTTTTATGACGCGTCGGACGGTGCATTTCGCGGTCGCCGTACAACTCTTCGAATAGCTTTTCGCCGGGGCGCAGACCCGTGACTTCGATCTCAATGTCGTCACCCACACGTAATCCCGAGAGGCGAATCATATCTTGTGCCAATTCCATAATGCGAACCGGCTCGCCCATGTCGAGTACAAAAATCTCTCCGCCTTGTCCCATCGCACCGGCCTGAATTACGAGTTGGGCCGCTTCGGGGATCAACATGAAGTAGCGAACCATCTCCGGATGTGTGACCGATATCGGCCCCCCGTGGGCAATCTGCTCGCGGAAAATTGGCACCACACTTCCTGCCGAGTCCAAAACATTGCCAAACCGTACCGTCACCAATCGGCAAGACGACGTTGCCGCTTTGGCTTGCACATACTGCTCGGCTAGCCGTTTGCAGGAACCCATCACACTGGTGGGATTTACCGCCTTATCGGTCGAAATCATCACCAGGCCTTCGACTTGATACTGTTCTGCCAAGTCCACCAGGTTTCTTGTCGCGAGGACAATGTTTTTGACCGCCTCGCCAACATGCGACTCCATCAGTGGAACATGTTTATAGGCGGCAGCATGGAAAATGAGTTGTGGCCGAACCTCCTTGAGTACCGCTTCCATCCGCGGTACATCGGTCAGGTCGGCCAACGCGGACTCCAACTCGATATGTGGAGCAAGCCGACGTAGTTCGCGCTCAAGAAAAAACATTCCCGTTTCGCTTCGATCAACCAAAACCAGCTTCGCAGGCTTGAGTTTAAGCAATTGACGACAGATTTCTGAACCGATACTACCGGCACTACCCGTGACCAGAATTGTTCGTCCATCCACCCATTGGCTGATGCCATTGGTATCGAGTTTGATGGAAGGCCGACGGAGCAAATCGGCAATCGCAACAGGCCGAGGATTCACAGCAACGCTCCCGGAGAGCAATTGCTCGGTGCTCGGCAAAATTTTCACGCTAAAGCCGTGCTTTCCTCCGAGTTCCAGCATCGCTCGTACGTCTTTCCCCGACAACGACCCGGAAGTAATCAAGAGTTCTTCAATCGCGTGTTGTTGAACGAGTTCCGGAATGTCGGCGTGTGTGCCCAGGACGGGCACCCCGGCGATACGGCGACCTTGGACTTGCTTTTGTTGATCGACAAACCCAACGGGATGAAAAGCCCGATTGTTACCGCGGCGAATGCTGCGCAACAGTGCTTCCCCGGCATCGTTGGCGCCGACAATCAGGGCGGTTGCCCCGTGCGGTGTGGTGAGCATCTTCCAGTCGCAGTCGGCAATCAGTCGCGGAAGAATACGCACCGCGGCCAGAAGCAAACAACTCACTCCCCAGTCCAATAGAATGACACTCCGAGGAATAGCCGTACCCGCAAAAACCATAGCATCCAGCAGCGTGATGCCCACCGAACTAATAGTCACCGTGCGGACAAGCAACGTCATGTCACGAAAGGTCACGTACCTCGCATAATCAAGCAGCAATCCTGACTGTAGGATAGCCAAAGTTTTCACTGCCATCACCCAGCCCAGTGTGGACAAAAGTAAATGGAACGTTGACGGGGCCAGCACGCCATCGAATCGCAGCAAATACGCTGAGTAATAAGCCAGCGCACATAACGGCAAAAATACCGCCAGTTTGTTCACAATTTTTAGCTGGTTCTGGGGGGGCATAATTTTTCTTTAAAAAACTTGTGTGCCACTAGTAGGTTGTTGACGGTTGAGGTCTGTTGGAGGTTTGCTCTATTCTCATCTTCGTGGCATCGTGCAGCACGTTTCGCAAACCTGCGCTGTCGGGTTGTCTTGCCAAACACCATCGCAAATGGAGTTCCGCCTTTTCCGCTTCTCCCCGCTCCAGGAAATTTCGTCCCAGATAATAACGAATGGTCGGGTCGCTGGGATTTGCGGCAAAACCTGCCTTGAGGCTTGCAAGCGCCGCGTCTTTCATTTCAAGTTCTGTTTGCATCGTGGCGAGCAATCGCCAATTACGGGCCGCTAGCCCATAATTGAGTGACCCCACTGTTTGCGTAGTTACTTTCCGTGAATAGCTTTCAATGGCTTCCATATCTTCTCGGTTACCACTCTTTTGGTACTGCTGCCAGACGCTTAACAAGGTTTCCCAATCAGGTTGAAAAATTTCCAGAAAGATCGAAGCAGGGAATTGTCCTACGACCAACTGGATAATCTCTTTCTGGTGATTTCCCGAGTCGCGATAAGCTTGGGCCAAAAGTTGAAATGCTCTATCAACTTTTCCTGATCTCAGGTGATGCAAACCTGCCGCGAAAAGAACTCCTCCTCCAAAGGGGCGGACATGCAATGCCTGATTAACATACGCATCAATTGCCGGTTGCCCTTTTCCTTCTAGGAAGCAAAGGTTGGCAAGGATCAGATACCCCTTGCCCTGGAGCGGACTAAGTTGGATCGAACGATTCGCATGGGCATAAGCTTTATAGAGCAAATCGCTGTTCTCTCCGAATGCACGGACCAGCCACGCACGAAGTTCGCCCGACGACGTGAACCCCGAGGCCATGGCAGCATCGCGGACTTGTGTGACCGATAACCGATTCTCTGAAGAAGCTTGGCGAAGATCGAACAGTTCCAGATATTTTGCGGCCAATCGTAAATGTGCTCGGCAGTCGTCCGGGTGCCAGTAGACACATCGCTCAAGATTTTCAACCATTGTATCGGTAAACATCAATGCCGCTTGATCGTTGTCTAAGCCCACCGCTTTTTTTAGAGACGCGCTTTGCCGTTTTGTCGCATCTTCGGCAATGTCTGCCATTTGGTAGCGGTCCCAGCACAACGCTGCTCGGGCTGGCCCAACGAGTGACCATGCCGCCCAGAGCCCGGCAACCGACGCAATCGCAGCAATGCCAACCCACGAGGATCTTGAAAGCAGAATTGCGCTGGAATCTCCGGACAATGTCGGAGAAGACAATTGGGCCAATCGCAGCGCACAAGCCGCAAACAAAATCGTTAGCGCCATGCAGGCGGGGACAAACCAAACGAAATCGAACAACGAATGCACTGCACTGGCAACAAGTGCCGCAGTGACCGCACCGGCGCAAGCACATTCCGCAGGTTCGACACAATTTTTGAAAGCACGCACGCACCATGACCCACAACACAAAACGCCAGCAACCAACAAAAGAATCCCAGGCAAACCGTTTTCTGTAGCCACTTGCAAATAGCCGTTCTCGGCATGCGTGTATTCCACATGTTGCGATTCGTGTAAATAGATTGGGGTGATGTACCGATGGGTGCCCGCACCGGCTCCAAACTGCCAGCCACTCTTTGTCGCCTCCAGATTGGCAGCCCAGATCGTCCGTCGGCCTCCACGAGCGTCAAGATCTGCCAGCGAACCTTGGGAAAAATCGTCCATACGTTGCGACACTTGCTCGTAGCCGTATACCGACAACAGCGCAATAATCGCCAAACCGATGCCCAAGACTGCCAACAGGTGGTTGCCCGTAATCAGCTTTCCTCGATAGTAGAGGACGCCTAAAACAGTCACGGCAACAATCATCGTGAGCGCCCCACCCCGCGAAAGGGACAGCAGCACAGCCAGACCAATCAATGCCATTCCCAGGACAAGTGCAAACGTGAACCCGGGCCAAGCAAAGGACGTTTGCGTAGAAAAGGCTTGGGTTTGCAACCTTTTGCGTTTTGAGTGTGAATTAGACTTCCTCTTCCCCAATATCCAGGCAGACAAAGCCGCCAGGCCTAGTACCAAAAAGTGCGCAAAGTGATTGGGGCAAGGAAAGCTTCCAGTCACTCTTGAGGCTGTGTGCGCGTAGGGATATTCATAAAACCAAAAAAACAATCTATTCGAAGTGAAGTATTGAACCAGCCCGAAGCCTGCCATCACGATCGCAGAAAGTGCAATCCAACGGAGCAGGCGTTGAATATCTTCGAGCTTCTCAATCCGTTGGCTAACTGTCACGAATAGCAAAACATAGGCTACCAATGTTGCCAAGGCCAGCCGCGTCGCTTCCGGAGCCAACGACAACGTTTGCCAATCGCCCCGCGCCACGGGCGAGCCCACCGACCATACCGGTAGCAATTCAGAGGTTCTCGGAGCAAGAGTTGCGATCCATTCGCTCGGCAAAGGCAGCAGTTGAAAACCGACGACCCCAATCGCAAAAAGCAGAAAACCTACCGCTACCGTGCGAGTCCATTTGCCGTTTCCCGACAGGGCCTGATGCACGAACCAGGCAATAGCAACAATTGCACAAAGTGCCACCAGGACGAATCGCCCTAAATTATGGCGAGCCCCAAACAACATCGGAGCAACAAAGATAATACCCAGCAATCCTCCATCAACAATCCGCAGACAGACCGATTTCTCTTCCGGTTTGCGGGCCAAGCTTGAATTGCTTGTCCAAGTCAGGGAATTTGCTTGTCGGCTGGGCATAGCCTGATTTTGTTACTTGAAGAGAGGCGTGGTTTCAGTTATGCCGCCCGTCGAGGGCGTATCCTATTGCCGGCGGGCACAGGAACTTCAAGGGGTCTTTCTTCTGCAACGCTTACAGATGAGTCCAGCTCTTCAGGTGCCCCGTCATGGCCGTAACCGTACCCATATCCGTACCCATAACCATATCCGTATTCAGTCGACGCACTGGAAACACAGTTTGCGACAACGCCCAGTACTCGACAGCCCGTTGCTTGGAATCCTTCCACAGCACGCATGACCGAGCGGCGATGATTCTTATCCGGACGAACGACAAGAATTGCGCCATCAACCAATTGTCCGACAATCTGGGCATCGCTAACTGCAAGCACCGGCGGGCAATCGACCAACACACGATCGTATTTCGAGTCGGCCCACGCCAGCAGCTCCACAAACGCATTGCCGCTGAGCAGCTCCGCCGGGTTAGGACGCCGCAGCCCGACGGGCAGAACATCGAGCCCTTCGAGTTCTGTGCAATGAAGCAGGCGTACGGCAGCAGTTTCAGGCGATTCTTCTGAGGCCAATATATCGGCAACACCTTGCTGTCCCTTGAGACCCAACAAAGTCGATAAGCCAGGACGCCGCAAGTCGGCATCGATCAACAGAGTCCGTTTGCCGGCTTGGGCAAAGGCCACAGCCAAGTTCGCCGAGATGGTTGTTTTCCCATCGCCCGGCTCAGAGCTAGAGATCAAAATGCGATCGCAAACTTCCCCATTCAAGGACAGTGTGGTTCGTAGCGTACGGAAGGCTTCCGATTCCACAGAATTCGGATGGGCATGCGTCACCACGCTAGCCAATCCTTCTCCGGGAAGCGGATCCAACTCTCTGACAATCGACAAGATCGGCACCCCAAGCTGGGCTGAGAGTTCTTCAGGCGAATTGAATCGATCGTCCAGGATGTCCTGCACATAAACAATCAAGCCTCCGACGATCATTCCCCCAGCGAGACAAACAAACAGTACAAACCGCAATTGGGGCGAAACTGGTTTCTCATCCGGAAGCGGCTCGCGGATAACCGTGGCTTTGATCGGTGCCTGGACTTGACGCATGTCCATATTTGCGATGCTATCGATCAGCGAATCGGAGAGGGCCTCTGTCCGAGCGACTTCGCGTTCCAGCGTACGAAGCTGGACCAGAGCACCACTCTGCGCCGCCGCCTCCGAGCGAGCAAGTTCATACGATGCCTCGATCTGTGCTTCAATTTGCTTTGCCTGATGCACGGATTGACGTAGCATTTTTAAGATAACTTCGTCCGGAACAGCATTCCCCATGTTGTCGAGCCGCTTTCCGGTACCGGCAAAGTGGCTTTCCAGGTATTTTTGTAGCGACTGAATCTGCTTTCGCAATTCCAACATTCGGGGATGATTCGGGCCATAGACGCCGGAAAGATTTTGCATTTCCTGGTGCGAAGCAAGCAGAGCTTTTTTCTGCTCACCGACAACTCTCATATCCTCGGGACCCAACCCAAGCGAGGCCAATAGCAACTGTCGCCCCAGCGTACTTTCGATACCCATCAAGTGCTGGTTGATGCTCTCCCCGCGAGCAGAAGCCTCTTCCACCGAAGAGAGCGTGGCCTGAAGGATCAATCGCTTTTCTTGCGCTTCGAGCAAAGCCTCGTTCAATCGCAACGCGCGTTGAATAACCGGCTCGATCACTTGATCTTCCGGACTCACCGCGAGATGGCCCACCTGTTCGCGAAGCCGTTGCAACTCCTCCTGTTTTGTAACCAGAGTTGCCTGGATCTGATCGCGCTTCTGAGTCAGCAGAGTACTAAACTCACTTGCCGTACCTTTGTGATTTTCATCTACAAAATCGAGATAGGCTGCGATCACTTCGCGCACCACCGCGGCTGCAGCTTCCGGCTTGCGAGAACGGAAGCCCACGTCGATGATATTTGTCTTGCGTGTGATCGAAGCGCGGAGTTCCTCTTGGATCGTTTCGACCCAGTCCTGAGGGCGCCGATGCAGCAAGTCGATGCGAAATTGTGGATCAAGCTGCTGAATCGCTTTCTGGATCACTATCGGGCTCACCACAAGCTCGCGGTGCGTGGCCATGGTGTTGCCCGTGTTGTCGTGGTTACCAACTGCAGAAAGATCATCCTGGTTTTGATCAACAATCAAAATTCTTGCAGACGACTGAAAGAGACGCGGAGCCAGAAAGTAGTAAATCCCTCCCGCAAGGCAAAAAGTGTAGAGCGTGCAGAGGACCACATGCTTGCGCAGTCGCAAGACACGCCAATACCGCAGTAGCGAGGGCATGATTTCCCCCGTCATTGTGGATTCAGGATCGAAAGATAGCGTATGCTCAGAGTCGGGGATGTTCACGTTCATCTCGGCTATGGAACGTCGGTCGGGGTGCTGCGGGATTGCTTATACGTTAAAAGGCTGTTGTACGTCCGGCGATTCCAAACGACAGGCGGAACAGCTTGGTGAATGTATCCACGACAGCCGTTACCGGGGTCTGCTCGATGCTGATCGTGTCGCCGGCTGTGAGCCGAAGATTCTCAAGACCGTTTTTCTTTGCAGCGCTCAAACTCGCCACGATTACCACCGGCTCCTCGCGATTTTTGATGCGACGGATCACCAATACCTTATCCGCAACCGGCGAGTCCTGCCCTCCAGCCATCGCAATCGCATCGAGCAAATGGATATCTTGGTCCAGTGGCAATTCAAATTGCCCCGGAGAAGTCACCAAACCGGTGACGTAAATGATTTCTTTTTTGCGCGGCGTGATCATCACCACGTCCCGGTCGCTTAGCCGGGTATCCGACAAGCCGCCACCTTGGCTTTCAGCAAGATCAAGCTTCAAGACTTGGGGCCCGTTAATATTCGACAAAGTTTGCGCGGACTGAGTCGGGTGACCTGGGGGCTCCGCGAGCGATTGGTAGGTCGAAAGTTGAATTTGTTCGTTCGGCACCACTTGCGGATTGGGCTGCACAGATTCATTCGCGGATATGCCGAGCGTCGGTTGTCGAATGATCTCGACCTCAGTTCCTGCCTCGTCAGAAAGCCCTCCCGCCGCAGCCAGTGCCGTGACGAGATCACAATTGCCGTAGGGCAACTCATGCACACCAGGGTCGTTGACAGCACCCAAAACGGTTACCCGCTTGACTGCTTTGGATTCGATTTCAACCGTCACATAAGGCTGCACATAAATCCCGCGATCCACGGCAGACTTGACGATATTCTGGCTAGCATCGTAAACATCCAACCCGGCGACCGGCGTCACACCGATGACGGGCACATCGACGGTTCCATCCCCGGCTACTCGCACGAGAACTGGGTTCGGTTTTTCGTCGCCTCGTCCACTGGCAATCGTGACTTCCAGCAAATCGTTGACGCCAACGATCGCATCACTCACGCCCGGCGAAGAAACGCGTGCCAAATCCATCACGCTACTCGATTCCCGAGCGGCCGCACGAAAATCAGCAGGCATTTTCGACGCGCGAATTGCCGACGATTGGCAACCGGAACAACAAACGGCCACGGCCATTAAGCCGACTACTACGAGCCTGTTTGCTCGTATGTCGTCGCTGCTCTTTCTCGTAAAGATTTGCACGATCGCTGTGGGTTTCTTCATGGAAGAAATCTTGGATTGGTCCAACTTATTTCGACCGCCTAGTACAAGTTGGTCGAACGGGAATAAGTGTGTTGCCGAAGCGGAACCTTCCGCAATCCGGCTATAGCGTCCCCCCCTCTGCGAGAGGCGTGTAAATAGAATATCCGAGAAAATGCTGCAAGGCCTTTCCGTTACAGCGATTGCATCGCTCGATTGGTGATAACAAATCTCGTGCCAACAGAACGTCGCGCCGGCTAGACAGCCTCTGTGCTAGCATTGCCTGGGTGTGGGCAGGTCGGTCTTGTTCCCAGCGTCAAGAAAGGTATCCTCTGCCAGTGCCCGTAGGGCAGGGCTAACTCGAATCACCAAAACACCGGACGCAACGGCATGAAAAACGCTTTGGTCACCGGCGGAGCCGGTTTTATTGGATCGCATATCGCTACCGCGCTCGTCGATCAGGGCTGTCAGGTCCGAGTTCTCGACAATTTGAGCTCCGGCAAACGGGAGAATTTGCAGCACCTCGAGGGAAAAATTGAATTCATCCCCGGTGACATCCTTGATGACAAACTGCTAGCGAAGGCCGTCGAAGGAGTCGACACAGTTTTCCATCAGGCAGCGTTAGCTTCCGTGCCGCGCAGCGTCGAGCTACCGCTCGATACCAACGCAGCTTGCGTCACTGGGACCCTCAATGTGCTCGATGCGGCACGGCGGGCAGGCGCGCGGCGCGTAGTTTACGCGGGTTCGAGCAGCGCGTATGGAAATCAACCCAGCCCTTCCAAGCACGAAAGCGATCTACCCGATCCGCTCTCACCCTACGCCGCAGCCAAATTGGCCGGCGAATCCTACTGCCAAGCCTTCGCAGCAACCTATGGCTTGGAAACAGTCGTCATTCGCTACTTCAATGTCTTTGGGCCAAGGCAAGATCCGAACAGCGAGTACTCGGCCGTCATCCCGATTTTCGTGATGGCAATGCTGCAAGGACGCCAACCGACAATTTTTGGCGACGGACTCCAATCACGCGACTTTACTTACGTCGACAACGTTGTTGCAGGGAACCTCGCGGCTGCGGTGGCCCCGAATGTAAGCGGCAAAATTTTCAACGTGGCCTGCGGAGAGCAGTTTAGTCTCCTGGGTTTGCTAGCATCGATCAATCGAGTGCTTGGAACGAGCATCGAGCCTATTTTTTCTGATCCGCGTCCAGGGGATGTCAAAGACAGCTTGGCAGACATCACGGCGGCTCGAGAAGTACTTGGGTACGAGCCTCACGTAAGCTTTGAAGACGGGCTACAGCGATCAATCGAGTATTATCGCACTTTGATTCGTTAATCTAGCCATTACTCTCCATCGCTGGTTTTTCAGCTAGATTTGCCCTCTCCATAGGCAAAACAGGAAGAGTGGACTTGTGGTCTGGGCGGTTGATAAATACACTCCCACACCACTTCAAGGGCCATTTAGGTTCCTTGGTCTCCCGCATTTTTGTTTGCTGCCAACGAGTAAGTACCCGGATTCTTAGATAGACGCTGTCGTCAGCCCCCGCTTTGATCAGCAATTACCATTCCACTTGCTGCTCTCATTCTCGCAATAGAGGAAAAAGCCGATGTTTGATCACCAGTCGTTACTTGTCACAGGGGGCACCGGTTCTTTTGGAAACGATTTTATCCGATTAGTACTCGACAAGCATGATCCAAAACAAATCACCGTCTACAGCCGCGACGAAAAAAAACAACACGACATGCGGCTTAAATTTGACGACCCTCGGCTGGCTTTCGTAATCGGAGACATCCGCGATCACAGGCAAATCGCCATGGCGATGCGAGGGGTCGACTATGTTTTCCACGCAGCTGCGCTAAAACAAGTTCCCTCGTGCGAATTCTTTCCCATGGAGGCGGTCCAAACCAATGTCATCGGTACCCAAAATGTCCTCGACGCGGCCGAGATGAATGACGTCAAAAAACTTGTCGTACTTAGCACCGACAAAGCAGTCTACCCGATCAACGCGATGGGGCAGACCAAAGCACTTATGGAAAAATTGACCCTTGCCAGGGCAAAATCCTCGAATACCAAAACGGTGTTTTGTGGAGTCCGCTATGGGAATGTCATGTACTCCCGAGGTTCCGTGATACCGCTATTTATCCAACAGATCAAAAGCGGCTTGCCTCTCACAGTAACCGACCCAAACATGACGCGACTACTTTTACCGCTTTCTGAAGCCGTCAAGCTGGTCACTTTTGCCATGGGAAATGGCCGGCAAGGAGATATTTTTGTACGCAAGGCAGAGGCGACGACAGTCCATAATCTAGCACAAGCGTTACTCAATCTATTTCAAGCTGACAATAAAATCAAAACGGTGGGCGTTCGAGCTGGCGAAAAAATCCATGAAATACTTGTCAGCGCCGAGGAATTAGCCCGCTCGGAAGACTGTGGCGAATATTACCGCGTACATTGCCAACGTGACCGGAATTACGACGAGTACTTCGTCCAAGGCATCGAATCCGAGGCATTCGCGCGAGATGGATACACTTCAGAAAACGCGCCGCAGCTTTCCGTCAAGGCGACGGAGCAACTTTTACTGCAGCTACCAGAAATCCACGAGGAGCTGAACCAATGGTCGCGCACCAGCGCACCACGGAGACTGGCCGCATGAGCGAGCGTACGGTAGGGATCACTGGCCCGCAAGGATTTGTGGCAAGCCATTTGGCGCGACGACTGGCGCACCAAGAGGGCATCCGTGTCGTTACCTGCCATCGAGAGTCTTTTGGCGAGCCTGCAGCGTTAGCTGCATTTGCTGACCAATGTGATACGATCGTTCACCTGGCAGGCATGAACCGTGGCGAGGACGAAGAAATTTATTTGACAAACACTCGCTTAGCCGATCAGTTGATTCAAGCTGCCGAGCGGAGCAAACGAAAAACGCACATCATATTTTCTTCGTCGACACAGCGAGACCGAGACAACGCCTATGGGCGCTCGAAAAAATATGGTGAAAACCAACTGAACCAATGGGCGGCGTCTGGCGAAGGCCGAGCAGCGACCATCTTGGTAATCCCCAATGTCTACGGCCCCGGATGCCGACCTTTTTACAACTCGGTCGTAGCGACTTTCTGCTACGAACTAGCCCAGGGCAAAGAGCCCACCATTATTCAGGACAGCGAGGTGGAATTCGTATGGATCAATGATCTCGTCGACATCATCCTCGAAGCTATTGAAAACCCGCCGCACGGTGCACAGACTCAAAGAGTCGCGGATTCCTCTTTGTTAAAGGTGTCCGACTTGTTGGCAAAGCTGCGCAGCTTTCGCGAGAGCCATTCACAGGACGATATGGTCCCCGATATTTCGGATCCTCTCAGTGCGAATCTCTACGCAACCTATTTGTCGTACGTGAGCCTGAAAGAGCATTGCCATCGCCCCGAAGTCCATCGCGACGATCGTGGGCATCTGTTTGAAATCATCCGCATGGCCAACGGTGGGCAGGTCTTCTTTTCGACGACCAAGCCCGGCATCGTCCGCGGCAATCATTATCATACAAGGAAAATCGAGTGGTTCTGTGTTCTGAAAGGCGAAGCGGCAATCCGGTTGCGACGCGTCGATGACGACAGCGTTCACGAGTTCCGCGTCTCGGGCGACTCGCCACAGTTTATTTCAATTCCTGTTCTGCACACCCATCAAATCGAAAACGTCGGCGATCGGGACCTGCTCACCATGTTCTGGTGCAACGAAGTTTACACTGCCGACGATCCAGATACTTATTTCGAGAAAGTGGCGTAAACCGCCACTTTCCAGTCGATACCAGCAAGGACGAACATGTCTTCCTCTTTGAAAGTAATGACCATCTTGGGCACGCGTCCAGAGATTATTCGTCTCGCCCAAGTGATGCGACTGCTGGACCAACACACCGAACATGTGCTCGTCCACACGGGCCAAAATTCCGACTACGAACTGAACGAGGTATTTTTTAATGATCTTGAGGTTCGTCAGCCGGACTATTTTCTCAATGTCAGTCGCGAATCGTTGGGAAAACTCCTTGGCGACGTCCTGATCAAATCCGAAGAAATCCTGGCAAAGGAAAAACCCGATGCGGTCTTGATTCTCGGCGATACAAATAGTGCTTTTGCCGGCATCCTGGCCCGCAGAATGAAGATTCCTCTCTATCACATGGAGGCCGGGAACCGCTGCTTCGATTTCAATGTGCCAGAGGAATTGAATCGCCGTATTATTGATCACATCAGCGATTTTAATTTGGTGTACACCGAGCATGCACGTCGAAATCTACTGGCCGAGGGAATCCATCCCCGGCGCATTTACCTGACAGGCTCACCGATTCGAGAAGTGCTTGATGCAAACAAGTCTGGCTTTGACAGCAGCCACATACTAGAAACTTTGCAGTTGGAGCCACAAAAGTATTTTCTCGTGAGTATGCATCGCGCAGAGAATGTCGATATTCCAGCGCATTTAACTCAGTTGCTCGAAGCGATCGATCTCCTCGGCGAGCGCTATGCGATGCCGGTGATCGTTAGCACACACCCGCGAACCAAGCAAAAGCTGGATGCGGTAGATTTCCAGAACCAGACGAATGTCAGGTTTCTTCCCCCCTTTGGATATCACGACTACGTGCGATTGCAAATGGAGTCGGCCTGCACGCTGTCGGATAGCGGCACGATTAGCGAAGAAAGCTCGATTTTAGGATTTCCTGCGGTCACCATGCGCACCGCAATGGAACGCCCCGAAGCAATGGACTCCGGGCATATCGTGCTCACCGGTCGCGATGCAGAAACGATTTTGCGTTCGGTCGACTTGGTTATCCACAGTCAAAAGCACGACCAACTACAACCGATCGCCAAAGAATACGAAGTCACAAATACATCCTATCGTGTTCTTAAACTGATACTCGGAACCGCAAAACTTGGACACATGTGGGACGGGATTGTAGCTGCTTAAATAGCTGAGGCTAGAACAAATGAAAATCTTGGCTATCTACCGGCATTATTGGCCTGATACGACACCTTATGCGCGCCTATTGCGCGCCATTTTGGAAGAGCAGGTCTCACGAGGCCACAGCGCAAGCGTCTTCACTGCTCAGCCAAGCTACAACGACATCTCGCATTCAAGGCAACCACACCGTGAAACAATCGGCGGAGTTGATATTCGCAGAATCCGATTGTTGCCAGAACGCAAGCATCTGCGACTACTGCGAGCCTTGAATTTTATCTACTTTCTATTTCGCGCAGTGACCCATGTGTTGTGGCGTCGCTATGACCTTATTGTGGCCAATACGCATCCTCCTGTATTGATGGGCTGGGTGCTCCGAATGATTCACCGGGTGACTGGCATACCTTTTGTGTTGCATTGCCAAGACATCCACCCTGAAAGCGCCGTGATTGCAAATCAATTGCGCGAAGGACGCATCTCACGTTGGCTGGAAAGAATCGATACAGAAAATTGCTCTGCTGCGGAAAGCGTGGTCACGCTATCCGAAGATATGAAACAAACTTTGCTGCGACGCAAAGGCTACACCGGCAACAACATAACCGTGATTAACAACTTTGCGCTCGACGTTTATGAACCTGAAGAAAACTTGCCCACATTGTTCAATGATGCCGTGCAACATCCTTTTCGCGTTTTTTTCGCGGGCAACATCGGACTATTCCAAGATTTGCCGCGATTGATTGAGGCCGCACATATCCTGAGCGCCGAGCAAGATATTCACTTTATCTTCATGGGAGCTGGCGCAGAATTGCGATCGCTTCGTAGTCTTGCGGACAACTTGATTGGAAAGACGGTATTTTTCGAACCCTATCAGCCTGTGGAAGTTGCATTCGGTTGTATGCAGCGCGCAGATCTTGGCGTAGTATCACTTCGCACGGGAGTGTGCCAGGTAGCCTACCCCAGCAAGACCATGACCTATCTTGCCGCAGGTTGCCCAATCTTGCTGCTGGCGGAACGTGACAGTCAACTCGCTGAAGATATTCTCGTCCACGACTTCGGCTATGTACCAGAGAAGTTGACCTTTTCGAACATTGCAGAAACGATATCCGCCGCCCGCGATCAGCGAGAACGCTGGACCGCTGATGCCAGGCAAAAGCTTATTGCCCGTAGCGAGAAGTTTTACGGTCGCAGCAAATCGCTTGCAGCCTGGCAAGACATTTTTGGCCTCGGTGTTGTGGCCCCAGATTCAAGATCTAAGAACCACACTCCCGGATTGACAGACGGTATGAAAAAAGCCGCTTAGCGTTTATTGACGTTCGATCAGCAGTTTGCAATGGAATGCAAAAAAACATGTCGCCTTTCAGCCGGTTCATGAAGCGAAGCATTGATCTCGTTGGGGCGATATGCGCTCTAGCGGTTACCGGTCCGATAATTTCTTGCACGGCCGTAATTGCACGTTGGGATACCGGGCAATCGGGTTTGTTCCGTCAGACGCGAGTCGGCAAGCATGGCCAGAACTTTGAAATCTTAAAGCTGAGAACCATGCGGGACATGCCCAGCTGCAACACGACCGTTACAACGAGTGACGATCCCCGAATTACTCGGTGGGGAAGGTTCTTCAGAAAAAGCAAACTAGATGAATTGCCTCAGCTAATCAACGTTTTGCGAGGTGAAATGAGTTTTGTAGGTCCAAGGCCCGACGTCCCATCGCAGTGGGAACACGTCCCCATGAATGACAAGGAAATACTGCTTTCGGTTGCTCCAGGCATCACCGGGCCAGCATCACTGAAATACCGAGATGAAGAACAACTATTAGCAACTCAGAGTGATCCCGATCGTTTCAACAGCACGGTACTCTTTCCCGACAAAGTAAGAATTAACAAACAGTACATCACCAACTACAGTTTTTGGCGAGATTGCATCTATCTGGCTGACACCTTTATTTGGAAGGGCTTAGCAACTCACACAGGTGACAAGTCTCACGAATCATTTTGCGATCCCGCGTCCGAGTTTCAAGGCACTACTAAACCTGTTGTTAGTATTCCAGACACCGACGATTTCCATACAAGACGTGCCGCATAATCACATGTTGGCTGCGGAACCAAGAAAAAGTAAAATTATGAATCATAAAAAGCCTATTTTCATTGTAGGTGCTCCACGTTCGGGCAAGAAAATGACCTCCGAGGTCATTGGGCGTGCAGCGGGAGTCCATTCATTTCCCTACGAAATCAACTGCCTTTGGCGCACGGGACACCGCAACTATCCTTATGACACGCTATCTCCTGACATGATGTCTCCAGAGATTCGTGAGAGGATTCACGCCGCGTTTACCAAAGAAGCCCTGTTGAGTGGTTGTTCCCGACTAGTTGATCGAACCGACCACAACATCGTGCGTCTGAAATACGTCCTCGCTGCCTTCCCGGATGCCCGCATCATTCACGTGGTACGTGATGCAAGAGGATCGGTCGCCTCCGCAATAAAACGACGTCGCAAGGCATTGCATTTGCGTTTTTTCCTAGAGAAGGCTCGTTATGTGCCACGCGACGATTTCCTCTATTACGGGCTTCGTTACGGCCTAGACATCGCGCAGGCCCGCTGCGGAAAAAACCGTTATCGCAAGTACTGGGGTGTCCGAACCCCAAATGCCCAACAGTTTGCAAACCACCCTTCCTTGGCAGTGAAGTGCGCCATTCAATGGAGCGAATCGCTACGCCATGGGCTCCGTGCATGCCAAGAGTTTTCGCAAGAGAACTACCTGATGACTCGCTATGAGGATCTCGTCAAGAATCCGCTACACGAATGCCGGCGGATTCTCAAATTCGTCGATTTACCCTGGGATAATTCGATTGAAGATTGGATCGACAACAACTTGTTTAGAGATTCTTTAGCCTTATGGAAACAAGACCTTTCCAGTGAACAATTAGAAGATATCTACCCTCATGTAGCAGACTTAATGGCAGAGTTGGGATATTCCTGGAACGATCCGTCTGCTACAGGTGGATCGGAAGAAGTTGCAGCTGTACATCATCTCCCCCTATCAGCTTGAATCATTCTCTCTGCCTAACTCAGCAAAGACACTCACAACGAACCCTGAGCATCCTGCAATGGATCAACTTACTTCTTCGCCAAAAACCGATTTGCACAGTTTTCCCCAATGGCCAATTTGTGGAGAAGACGAGCAGGAAGCAGCCCTGCGTGTGCTACGCAGCGGAAAGCTCAATTACTGGACTGGCACCGAGGGAAAACAATTTGAAGCGGAGTTTGCAGAATTCGTTGGCACAGAGCATGCAATCGCCGTAGCCAATGGAACCGTGGGACTCGAACTCGCCCTCGCTGCGCTGGACATCGGCCCCGGCGACGAAGTGATCGTTCCCAGTCGTACTTTCATCGCTACCGCCAGTGCCGTGGCCATACGTGGGGCAAAGCCCGTTTGCGCAGATGTTGACCCTTCAAGCCAAAACATCACCGCGGAAACAATTCGTGCGCAAATAACGACAAACACTCGGGCAGTCATACCAGTGCACTTAGCAGGTTGGCCGTGCGATATGGAGCCCATTCTGGAACTTGCCAGACAAAATAATCTACGTGTGATCGAAGACTGCGCCCAATCCCATGGAGCTCGTTATCGTGGGCAGCACGTAGGTTCGATGGGCGACATAGGAGTTTTCTCGTTCTGCCAGGATAAAATCATGACTACCGGTGGTGAAGGGGGCATGGTGGTTACCAACGATTCTAATATATGGAAGCGCGCCTGGGGTTATAAGGATCACGGCAAAGATTTTGATGCAGTGCATCGCTCAGATCACTCACCAGGCTTTCGTTGGCTGCACAAGTCGTTCGGCACAAATTGGCGACTCACTGAATTGCAGTCGGCAATCGGCCGTGTCGTTTTGCGTAAGTTGCCTGGCTGGGTAGAAACACGGCGACGGAATGCCGCAATTCTTCATCAATGCTTACAAGGAATCGACTCGCTGCACACCCCGACGCCTCCCAAAGAAGACCTTCATTCCTACTACAAGTTTTATACATTTGTGCGCCCCAAAAAACTTGAAGCGGGATGGAATCGCGATCGCGTGATGCGAGAAATCAACACCCTAGGCGTCCCCTGTTTCACCGGTTCGTGCAGCGAGATCTATTTAGAAGAAGCCTTCGGCGATGCATTAAAACCTGTAGAGCGACTACCCGTTGCTCGCGAGTTGGGCGAGACCAGTCTCATGTTTCTTGTGCATCCGACGCTTGACTCGCATGACATGCACGCCTTTTTCCGAACGGTCGAAACCGTATTCGCTCGTGCAACGTTCCAAGCGTTTCCTCGATCGAAAAAAAGGGTTGCTTGAGGCAGCCGAGGTCGTTCATGTCCATCAGCACACCGTTGTCCCATCACCGCACGCCCCCTCCAATGAAACCTCCATTGGAGAGCATAATACGGGCGCCGGTTGATTTGAGCGCGAGTAAGGGTCAGCAGGGTTCAGTAGTCCGTGGCGCGCTGGCAGCCAACCTGCTGATTATCACGAACACGTTACTCCGCTCGTGCTCGACGCTAATCATCATGCCTTTGATGGTCGCTGCGCTCGGGCAGCAAGGCTACGGGCTATGGATCACCATCAGTACTGTCACGATGTATCTAAGCTTATCCGACTCAGGGCTTGGCCAGACGGTCGTAAACAAAATTGGTCGGGCTCACACGCTTGGTCAACCGAAACGTGTTAGCGAAATCATGGCCACCGCCCACGTGCTTTATTGGCTGCTTATTCTGTCTGTAGGTACCGTCGCTGTAACGCTCATCCTAACCCTCCCTCTGGGCAACCTTCTTCTATCCGAGACAGATGCTCACCTCGAGCCACTGCTTCGAGTGTGCCTTGTGCTATCCACCGTGTTAGCATTAGCCCGCATCCCCATGCTGGTTTTCCCAGGCCTATTGATAGGTGTACGCAAACTACCATTGCGAATTACTTGGGAAATCGCCGGAACGCTATTCACCTTAGCAGCAACGGCGGTCGCCCTAGTTTGGGGTGCAGACTTAGTGGGCATCACTGTCGTGGTGAACACTTCGCTGCTTATGTCGACCGCTGCCATCTGCTTCTCATCTGCCCGGTGCGGTACTTGGGCGCGTCTGCGCTTGTCCCAATTTAGACCGGCATTACTTCGTCCTCTCGTAACAAATTCTAGTTTCTTCTTCCTAATTAGCGCAGCTGGCGTGTTTGACCGCAGCCTCGCAACTTTGCTCGTACCACGTTTCGTCTCTCTGGTTGCTGCCCCGCCGTTCTTTCTGCTAACAAGCGTCTTGCGGGTCGCTGCGTATTCCATCATCACAGCTCTGCCTCGCGCAGTTCAGCCTTATGTCGTGATGTGGTCATCAAACGGAAATACATACCGTTTGGCATCCGCCGCAAAACTGCTTACCAAAGGAACGACGATCTTGGCTTCTCTGGTGATTGTATTATTTGTGCCCTTCGCAGAACTGTTCGTCGAGACTTGGCTTGGAGGCGATTGCTATCCAGGAAATACTGTTCTGGCTCTTATTGCGGGAGCATTCTTGTTCGACTCGCTGTTTTGCACGCCAATATACTTCCTAATTGCAATGAACCACCAACGCGCCCTGTCTATGCTAATGCTCTTCAAAACGGTGCTAACCGCTACGCTAGCAATTATGTTCGCCAATTGGTTCGCTAACCCACTAGTTGGTATTGCTTCGGGTGCATTCGCTGCATCGATCTTGACAGGATTTGGCGTTCCTAGTCTAGTCCGTGCTGCCTTGGAGGTTGACTGGAAAACCTACTCAGTGCAGTTTTTTGCTCGTCCTCTGGTACATGGTGTACTTACTTCGGCGATCGCTTTGTTTGCAATTTCATCGTTAACGTTGGTGACCAAAGCCGTTGCAATTTTGGCTCTCTTAACGATCGGGGCATGGGGCGGTTGGCAAGTAGTTTTCGACGCGGAGGACCGCAGACTCGTTGGCTATGCCATCGCACGGTTGCGCAGACGTACTCACACCTAGGTACTTACGGCGTGAATCTTTCTCCCTAAAGAACCCGATACATACTAAAGACGGATCTCATGTCGCATTCACAACGACAAAAGGTAAGAGGATGACACTTAGTAGTACTGATCTTGTGTGGCGTAAGTTCGGAGACATCGATCCCTACTTTGGCGTCCTCTCGCAACCGCGATTCCGACGCAAGTCGATTGCCGACGCGGATCTTGAAGAGTTCTTTCAATCAGGCGACGAATACGTCGAACAGATGCTCACCATGGCGAACACTCACCTTGACGCACCCCAACGCTTTCGTCTTATCCTTGATTTCGGCTGTGGCGTCGGACGACTAACTCTACCATTGGCAGCGCAAGCGGACGAGGTCCTTGGTGTCGATATTTCTCCTTCGATGTTACGTGAAGCACGGTCTAACGGCGAACGTCTCAACGTGACTAATGCAAAGTTCATCGAAACCGACGCCTGGCTTGCGGAGCCGGACAAACGATTTGACCTCGTCCATACGTTTATCGTCTTACAACATATCGCTCCGAGACATGGGCTGTCGATCATCGCCAAACTGATCGATAGTGTAGCCAACGGGGGCATCGGAGTCATCCATCTGACGTATGGAAAGGCTCGATCGGGGATCCGCTGGATCTCGTGGGTTAAGAAATGGATACCGCTGGCCCACAACCTGATTAATGTTCTTCGAGGACGACCGTTCCGTGCACCCATGATGCAGATGAATGACTACAACCTAAATCAAGTGTTCCAACTGCTCCAGCAGTCGGGTGTCAATGACTTCCACACACAGTTTACCGATCACGGCGGATACCTTGGAATTTCTCTGTTCTTCAAGAAGGCAAACGCGACTGCCAAGGCTCTTGCTGCCTAGAGACAGAAATCGCCGAACTTGCGAGTCAACGATATGCTTACCGTAGCCTGTACGTGTATCGTCCTCATCTGTGGCGTAATTGTCTGGAAGCTAGTCTATCACCTCGATTGCTGCTTTGGCGAGTTCGCATTCTTTGGTTCCTTCGGGTTGATCTTCGGCATCGCTCCGATCATGCAGTCTGCGGACTCGTATGCGAACGAATTTGGCCTCGGAGCCCGCACCGAAGCTGCTTGGTACTCGCTGGCGGGTCTAATGATGCTGGTGGCAGGATTTGCACTGGCTAAACGTCCGCTGGCACAGCTCGCCCAAAAGAAGCGGGCCTTGCTAGAACAGGTTTGCGACCCGCGTACGCAACGGCTATTGGTGAAACTCTTCTGGCTGTCGATAGGGATTACCTTATTCGGCCAGTTGCTAATGATGTACACCAAAGGCATCTCATTAATGGACCTTCTCCATTCAAGTCGATTCGCCCACCGGTTCAACAATCAGGGAGTTCTCTCCGTCCTGTCGATACACTTGACAAGCTTTGTCTACGCCCCAGCCTTTATCGGCGTGTTCCTTAACCGGCGCTACCAGCTCTTAACCTTTGCTTATGTGCTGTTGGCGGGTGCCGCGTTCTTCTTCGTTTTCGCGAAAGGTACGCGGTCGATTCCACTAGCGCTGATTGCTACGGTACTCGTTGCGGCGAGTATTCGTTTCAAAGTCTCTCCGAAGCGTGTCGGGTACACTGCTTTGACAGGGTTTGTCGCGATCGTCTTATCCATCGGGCTTTTCGAGCTTCGGCAACACCAGGACTCGGTGAGCGCGATTGAGGGGGTCAATATCCTCCTTTCGGCATCGGCGTACAGCGGCATGTGGGACCGTGATCCGCTCGGGTACAGCTCGAATCTCGTAGGTGCTGTTGCGACGTTTCCAGAACTCCACCCATACCTCAATGCTGCAACCTACCGACGGATGCTCGTCTTTTTCCTGCAAGAATCGCGGTTCCCCGATTTGAAACCACCGGACTCTAACATACTCTTCGGTCTCGTCGTGCATGGCCGCCCGGAAGAACTCCAAGTCACTGTTCCCCCCTCTATCCTGGGCGATGTCTATATCAACTTTTGGGGCTGGTTTGGTTTACCGGTGCTCTGTCTGCATGGGATGCTTTACTGTTGGCTCCTGCAACGTATGCAGACATCACTGCTCGCATTCTTATGGATAGGCCCACTAACCGGCCGCTTCTTAGTATTGATCCACCGAGGCGAACCGTATGAGATGTTCTGCTTGTTCATAATGTTTTTCTTCGCGATGGGAGCCACGTACGGTTTTTGCCGCCTGCTCGGTCGTGAAGCGCCACGGCGCAGTACGGCACCAGCTCGTCGCCACCCATATCGCCCTGCAAACCGATTTGCAACTGCTAAAAAACCGATATTGCAATGACCTAAGGAATTCAAGAATGCATATAACATTCCTTGCCTACAGACTTGACCGCAGTCGTCTGATGACAACCGAATTTTACCGCCAGGACATCGAGATCCTACAATCGCTCGGATACGAGGTCACGATTGCGACTTCTCTGCGCGAGGTACCTGCGACGACAGACCTTGTGTTTCTCTGGTGGTGGAATTGGCTTTGGCTCGTGGGCCCGATTCTGAAATTACGTGGATTGCCAATCTGTGTCACGGGATCTCTCGAGCCAGACATCTACGAGAAACGTTCTTGGCTCTATCGGGTTCTAGTCCGTTATGGCATGCGATTCGCCGATCAGAGCGTCTTTGTCAGTCAGTATATGATCGACCGACTCTCGCGGTTGATGCCGCTTCGAAATGCCCTACTTTGCCCACACATCGTTCTGGACGAGTATCACCTTGCCACTCCTGACAATCAACGAACGATGCCAAATGTGATCTTCAATGTCGCCTGGAAAAAGATGGCCAATGTGCGACGAAAAATGCAGGTAGAACTGATCGAAGCATTCAAGCTTGTCAGCGATGAGCACCCCGAAGCTAGACTAGTCCTTGCGGGAGAACCAATGGATGGACAAGCAATCATGGAACGTCGCTGTGTCGAACTTGGCATTACCGAACGCGTGCAGTTTCTTGGCAAAATCTCTAAGGAAATAAAAATTCACTACATGCAGAACTGCGGTGCTTACTACCAATGCTCCCGGCACGAAGGCTTCGGCCTTGCCATCGCCGAGGCGATGGCCTGCGGTGCACCTGTCATTGTCAATCGAAAGACCGCGATCCCAGAGGTTGTCGGTCCCTGTGGCTATTATGTCGCCGATGAGTCGCCCGAGACAATCGCCGAGACGTTAAAGACCATCCTAACAAATCAAGCCGAAGCCACGTCAATGGGTAAACTTGCTGCCGAGCGCATCGACCGCGAGTTTCGGTTTGGGCGTCGCAGGGAGTTCTTTCGCACCTTGCTGTCCCAGATGCTCACATCAAACAGTAATTCGGAATATACGGGGGAACACGAGAAGTTCGCAGCGTGAGGCAAAACGACACCGACCTCAGTAAACTGGCTTGTTGTTTTACACCCAAACGCCGATCTGTCCGAAGTAATAGTCGACAGCCTCTTCATCGACCGTATTAACGCCACCACTGACTCCGTAGGCTAGAACGGCATCAAAGTCCTGCGCATCGAATCGCACTCCAGATTCGAGCTCAGCATAGGCGCCCCAAACACGAACCACAGCCGTATCGTCGCCAGTCCCATCGTGCAGCCAAGCAGAATCGTAGCCTCCTGACGCGTAGCCAATCGCAGAACTGAATCCTGTGGCTCGATTATAAAAACCGTTGCCAGACATGATGACACGATCTTCGTATGCTCGAAAGGTATCGTCACTTATCGAATCGTACATTCTGGCGACGTCACCCGCGCTGTTGGCATACCCATAAGTATTACCGAAGCCAGTTGCACGGTTATAGTATCCCACGCCCGACATCACCACGCGATCGCCGTATGTACGATAAGTATCGTCACCTGCTGAACCATACATCCAAGCTTGGTCGCCGGGACTGTCGGCGTAGGCATACGTCTCATTGAAGCCTGCTGCCGCATTATAGAAGCCGGCGCCTGACATCACGGCGTGGGTACTAGAAGCGCGGTATTGATCGTTGCCTGCCGAGCCGTACATCCAAGCTACATCGCCAGCACTATTCGCATAGGCCCAAGTTGTCGCGAAGCCAGTTGCACGGTTGTAGTAACCGTCGGACGACATTACTACCCTCTCGTCGTAAGTTCGGTAGGTGTCGTCGCCTGTCGAACCATACATCCAAGCTACGTCGTCTGTGCTGTCGGAGTAACCGTAGGTGTTCCCAAATCCAATAGCGCGATTATAGTAGGACGTTCCCGACATCACCACACGGTCGTCGTACGTACGGTAAGTATCTCTGTTGTTGGAACCATACATCCAAGCAGTATCGCCTGCACTATTCGCGAACCCATAAGTCGTATCGAAATGCGAGGCACGGTTATAGTATCCGTCTCCCGACATAACAACCCGATCGCCGTAAGTGCGGTATGTATCGTCCCCTATTGTCCCGTACAGGTATGCAGTATCTAACCCACCGCCACCAACGAAAACAATTTCTTCTATCTTTGAGGCCGTCAGTGTGTAACCTGCCGAAGATAGCTGAGCGCTGTGCAAACCCATCAAAGCAGTTTCATTTGCTGATGATCCGTAAGCGACAATGCTATCTCCGCCTCCTAAGCCATTTATCGTAATTGAGTTGACCGCGATGGATGCGAAGCTGTAATCCACGCCGTTGACGCTAACGGTATGCGTATTCCCTGCAACGAAGCTAAACGTGTCGGCGGCTGAGGTGCCGTTGACTTGGACCGTGGTGCCGTTGACCGACACCAGATTCGTCAGTCGGAAATCGGTACTGTTGTTCGTGCCGATGACTTTCACGAAGAACTCTTCGCCTGCGGTGGCGTAGGCGTCGACGCGCGACGTGCCGCCTGCCGCGTTGCCCGAATCGAGCAACTGCATCGTCGACGAGTAAAGTTCCAGATTGACCTGGCCACCGGTAGCATCGAACAGACTTTCTGCCGTGATGTAGCCGGCGCTAGTTGCCGCGATGCGGTACCAGGTTTCCCCGGCCACCGAGAGCCCCTGCATCTCGGTAAAGGCGACATTGCCCCAATCGGTAAACGTAAAGGTCGATTCGCTGGTGATATCAAAATCATAGTAGCCCAAGCCGTTGCCACTGGAAAAACCAACCGTGTACGATTGGCCCGCAATGACGTCGACCGTGTAAATTTCGTTGGCCACGCCCGACGTGGTTCCCGTCCCTCCGGATACTTGCCAGGCGTTGGTCAATTCATGCGTGGTGTTCGACGTGGTAAAGGTGACCGTGCCTGTGTTGGCTGCTGTAAACGTAAAATGGTCGACGTCGGTCAGCGTGCTAATCACGCCCGACATCGTCATTGGATTGTTGACTGTTCCAAGATTGTAAGCCGTGGCGATCGACGAACCGTAATCGTCTACGGGCATCAGCGCGTCGATGGCGGCTTGCATGTTCAACCGGCTGTAGGACTGATTGGTTTCCGTGTCGAAAAACGAATCGGCTGTGGCCATCATATGATCGTAAATGGTATCTTGCGTGATATTCACGTAGCCGGCAAACTCCATCGCTTCGCGAATAATCACGCTGGCTCCCGCAACGTAGGGGGCGGCCATGCTAGTGCCGGAGAAACTAGCGTAATCGTCGGTGATTCCGTTGTTATTGCCCGCGTAGTCGGGAACCGTGCTCACGATGCCCCGTCCCGGGGCGGCTATCGCACGGGTATGGCGTTGGCTGTAGTAGCTCAACAAGCCATTATCATCGACCGACATCACCGGCACCACATACGAACTCGCTGCAGGGTAGCTCAAACCCGCCTGGTTGAAGCTCGTGTAAGCATTCCCGGCCGAGACGGCAATGAAAATGCCATCGGCTTCTAGCTGGGCAAATTCATCTTCTAAGTTTGCCCAATTCGGAATGGTATCCGCGTTCCACGAAGATACTCCCAGCGACAGATTCACAGCTGTGATGGAATTTTCAAAACTGTTTCGGTTGGTGTGGATCCACTGCAGCGCATCTTCAACCCAAGAGAAATATCCAGCGCCAGCGTCGTCGAACACACGCAGGCCCACCAGATCGACTCCCGGCGCAACACCGGTGTGGGTTCCCGAATCGCCGCCCACGATGCCCGATACATGCGTGCCGTGACCACCTGAAGGATCATCGTCGTACGGGTCGGCATCGTTCTCGCCGGTGAAGTCCCAACCGCCAACAACGCGATAATTCGATCCCAATCCGCCACCCAGCGCAAAATGGTCGTAAGCAATGCCGCTGTCGATTACCGCAACGGTTTGGCCAACACCAGTAAAACCGTAGTTGCTGCGAACACCGGTCAATCCGGTTTGGTTGTGCGCGTTGGCAAGTGCCTGTTCGATTTCCTGCAACTGATCTTCCAGCAGCACTTGGTCGGTCGTATCCCTCCAGAAGTCGGGCGTCGATAGCAGATGGTGATCCAGGGCAGGGGGCTGATCGACGATCGCATGGTGCTCGATACCACCGCCCAGCAACCCACCCACGGGATCGGCCGACATCATCAGCCGATCTTCCAATTGTTCCATTTTGGCGGACCAATCAAACTTCCTGTTGGAGTCCGAACGCATAACGAATCCCTCGTTGCAGCAACGGTTTGCCGGGGAACGTGTTTACGCGAGATGCGCAGACGCCGTTAGCAAACGCGATGTGGGTGGTGTGTGATGAGCCGGTGACACTGCCGCGAAGAGGGAACACGGACGGGTCGGGAAAAGCTTTTCTCTCTGCAGACCCGCAGAAACTGTCCTCTTCCATGAATAGGAGACAGTCCGCGGACCCATTAGAAACATAGGTCAGATTTGCCGGCTAAGCGGCAAGCTTTTCACGACCGGGCCGATTTGATGCGCCCGGGAAATCGCGACTTCAGGCCCTTTTTGCAGAGCGTGTTGACGGCCATCCACTATGCCACCAACCGCGGTGAATTACGACAACATTCTGTTGTCCTACCACAACACCTTGTCGACACGTCGCCTGCCGACAACAATGGACCGACAGGGGTTTGTACGCAAGACGAGGGCGTGTGTGCGGCATGAATTATGATGCCGCACATTTCCCCCCCCTCCGCGATGCGGGAATTATCCTCGTTTGCGATGGCCATGTCCAGCATCTCTAGAAGCGAAATCTGCTAAACGATTTGCAAATGTTGAATCTCGATCCCAATACCGACAATCAAGAGACGATCGAAGCCTCAATCTCGCTAGAGGCTTTTAACGGAGAGACTGCGATCAACCACGCGGCCGCGCGGGGCAAGGTCGCGCTTGTCGAGGGCAGCGCACCCCATTTGAGCCAGGAAACTCGGGCCCTTTTACGCGATCGCCTGCGGATGGTTGCGCTTCTGCTTTCCGTGGGATTTGGCCTGTTTTTGGTCCGATCCCTACTGGACCTCGAAAAATACGCCACCGGTTCAATGACATCGCTGTTTTATGCGCACATCGCCGTAACACTGTTGCTAGCTTTGCTGGCACAGCGGCTGTGTACGAATTGCGATTTTGTTTTGCACAACCTGCGATTATCTGAATTTCTAATTATCGGTTCGTCGGCCGCTTTCTTCATGTTTATGAATTACCACAAACTGATGATTTGTGCCGACATGGCCGAAAGTCATTCGTACGTGCCGAATCTCATCGCCCCCTGGATTCTTTTGATATTCTCCTACGCAATGTTCGTTCCCAACACCTGGCAACGAGCGGGTATCGTTTTGGGAAGCCTGGGACTTGCCCCCATGGCGGTCTTGGCATTTAGCTATTTTCGCTCGCCTCAACTGCAAGAACTATTGCAAATGGACGAGTTCAGAGGATTGCCTGTTGAAATGCCGTTGATGCTGGCTATGTCTGTGCTCATTTCCACCGTAGGCGTCAAAACTATCGGGACACTGCGGCGAGAAGCCTTCGTAGCGCGTCAGTTGGGCCAATATCGACTTCGGCAGATGCTCGGCAGCGGCGGGATGGGCGAGGTTTATCTGGCAGAACACGAAATGATGAAACGCCCTTGTGCCATCAAAGTGATCCGTCCCGAAAAAGCAGGCGATCCCCAGGTGTTGGCCCGCTTCGAACGAGAAGTCCGGGCCACGGCAAAGCTTTCGCATTGGAACTCGGTCGATATCTATGATTACGGACGCACGGAAGACGGCACGTTTTATTACGTCATGGAATTTCTCCCCGGGCACAACATTGGCGAGTTGATCGAAGGGCACGGTCCGCTTCCACCCGCACGAATAGTTTTCCTTATGAAGCAAGTTTGCGATGCGCTCGCCGAAGCCCACGACCAAGGTCTGGTACACCGCGATATCAAACCGGCGAATATCTACTGTGCCTATCGGGGCGGTTTTTTCGACGTTGCAAAACTACTCGACTTCGGATTGGCAAAGCCAATGACCGATTCGCAAAACGCAGAGCTGACCCAAGCCGGAGCGATCACGGGCTCGCCGCTGTATATGTCTCCCGAGCAAGCGACCGGAGGCGACATGGTCGATGAACGCAGCGATATCTATTCGCTGGGCGCAGTAATGTATTTTATGGCGACCGGTCATCCACCCTTCGAGTATTCGCAGCCCATCAAGGTGATGGTCGCCCACGCTTCGGAAACACCGCGACCGCCTCGAGAACTTGTCCCCGAGATCCCCGAGGAGTTGGAAGAAATCATTCTCCGTTGTCTCGAAAAGCAACAGGAAGATCGGTTTCAAGATGCCCCCACGCTGCGCGAGATGCTCGATCAGGTGCCGTCCCCCGAGCCATGGACGTTTGTCGAAGCGTCCCGATGGTGGCAAGAATGCGGTTGTCCCAAGCGGAAAGCCCTTGCTGCGGAAGCGTTGGAATTGGCGGCAGTCTAACAACAAACCAGGTCACACTTGCCAAGCGAAAGCTGCGCAGTTAGGTTGCTCGTCATGCACACTGTAGCACGACTTCTGCAACTGGCCGGTTTGGCGATTCCTCCCCTGGCAATGGGCGCCCAACTTAGCGAAAACATCAGCACCGGACGCATGTTGCAGTTTCTCTTGATGGCTGTGGGATTATTTATCCTGGGGCACACGTTGCAGCGATTCAGCAGCAACACCAATTGATTAGGGTTCACAGCGATACGTTTGCGCTAAACCGCAAGCGTCCTGCCGCTTGTGGTTTAGCGAGAGGAATCCAAAAGACTTGCCACTTTCTGACGAGTGGATACAGGTCTATAATAAACGTGATAAAACCCGAATCGGCCAACACGACTCAGCATTAAGTTTTTCGTAGGAACTCTGAATGACCGGTGAACACGACGTCAAGGCAATCGAACAATTGCACGAAGGGTTTAACCATTTACGCAACGAACTGAACAAAGTGATCGTCGGCCAGGACGAAGTGGTCGAGCAACTTCTCACGGCGCTGTTCGCCGGCGGGCACTGTTTGTTGGTGGGCGTACCCGGACTGGCGAAAACATTGATCGTACGCACTCTGGCCCAGGCGTTGTCGCTCGATTTTAGCCGTGTGCAGTTCACCCCCGACCTGATGCCTGCCGACATCACGGGCACGGAAGTCATCCAGGAAGACCGCTCGTCGGGCGAACGAAGTTTTCGCTTTCTTGCCGGTCCGGTCTTTGCCAATATCGTGCTTGCCGACGAAATCAATCGCACGCCGCCCAAAACCCAAGCCGCGCTGCTCGAAGCGATGCAGGAACAGCAGGTGACGATCGGCGGAGAGCGCCACGAATTGCCAAAACCGTTTTTTGTGTTGGCAACTCAAAATCCAATCGAGCAAGAGGGCACCTACCCACTACCTGAAGCGCAACTCGATCGGTTCATGTTTGAGGTGCGGATCGACTACCCCAACGAAGATGCGGAAATGCAAATCGTCAAACAAACCACGTCCGATTTTGTGCCGCAGGTGAAACCAACACTCGATGCCGAGCAAATTAAAAACTATGCCCAGCTCGTGCGACGGGTCCCCGTGGCCGACCACCTCGTTCGCTATGCCCTGCAACTTGTACGACAAACGCGCGTCGGTCGCGCAGCGGTCCCCGAAATTGTGGAAAAATACCTCAGTTGGGGAGCGGGTCCGCGCGCGAGCCAATACCTGGTATTAGCCGCCAAGGCACGGGCCGCCCTGTTTGGCCGAATGTGTGTCGGGACCGAAGACATCCAAGCGGTCGCCCTGCCCGTGTTACGTCACCGCATGATTGCCAATTTCAATGCCGAAGCCGATGGCATCACAACCGACGCCATCGTCGAACACCTGCTCCAGAACACAAACGTCGAACCAAGTTCGGATCCTTAGTCCTAGTCATCGCCATGCAAGTTTCGGAGCATCTCGATCCCGAGTCCATCTCACGACTTCAAGGCTTGGAGTTGAGAGCAAAAGCGATCGTCGACGGATTCCTCTCAGGCATGCACCGCAGTTTGCAGCGGGGGCAGTCGGTCGAGTTTACCGAGCATCGCGAGTATGCCCCCGGCGACGATTTACGATACGTCGACTGGAAAGTGTTTGCGAAAACCGACAAGGTGTATCTCAAGCAGTTTGAATCGGAAACGAATTTGGTGTGTCATCTGTTGCTAGATATCAGCGAGAGCATGAGTTACCAGGGCGATTTGTCCCCGCTCTCTAAGCTCGAATACGGACAATGCCTGGCCGCGGCTATGGCATACGTTGTTTTGCATCAGCGCGACAGCGTAAGCCTCACCACGTTCGACAACGCGGTTCGAGACATGGTTCGCGAGAGTGGCAACCCCGCACATTTACGAAAATTGACCGACTGTATGCAAAACGCGCAGTCGCAACAACCGTCGGACCTTGGCGGTGTGTTTCACGAACTTTCCAAGCGTCTGGTTCATCGCGGAATTGTTGTCGTGGTCAGCGATTGTTTGGGAGATCTTGATTCGCTGCTCTCGGGCTTGAAGCATTTACGTCACCAACGGCATGAAGTGATCGTTCTGCATCTGCTCGATCCGAGAGAAGTCGATTTTCGGTTCTCACGTTCGACATTATTCCGCGGACTCGAACAACACCCCACGGTTTTGGCCGAACCGCGAACCGTGCGCAAAGCTTATCTCGCCTTACTGGCTGAATTTTTAGAACGCCTCCAGGCCGGTTGCCGATCTCTGCAAGTCGACTATCAATTCGTACGAACCGACGAGCCCTTCGATCAGGTGCTACGCCGTGTACTCGTTTCCCAAAAAACTCAGCGAGGACCTCGGTGAACATCGACCCCTCGTTCATATTAGCCGTCTGGAACTTCGGCAACCTGACGATGCTCGGCTGGTTGGCCGCTGCCGCGTTGCCGTGGATAATTCACCGCTGGATGCGACGGCCGCAGCACACAACCCACTGGGCTGCGGTCGATTTGCTACAAGCTGCGATACAAAACAGCTCGCGACGCAATCAGATCCAGCAGCTCACGCTTTTAGCAATTCGCACTCTGGTTTTGATCCTACTTGTTGTAGCTGCCGCAGACCCTTTTTCCAGTAATACTATTTTCGGAAGCGCTTTAGCCGAGCGGACACATCGCATTTTGATTGTCGATCAATCGACTTCGATGAACTGCTCACAAGACGATGGAACTCGGCTCGATCGAGCAAAAACTCTCGCCCAGAAACTCGTCGACAGCGGCAATCCCGGCGATACGTTTTCAGTCATTGGTTTTTCTCACACGGCGCAAAACGTGTTAGGCCGGCCGAATCGCGACAAATCGCTCGTACTCGCCGCAATCCGAGGGCTGTCGCAGTCGCACACCGTCGCCAACGTGTCTGCCGCAATCCAAGGGGCCAACGCTGCGATCGATTCTTCTGATAAAACAGTTGCCCAGTACGAAATCATCTTGTTTACTGATTTGGGCCGTAACAGTTGGACGCTGGACCCATCCACCAAAGCACAAATCGACGCCTTGGCCCAAAGAGCAAAACTCACACTTTTCAAAGTCGGCGACCAGCAGCGCGACAACATAGCCATCGTCGATTTGACAGTCGAACCAACTATCATTTTGCAGGATCAGGATGTTGAAATTGTTGCCCAAGTGCGCAATTTTGAAAAAAGAAGCTACGATGCCCTGACGCTGGAGTTATTCGTGGACGGGCAATTCCGCGAGAGCAAGCGTGTTGACCTGTCCGCAAATACTGCCGCAGACGTACGGTTTATCACGCGCTTTGTTAGCGAGGGATCACATAACGTCCAAGTCGCGGTAACAAACGCCAACGACTGCCAAGCGTTGGACGATTACCGCTGGCTAACAACAAAAGTATTACGCCAATTGAAAATCGCGTGTGTCGAAGGAACGCCACACGCCGCAAACGACCTGGCGCGAGCGTTGGCCCCTGGGCAACCATCTCCAGACAATTCTAGCATCGGAATCGTTCCGCAAGTGATTCCCGCCAGCCGTTTGCCACAACTCGATTTGACAAACTATGCCGCCGTATTCTTTTGCGATGTCGCAGATTTATCTTCAAACGAAACGGCCCACACAACGCGCTATATCGAACAAGGCGGCAATCTCGTTGTTTTCCTGGGCGAAAACACATCACCTGTGCAGTGGAACGAACTCGTGCGAGATGACGGCACACCCATGCTCCCGGTGCAAATTGGTTCGCTCGTTGAAAATGAAGAAGTCCACTTCGATCCGCTTGACTATCGACACCCAATCGTCGCCCCCTTTCGCGGCAGACCGGCCTCGGGGTTGATGCACGTTGCAATCTGGAAATACTTTCGCTTAGCAACGAGAGAAGATTATCCCGCAGCTGAAATTGCGCTAGCCATTGACAACGGCGATCCGGCAATCGTGGTCGGTCCGTGCGTTTTGGGACGCGTGGCCGTTGTCGCTTTGCCGTGTTCCTTGGCAGCGCGCACCGCAGTGGGAACTCCCTGGTCGAGCTTTGCAGTGAATCCAAGTTTTCTGCCTGTTGTGAGGGATTTGGTTGACGAATTGGTCGGCACCAGCCAACAGCTAAAAGGCAATATTCTGGTGGGCGATCCGCTCGTTTGTCGGTGGAATTCAATCTCTCAACCTACCGAATTACGAATGCGTATGCCCAACGGAAATCTACGCCAGTTGCCACTGCCTGGCTCGGAAGATCGCGGTCAAATCCGGTTTGCCGAATCCTTCACAAGCGGAATCTACCGACTTACCGCTAATGGGAATGTAATCGAGACTATAGCGGTGAATCTCGATCCGACCGAAAGCGATCTGACCACGGTGAACTCTGTAACTTTGCCGACTTCGCTACGCATGCCTTCGACTAAAGTCGCTCAATTCCAACAATCCGATTCACTCCAGCGGTATGCCAAATGTCTGCTCGCTGCGGTGTTCTTGTTGTTGATCGCAGAATCAACCGTGGCCTGGCTGCTGGGGCGGAGGTGACGATGACGTTGCAGCTTGCAGCCTTTAGTATGTTTCTGGTCAGCGCAACATCCGCTTGGGATTGGCGCCTCCGCTGGAGTTGGACTTGGCCCCACTGGGCAACGTTTGTGTCAGTGGTGGTTTGCACTCTTTGGGTGGCGGCGATTTATTTCCACGAAGACTCGCCCGCGGGCAAAGGAAAACGAACTACGCTCGCTTGGCTCCGCTTGACGGCCCTCGCACTGGTGGCGTGCATGTTTGCCCAACCAATGCTCGCGTGGCTACAACTTGGAAAACCGCGTGTCGTGGTACTCATCGATCGTTCGGCGAGTATGGCCCAACGCGATGTTTTTCATTCCACTGAAGACAACCACGCAATGCCCCCACAAACCCGATTGCAGCGATGCCGAGAAATGCTAGCCGGCGACGACCGATCAATCTTAAAAAATCTGCAAGCATCCTACGATGTCGAGGTAGTCGCATTCGCCGATCGGTTTCAACGGTTATCGAGCAATCATTCGCCGGTTGCCGAGCAACTTCTCGCACTCACAACTGCCGACGAGTCGTCCGGCACACGGCTTGGCGACGCCGTCGATTTCGCAATTCGCGGTTTGCCAGGGTCGGTCCCTGCGGCTGTCGTCGTACTCAGCGACGGACGTTCAACCGCCGGCCAATCTCTCAGCAACGTGGCCGAACATGCCCACTTGCAGCAGATACCGATTTTTGCTGTCGCCGTCGGCAGCGAGCATCGAAGTCCCGATTTGGCAATCGAAAATATCGCGTCGGAAAGGGTGGTATTTCCAGGTGACCGATTGTCGATCGAGGCAACCCTGCGTGCTTATGGGCTTGAAGGCCACACTGTTAAAATCTCGCTGCGCGAAGTGGATCAAGAAAACGTGATTGCACAACAGTCGATCCTATTGCCCAATCACAATGTCACGCAAACTGTCCGATTCGCCCCGCAATTCAGCAAGCCAGGGCCGATTCAGCTCGAGCTTACCGCGGAACCATTAGCAGTCGAAGCGAATCAGGAAAATAACACGGCCCGGCAAATTGTGAAGGTTCGCGACGAGAAAATCCGCGTGCTACTGGCCCAAGCCAGTCCCAGCTACGAATATCGGGCACTGGCCAGTCTCTTGCGGCGCGATCCGGCCATTGTTTTGCAAACGCGAATGCAGGAGGCCGATCCCGGTTTTTCTGAAGTCGATCCGGCTGCAATCGAATCGTTTCCTCAAAGTGAAAAAGAATTCAACCAATACGATGTCGTGATTCTGGGCGATGTCGATCCCAACCGATTGCCAAATACGGCCTGGACAATGCTGGAGCAATTCGTGTCGCAGCAGGGGGGAGGTTTGGTCTGTATTGCCGGACCACGGTTCATGCCAAGTGCGTACCGCGACAATCGCTCGCTACGATTACTTTTGCCTATGGAAATCGAATCCACCAATCCATTGCGCACAACCCAAACGTCCGCAGCATCCTATCCCATAGCCCTCACACGATTGGGACAAAACACAGCAAACCTGCTTTTGGGCGAAACCCGCGATCAGTCCAAAAAAATATGGCGCGATCTCCCTCCGGTGCTTTGGCTGAGTAACACCGAAACTATCAAGCCAGGCGCACAAGTGTTAGCCGAAGATACCACACACACCAATCGCAGCGGCCAACCTCTCCCGGCAATCCTGCGTCATTACGTTGGTGCCGGAGAAGTGTGGTTCCATGCGACTGACGAAACCTGGCGGTGGCGATGGCGTACCGACGATCGCTATTTCGCCCGCTATTGGGGACAATTGGTGCGGCGTTTGGGCCGCGGCCGACTCACAAGCGGCACCAGCGAAGTACAACTAACCTCTGATCGCTCAGTTTACGAGCCGGGGGAAGAGGTCCGAGTTCAAGTCCGAATTTCCGACCAACAATCCCAGTTCGCTAATGATGCGCCCGTCGTCGAACTTCAAGCAACCGCCAATCCCAAACGTCAGTTGCATTTGCACCGCCGTTCTGGATACCGAGGAATTTTCGAAACCGTCGTACCAGACCTGCCCGCCGATCAATACTCGGCCAAACTGTTAAGCTCCGACACGTCACAGCAGAGCCTGGCCGCGCATTTCACGGTCCGTTCTCCACCAAGAGAATTGTCCAGAATTGCCATCGACCGTCGGTCGCTACAATCCGCCGCGATAATTACCTGGGGACGATTCTATACCGATGAATCGGCTGCGAATCTGGTTGACGACTTGCCAAAAACGCACGAAGTCGTGCTTGATGCACTCCCAGAAGAACCACTTTGGAATAGCCACCTCGTTGTAGGCCTGCTCATACTGGTATTGGCCAGCGAATGGTTCCTTCGCCGCCAGTGGGGAATGTTGTAAAATAAGCAGTTATTACACGAATCGACTTTCAAAACCATGAACCACATGCCAACTTCCCTCGTCAAACAAATCGAAAACGTGCGCCGCCAAATGCAGCGTCGGAAAATCCTGGCAGCCAGTTGTCGGGCACTGGCGGTGCTGTTGGTTTCCGTATTGGCGTTGGCAAGTCTTGATCGAGCACTCGGGTTTCAGGACCCCGTCGGCAGATCTCTTCTGACCCTGGCCGCCATCGCGGCAGCCATGATCATCGGACGCCGCTGGATTCAAGCGGCAATCTGTTGCAAAGTCTCTTCGCTGGAGGTTGCCCATCGTGCGGAGCAAAACTATCCACGCTTTCGAGATCTCGTCACTAGCGCTTTACAGTTCAGCAGCCAAACGCAAAACGATCCCTGGGCAGGTTCGCTTGTGCTGCGTAAGGCCATTGTGTTGCAGGCAACGTCTGCCGCAAAGGAAATCGCCTGGCGACAGTTGGCACCGCGAAAACCATTGCAAAAAGCTGCGCGATCGCTCGTGGGAGTGCTGCTTTTCCTGCTATTTGTCGCATGGTGGACTCCGCACGGATTATCGACCGGGTTTTTGCGATTGGTCAATCCGCTGAGCGCCGTAGATTGGCCACGGCAAGACGATTTGCAGTTTATCGATGCTCCCACCAAGATAGCGGCTGGCAACGACCTGAACCTCTCAATTCAAAATACTCGCGGCCCGTTGCCTGAAGACGCCCAAGTCCATTTTCGCGTTTGGAAAAATGATCGCTGGAAACTGCAAACCGAACCAGTGCCCACCACCGACGACATCGGCACCATCTCTCGCCACGATGTCAGGGAAACCTTGGAAATCCGAGCTACCGGGGGCGACCACCAAACCATGCCGTGGCATAAAGTGGAAGTGGTTCCCCCGCCTCGCATCGAAGAACTCAACATGGTCGCCCACCCTCCCGCATACATCCACACCCCGCCTCGTTTTTGGAGTCGAACTACGCCATTGCTCGCAGGCAGCCGATTGGAAATTCGCGGCATTACCGATCAACCCATGGACCGCATGGCGTTGCGGCACGACAACGGACAAGAATTTATGGCAACGCTAAACGAAACCGGCAGAGAATTCAACTTGGAAACTCCACCGTTACAACCGAGCATGTCGGGCGTGCTTAGCATTTCAATGACGACTCAAGAAGGTGTTTCAACACAAGCGAAACAACAATTTCTTCTTGAGGTTGTTCCTGACCAGCCTCCAGAAGTAGCCCTTTTCAAGCCCACAGAAAATCGTCTTACTTTGATCCCCGAGGCTTCGCTGCCAATCGTGATTGAAGCACGCGACAACATTCAGCTAAAGAGCATCGAACTGGTAATCCGCGATAAAGGTGCAAAGCCTCAAACGGAGCGACTAACCACGCTGTGGAAATCTCCCGATTACGAACCCGATTCACCGACAAACTATGTCAAGCACCAGGTCAAGCGTGTCGTGGTCGAGTGGACGCCAGCAAGTTATAGCTTTCAACCAGGCGCGCAACTTGAAGTCTTTGCGCGAACTCGCGATTTTCAGTCTACAGAAAGCCGATCCGACCGAACGCTACATATTTCTATCGTTTCTGAAGACGAATTTCGCCGTGTTTTTGGACAAGCGGTGGATCCGCTCGCCGACAAGCTGCCCGAGAACGAAAACCAAGGCGAGGGCAATCAAGACCACCAAACCACGCGATCCTCTTCGGACTCCCCCTCACAAAGCAACTCACAGCAGCCAGGTTCCACGCCGGGGCAGAGCACTTCGACCGTTGTCACAAAAAATGGCAAACGGACACTTGCCGCGGCTGGCGATTTGGTGAGAGATCTCTGGGGCTCATTACCAGACCGACAGCAGCAACAGATCCTCCAACCCTTGAGCAAAGATTTCTTGCCCCAATACGCCCAGGAAATCGAAGAATATTACCGAGCCTTGGCCGACCCCGATCGACAGGACAGAGAGTTGCCATGAATTATTCCTTTGTTCCACCGATCATTCTGGCTTTACTCGTTCAAGCGCATCCATGTGTCGCCGAAGAGAATATCTCGCGGCAGCATGAAAACTTGATCACCGCCAAAGCGGAGCAGGGCATTGAGAACGGTTTGTCGTATCTCGCGGATCGGCAATTGGAAGATGGCTCATTCGGCACCAGCGGTTACGCGCAAAATGTCGCAGTGTGTGCCCTGGGAGGCATGGCCTATCTCGCCAGCGGCAGCACGCCCGAGCGGGGCCCGTACGCCACTCAGATAAGCCGTTGCATTGATTACCTCTTGGCGAATACCACCGATAGCGGATTCATTTCTGCCCAGGATGCCACGAGCCGTGGCCCGATGTACGGCCACGGTTTTTCCGTATTGTTTTTATGCGAGACCTACGGCATGGCAAACCAGCCGGAGTTGCGCGACCGTCTCGGCCAGGCTGTCTCGATTATTGTCGCATCGCAAAACGAAACTGGTGGTTGGCGCTACCAAACCGATTCCAAGGATGCCGACCTCTCGGTCACCGTTTGTCAGATCATGGCGCTGCGCGCCGCGCGCAATGCAGGAATCGCGGTGCCCAGCGAAACGATCGATCGGGCCGTCGCCTACATAAAAGGATGTCAAAACCCCGATGGTGGTTTTCGCTACATGCGCAGCACATCGAAGCCAGCCAGCCAATTCGCACGTTCCGCGGCCGGCGTAGTCGCGTTCTACAACGCCGGAATTTACGAGGGCTCGGAACTCGACGCCGGACTTACCTACCTCGATCAATTCCTGCCAGGTTCCAAAGGCCAAGAAAACGAACCCTATTACTTTTATGCCCACTACTACGCCGCCCAAGCAATGTGGCACGCCGGGGGCAAAAGATGGACCACCTGGTACCCCGCCGTGCGCGAGGAACTTCTCGCCCGGCAACGCACCGACGGCTCATGGATGGATTCGATCTGCCCCGAATACGGCACCGCCATGGCCTGCATCGTCCTGCAAGTACCGAACAATTACTTGCCGATTTTACAGCGATAAGACGACATGCTCAACAACACTTTTAGTTTAGTGAATATAGGATGTAGGGGTGTAAATAGAAAGAACGAATTGACCAACCCCGAAGGGGTGCTCCTAGGTCAGCCCAGGGTGAAGCGAATGTGAGCTTCAGCGAACATTCGCGCAACCCTGGGTAACCAATCACATCAATTGAAATAAACCCCGAAGGGGTGGCCCTACCATGGGGTCAGAATCATGCCTCAATCATTAGCCAAAGTTTAGAGCCACCCCTTCGGGGTTATTGAGTGATCTTTTCATTACATCCCAGGGTTACGGTCGCCGTAGCGACCTCCACCCTGGGTTGACATAGGACCGTCCCTTCGGGACTATCGTCGCAAGTGATTGGAATCGAACCGAATCGATACCGCCGTTTCTTTGGCATCCTACGGTCTACCTACAAATTTCGCGCTAACAATCAATCCTTCAGCACAAACGTAACCATCAGCGTCACGCGATAGCGTTTGACTTTTCCGTTTTCTACGTCGATCTTTTGATCTTTAACCCAGGCCCCTTTTACGCCTTCGAGTGTTTTGCAGGCCCGCTCTATACCGCTATCGACGGCGTCTTCAAAGCTCTTTTTGCTTGACGAAATGATTTCCGTGACTCGGGCAATCGACGACATGGGGGACTCCTCTGGGAAGGTTAGGGTGCAGCGTTCACTAAGAACGCAGTTTATTTCAACGCTATTGTAGCCAATTCTCACGTGCCCAAGGGAACGAGCCGCTTTGCTGATGCTCCGCACGCCTTTGCAACTCGGCAGTTATCGCCGCAACCACTTTCTGCGAATGCAGTTACGTCGCACCGTACCCTCCAAACGCACCTTGACCGGCACTGGGAATCGCTATAAACTTTTTGCTGCGAAAGTGTTACGAAAAATGCGATTGTGCTGTCGCGACGGCCGCTGGGCAACTATGCGTAGCAAGTTCTAGTAAAATTGCCCGAACTGCCCGCAAAGTCCACGAGAAACTCGCATTTTCTTCTTAGTCAAACCGCCGAAATTACCCACCTGCCTCGAAATGAGATTCTCTGAGTAAAAGATGGAAGTACTGGAAAAAATTTGGGAGGTCCTCTCCGGTTTTGGCAACGGCTTAATGGGCCGCTTCGAACGTGCGATTACCGTGATGTTCGGCTCGGCAAACGCTCGCTTTCTCAAGCGATTGCAGCCGAAAGTCGATGCCATCAACGCTTTGGAGCCGAAGTTTCAAGCACTGAGCGACGAACAGCTTTGCGCCGTCACAGTCGAGTTTCGTCAGCGTCTGGAGTCTGGAGAGACTATTAACGATCTGCTCGTGGAAGCATTTGCTGCTTGTCGCGAAGCGGGATGTCGCTGGCTTGAAATGCGCCATTACGATGTCCAGCTCATGGGCGGCATGATCCTGCACGAAGGCAATATCGCCGAGATGGTCACGGGCGAGGGCAAAACCCTAGTGGCCACGTTGCCAGCTTATCTCAACGCGCTCGAAGGCAAAGGCGTTCACATTGTAACGGTCAACGACTATCTGGCCCGACGCGACATGGAATGGATGGCCCCGATCTATACCGGCTTGGGACTCACCGTCGACGCCATCTATTCCGACATGGACCCTGCCGCCCGTCAGGCGGCTTATGCCTGCGATATTACCTACGGAACCAATAACGAATTCGGTTTCGATTATCTTCGCGACAACATGAAACATGCGGCCCGCGGCGACGATCGTTATCCCAAGCATCAACAACAGGCTCAGGGCAATCTGCATTTCGCGATCGTCGACGAAGTCGACAACATCTTGATCGACGAAGCCCGAACGCCGCTGATTATTTCCGGTCCGGCACGCGACGACGTAACCAAATACGTTAAAGCCGACAAGATCGCCCGGCGCTTGAAGCAAGATCTCCATTTCGAGGTCAAAGAAAAGGAACATTCTGCGCATCTGACCGATGCAGGTGTACGCGAGGCGGAAAAACTGGCGGGTGTCGAAAGCTTTTACACCGCCGGCAATATGCAATGGCCCCATTTGATCGACAACTCGCTCAAAGCCCATCACCTCTACAAACTCGATGTCAATTACGTTGTGCAGCAGGGCAGGGTGGTTATCGTCGATGAGTTTACAGGTCGGTTGATGGAAGGGCGCCAATGGAGCGATGGGCTGCACCAAGCGGTCGAAGCCAAAGAGGGTGTGCAAATCAAGGAGGAAAACCAAACTCTCGCCACGATCACCTTGCAGAACTTTTTCAAGCTCTACAAAAAAATCTCCGGTATGACCGGTACCGCTTTGACCGAAGCGGGCGAGTTCTGGAAAATCTACCAACTCGACGTCATTGGAGTTCCCACAAACCGCGCAATGCAGCGATTGGAATTCCCCGATGTCATCCTTCGGACTGAACGCGAAAAGTACTTTTCGATCGCTGACGAAATCGAGCGTCTTCATCGTTACACAACCGTCGAATTGAAAAACGGAGCCCAATCCATCGGCAAAATTGTGGCCGAAGACGACCAAAGCGTCACACTCGAGCTGGCCGAGGAGCGCAAGAAGGAATCGATATCTCGAGACAAAATCGCCGAAGTCCAGCCGCCAGGAAGGCCGATCCTGGTTGGCACGGTCTCGATCGAGAAAAGCGAGCGGATTGGCAACCTGCTCGAAAAGCGCGGCATTACCCACCAGGTTTTGAATGCAAAACATCATAAGCGCGAAGCAGAAATCGTTGCACAAGCAGGACGCATGGGCGCAGTGACGATTGCCACCAACATGGCCGGCCGCGGGACCGACATCGTTTTGGGCGGGAATCCCGAAACCATGGCCTGGGCGCAGCTTCAAGACAAATACGCCTCGCGGCTCGACGTGCCCCAGGACGAATGGAGCCAATTGGTCGCTCAAATCGAACGCCGCGAAAAAATGAAAGAACAGGGCCAGGAAGTGATAACGCTCGGCGGCCTGCACATCATCGGCACCGAACGGCACGAGTCACGGCGAATCGATTTGCAATTACGTGGTCGCTGCGGTCGACAGGGCGACCCTGGTAGCAGCCGGTTCTTTCTTTCGTTGGAAGACGATTTGATGCGGATTTTTGCCGGCGAGTGGGTAAAAAATATCCTCACTCGACTGGGAATGAAAGAAGGCGAGGCCATCGAAAGCAAAATGGTCACACGTCGCATCGAAGGTGCCCAAAAGAAAGTGGAAGAGCGCAACTTCGATATCCGCAAGAATCTGCTTGAATACGACGAAGTCATGGACGAACAACGCAAACGCGTCTACGGCTACAGACAGCGGATTCTCGACGGCGTGAATTGCCGCGATCTGATCATGAATATGATCACCGAGCAACTTGACGACACCCTGCAAATCTTCCTCGACGCGGATTATGGTGCCGATTCTTATGCCGCCGCTGCGGGCGGGTTGCTGAATGTTCAGCTCGATTCCAGCGACTTCCGTAACCAAACCGAGTCGGAAGCGGATCGGATTGCCCGCGAGAAAGCGTATCGGTTGGCCGAGTCCCAGATTCTCGACGCGATCGAGCAAAACTTGCCGGAAGAGGAACCTCCCGACGATTGGAATTGGAGCGCGTTGGCCAAATGGTCGAATCTGCGTTGGGGGACCAACTACCGAGACCGTGATCTGAAAAAAATCGGATACGACCAACTGACCGAAACAATTATCCACCAGGCAAACGACGCGATTGCCAATATCGACCTCTTTGTTTGCAGCCGGTTTCTGGAAAACAACTTCGGATTGAAAACCGCTTGCGCTTGGCTGAAGGAAAAATTCGGTGTCGATTTGGACCTTGATGAAATGGCCCAAATCGAGCCCAACGAATTTCTAGAACTTGCCCACAAGCAGGCCCAGATTGCTTATGACGATCGCGAGTCAGAATATCCTGTCCTGGCAGGGCTATACCGATTCGCAGCCAAGGATCGCACCGGGCAAAAGCAGGGATTCCAACGCGAGGAATTAGTCGAGTGGGCCAAGCGCCGCTTTGGCGTCGAGATTTCGCTCGACGATTTGCGAAACAAGCAGCGCGACGACATCCGTGAACTGTTGCTGGAACATAGCCGTCAAAATAACCAAAAGGCTAAAGAGGTTGCCGCCGAGGCCCAGCAGCGCGTCGATGCACTGTTTGCCGAGTCGGGCAATGCCATCACGCTTGGCCAAGCAACCGGCAACAATGGCAAGCTCGATGATTTGAGCTCTTGGCTCCAAGAGTCGTGCCAATGCGAGCTTCCCTCCGAGGAACTGGCCAAACTCGATCGCGACGAGGCCCGTCGCCGCGTTTCGCAACTCGTCGAAGACCGCTACCGGCCCGAAATGCGTCGCATGGAGCGGGCTCTGCTCTTACAGATTCTCGATCAGGCGTGGAAAGAACACCTGCTGACAATGGATCATCTACGTTCCAGCGTCGGACTGCGAGGTTACGCACAGATCGATCCGAAGGTGGAGTTCAAACGCGAAGGAATGCGAACCTTCGAAACCATGTGGAGTTCGGTTGCCAACTACGTGACGGATTTGATTTTCAAGATGGAGCAACTCGACGAGGGTTTTGTCGGCAGCACCTGGGTCGAAACCGAAGCCCGGCACGATGAAGCACTCAGCACTTCCGACATTGCCGAACAGCAGCAGGCGGCAATCGACGGCTCCCAGTCGAAAGAACGGCTCGAGCCGATTCGCAACCGCGAAGAAAAAATCGGCCGCAACCATCCCTGCCCCTGCGGCAGTGGCAAAAAATACAAAAACTGCTGCATGAAAGCGGGCAGTGTATAGTGCGGCTGGCGGTGACAGATAGAATTTACCACGGAGACACGGAGGACACTGAGAAGACATTGTTGGTCTATTAGTCCTGAAGGGACGGCTCTATGGTAGCCCAGGGAAAGTCCTGCTGAGCGCAGCGAGACAGGACGCAGCCCTGGGTTCAATCCACCATCGATCGCTCGGCCGAGTGTCAAACTTAGCCACCAATCGGAGCACAACCGAGGCCGACACAATTCCGCGCTTTAATTTCGTTTGCAAGGATGCATGCCATGAAAGTCGCAATCACCATCGGTTTTGTACTTGGAATGCTTGGCATTGTGTTCGGCTGTTTGGGAGAACCGTTTTTGGTACCGGGCGCCATCCTGTTTGGTGCCAGTACGATTGCTCTGGCAATTATCCACAGAGAGTAGTGCCGACCATAGGGAAGGGAATCCCGCGTGTTTCGTTTGACTTCTTGGCTCCTGAATGCCGTCTACTTGACGCTGATTCTGCTCGCATCGCCGTGGATTCTCTGGGCGGCCATTCGGCACGGCAAATACCGCGAGGGATTTGCGGAAAAACTGTTGGGACATGTCCCTCGACGCGAGGGCAAGAGGCCTTGCATATGGCTGCATGCGGTCAGCGTGGGTGAAGTGAATTTGCTCGCATCGCTGCTCACTGAAATCGAACGCCGCGGCACCGACTGCGATATCACTATCTCCACCACCACCAAGACCGGCTATAACCTGGCCCGAAAAAAATACGCCCAGCATACGGTCTTCTACTGTCCAATGGATTTCAGTTGGGCGGTGCGCACCGCGATGCACCGTTTGCGGCCGGATGTGTTAGTGCTGGCGGAGTTGGAACTGTGGCCCAATCTTATTCGTGCTGCAAAGCAATTCGGTGCTCGTGTTACAATCGTCAACGGTCGACTGAGCGACAACAGCTTCCGCGGTTACCGGCGGCTGCGACCGATAGTTTCGCGACTATTAGGCCAGATTGATCTAATAGCCTCCCAGAACGAAGAAACCTCCGCACGCTTTCGGCAACTCGGTGCGGCAACCTCAAGTGTTTGTTCCACCGGCTCGTTGAAATTTGACGGTGCACAAACGGAACGAGAAAATGAAGCAACCCAAGAACTTCGTCAATGGGCAGGCTTCAATGCCCACGACATCGTTCTGTTGGCCGGCAGCACGCAAGCCCCCGAAGAGGCTTTCGCACTGGAAATCTACCGCAAGCTCTCGAAGACAAATCCCAATTTGCGTTTGGTACTCGTCCCACGCCACCCCGAACGTTTCGACGAAGTCGCACAACTCCTAGCCAACAGCGGCCACCCCTGGGCCCGCCGCAGCGAACTCCCCCCCTCGCCCTTCACTCCTCACTCCTCACCCCTTCTACTGATCGACACTGTCGGTGAACTAGCCACATGGTGGGGCCTGGCCGACATCGGTTTCGTGGGTGGTAGTTTTGGCAGTCGCGGAGGTCAAAACATGCTCGAACCGGCCGCCTACGGCGTGGCCACTTGCTTTGGTCCCAATACGTGGAACTTCCGCGATATCGTGTCGCAACTACTTGCTGCGGACGGTGCGGTTGTTGTACAAGATCAAGACGAGCTAGAACAATTTGTTCGCCGCGCGATCGAAGATCCTGCCTGGGCTCGTGAATTGGGCCAGCGTGCTCGCAAACTGGTTCTCTCCCAGCTAGGTGCCACACAGCGCACGGTCGACTTGCTGATGCCACTGCTCTTAGAAAAAGACGACCCCAATATAGCCCACGCCGCGTAATCGACTACGTTTCTTCAGCATTCGCCAGTTGCGGCTCGCTGGCTTCGTCTTTACCGGTAACCACATGCTCGTGATCGTGGATATGCTCAGGGCAGTAGCAACACTGGCCCTCACATTTCGAGCAATAGCGGAACAACGTTTTGGGCGCCTTTTCGCTATCCAAGCCGCACACAAGACATTCATGCACCAGCGCCCCCGAAGCCTTCCTGGTCTGCGACTGATACGATTTTCGGCGGTAACGATTTTTTATGTCTCGCCAATGATCCCGACCAAAGAACAAGAGATAGTTGAAAACCGAGGCAACAATCAACAGCCGAGACATCCCGTCGCCTTGAATCAGAGAGTACCCATAACCCAACCAGGCCAGCAAAGCCAACCACTTGATTTGAATCGGCAGGATAAAAAACAGGTTGATCACAAAGTTGGGAAACAACCGTGCAAAAGCCAGGAAGACGGTTCCATAGAGGAATCCATTCTCGGCGATGAATCCGGGACCATTGGCTAACGTAACAAACGCGGCACCGATATTGGCAAGCAGTCCGATTATCAAAAACAGATTGTAACGAAACGTGCCCCAGTGGTTTTCCAGTGTCGTGCCAAAAAAGTAAAACAGCATCCAGGTGATAATCGCCCATAAGAGAGCTGCCCTTGGTGGAACGAAAGCGAACGAAACGAGTCGCCAAATTTCGCCTGAGAGAACTTTCGCTGGAATCAGGTAAAGATTGGCAAACGGGTCGCCACCGATCCCTTGCCCCTGATGCAACATTTGTGCCAGATAAAGCACAATCTGCCCGCCGATGATAATGACGGTAAGATTGGGAATCGCCCAACGACCGAAACGCTTTTCCAGACGATTTACCAGTGACATGGATCAGTCGCTTGGCTGGAGAGGGACCCCGTCAGAAAAATTAGGTGAGGAGCACGAAAAGAAGTCGCCTGAACAACGGCCAACATTTAGCGCTGCGGCATCAATCGATCGCGGCGTGCGCGACGCTGAGCGCGAAGTCGGGCACGGCGCTTGGTTTCGCTTGGCTTTTCGTAGAACTCCCGGATTCGGATCTCTTTCTTGATTCCGCTCCGCTCGACCAATTTACGAAATCTGCGTACCGCTTCTTGTGCCGATTCTCTGTCGCGCAAAGTTAACTTAACCAATTCAAACTCCTATTAAAATTGGGGCCAAACAAAAGCCCTGCCAAAGCATAACCTGTTAACCACAAACCACTAAGGTAACATCGGCTCCGTCCGTCGTCTAGTGCATCAATTGGCTAGATTCATGGAGCTGCCACGAAATGCCGCCTTCGAGAGGCTTCCTCAAGGCTAAAATTCACCCTCGGCTCGTTGCCGCCGCTACATTCGTCACAACCCTCGTCTCGCACCTTCTTCGCAAGTGGATGGGCGGCACCTCGGCTCGACCCGACGCCATCGCACCGCCGATGGGTCTATTGTGCCCAAGATTCTAGAGCATCTCTGGAATTACCATAGCATCCTAGCCGCCGGCGGAAGCCGGTGGACCGCTGGCTCCCGCCAGCGGCTAATAGTCAATCTTTGCGTGTTGCTGCGATGAGCGAACTCCCCACCAACGAAATCCTCCAGCGCTTGGACCAGCACCACGAGCATCTGCTCAGCGAGCTGGACGACCTCGACCAGCGGCTGGAGAGTACCTTGGCCAATATCGCAAAGCCTGCTTCAAACGCAGAGCCACAGTCCGAGTGATCTTCGAGCCTTCTGGGCTGCAATCTCAGATCAAATCCAGCGGGCTCTGTCTGCGGTGGCGTTTGCTGCTGCACTCGGCACAAATGCCGGAGATAATCAGCCGGTGGCCCGTGACGTGAAAATTGCTCTCTCGGGCCACGGCATCGCGCAGTTCTTGCAATTCCGTGCTTTGGAACTCAAACAGCTCGTCACATATCGTGCAATGCAAATGGTCGTGTTGCGGGTAGCCATAGTCGTGCTCGTAAACAGCTCGACCGCCAAGACTCATCCGGCGCAGCAATCCAGAATCGACCAACTCGTTTAGCGTACGATAGACCGTCGGTCGACTTACCTTGTTCCCCTCCGGCAATCGGGCCAGATTAAGAATCAGCTCTTCAGCGTCAAAATGGTCGTGACGCTCAAAGACGTGATCGACCAGAATCCGTCGCTGCTGCGTAATACGTTTGCCACGGCTCTGTAGAAACTCGGCAAACCGCTCCTGCGGACTGCTGGAGACTTCCACCGAACCAAGAGAAAATCCACTAGACATTGTCTCACCTAATGCCGTCTATTTCGATTCACCGGTAACGCAAGCTACAGTGTCATTAAGCACCGCTTGGCACGCTAATTGAGACAGGACATTCTCGAAAGAATTGCGATTAAGCACTGTGCGAAAGCGCAATACGCCAAGAAGCTGTCGCTTATTGATTCTACGCGACAGAAGAGGCAGTCTCAAGTGGCAGAGACCGTGTTCTAGTGACAGAGAAACGTCGCCTAGCTAATCTCATCCAAAAGCCGATCGAGGGCCGCATCGAGCTTTTCGGGGGTTTCGTAGGAACCGTCGGCAATTTCGCCTCGAACTCGTGCCACCAGCTCGGCACGGCTCTCGCCGGTTTCCGTCGCATTGATGGCTGCCTCAGCGGCAGCGGAAATATCCACCTGGTCGGCAGGAGAGGCCGAGGGCTTGGCGGGTTGGGCACCGGGCGCGCGGTTCGTATGCGGACCATTCAGGCCGTGTGGGCCGTGAACATGGGAGGGGCCGTAGATTTGCATGGCTGTCTCCACTGGCTTACCGACTACCTAACATGCGCCAAAAATCGTAATTATAAACCCGAAAGGTCAATCACGCCGCAAGAAGGCTAAGACAAGTTATGCCAATTGTTTCAATCTAAAGGTAATGTGCAGTACAAATTAACATGCGTCGGCAACCGACGAAGTCATCTCATAAGTTGGGGGAAAGCTCAATTTCGGTCGCCGGCATCTGACACATCCTGCATCTGAACATCCTGTAGTTTGAACATCCAGAAAAACCAATCGACTTCGCGAGCAAAACCGCGAGAACATCTGTCTCATCGACGAGTTCTCCGCTCGCTGTCCATCGATTCTATTTCAGGGCCGGTCACTACGCCAGCGACATCTGTATCACGTGTGACAATCCTGCTCGGTGCCGGAAGCGGTTTGCAACCGGAATCGTTTCGTTAATTCAACATTGCTAAACCCAAACAGCTATGCCCTGCGGGATGGCACCCATCCGGACGGTTGTACGGACGAGGCCACTCGCGATATTCGCACTGCTATTCGGGAATACGCTCGCTACAGGGGCCAGGTTCTCAAGAAAACCCAGCACCCCATCTGGAAAGAGAATTTGCAGTTCTCCCCCAGAGTTGCCAAGATTAGAAGGGTTTATTTTCCGCGTCAACAGCGGTTATGCTGGCAAAAACGTCTGCTTTGCAGGCATCGGTGCGAAACTTCGGCTGCTGGGCGTGGTTTGGTAAGATAGCGGTGCCCGTTAATTCGGACTTTCCGATTAGCCGCGATCTTACAGATCGCCGGAACCAGCGATCTGTAAGATCGCGGCTAAACCCTCAAGAACACAAAGGACCGGCCCATGCGACTACTCGTCCTCACAACTTGTGCTCTGTGGTGCCCTCTGCTGCTGGTCGCGTCCACGTTTGCAGAAGTGGAAGTTGAAAACGATCCCGAGCGGATCTTTCGCCAGTTGGACACGAATGCCGATCAATCGATCACCGCGGAAGAAATCGTTCCGGGGCATGCCCCCTTGTTCGACCGATTGGTTCGCACTGCGGATTCCGATGGCAACGGCCAACTCAGCCTTGCCGAATTTTCTCGTGGACTTCAGCACAGTCGCCCCGCAAAACCTGTGCTGGAAAAACCGGGGAGCCGTCTGCCAGGGGCGGACGCCCTGCTGCTGTTGGTCGTTCAGATGGATGTCGATGCAGACGGCATTCTCGAACTGCAAGAAATCCCCAGCCATTTGCGTTTCTTCTTCGATCGCATCGAAAAGCGGATTGGCAGCAACGAACAGCGCGAGATCAACGTCCAGCTTCTTACTCAAGCGTCACCGCTGCTTACTCAATTCGCGCAAAAGGCCGCCGAACGGTTGAAGCTCGATGTGGAATTGGAAATCGCCCTCTTGCCAGAAAAGCAATGGGCGATGATACAGCGGTTGGAGGGCCCAAGACGGCCAGGGCGCATGTTGGCAGACCCCCAGCAAGCCAAAACTCTGTTCCGTCGCTTCGACGCTAATGGCGACGGCAAGATCGGACTCGATGAGGTTCCCGAGCAATTTGCCGATCGATTCGACCAACTTCTCGACCGAGCCGATCGTAACCAAGACGAGCATCTCAGCGAGGACGAAATGCTGGCTCTCTCTCGACGAATCCGAGCTGCCCTCATTCTTGCCGAATAACTTCAAATGTCCTTACCGGACGTGATTAGAGTTGTTTTGGCCGCATGAGGATGATTCAGCTGGGTTTCAAGCAGCGAACTGCCATATTTTCGTGAGAAGATTCCTATTTTCGGGGTTGAACCACGAACTTTCTTCACGTGTCCTCCGTATGATAAAGCAAGCAAGGCTGTGAACGGTCCCCACCCGTATTTCTCGTCTCTTGGACCGCCAGCCATGGACCCGAGGAGGCACACAACATGGCAACTCCCCAACCTCACGTACCGACAGGCACCGGTAGGAATCTTCCCCCGGTTACCATCGACGGTCACGCGCTCTTCGAATTCAGCCTGAAAATGAATCGGGCTCTCAAACGTTTGGAACGTCGCTACGACGCCCAGCAGCACCGATTGATTCCACTTTTCCGAAAGACATGGAAGCCGTTGCCTAACAAACCTCGCTAGGTAACACTCCCCGAGTTGTCTCAAGGGCTATCCAAGGGTTATCATGCTCTGGCGAGGGCAAATGGGTGCCTCGTCAGAGCAGATGACTTCGAGGGACCATTGTAATGCGAGTTCTGTTGGCCAGCCCGCGTGGCTTCTGCGCGGGGGTGAACATGGCAATCGAGGCCTTGGAATTGGCCCATCAGTCGCTCCCTGCGCCAATCTACGTCTATCACGAAATTGTACACAACAAGCATGTGGTCCAGCGGTTTTGCGATCAGGGTGTCGTGTTTGTCGACGACCTGAACGAAGTTCCCCCCGGGGCAACGCTCTTGTTCTCGGCCCACGGCGTATCCCCGGCGGTGAGAAGTATAGCTCGTGAGCGCAAGTTAAGGGCGATCGACGCGACGTGTCCGCTGGTGACCAAAGTGCATCTCGAAGCAATCAAATACGCCAACGAAGGCTATACGATTTTTCTCATCGGCCACGAAGGGCACGACGAAGTGATTGGCACCATGGGCGAAGCGCCCGAGGCAATTGTCTTGGTGGAATCTCCCGAAGATGTCGATACGCTAGAAGTAGCTGACGAAACGCGGGTTGCTTATCTCACGCAAACGACGTTAAGCGTTGACGACGCGAACCGTATTATCAGCCGGCTGCGTCAACGATTTCCGCAAATTGCGTCTCCTCCGAAAGAAGACATCTGCTACGCAACCCAAAATCGTCAGGAAGCCGTTTCCGATTTATCTGCTGAGGCCGATCTTACTTTGGTCCTGGGCAGCCAAAACAGCTCCAACAGCCAACGCTTGGCAGAACTCTCCAGGGAACGTGGCATCCCGGCTTACTTGATCGACGGCCCACAAGATATCGATGTCGCCTGGTTCGAAGAAGTCGAAACCGTCCTGGTCACCGCTGGCGCCAGTGCCCCGGAAGTAGTCGTCGATGCGGTGATCGATTTTCTCCGCGACCGCTTCCAGGCATCGATCGAATCCCGATCGATTCGTGAAGAGAATGTCTCGTTTCCGCTCCCCCGCGAGTTGCGCTCCCGAGTTTGATCGGTATCGGAAGGCTCAATTATCGGGTGCCACTGCCTGTTCTAAGTCAACGTTCCACTAGCCCCATTGTTCCAACGGGCCGATCGTAACGGTCGTGCTGCGCGTTAAAGGGTACTGCGAAAGTACACGATACACGTCGTCGAGCGTCACCGCTTCGACAGCCGTTACGTCGTCTGCCACGCTGCGGTATTCTTGACGCTGCATCCAATTTCCACCGACATTAAATAGTCGGTTGCGTGGGCGCTCGCTTCCCAATACCACTCGCGATTTCACCTTGCTTTGTGCCTGACTCAATTCTTCTTGCGTAAAGCCGTTCTCCTCGGCCTGCTGCTGCAGTTCGACGACACGCTGAAAAATGTCTTTGGCCGATTCCGGGGAACTACTGATCCAACTAAAAAACATCCCGGCCCCAGAGTAATCGTAGTGTCCCAAGCTCGCGGCTTCGACCAAACCTGGATCGACCAACTCCCAATACAACCGGCTGCCCGAATCGTCGCCGAACATCGTCGCCAGAAGTTTGGCCGCATAGCGATCCGCGTCTTCCGCGGCTGGGGCATCGGCCAACTGGAGGAGATACTGCTGAGTAGTCGATTCGCGGTGGACCAGCCGAAACGACGGTGCCGACTCGGGCCGAGGAAGTTCGCGGCTGGTTGGCAAGGCAGACCACGTTCCGCAGCCCTCGGAGACTTGTTCGACCAGCGCGTCGAAATCAACGCGGCCCGCCGCCGCCACCACGACATTCCCGGGGCTGTAGCGAGATTGAAAATAGCTACGCATCTGGTCGACTTTCAAAGCACCCACCGTATCGCAAGTCCCTAGCACACTGCGCGCAAGCGGATGCTTGCCAAAGTGAAGCTCCTTGATCTTGTCGTCCATGCCATAAGGTGGCTGATCGCCATACATCTGAATCTCTTCGAGGATGACCTTTTTCTCCATCTCGAAGTCTTCGTCACGAAGGCTGGGTCGCATAATGTCGGCCAACAAATCGACACACGCCGCCTGATATTCCGGCAAGACGGCAGCGTAGTACACGGTGTTTTCTTCACTCGTAAACGCGTTGTAATGGGCTCCCAGTTCGTCAAACTCGCGATTGACGTCGTCTGCCGAGCGGCGGAGAGTCCCTTTGAACAGCATGTGCTCCAAAAAATGGCTCACACCAGCAACTTCGTCCGTTTCGTCGCGGGCACCCGTGCGGACGAAAAATCCGACGCCCAACGAATGTGCAGCATCGTTACACTCGGCAACAATTTCCAGTCCGTTTTCCAAGGTGTGTTTACGAAATTCCATCTGCTGGCGACTCCTCTTTGTTCGACGAAATACTGGTCGGCATGCGCAGCGGCGTTGGCCCCAATGTCGCAAAAGTAAAATCGGCAGGAGGATTCTCCTCGAGATACTCGTTGATGTCCGTACTAGTCAGCGAATCGACCTTGGCACCCACTTCCTCCAGTGTTCGCACGCGTTCCAGGTGGAACCAATCGCGAGCGATCGAACCGCTTCTCGCGCTGGTCGATTCTTGCTGCATGATTAATCCGCTCTTAATGCGGGCTTTGAGCCGATCGAGTTCCGCTTGCGAGACACCTTTTTCAAGCCGCACCAACTCGGCAAACGTGACGTCCAGCGTTTCCTGAGCCCGCTCGGCAGTAGTTCCTGCATAACAAAGTACCCGTGCGCGCTCCCGCTGGGTCTGTAGCGAAGCACTCACCGTGTAGCACAACCCCCGTTTTTCGCGTACTTCGGTAAACAAACGCGAACTCATCCCGCCGCTCAGTATGCCCACCGCAGTCCAGGCGCGCAAGTAATCGGGATGCCGATAGGGCACACTGGGAAACGCGATGCCGATGTGGCTTTGGTTCGACTGATATTCGATATGCGATGAACCAACGTCGATTGGAGAATCAGAAATCGAGCCGGCACCCTCGGACTTCCAATCGCCGAAGAGTGCTTCGACCTGTTCGACCAATGAGTCCCAATCAAACAAACCGGCAATGCCAAGAATACATCCGTCAGGTCGATAGTGCTGGGAATAGTGGTTACGAACGTCGCTGCCATCGCACGACAGAATTCCCTCAGAAGTCCCCTGGCTGGGTCTTCCCCATGGTTCCGGATAAGCACGCCGACGCAGTTCGATCATCAGCCGTTGCGCAGGCTCGTCTTCAACCCCACTAAGCTCTTGAAGACAAACTTGCCGACCCGACTCGATTTGGTTTTCTGGAATATGTGCCCGCTGGACAATATCCGCATAGATCGACAAAGCCTCGTGCAAATTACTCGCAATCGTGGCGGCACTAAAACTGGTTTGCGAAGAACCCACCGATTCCGCTCGTTCAACGCCAAGGTTCTCAAGATCGTTGACCAGCGCCCGGCTATCTCGCGATCCCGCTCCACGTAGCACCATGTCGCACACGAGTGAAGACATTCCCAAACGACCGGCAGGGTCAACGCTGTAGCCGCAAGGTACTAATAGCGTTAGTGCCGCGGACTGCATTCCCTCGGTCGGTTCGCCAACAAGCACCAAGCCATTTTCAAGGCGGTGAGACCGTGCGGTGCGCGATTGAACTTTGCTGGGAGATATCATCAGGCTGGGTTTCCGTTTGGCGAGTCGTGCCGCTTGTGGTTTAGCAGAGCAAACCAACAAATTCAAATGATTTGCACTACCAGAGCCTCAGCGACAGGCTGATTAGCAATGCCAGCAGCCTAGCGGGCAGAAGCGCTCGCGGCAAGTTCAACCGCTTTGTAAAGCGTCCGAACCGTCCGAAAACCCAATCGTCGATAAAGGCGAACCGCGCCTTCGTTGTCGGCAGTCACTTCCAAACAGATTCTAGGAATCGCCGTGTAGTCGAATCCTAGCAGCGCCGCCAAAATCAGAGCCGATCCAATCCCTCGCCCGCGGTGCAGAGGAGCCACGCCGATGTTTTGGATGCTGGCTTTGCCTCGCTGCGTTCGGACTGCTTGGATCGTGCCGCAGTACTCGTGTTTCGAGGCCCCGGCTCCCACATACTCAGCAAGCCAGGTCGACTCGGGAACAAAGCCGTCGCGCGCCTGGATCTCGGTCATCAAGTTCAAACAGCCGCTGTATTCTCCCAAACAAGGAAATATCTCAGCGTCGATCTCGCCACGAAAGCTCTGATATTTTGCCTCCGCGTGTGCCGAAATCAGCGATCGATCCCACGCAACCAAGCGATAATCAACTGGCAAATCGATCGCGCTCGATTGCCAACGCCGCATGTCGAACTCCATGCGATATCGTTTGACATAATGGAGATTCAAGAACTGCATTCTCAACCTGATCTTGAGTTCACCCGAGTACACGATTCATACACGATGCAACTATCAAGTAAGAATACCACAATCACCAGCATCGCAAGGAAAATCTCTAAGTCTGCCGCAAGCCCGGACGATCGACACAACCATGCTTGCTGGAGAACCCATACGATCGTAATGACAATGCCGTGGTGGCCCTCGATTCTCAATCTATATGAAAAACTAGCCGCGATCTTACAAATCGCAGGCTCCGGCGATCTGAAAGATTGCGGCTAGTCCGTAGCTCGAATCAGCTGCCACGGTTCTAGTGCCCAGATTTTTTGCGGTTTCTGTCCCCTTTTCCCCTTTAAGGATCGCCGCAAAAACCATAGATTTAATGAGACAGTGTCTCAATTATTACCGGTCATTTAACTCGGTTCATCCCCGCTGAGGTTGTAAATGCTCTCGATGCGCACTTCCTTCGTTCACTACCTTTTCCCGCTGTTGCTTGTAACCCTCATTTGCGGCGGCTGCGAGCAAGCTGATTCGCACAGCCACACACCCGCCTCCGGCTCGTCACAGCAGTTCTCTGGAAATTACCCCATGAAGATCGTCTGCACCATTGGCCAAGTGGCTGAAATGGTCAAACGCATCGGTGGCAAGCACGTGCAAGTCGAACAACTCATGGGCCCCGGAGTCGATCCGCATTTGTATCGGCCTATCGCATCGGACGTGCGAAAATTAGCCGAGGCAGATGCGATCTTCTACAACGGCTTGCATCTCGAAGGACGGATGTCTGATCTGTTTGTGCAAATGGCCCGACGCAAAGCAACCTTCGCGGTAACGGAGGGATTACAAACTCGCAACGACTCGCGTCTGCGCGAGCCCCCAGAATTTGCCGGCATGTTCGACCCCCACGTATGGCACGACGTGGCGCTGTGGGCCGATTGTGTGCGCGATGTTGCCGAATTTTTGGCAAAGTTCGATTCATCGAATGCAAACCAGTACACCATCAATGCCACCGTTTATATTGTCGAGCTAACACAACTCGACGAGTTTTGCCAAACAGAGATCGCCAAGATTCCCGAAAACCGCCGGATTCTAATCACCGCCCACGACGCTTTCGGCTACTTTGGCAAGGCGTACGGACTGGAAGTCTACGGACTGAAAGGGATCAGCACGGAAGAAGAAAAAGATGTCGTCCATCAGGAAGAGATCCAGAAGCTGATAATCGAGCGAAACATCCCTGCCGTGTTCGTCGAATCGGCCGTTTCCCACCGGACTGTCGAAGCGCTGATCGAACCTTGCCGTGCCTCGGGACACGATCTCAAACTGGGAGGCGAACTTTATGCCGATGCTTTAGGACCAGCGGAAACAGACCAAAGCACTTATACTGGGATGATCCGCCACAACGTGCAAACCATCGTCACGGCGCTCTCGGTCGAGTAACAAAAGCGTCGAACACAACCAGATAAATCTAGCCCATGTATGTAAAATAGAAGTGAAAACCGCCAAGAGCGCCAAGGAACTGTTTTTAGTATTCTTTAAGGCTTTGCTTTCAGTCGCTTCTTGATGGCGGTTCGTTTGCTTTGACAATCAAATTCCCTGTATTTCTTGGCGTCCTTGGCGCTCTTGGCGGTTCTTCTTTACAGTTTGAGTTGTAGACTGATCAACTCTAGAGATGTTTTTTATGCATTGATATTTCTTTTGGCTGATCTTATGGGAACCACCGCCTTCGAAATTCACGACATGACGGTTGCCTATCACCGTCGACCGGTGTTGTGGGACATCGATCTACAAATACCCGAAGGCAAATTGGTCGGCATTGTGGGTCCCAACGGCGCGGGAAAAACGACCCTCATCAAAGCCGCCTTGGGGCTTGTCCCCTTGGCCAGCGGTAAAGTAGAAATCTACGGCCAAAGCTACAACCAGCAGCGCCAAATTGTTGGATACGTGCCGCAACGCGAATCAGTTGACTGGGATTTTCCGGTAACGGTGCGCGATGTGGTGTTGATGGGCACCTACGGACAGTTGGGTTGGTTCCGACGACCTGGGAGAGTCGAACGCGAAATCGCCGACCGTTGTCTCCAACAGGTCGACATGGCACCGCTTGCCAATCGACAAATCCGTCAGCTTTCCGGCGGACAACAGCAACGAGTGTTTCTTGCTCGGGCACTCGCTCAAGCAGCGCGGCTTTACTTTCTGGACGAGCCCTTTGCAGGAGTCGATGCCGCAACCGAAACAGCTATCGTCGAATTGCTCCATACACTGCGCTCGACTGGCAAAACCGTTTTAGTCGTGCACCACGATTTGCAAACGGTGCGAGAATACTTCGATTATGTGATTCTGCTCAACATGCGATTGATCGCCTGCGGGCCAGTCGAATCGACTTTTACTCAGGAAAATCTCCAAAAAACCTATGGCGGTCGGCTGACGCTGCTCGACGAAGCGGCAGAAGCGATGCGCATTCGGGAGTCGCAGTGATGACCGGACTGGCATTGAGCGAAAAGATCATGATCGGCACCGCCTTGCTGGGCGGCATGTCGGGCGTGATCGGCAGCTTTGCGGTGCTACGCGGTCGATCGCTTGTGGGCGACATGCTTGCCCACGCCGCTTTGCCTGGAGTCTGCCTCGCATTTCTGTTGCTGGGAACTCGCAATCTGCTGGGACTTTCGTTGGGAGCTTTGGCAACAGGATTGTTAGCCGTTGCCGCAGTAACGGGAATCGTCCGTTGGACGCGCACCAAAGAAGACGCCGCGATTGGGATCGTACTCAGCACGTTTTTTGGCGCAGGCGTAGTGTTGCTCTCCGTTATTCAAAAACCAGGCGTCGGCGGCAACAAGGCAGGCCTCAACGGATATCTGTTCGGCGAACCGGGTAACATGCTCACCGGCGACCTGTACCTGCTGGCCGGCGTGGCTTTTGTGGTGCTGATGACCGTAGCGCTTTTTTTCAAAGAATTTCAGTTGGTCTGTTTCGACACCGACTTCGCGCAGTCGCAGGGTTGGCCCACGCTTTTGCTCGACTTGGCAATCATGGCGGCGCTGGCTTTGGTGACGATTGTCGGACTGCCGATTGTTGGGGTAATCCTTATGGCAGCGATGATTATTTTGCCCGCCGCGACGGCCCGGTTTTGGACCAACCGATTGCACGTCATGCTCCTGTTAGCGGGCGGATTCGGTATCGCTGCCGGCCTGTTAGGAACCCAACTGGGCCGGAATTATCCCGCCGGAGCATCCATCGTACTCACCGGGGCAGCGATATTTCTTTTTTCACTGCTGTTCGCACCTCAAAGAGGAATGGTCTCGCGGCTGATGACCGAATTTCGCTTGCGTCGGCGAATTGCCAGAGAGCATCTACTGCGTTCGTTGTACGAATTAGGGGAATCGCAGCTTCCCGAGCTTGCCGAATTGCACCTGGAGCAAATCGTTGCCGATCGCTATTGGAAACCGAGAACGCTCGAGCGTTTGCTCGATATTGCTGTCGATTCAAATTGGATAAAGCGAACTGACCAAACCATCCAGCTCACTCCCGTCGGACTGCGTCACGCGGCTGAGCTCACCAAAACACATCGCCTTTGGGAACTGTATCTCATGCAACACGCAGATATCGCCGCCGACCATGTCGATCGCGATGCCGACGAAGTGGAACATCTGCTTCCCGAGTCCTTACTCTTGCAATTGCAACAACAACTGGCCGACGAAGGCCGTTTGCCTCTAATTATCTCCGAAGTCCCCAAGTCGCCCCACGAGATTGGCACCGACAACACTTAAACAACTTCTATGCCGACGATCTTTGCAGAAACAATCCTGTTTGCCCTACTCCCAGAGATTTCTGTGGGCGGTTGGATTGTTCTTACCGGGATAGCCACCAACGCGGCTTGCGCCGTCGTCGGTTGTTTTCTCGTGCTGCGTCGGATGAGCCTGATGGGCGATGCCATATCGCATGCCGTGCTGCCAGGGTTGGTGTTGGCATTCTTGTTTTCCGGTTCGATGAGCATCCTGCCCCTGTTCGTAGGGGCCGCTGCCGTGGGAATTGTGACAACCTTTCTCACGCAATCGCTTCACCAGTACGCCCGCGTTCCCAGCGACGCCAGCATGGGCGTTGTTTTTACGTCGCTGTTTGCTTTGGGTGTGGTGCTAGTAAAAAAATATGTCTCGGGGCTGCACTTCGACATCGCTTGCGTTTACGAGGGATCGCTTGAATTAGTCCCCTTCGCCGAGCCGGTGGCCGGCTTGCCGCGGCCGCTGTTTACTACGCTTGTGGTTCTGGGAATCAATCTGGTAATTTTGGTTCTCTTCTGGAAAGAACTCAAAGTCAGCTCGTTCGACCCCAGCCTGGCGTCGACCATGGGATTCTCGGCCACGGCCATGCACTACTTGCTGATGGTGATGGTCGCCGTGACCACGGTGGCCTCGTTCGAAGCGGTGGGTTCGATTCTTGTTGTTGCAATGCTAATCGTCCCCGCGGCGACCGCCCATCTGTTGTGCGATAGGCTGGGAATCATGATCGCACTGTCCGTAGCAATTGGCGCCGCCAGTGCGCTATTGGGTTATGCGGCTGGAGTGTGGTTCGACACGAACCTTGCCGGCATGATGACCGTGGTTGCCGGCGGGATTTATGCGCTGGCCGTATTCTTGTCGCCTCGGCATGGCATCGTGAGCGCAGTGATGAAAAACATGCAGGTGTCACTGCGCGTGTTGCGCGAAGATCTGTTGGCAATGCTTTACCGTGTGGAAGAACTCGCCAGCGATAAACCTATTTCGCCAGAACAAGCCCAACAGGCGATCGGTGGCGGCTGGCAGGCGCGCTGGGCGCTAAGGGGACTCGCTCGCATGGGCCAAATCCAAAGAAGCCCGGAGCGACTCACCCTCACCGACGCCGGTCGCGACGCCGCCCGTGCCTTGGTACGTTCCCATCGATTGTGGGAAACCTTCCTCGTGGAGCACTTGGGCATGCCGCTCGACCACGTCCACCAACCGGCCCATCGCGTGGAACACTACATCGACCAACGTCTGCAACAAGAATTGGAGTCCGAGCTCTCAACCACCGGCCAAGACCCCCACGGCCGAGAAATCCCAAAGTAATCGTTTCGTGTCAAAAAGCTTCCGCCTTCCCCCTTCCACCCTCCACCTTTACGAAACATGCTCCGCAATCTGTTCGGCAGTTGTTTTGAGATCATCCAGGTCTTTGTCAATCATCTTCTTCATCGGACCGGACATCAATATCGCCAAAGGCGACATCAGTTTGGCAAAAATAGTAACCGGGCTCGAGTCGAAGGTCACGCGAACATGTGTACCGGCAATGTCAGGAATAAATTGGTATTTCGCCAAGAGGTGGCATCCACACGAGTCGCACTCAATAGCGTAGTTATGCGGAATATCAAACGCGGTGATCTCTAACTCCTCGGTCGACTCTCTGCCAAACATCACCCGCGTTTCTCGAAAGCGAGTCCCGCAACCAATCGGTCCGTTCGTAAGAACTTCTAGTCGCTCGATCCCACTAAAGTTTGTGGCAGCGTTCTTAAAATCACTTGCCACGGAAAACACTTCCTTCGGAGTGGCATTGATGTGCTTGCAGAGCGTAAAACTGGTCATGCAGTTACCCCCGAAACAAAGCAAGAAATGGTACTCGCGACATCCCGCATTTTACCGTGCGGAACAGTTTACGCAGCAATCAATTTTCGCAGCGTGGTCAAATTGATTACATCCAAATCTTTGCCTTTGAACTCCCCTTTAGGCGTCTCTAGCAACATAGGAACCTTGCGAAAACGTCGGTCATTCAACAAAAAACGGAACGGCTCGAGGCCCATTTCACCTTTGCCGATTCCTGCATGCCGATCCACCCGAGCGCCAAATTTGGCTTTGCTGTCGTTCATGTGAAAAGCTTTGATCTGCTGGACACCCACGGTTTTGTTGAAGTCGCGCATCGTCGCCTTGTAATTTTTTTCGGGTTCCATGGCATAGCCGGCGGCAAACACATGGCACGTATCAAAGCAAACGCCCAAAAGATCAGGATTGCGAACCCCGTCGAGCAAGGTGGCTAAATGTTCGAACTTCCAACCCAGGTTGGTTCCCTGTCCCGCAGTCGTCTCCAACAGGCATTGTGCCGTACAGCCTTTGGTTTGACGATGCACCTCGTTGAGCGCTTTAATAATCCGCTTCAGACCGCGCGACTCTGTGCTGGTGGTATACGCCCCCGGATGGGCTACCACATAAGGAATGCCCAACTGCCCCGCTCGAAGCAATTCAACCACAAAGGCATCAACCGACTTCTTCCACAACGCATCGTTGGGACTGGCCATGTTGATGAGATACGAGTCATGAGAAACCGTATGCTTGATCCCATGCTCCGCCAGCGCCGCGCGAAACCGTGCGACATCGGCCTCTTCAATCGGCTTGGCCCGCCATTGGTTGTTGTTTTTGGTGAACAACTGGACGCAATCGCATCCCGCCTTCGCGGCAGCTTCGACGGCCTTGTAGTAGCCGCCCGCCATCGACATGTGAGCTCCTAAAATTGCCATGAGAGGCAAAGGTACCTGGAAGCGATGCTCTTCGCCAGAGGCCGCTTGAGGAACGAGGAAAAATCACCTACAATTCGCGGTTCGCTATGAACCCTTTAGACGGGGAGTGTCCCCGCCGATTCACCAACTCCCGCCAGAACCACTACTGCCATGCAACGATCTTTTATTCTGCTCAAGCCCGACTGTGTTCAACGACGTTTGATGGGCCAGGTGATCTCCCGGTTCGAGCAAAAGGGGCTCAATTTTGTCGCGATGAAAATGCTGCAAATCACCCCCGATTTGGCCAAACAGCATTATGCCGAGCATGTGGAGAAAGCCTGGTATCCCACGCTCGAAGGTTTCATCACCGGCGGTCCTGTTGTGGCTGCGGTTGTCGAGGGCTTGGAGGCTATACAAGTCGTACGCGACATGCTAGGCGCCACCAGCGGTTTGAAGGCTTCCGCAGGCACTATTCGGGGAGACTTCAGTTCCAGCCGACAAATGAATCTGGTACACGGCTCGGATGGCCCCGAAGCGGCCGAGCGAGAAATCGCTCTTTATTTCAATGACGAAGAGCTTTGTGGCTACGAACCCACAATCACTCCCTGGTTGCGTGCAGCCGACGAAGATTAACGATTACGGTTTCAGCAGCGACACACTGACGTTCAACATTCGGTCTTCCATGAGAATCGAATAATTGTCGTCGTGCTCGAAGAGAACCGTCAAGAACGTCAATCCCCGTGCATAGGCAACTGAGAAATTCTGCCCCACAATCACGGAGGGAACTGTGATGTGCGAAAAAGCCCACTCGGAGCTAGCCAACGCCGCTTTGATACCGCCGACAACGATGTTGGTCAACTCGCCCGCACCGTCAACAATTTGCGGAGTCAGCTCGCCAAATTTCTCGTTCAGCAGACCTTCGATAGCATGAATGGCAAAGCGCTTGGACATATTGAGTGTGACAAACCCCGAAACCTTGCCATGCACGCCAATCATGCCTGTGAGAATGCCTGATTCTTGAGCTGGCATCGTCGATACGCCCACGCAACGGACTTTCACGCCGCACATGTCCATCGCGCTTTGTACTGAGTCCGTAATGGAATCTAGCAATTGCTGGTTGACATCCAGACATCCGATCGAACTTTGTTGAGCAACTGTGGCCATGTTTATCTATCCTTTTCGGTAGCGAGTCTCAGAATGTGGACACTTGAAAACTATTAGTTATCGGCCCATCTGCGATTCAAGAATATGTGGATATCCGGTGAAAAAGCCCCTAGCCCAACGCGTACTTTCCTCGCAATCAGTACAATCGCACGTAGAAACGAGTGGAGCGATACACACCCGGCATTCAGAGAACGCGCGGTTTTTCCGCGGCCAGTTCGTAACGCCGGATCTTGCGATCGAGAGTCGAACGTTCAATACCGAGGATGCTAGCCGCCCGGCTTTTGTTCCATCGCGTGGCATTGAGGGTACGCAGGATATGCTCGCGCTCGATTTCCGCAAGCGAAGTGGGCTCGTAACCTGCCCCCGTCGAGGAGAGTTGACTCCCTGACTCCGTATCTCCCGCCGTTTTTAGCGCGGAAAGAACTAGATCTTCGTGATCGACATACTCGCCGCGAGCCAACACAACGGCGCGCTCAATCACATTTTTCATCTCACGCACGTTGCCTGGCCAACGGTAACGGAGCAATTCCTCCATCGCACGAGGCGTGAAACCTTGGAGCTTTCGGCCCGTTTCATCATTGAACTTGCGGAGAAAGAACTCGGCCAATTCCGGGATATCCTCGGGACGCTTGCGTAAACCGGGAACTACAATTTCCAGAACGTGAAGGCGGAAATAAAGATCGCGACGAAATTTGCCCTCGGCTACGTCTTTTTCCAAGTCACGGTTGGTCGCGGCGATCACGCGAACATCGACTTTCAGTTGCTGACTGCCCCCGACGCGCTCAAACGGATGACCTTCGAGCACTCGCAAAAACTTGGCCTGAACGGTGGGGCTCATCTCGCCAATTTCATCGAGCATGAGTGTACCGCCATCGGCTTGTTCGAACTTTCCGATCTTACGTTCTGTCGCACCGGTAAAAGACCCCTTTTCGTGCCCAAACAGTTCGCTTTCCAACAAAGTTTCCGACAACGCGGCGCAGTTCAAACAGACGAACGGTCCCGAGTTGCGAGGACCTGAAAAATGGACCGCCCGTGCAACCAGTTCTTTTCCGACGCCACTTTCGCCACGGATCAACACCGTGGCCCGACTCGGGGCGGCGCGCCCAATCTGCTGATTCACTTGCATCATCACTTCACTGGAACCAATAATCTCACTTTGCACGCCTAACTGCTCGCGGAGATGCACGTTTTCCGAGCGCATCTGGTTCAGGTCTTCAGCCAACACCTGACGTTTGTTGAGATTTTCGATTGCAACTCCCACCGTATCAGCTACCGCCAACGTGAATTCTAGATCCTCCGGATCCGTGGTTCGCTCGACGTCGGTCGTGTAGAGATGCACGATTCCAAGATTCTGGCCTTCCATCCTGACTGGGGCGCAAATGACGCTGGTCGCCAAAATCTCACCGCGACTATCGCGATTGCCCAGGTTGCTGTCGTCCATCACATTGCGGGCCATCACCGCTTGGCCCTCTCTCAGCACGGTCGAAGCCAAGAATTTGGAAACTCGGTGATAGGCATGTTCGCAGTCACTTCGCGAAGCGACAACTTCCAATTCCTCGCTGCTTCGATTTCCAGCGGAATCGCGCTGACGAAGTAGGATCGCGCCCGAGTCGACCTGCGTCCCCTCAAACAAACCATTCAAAGCCATGTTCGCCAACGAAACCACGTCGGTCGATTTGGCCAAGTCGAATGCCAAGCGGCACAATTGCGCCGCAGCCCGACCTACTTTCGGAAACGCTTCGTCCGTGTCGTCTAGGACCGGGGAATCGAGAAACCGACTCTGGCCCTTGCGGTGCGTAATGGTGGTCGGCTCAAAAGAATCAAAAATGCTCTCGGCATCCTCAGTTTCCTCCGACTCACCGTTAGCGTCGGAGCCCACCGCCTTCGATGAACGCAACAGCGAGCCTGTGTCGGGAAAGGCCTGCGCTAAATCATGGACAAACGCCAGATGAGAATTTCCAATTTGGATAATATCGCCCGGCTCTAGCGTGTGGTCGGCGGCCAATTGCGAACCGCTCACCAGCGTACCATTGCGACTTTCTAAGTCGCGCAACTTCCACTCTCCCTGGGTGTGGAACACTTCTGCGTGATTGCGACTGCACCGCTCGTCTTTCACGACGATTGTGTTGGTCGGCGCTCGCCCCAACGTAGCCGACTCCCCCGGCACCAGCCGGACAACATCGGCCCATTTCGAGCCTTCACGGATAATCAGATATGCGTTCATAACTTCTCGGTCGGCTTGGCGCACCTCGATCGGGTGCGGCCAAAAAATCGCCCCGTACCAGCGTTCATGGCCCCGAATCTATTCTATGCTAAGCCTGGCCGGAAAAACGTCTCGGAAGAGCCTCGGAAGAGCATCACCTCCACCATATTCGCCAGGGGGGGGCACCTTCAACCCACCGGGCCCCAACCTTCGAGAGAATCGCAACTTACGCCTCATCACGGGCATCCAGCTCAAATTCTCGTGAATGAGACCAGTGATTTGCCCCATTGAGAAGTATTTCACAGACCGCTGCCCCTTCCGGGAAACGCAAGAAGAGGGCAAAAACTGTTGAATATCAAGGGGTTAGCAACTAATCTGGAGGGAGCTGGGAAATGTTCCATAAAGACGCTCCCAGGTCTTTCACCTGTGAATTACGAACCGGGCTCGTGCGTGGTTTGGGCGAATCCTGCTCGCACGTCGGAAATGAGGCACTTCGCCGTGACTTTCCTCATTGGGAAAGCTGGCGATATCAAGGAGAAGAAACAGATGAAACCGGTAGTGTTGCGTACATTTCTAACGTGTTTTTCTATCGCAATCGTTCTTACCGCAATCTGTTCGCCGCGACAAGCGGATGCACAGGTGGTTCAGCGCGCCGTGGGTGGTGTGGCGATTGATGCCGATGGGGTTGTCTCGGTGCCCAGCGTCGAAGACGAGCAAGCGCTTGCCGAAGTTCGCCGCAATGCGCAGGTCGACGCTCCAGAAGAATTGCAAAAATTCACGGAGCTGCGCGGTGTTTCGCTGAAGCAGTTGGAAGCAACGCTCGCCGAATGCCTGGCCGAGGGAAAACCGATTCCCGAAGCCGTAAGGTATCTCGCCGGCTTGCAGCGCGTACAGTTCGTGTTGGTTTACCCGGAACAAAATGACGTCGTTCTGGCTGGCCCTGCCGAGGGATGGCGGATGGATAGCTTGGGCAACGTGGTAGGTGCTACGACGGGACGACCGGTTCTGTTGCTGGACGATCTCATCGTTGCCATGCGCTCCAGCGAAGCTTCCCGCCTGGAACCGATTTCCTGTTCGATCGATCCCACTGCCGAGGGAATGCAACGTTTGCAGTCGGTGGTCAGCACATTACGAACGATTGGCAACCCGCAAACCACGATGCGTCGCTTGGAAGAAGCCTTGGGACCCCAAGTCGTTTCCGTTGCTGGCGTGCCCGAGACCAGTCATTTTGCCCGCGTGATGGTAGCCGCCGACTTTCGCATGAAACGGCTGGCCATGAATTTCGAACCGGCCCCGGTCAGCAACCTTCCTAGCTTCCTGCATTTAATAAAAGGCAGCCGTGGAAAAAGCTCGACCACCCCACGTTGGTGGATGGCGCCGAATTACGATCCGCTGGCTCGCGATGCCGAAGGGCTGGCCTGGGAACTGCGGGGCCCCGGCGTGAAATGCTTGACTGAGCAGGACCATTTCGATGCATCGGGCAAACGCCAGCAAAGCGGAAAAGCTAGCAAGGCTGCACAACGCTGGGCCCAATTGTTTACCGAGCAATACTCAGAACTAGCCGATCACGATTCCACCTTCGGCCAACTGCGCAACGTGATGGACTTGGCGGTGATCGCCGCACTGATCGACAAAGAACAACTCATGGTCCGTGCAGGCTGTGAACTGCCCACGTTGATGAACGAAGCATCGCCATCCGTTTTTCACGCACCCAAGCAAGTGGCCTCGCAAGTAAGCTTCATCGAACGCCACGGCAATTTCACCATCAGCGCTTCAGGCGGCGTACAAATGTTGCCCTGGCAAATCGCCGACCGGATTGAAGAAGTCAGCACAGTAGGCAATGTCCGCGACGGGATCTCGCCCATCTCCGATCAGTGGTGGATCGAGTAGCATTGTCTGGCTAAATTTTCGGGTGGCACTGCCTGGCTTGCCCAGCAGTGGATCCTGGTACCCACTTCGCACTGCCGGACGAGCCGGACAGTGGCACCCTTTACTGGGAGTTTTTCTGGATGGCATGTTTGATTACCTCACCGGGTGGCACTGCCTGGCTTGCCCAGCAGTGCAGCGGAGGAGTAAACTAAGCCACTGTTATGGCCAGCTCTCCTCTAAATCAAAAACGAGTCAAACATCACCACGATCCAGGCCATTGCCACGAGTTGACGTTCTCTTGCTACCAACAGTTGCCGTTGCTCACCAACGATCGGTGGCGAGCAATGCTTAGCGACTCAATCCAGCGAGCATGCATCGGCCAACATTGGGCCTTATCGGCATTTGTATTGATGCCCGAGCACGCCCACCTTCTCGTATATCCACTGACTCCCGAAGCACAAGTTAGCCACCTATTGCGAGCTGTGAAGAGACCGTTCTCTTATCGCATCAAGCAGTTGCTTCTTCAGTCCAAAAGCCCGTTGCTTGAGAAACTTACCATCAGGCAACGTCCGGGGGTAACGTCGTTTCGCTTCTGGCAAGAGGGCCCTGGCTACGACCGAAATCTAATGCATGAGAAGTCCGTGCAGGCAGCAATTAACTACCTGCATATGAACCCGGTACGACGTGGACTGTGCGAACGAGTGACCGACTGGGTTTGGTCGAGTGCAAGCTGGTATGCTGCTGAAGGTCAATTGGAGAATGAATTACTACCAAAGCTAACGGCCCTACCAGCCGACTTCTTCGTCGGAGCTGCAGATCACACACCACATTGAACGACTATCTGATAAGATCCGGGTGGCACTGTCTGGCTTGCCCAGCAGTGGAGAGATATAACAGAATTCTGTGGATGAGTTAGGTTGAAAAAGGCGGCGTACTTGGGTTTGATTTGGTTTATTCAAGACCTCAACCCCAGGAGCACGCCACCATGTGCGAAGCTAACAGTTCCACGATCGAGTTTCCAGCC